>JBHORG010000048.1:0-6012 GCA_042565955.1 Thermoproteota archaeon | reverse complement strand
GTAATCATCTTATTGGAATAATATTTAATACAAAAAATGGGAGTTGTGGGAGAATATTGGAGATTTCTCCAATTATTAGTAATTTCTTATCTACCGATAATCAAGAATTTCCATAACTTCTTTTTCATGGGAAGGTCTAACAAAAGCTACATCTTCAACGTATGCCCGCAAAGGCTCAGCTACGCTCCAAGCTTGAGCAATACAGCCTCGGGGAAAATGAGGTGCATCACCATCAAAAATTTCACTGAAAGTTCCCAATCCGGCTTGAAGTAATTGGTCTTGAAAAAGGGGCTGCAAAAAGTTCTTGAAGGCAAATTTTCTCCAAGATTCTTCATAATTTTTTGACTTTAAGAATGCAGTTGCGAAAGGCCCTAAAAGCCACGCCCAAACAGTCCCATTATGATATGCACTATCGCGATGTCCCCAGTCTCCAAGATATTTTCCTATGTAACTTGGATCAGTTTTAGGAAGTGTTTTTAATCCATATCCTCCCCATAAAGGTCTCCAAACAGCATTAACAACTCTTTTTCTTTTTTCTTTGTTAAGTGTCGAGAAGTCCAACGAAGCTGCAATCAACTGATTAGGACGTAACATTGAGTTGGTGCCATTATTGTTCAATACATCAAAAAGATATCCATTATCAGGGTCCCAAAACTTATCTATGAAACTTTCTTTAGCTTTCGTAGCCATATTAGAAAACATTTCTGTCTTGTCTGCTTGATTGAATCGTGTTGTTAGTAATTGCATGATTTTCAGGGCGTTATACCATAGGGCTTGAATTTCAACTGCCTTCCCGTTTCTGGGTGTAACAAAGCGATCAATCGTAGTTGCGTCCATCCAGGTGAGTTGTGGACCATGAACTAACAAACCATCTTCGTCCATATGAATACCAAAAATTGTTCCTTGGATATGATGTTCAATAATCGTATTCAAGGTATTCCATAGGTTTTTTTGAACAAAATCAAAATCACATGTATATTTGAGGTATTGAAGGATCGCATTAAAGAACCATAAAGTAGCGTCTACAGTGTTGTATAGGGGGATGTCTCCTGCCTTGTCTGAGAAACGATTTGGAATGATACCATTATTACAATGGTGAGCAAAAGTTAACAGAATTTCTTTTGCATCCTCAAACCTTCCGGTAACAAGTGTCAATCCAGGTAAGGAGATCAACGAGTCTCGGCCCCAATCGTCAAACCAACTATAGCCTGCTATGACAGACTTATTTCCAGTTGAAACTCTTGACACAATGAATGAATCCGCCGCTTGGATAAGCCATTTTAAAAAGTCTTCAAGTACCAAGCCAGTGTTGTGTTTGCGAAACTGATTCAACAAACTTTTTCGTCGGTCCAACTCTTTGTGATATAATAGTTCAATGTCAGCCATTTTGTTACCAAAAGATGAAAAGAGTCTTTGGGCTTCTGTTCTATTTTTTCCCGCCACCGCAAGAACATAAAATCTTTTGTTCTCTTTGGGTTTTATAGAAAACTTGAAGAATCCAGGTCTAAAATTGTCGTCGATACTGCTTTCGCTTCGGGAGTCATCAACCCTGAAAAAGAGTTTTTCGATCCACCAACTTTCATCAACAAAAGAGCAGTTAATGCCTGACGATAAAATCAAAGATGAAAGCGAATCTGAAGGCTCGACTATCACAACATTTTTTTTGTGTTCCTGAATAAATTTCCAATTCAAATCGCTTCTATTTGTTGTATTGTAGAAATGCCTCGAATTAACAATCGGAGATAAATAAACAGAGACCTTTTCTTCCAAAGGGTTACTTACTTCATAGATTACTGCTGTCGCGTTCGTCATATAGGGCATGAAGATTGTTTTCTTGAGGCTAACACCATGAACCTCATACCTAAATGTAGGAAGAGGGGTGACAGAAAAACCTGAGAGAAACTGGTAACCTTTAGGATGTATTACGTCTCGGAACTCATTTGCGTTGAGATCATAGTTTTTGTTTCCGATTTGCAGGTTTTCGTCAAGTTTTGTTAGTAGGACCCAACGGTTCACGGGTGGATTAAAGGCTGCAATAAGTAAACCATGATACTTTCTTGTGTTTATTCCTAAAACCGTTGATGAAGCGTATCCTCCTAACCCATTAGTTACAAGCCATTCTTTACGTAGAGCCTCGTCAACGTTAGACAGAGCGCTTCGCCCAAGATCTATTTTTGGTAAACCCAAGTTGGTGACATCCTCGTTAGAATTAAAGCAATAGCTTAGCTATGTTTTTTCCTGTATCCACATTAAAGTGATTAGCAACTGTAGTGCATTTACTACGTAATAGCAATGCATGTGGAACTGGAAGATCAAGTTCAGTGAGAGTTTCAGCGTGACCCATACCTTTTGCTACCACAAAATCCACTGAATGGTAAAGCTTCAAGAATTTTTCTGAGCATTCTTCGGGAAATAAACCAACAGAGTCCGAGCCAGTAGACATAACTTCATCTGTCACTTTGTCTAATCCAACAATTTTTGCATCTTCCAATGTGGCATCATTGAGTATTGGACCAGATTTAACGGCTACTATAACATGGGCTCCCAGATTTCTTATTTCTTGAATAAGTAGCATGTCTAGAGCTATTTCTCCAGCATTGTCTGTTAAGTAGAGGACACTTTTTGCATTTTTTACTTTATTAAAAATTTGGGAAATTTCATCTATAGCTAATTCACTTTCTGCCTCTTGAATTAAAGTCTCAAGGTTAACAAACTTGAATGGATTGTCGGGAAGATCAAATTCCATAATGTTGCCAACAATGGCAGAGAGGCAAGCTTTCCTAAAACGTAACTCTAACGAAGTTTCCTTCAAAACTATACTTTGTGCTAGTGGCAGAACTTCTAGAGCCTTTTGATTACTAAGTTGTTTCTTTTGTTTATACGGATCAGGATTACCGGTTATTAATCGTATCAAACGATCTCTTTTTGTTCCTAAATATGCGGGATTAGCGGTTGGCTTGAAATCCTTAACCAAGAAACAAAGGATAGCCGACAAGGTCTTGAATTGAAGTTCCTTGTCGTCTGTGGCTTCTTGGATTTGCAGGTACCCACGATTTAGAATGCATGAAATACATCTAAGTTCAACTTTCATTTGTTAATCACGACTAAATCACAAAAGCTAGAGCAATAATAAGGTGTCTCCCCAAAGATATTGACCAATACGCTGTTATTCATAGTTTTTATGAATCAATCATCGATTCATTTATGGCTTCTGCAAATTCCATTATCACTTTACGGGGGTCTTTAGATTTCACTATTCCGCTAGCAACCAAAACTCCTTTAGTTCCAAGCTTCAATGCTGCAGTTACATCCACGCCTTTAGTTATTCCTGCACCACATAGAGTTATTACGCTTGGGTTTACATGTTTAACAAGGGCAACCGTTTCAGTGACAATCTCAGGCTTAGACTTGGAAACTGGGATTCCGGTTCCTATCAACTCAGGGGGCTCCAAAGAGACTATGTCAGGCTTAAGTGCAGCTGCAGCCTCGCTAACTGGAGCATTGTTAGTGCACACAACAGAGACTAAACCAGATTCACGCGTTCTTGTAACAATGGCTTCAATGGCCGACAATTTTAGTCGCCGTTCTGAATGGTTAATTAAGGTTCCAATTGCTCCAGCCTCTTTCACAGATTCAAGAAGAATATGCCCTGTGGAACTACCTGGATATATGGGATCAATGTGCTGTGCAAACACTGGAATTGAAACGGCATAACAAACGGATTTTAGGTCTGCCAATTGAGGAGCTACACAAATGTTAACTCCCGTTTCCATGCTTACAGCTTCCGCAATTTTAGAAAGATTTACAGCTTTCTTTCCAGTTGCTTCAGAATAGGTCTTATAGTTTACAATAATAATGGGCACTTGCAGTTTGCTCATACCATATCAACCGCTTAATGCTATTCGTCAGGGAACTTATAGTTTTAGCCTCAGGAAATTAATGTTTCCTTTCCAGTATTACAGATTGAAACTAAAAACTAGAAAGATCTATTTTTCGAAAAAAAATCCAAATCAAATCTAACATGGAAAAAATAACTATCCTATGTAGGATGGTCTCTCTGTTGAAATAATAGAAACTGACTCAGTAATCCCGGACCTCCATAGAGTCAAAGAAACTGTTTGACCTGGCGAAACTTCTATCTCCATATATGCGGTTAAGTCTTCTGCAATTAATGTGGGATTTCCATCGATGGAAAGGATAATATCCATGGCAGTTAACCCTTGAGATCCATTTATTGCAGGTCTTAATCCAACCTGCTCAGCTGGAGAGTCCGTAACAACTTCCAGAATTAATAGTCCAGTCTGGTAATTGTCAACATTAATAATGTTCAATGAAGTTACAACTTCTGGACTCAACACTAAAAGATTAACCCCTATTAGAGGATGAAAATACTCCCCTTCTTCGATTAGTGCTGGAATCACCCGCTTCAATATTTCGAGGGGAACTGCAAAGTTGAAGCCCACTTCTGTTCCCGCATTTGTTATTCCAACAATATTTCCATGAAGATCAAGTAATGGTCCACCAGAACTTCCAGGGGCAATAGTCAAGTCTAACTGTAATACTGGTACAATTATGGGATAAAGATCAAGATTCCTATTGACCTGACTTATGTAACCGACAGAAAGGCTCTCTGTAAGTCCAAGAGGATTACCTATCGCCACTACCTGCTGTCCGATACCAATTGGTTGGTCACTTAAACTCATGGGTTGAGATTCAAGGGGAGCCGAAGATACCGCTAAAACAGTGATGTCGGAATAGGCATCTGAGCCTATTACCGTTGCCTGTGTTCTTGTTCTGTCGAAAAATTCAATTTCGATGTCCGTTTCATCTTCAACTACATGATAATTAGTAACTATAATATTTGAAGTATCGAACAAGAATCCTGAACCTTGTCCTACGGGTGTTCTTATTACCACTACCGACTTGAATGAAACCTCGTAAACATCAGTAGGTGTCTGTCTAATTAACTGATCAACAAGTTCTTCCAGACCCGAAATATCCGATATAAGGTCTTCGATTGATTCAACTTTAGTTGTTAGATCAGATAAGCTTGCATATGTGCTTTGATTGAGGGAGTTTATTTGATCTGATATTGTTGACATAGATGATGTAGCTTTAGCAAAGTCCTCTTTAATTTGATTTACCGTTACCTGTAATTCACGAATCTGTTCTTCTTGAGCATCAATCCGCTCATCCTGAACAACAACATCGCTTACGGCCATTTGTAATTCCCCAAGCCGTTCTTCCTGTGCATCGAGAACGACTTGTAGTTTCTCAAGCTGCTCATTCTGGGAGCTGAACTCCTCTAAAGAAGTCTCGAGTTCGTTAATGCGTTTAGTTTGTGTAGTAATTTGCTCTTGATTATGAATGTTGTCAAGTATCAAATAGGCATTAAAAGCAGAGAAAACAACAACGATAACAGCTACTACAGTTATTAGCTTCAGAGTCCTACTAGACATAACACCAATTTCAATAATCAATTGGTTTTAAGACTTTTGGAATATCTCCTAACAGATTTACAACTTGAAAGATACAATACAATATAAGGTGTCTTCAATTAATCTCTGCTTGTGGCTATCTTCATTAATGATTGTGCTACCGGGTGCTCAATTTCATTGAAAGCAAAAAAAAGAAGCTCTTGAATTAATAGAAAATCTTTCTAACTTCGGTAACATAGTTGATGATTGATCTTCCGGAGGAGTAAAGATGAGAAAACTAACTGGAGGAAAACGAAACGGCAAGGTTATACCTCAGCCAAGGAAACAAAAACAATCTCTGGAAGATAATGCATGGGTTCTGAAGATTCTAGATGATCACAACCTTACCAAAGATCTGAACAATAGTGAAAAACATTTAGTAACTGAGACTCGAAGAAACAGTCAATGCGTAGCATGTAAAGGCGGAAAGTTCTTGTGTGGCAAAACCAGATGCCCGCTCGTTGTTAGATTTAGTTCTTACTTCAGATCAGCGCCACTTCTACAGAGCACGAACTTGGATGGAGCTTGTCCACCA
>JBHORG010000047.1:0-6376 GCA_042565955.1 Thermoproteota archaeon | reverse complement strand
CTGCTGGAGAGATGATTGCCCCAGGTTTTTTAGCCATTTTTCTGCGATCCCTCATTCCGTCTACCCAAGCGGCAGAACGAAGAGCTTTCATGAACAATTTAGGATCCCGCATATATGATGAATGATTCATCATTATTCGGTTGGCCTCACGAGCCATTCCATCCATAGCAACATGGTGATCGAAATGGTTAGCTGCTAAAACACAGGCTATTTCCTGCGAACGTCCTACGCTGAAGGCTGGAATCAGGGCAGTTCCTCCATTTTCTACTACTCCATTAACATGTTCCATGAATTCTTTCTCAATATCTTTTCTTTCGGGATGAACCTCGCTGGCATATGTGCTTTCAATTATTATTGCATCAAGGTCCCCATAATCTTGATCTGCACCTGAAAGAAGTTGAGTGTTCGTGGCATTATAATCGCCTGTGTAAACGATTCGTTTTCCTTCTGTTTCAATCAAAGCCTGAGCGCCTCCAGGCAGATGTCCAGAATTTAGGAGCTGAAACTGCATATCTCCAACAGTCTGTTTTTTTCTGAAATTAAGGTGAATACTGTTTCTCATCATAGTTTGCAGTTCTAGAAACTCAAATGACAGGTAGTACCCTGATAGACGTATAAAGTCGGAGATTAATGGCTTAGCTAAATCAAATGTTAGTCGCGTTCCGAAAACGGGCTTCTTGTCTTGAATATGAAAGAGCGGAACACCACCTGAATGATCTAGGTGGCTGTGAGATAGAATTATGGCATCAATCTCGTTAGGCGGAATATGCATAGGAAATCCAGGCTCATCACCCAACATAACCCCATAGTCGAGGAGCAGCTGATTCTTTTCAGATTTAACTGCAATACCTGCCCTCCCAACTTCTCTTGCGCTTCCTAGAAATCTAATTTTCATTGGTATCGTTTTCATCCTCCATAACTCTAATGCTGCCTGAAATAATACCTAGTCTACTGAATGCTGCCATTTAAACAGTAACTTTTTTACATAATTTAGCTTAGTACGTATTGTGGACTTCTGAAAGAAATCCTAAACCTGTTTTATGACGCAATTATTGCTTCAGATATCACAGCTGCAAGCTTATCTACCGTGTTTTTTTCCCATGGATTTCTTTCTGGTAGTGTTATGAATGGGATTTGATTCTTTTTACAAGTACGCCTACAGGCAGCTGTAATCTTTCCTTTCCAAACATCTGGGTCACGAAGCAGGATTACTTGTTCATAATCTGTTTTCTTAATATAGTTTGCAACTTGTTTCGCTACATACCTTATTGTCTCAACATCAAAAGGGGATGCAATCATATTTTGTGAAATAGGATAAACATCATCCAACTCTATAGGCACTATACCAAATGGAGCCGCAAATGTGCAAAAGTGTAACACATCAATTTTGTCACCAATAATCTGTTGTAGTTGTTTCATGATTGCTTCATGTTCTCTCGAAGCATGGTAGGGTTTCTTTCTGGTTTGTGGTAATAAAATAAGAATCTTGGCTTTTGATGGTGGAGAGTACCTTTCAAGAAGTCTTTGTTCGTACCGGACAACTTCTGGACGACTTAATCCCAATGAAGAAAAGAAGAAGACTCCACTTCTTTTGATAATTGGACTCTGCTTCTCTATGAATTCACTATATTTGGCCACTTTTTTCAGGGCTTGAAGAAGCGATGGGTGCCCATGTGCCCTCATTTCCATATGTTCCCAAAGGCGACCTTCTGTTATAGCCTGTTTTATTCGCCGTAATTCACAGAAACTTACATAGAGGTTATGTTCTGCAAGCAGCTTTTGCCTCTCATCTTTCGGTAATTTTTTAACAGTTTCTGGTTCTCTCTTATTGCATATTGGGCAAGAGCATGGAAAATACTCCATTTTGTCTAATCTTGCTGTACCTGACTCTGTTAAGTAACGTCCTTCACGGGCGAATAATGCATATGCAGCGGAATCAAACAAGTCACAGCCAAGAGCTACTGCCAAAGAGAACATGAATGGGTGACCTGCGCCGAAAAGATGAAGAGGACGATCTGGTGGCAAATTCATTTTTGCCGTTACAATCATATCGACAAGTGTGTCAAATTTGTATTGCTCCATAACTGGGGTTGGACTGCCTAAGGCGTGAATCTGAAAAGGCAGTTTTCCCATTTCTTTTGCTGATCTGGCGATAAGATCAAAGTATTGTCCCCCCTGGACTGGACCAACCCATGCTATATCTTCACGTGATTTCATTCCTTTTAATGATTTTGCGCGTTTGACGGTTTCCTTTACAGTATATTGTGCATATTCTTTAGAGACTCCCCATCCTGTTGGGATGTCCAATATGGTGGCAATATCTGTGTCTATAGTCTCTTGAAAATGCACAATTTCTCTTGGTGATGTTTCTATACCTTTGTAGATCAGAAGCTGATAAGCACCCGAATCAGTCATTATCGACCCGTTGAAATTCAAAAATCTATGTAATCCTTTTTGGCTTGCAGTTTCCTTAAAGTTCTTGTTTATTATGTATGCGTTGGTTATGAGAGCTCTGCAGCCAAACTTTTCCTCCAAAGTTTTGGGAAGTATCAAATTAATGTTGGGATTAATTACTGGGAAAAGCAGTGGTGTCTCTATTAATCCACTTTTTGTTTCGAATCTGCCTATCCGTGCCATCAAATCCCTATCTAGTATCTCAAAGGACATGTCGAAACCGCCAGGACACACTTATATCTAAAACCAGTCTCTTAATTGTGCTGGTTTGGCTGAAGGTTAACGTTATGGTCTGTAAGGTTCAATATTATGAAAAGCCGGTCTTAAATAACCCCGTGTTGATTGAAGGATTACCCGGAATCGGTTTTGTCGCAAACATAACAGCATTGCAACTTATCAAAGAGTTGAATGCAAAACTGTTCGCGCAGATTCAATCATCCTACTTCCAAGACCTTGCTTTGACCACAGGTAATGGAAAGACATATTTTCCGACAAACCAATTTTATTACGCCAAAGGAAAAGACGGTAAAAGAGACATTATTATTCTTTATGGAAACACACAAGCCTTGACTACAATCGGACAGTATGAATTATGCGGAAAAATTCTAGAGATATCCGAAGATCTTGGATGTAAATATATCCTGACCGTGGGCGGATTACGAACAAAAGAAAAAATCACAAATCCTGATCTCTATTGCACAGCCTCAGACAAAGAAACATTACAAGAAGCTTTAGATCTAGGTGCCAAAATCATGAAAGGACATATTTTTGGAGTGGCGGGGCTCCTTGTTGGATTATGCAAGTTACATAAAATAAATGGGCTATGTCTCTTAGCGGAAACAACTGGATTGTATCCAGATCCAGTTGCTACACGTAGAGTATTGAAAGTTATCAATGAGATGTTAAATCTGAAAATAAACCTAGAGAACTTGAGTAAAGCTACAGAAGAAACAAGGGAAATACTGAAGTCTTTTGGAATTGTATCTCACTCTGCAGTAGAAAAAAAAGGTCGGGAAGCGGATTTCCGCTGGTTTATTTAGTTGCTGCTTCTTTAGTGAACAAACCGTAGACTCGGTTCACGCGATCTGCTATAGGTCCTGAGCCTTCAACTACACCTTTTTCGGTCACTTTAATTTTTTCCATGACCCAAATGAAGCCTTTATCTTCATAGAGTTTTACCATTGTTGGAAAGACTTTTTCGAGACGTGAGGATAATGCCTTAAGGTCGAAGGGTTTTTCGATGGTAAATATTTGACCGAGAATGCTGCCGTTAAGGAACATTTTATGTATTGTTATCCCTTGTTCATCTTTTACATCTGATAGTGAGAGGCTTAGTGTATCTGGATTTATACCTGATAATGTTCCAGTATATTTTTTCCCATTAACGGTGATCACCATAACTGTCTTTTCAAGGAGTGCACCAATTTCTCCATAGAAGTTTCTTTTTGCTACTGACATCTTAACACCTAGCCAGTAAATAGAAAAAGACGAACTTATTTATTTCTACAAAACCAACATAAACACACCCTTTTTTCGACCCAAACACCCAAAAAATACAAGTAATAATAAACGATGAAAAGATCAAACAAAAACTGATAAGAGCAATAAATACGATACCTCTCAAAAGATGGATTTTATAACTCCCGAGTAAAAGACAGTGGACTACTAGATATTGGATTTATCGGAAGTTTTCCTATTTGTAGTTCTTATTAGTTTCTTCATTAATTGCTGTTTGCTCTCTGGTGATATGATTATCTTATTTACTTTCTTGAGGTAACCGTTTTTGTTTACAATTATCATTTTTTCTGGTTCCAGATCATCCTGAAGATCAACACTAGGGCCAACCATGCTCTGGGGGCCAATCTTTACACCAGGCTCAAGACAAACGTTGATTCCTATTTTGCAATTATCTCCGATTATTGCACCCAGCTTGTTTGTGTGAGAATCCATCCGTTTGTTTCCTATCCGTACCTTGATGTTGGTTTCGTCGAAGCGGTAATTTGCGGTTTTAGCACCTGCACCAAATAAACAATTATTGGAGATTATGGAGTCTCCAATATAGTTCATGTGGAACCAGCAATCATCTCCTATGAGTGAGTGTTTGATTTCCGTTGAGAAACCCACAACACAGTTGCTACCTAAAGAAGCGTAATCGCGAACCAAACAGTTGTTCCCAATAACACTGTTCTCACCTATGTAGCTTGGTCCTTTTATGATGGCGCCCTCATACACTTTTGCACCCTCTTCTATCCAGACGTTGCCTTCAACAGTTGCTCGTTCAGAAATTTTTATACAATCCTTGATAGTTTGTTTCGTTATTATTTTGTCCATTAAGTACTTGTTTATTGTAAAGATGTCCCAAGGATATTTATAACCCCCAAAAAATCCATCATAATTCACGGCTTCAACAACGTTTTCGTCTTTAATGAACTGGAGTATCGCATCCTCATATTGGTGGTCCGAGACTGGAATTTTTTTGTAGTATTCAAAAATTTGTTTAGTTAAGATGTAGACACCAACCACAGCAAGATTGCTGGGTTCCATACCTATCGGAGGTTTTTCAACAAAATCTGTTACGTGTTCATTATCTATGCGGATTATTCCAAACTTCCACGTTTCTTTTACTGGTTTGTAAGAAAGAACTATTTCTGCTTCTCCTTTTTTGAATTGCCTTAGCATCTGTTTAATTAGTGAAGCTTCAAAAACGTCATCAGCGTTGACAACAAAAAAGTTGTCTTCAGCCAAATTCTCTGTCGTTTTGAGAGCATCAGACATCCCCAAGGAATGCTTCTGAACTGTATATTCGATGTTGACTCCAAGCTTACTACCATCTTTTAGATAATCCTTAATTTGGTCACCACTATGACCCACCACAACCACATAGTCTTTAAGGCCTGCTCCTTTTAACGTGTCTATGACGTGATGAATCAGCGGTTTCCCTAATAACTTGAACATGGGTTTAGGTCGGTTAAACGCAAGGGGAAACACTCTTTTCCCTTCTCCTCCAGCAAGGATAATCGTCTGCAATCAATCACCCTCTAGTGCTTTGTTTAGCTCTTTTACTGCAAAACGATATAGTTCATTTAGTTTCTCTTCTGTCCTAGCTTCAGCAGAGATTCTTATTACGGGCTCAGTATTGGAGGCTCGTAAGATCACCCAGCCATCCCTTTCTATTAGTTTCACTCCATCAATGTCTAGGATTTTTAATCCCAACTCTTTGAATTGGATCCTAACTCTATTTATGACTTCAAATTTCTGTTTATCGGGACACTCGAAGTTTTCTTCGTAAATCGATGGATAATGTGGCAGAGACGCAACAATTTCTGAAAGTTTTTCATCACTTTTTGAAAGGATTTCAGCTAGTTTCATGCTAGCGAACACACCGTCATCCATCCCATAGACGTCGGCGAAATAGAAGTGGCTACTCTTTTCTCCTCCCAACAAAGCTTTCTCTTTGATCATCTTGTCCATTATAAATGTATGACCTACCCTCTCAACAATAGGTATTCCACCAAGTTTCTTTACATATTCTTCTATAGCCATGGAACAAGTTAACTCGTAAACAATTTTTCCTCCCTGGTGTTTCTTGAGAATGTCTTTAGCGAAAATCAGTAATGTTAAGTCTCCAGGGATCAAATTTCCCTTCTCGTCGATGAATACCGCTCTATCACCATCATATCCTACCCCAAAATCTACCTTGTGTCTCACAACTTCCTTCATTAATTCACCCAGAGTCTCAGCTTTTGGCACTGGCAGGTGTGCTGGAAAAGTGCCGTCTGGTTCCTTGTTTATAGTCAGGATGTTACATCCTATACTTTCGAAAAGGGCGGGCGCAACCAATCCACATGTTCCGTTTGCAGTGTCGGCTATAACACTGAGCTTTTTTTCAAGATGTATCTTACTCTGAATAAAATCCTGATAC
>JBHORG010000046.1:0-6832 GCA_042565955.1 Thermoproteota archaeon | reverse complement strand
GACTCTTATGGGAAAGACCCCGATGTATATAGCCCGACTCTCAAAAAATATAACAAAATTCTTTGGAGCAAATCATTGCCGAATGGTAAAATGTTTGATTTACGAGACGACAAAGCCGGCGCTTATTTATATCATAAATCTGAACTTGGTCAATTCTTCTTGGGGAGCGATGCAATTACTCACTCCTACAAACACCATAAACGCAAACAATGGTTGACTCGACAAATCCCCGAAGCAGTTAACCGAGTTTTTTCTGCTGGAAGCACAATTGGAGCGTATATCATTTTTCCTAATAATCAAATTAACAACAAACAGACTATCAACGGTGCACGTGGGTGTAACGGCAAAATTGATGATAGATTTGATTTAACCTTAGAGTGCATCAGACGATTTTATCTTGGGTTACCAAGTCCACTACACGATGTGTTCTTGCGATACCAAAACTTTTTTGGTTTATTTAGGGATTTTCGTGGCTATATTGACTTCTTTTTATTACAAGATTTAGTGACAGAAAATTACGCACAGATTAAGTTCTATCTACCATTCGATAATTTTATGAATGCTCCAAATTTTCATTGTGTAAATGATTACTTAATTTATCAAGAAAGGGTGATTGATTTTATAAATAAAAGAAATAGCAGAATTGATAAAGTGTATAATGTGGGGAAAAAAGGTTAAAATTTAACCTTTGAAAAAAGGCGGAGTTTTGCAAAGTAACTATATTTTACTGGTAAATTAGGGTGGAGGTCCCATCCCCCGCATTGAAAACTGTAAAACAAACGGTTAATTTATTAGGTTAAAATGAGTTATTTAGTGAAAGAACCTCAAAAAACTTTATTTCTTAAATGTTTTTGTCTGTAGTTGAGTGAAAGTAAACTCTATTTTATTTAGTGAAAAGGCTTAGTATTCTACAAAATAGTAAAGTATAAATTTCATGACGTATGTCATAAAATTAATCGAGTGGATGATTATGGATTTTATGGATGTTATTGAAGCAAGAAGGAGCGTACGTAGTTACTCTGATAAAGATGTTGAAGAAGAAAAGTTCACTACTATATTTGAATCCGCTAGGATAGCACCCTCTTGGGCAAATAAGCAATGTTGGAGCTATATTCTGGTTAGAGATAAAGAGAAGATTAAAAAACTGTCGAGGGGACTTGTCAACTCCTGGATGAAACATGCAAAAGCAATTATTATTGCATGTGGTGATCCGAAGAAATCTGGTTCTCGAAACGGAATGGATTATTATCTTGTAGATGTGGCAATTTCCATGGAACATTTGGTATTAGCGGCAACTGATCTTGGTCTCGGGACTTGTTGGATCGGCGGTTTCGATGAGGAAAAAGTGAAACAAATACTGGATATTCCTGAAAAAATCAAGGTTGTTGCGTTAACTCCTATAGGATATCCTTCTGTGGAAGGATTAAGAAATAAGGTGCTATCAAAGCTAATAAGAAGTGATAAAAGAAAAACAATGGAAAAGAAAGTTCATTATGACAAATGGTAAGTATTATGCAGATGTTAAATTTACTTTGATACCTTGAAAGAAAAAGTTTTTGTAAACATTTCTTTTCCAGTCAATACTTGGATTTATTTCTAATGTATCTGGTTTAGGGGCTTAATTTTGCCCCTAAATCCAATAACTAACTCTTTAACACCTACTCTCTAAAAACAAGTGAAGGAGTTACATGAATCCAACTTCCCAGATAAAGAACCTTTTTTGTGAGAATCTTTTACTAATCAGTAAAAAAGCATTGAGGTACAGTCATTAATTCCTCCATATTCTGATAAGTAATTTTCAAGGGGTTTCAATGACATCAGGAAATAATGAACAGAGATTACAAATATTATTTTGGTTAGAAACCCGCATGTACACAAGAATTTAAAAATAGATCTGTCGTAAATTGTTAATTGGGGATAAAATAGAAATGAAATTTAGTGAATTAATGGATGAAGACCTTTTTGCCCAAGGTCAAAAGATTGGAGAAGTAAAAGATGCATATATTGACTCTCAAAATTGGGAAATAACTCATCTTGAAATTCAGTTAACAAAAGAAGCAGCCAATGAAATATTAGGGGCTAAAACACCAATTCGGAATAGTTTAGCCATATCAGCATTAAGAAAAGGGGATGCTTGTTGCACAGACAATGGAATTGAAATAAAACTCTCAAAAGCACAATTACACATCTACTTGAGACCTCCAGAATAATTCAAGGTAGCAGAAAAAACCAGCATATACAATGTCTAGAAGCAGACTCAAAACTTGCTCAGGATGATTTTGGTCAGAAGTCATTTTGGCTAATGACGACCTGAAGGATCAGATGCCCGCCTAAAGGTAATATCCAAATGAAAAATGTTCTTAATTAACGGAATGCTTTTTCAATTAATTTGATTTTGGCCAGGATTGCCTTGGGTAATCTTTCTAATTCAGAGCTTTCTGTTGTTTTGTTTGTAGAATCTAAAGAATCTTTAAGGGTCAAATTTGGTGTGTAATTTTTCATGCTTTATTTCACCATTCCTTTGTATTAAATTTGTTTTCCTACAAATATATTGAATATTACGATTTGATATATAAGTTGGTATTACCATTTCTGATATATTAATTCCAGGAAGATTTTTCTTCTGTTTTATGTAAACAATCTATTTCAATGAAAAAAGGTAGGATAGATAGATAATGAGATCAGCGTTATCGTTTACGGGTTAGACTATATAATGCTCCACCAAGGATCAACACACCTAAGATAAGAATCATTAATGGTCCTAAATCTAAATCAATTCCTGCCAGCGTTGAAATCCCGACAACAATTATTATCATTCCGATAATGAGTCCGATAATTGTGCCTCCATGTGGAAGACCAAAGCATTCTTCCTCTGGACGCTTCGCAAAACTTTTTCCCCACGCCTCTGCACGTTTCCCAAATTCTTCCGCCCCTTCTTCGATACTTTTCTCCAAGCTTTTCGCTTTTGACACATTAAGTTTAGCACCGCACTTTGCACAAATCTCTGTAGACTCTTCATTTTTAGTTCCACATTTAGAACAATAAACCATACGTCCCCACTCCAAACATATTTCGTTATCTTTAGTATAAAAGATGTTTCTTATCTAAATCATTCTCCACTTTCATTAGGCATCAAGAAACAGGTGCTCTCACCATTTATTGTTAGCTATAATTTAATCCCAAATCTAAACAGGTTCTTATTCATGTATCTACGAATTTTTTTCTTTGTTTCTGTTTTTATTCCTGTTCTTTGTCTAAGGTAATATCATGTGTGAAATCCGCATACAAACGCACGTATATCAAAGCACACACAGAGGTGTGGACCTAGAAAAATATTCAGATTGATGGATTAATAAAAAACGAACCTTGAAAATATTATCGACTAGATGGTTGTTATGTTTCTTGGCATTATTCCGCTCCTAATAGTGATCTGGTTCTTTAAAGTGAAATTGTCATCGCTTTAAACTTGTTTATCTGGGTCTCGTTTGCCTCGGTAATTGGTGGTCTAAACATTTTGAGTACTGTTATTCCGCTATCTGTTACTATGAAAAAGATTTTGTTCTTGCCAAAATTTTGGTTAGTAACAAGGGCAGAATCATTGAGTAGCTTTAGATATTGCTTCAGTTGAGTTTCTTTTAGATTAACCCTTTCACTTAAATTACTCAAGTTCATGGGGCCCTTAGAAGCCAAGTTACATAGTATTTCAGTGCATATCTGCAACTTCGATCTATTCAATCGATTAACACTGTCCTCTATGATGAAGATGCCATTATTCGATTATACTTATAGGAGTTATGAATTATCAATAATAATACAGAATCAGTAGATGAGTGTGAGGATTAATTTTTAATTCCAAATCCTATGTTTACAAAATCCCATGTTTACATAATGGTCATTTTTTAAGAACTACGATTGTTGCAGTAGTTACACTAATTGAATCAAAAGTTAAAGGGTATATGATAGACAGGGATGGAGTGACTCCACAATATAAAGTCAAGCAAATTCCGACAGCACCAGAAAAAATACTAAGTAAATGAAAAAACTTACATGAATAAAACCACTGATTTTCAAGCAAACTTAATCTCTCGAAGTTGTCCGATGTTACTTCATTTCTGGATGGGCCTTTATAAAAATCAGAATGGAACGTTATTCTAGTTTTTAGTAGAAAAATGTTCTAGTTTATTAGGTTACGTGTCTAACATTACCCAGAAAACGAAATTGCTTTGTTTGAGGAATTAATGTGGAAAGGATTTATTCATTAATATTCCTGATTCTTTCATTATGTTTATTGAATTCAAGCGCCTTCATCTCACCTGTTTTCTCTCAGTTTCCAGATCTTTTAGACCCAAACAGTATTCCTCAATGGATTAACCAACTTGATGGTCCTCCTCCAGTATTTGTGCCAGAAAACTTTTTTGATAATAATGGAAAAATTATTCGCCAAGATTATATTGTGAGTGCCACTGAATTCAATCAGCAAATTCTTCCAACCAGTGATACGATGGGTAACCCTACCGGTTTTGGATCAACTAATGTTTGGGGATATGAAGGTCAAGCATTGGATGCGATAACTGGAGAGCATTTAGGTAACATACAAAATACTCCCGGTCCTACTTTTGAAGCTATTCAAGGGGTTCCAATACAAGTGAAATGGGTAAATAACCTAGTAGATGCTGATGGGAATCCGCTATTGCACAGTTTTCCTATAGATCCAACTCTACATTGGGCCAATCCAAAAGGTTTAGAGTCTCCATCACCACCCGTCACGGCACCATCTTTCCCACCCGGATTCTCTAATGTTCAAAGTCCAGTTCCAATCGTTACACATCTACATGGTGCTGAAGTATCATCGGCTTTTGACGGTCATCCGGAGGCTTGGTGGACTCCAGATGGAATACATGGTCCGGCATATAACTCGGTTTTTTCTACAGATGCGAATTCTGCCGTGTATGAATATCCTAATAGTCAACCTCCAACAACTCTTTGGTATCATGATCATTCTTTGGGAATAACTCGCATCAACGTGTTGTCTGGACTTGCAGGTTTCTATCTCTTAAGAAACTCCACATCATCGTTAGCAGAATTATTGCCAAGTGGTGAATATGAGATGCCTCTTGTCATTCAGGATCGAAGTTTTCTTTCTGATGGCTCGTTATATTTTCCAAGCGAAGGAATCAACCCTACGATTCATCCATATTGGCAGTCTGCATTCTTAGGGAATACTGTAATGGTAAATGGCAAAGTATGGCCTAATATGAACGTTAAACAAGGATTGTATCGATTTAGATTACTTGACGGGTCTAACGCTCGCTTCTACAATTTCAGTTTCTCGAATAATATGTCTTTCATTCAGATTGGAAGTGATGGTGGTTACCTAAAATCGCCAGTTGAACTCACATCTTTACTACTTGCACCGGCAGAACGCGCGGATATTCTTGTAGATTTTTCTAATATTCCTGCCGGACAACAAGTGATACTGCAAAACTCCGCTTTGACCAATTATCAAACTGAAACAGAGACTCTGGGACAGATAGTTCAATTCACAGTCGTTGATGAAACAGGATTTTCACCAAAACCGTTACCTTCAAACCTCAATCCAACGCTTACCGGTGATTTTCCTTCGCTGCCGTTACCAGAAAAAGAAAGAATGCTAACCTTAACTGCCGTACAGGGTCCAAACGATCAACAAGCATTACTTCTTGATGGACAAAAATGGGCTTCACCGATTTCTGAAAATCCAATTTTGGGTACAACTGAAGATTGGATAATAGTAAATCCCATTTTGAATGCACATCCAATCCATGTTCATTTAGTTCAGTTCCAACTCGTTAATCGTCAAGAATTCAATTTCACAGCTTATCTATACGATTGGACGACTCTTAATGGAGATCCTCCCCTTGATCATCCAACTGAAAATGTTCCTTCTCTTGAACCATACTTGATAGGGCAACCTATTGCCCCCTCCCAAAACGAGCAAGGATGGAAAGACACCATAATAGCATACTCTGGTCAAGTTACAACCATCAGACTCCGTTTTACAGGTTTAGATGGTTCTAATTTTCCCTTTGACGCAACAGTAGGTCCGGGATATGTCTGGCACTGCCATATTCTTGATCATGAAGACAACGAAATGATGCGACCGATGAATATCATCGGGACCACATATCAGCTTCCAATATGGACACTGATTACTATTGCAATTATTGGTATCACTGCTTTTATTCTTCTATTCTATAAGTTTAAGTATCTTAAACACCGTTCCAGATAAGAAAATCAACCTAAGAGACCGTTTTTTGCATGTGTGCACGGGTTTCACACATGAGGATAGGTAAGAGAACAAGAGAAAGTTAACTGAAACAAGAATAAGGGAAAAAAAACGTAGGTACGTGAATAAAAACATGTTTGGATTTGGCTGCAAAAATTATTCCCTAGAATAAGTTTTTGAATTTTGTTTTTTAATATGTTTTTTGAGGTAACAACCTTTTTCTTCAATATTTCTCGCAATTATATGCATGGCTAGTCGAATCCAGAAAATTACTTTGTTGCCTTCCTTTGTCATGTTTACAATTTCAATTCTTTTTGCAGTAGGTTCGTTTATTGTTGTTGATTTTTCCTTGAAGCAGGGCCTTTTGATTTTAACGTCAAGTCTGTTTGTTGGGGGATTGAGTTATTCAGCATATTGGGGGTATTCTTGGATTTGGTCAAAAAGGCTTCATCGGCACAAAAACAGTCGCTTATTAAAATTCTTTTCTAATAGTCTTCTGATAGGCATTATTTTTTCGGGTTTTTGAATTTTGTTTTTTAATATGTTTTTTGAGGTAACAACCTTTTT
>JBHORG010000045.1:0-6866 GCA_042565955.1 Thermoproteota archaeon | reverse complement strand
AAGTGTTGATGGATCCGCTTCGATGGTTAGGGTTCCAGGGACAATTTCTACTGATATTGGCAAGGGAGGTAGGATTCCCCATTCGGCAGTTATTGTTGCAGTTCCAATGTCTGTTCCTGGATCGAAGGTTACAGTTGCATATCCTTGACCATCAGTGGTTACTGTAGTAGGGGAGAGAAGCTCTCCTAGTTCTGGGTTTTCATTAGTGAAGGTTACTGTTTCGCCTGCAAGTGGACTTCCGTTTAGGATTACACGTGCAGTTATCTCGGAGGTCGTAGTCGAGTTTGCTGCAAGTGTTGATGGATCCGCTTCGATGGTTAGGGTTCCAGGGACAATTTCTACTGATGTCGATTTTTCCGCGTTTTCGGCGGTGGCTGTTATTATGGCTGTTCCTGGCGTTAATCCAGGGCTGAGAGTAACGGTTGCGACTCCGTTAGAATCTGTAATTGTAACTGGGGGGATGTTCCCTAATGTGGTTGTGAAGTTAACTTGTACATTGTCTGCTATTAGACCCATTACATCGAGAACAGTTACCGTTATTATTGAAGTCATGCTAGAACCTGCAGCAATGACAGTCGGGTCAGCCACTATTTCTATTTGTGGATCTCTGAGAAGGACGGCTTCAAAGGGTATAGTTTGACCGTAAGGTTTGGTGGATCCATCTTTTTCATGGAAAATACCAAAAAAGCTCATAAAAATTCTGCATTCTTGGTTTTGATTATAGACCGACTGGGTTGCGCCACTCTGTGGACCATCCCAGATGTAAATAAGACTAACAGTTGTGTTTGAGGGAATAAATATCGTATCCTGCCCGTTGGGTGGTTCAATGAACCAAGGCTTTTGTGCACCTTCAGCGTTTGGAACAATAGTAAAACCTGAGTATTCGTTGATTGTAAGATTTCTGTCGTCTATGTTGGTGACGGTTATGTTCCATACTACTTCGAGGCTGTTTTCTACGCTCCATCCGGGTTTCCATGAGTTTGGATCGGATAAATCTTCATATTTCGTATAATAGAATTTATCGAAATCAAGCAGCAAAGGTCCAAAGTATATTTTTTGTATTTCAGAAGGTGAATCAGTTTGGTTGCCACCTCTTAGCATCCATTCGTATTCAACCGATTTTATTCCTCTTTCGGTTGCCACTTCAATCTTAGAAAGTGGTTCGTAGAGTAGGTTATTTGGAAGTTGCACGTTTAGATAGTCTTTTGGATTAATGTACGTATCGTAAGGATTTAGTGAAGAGTCTGTTGGGTCGCATATGAAAATGTTATCGATATAAATTGCTCTAATTCTTGTGATTATGGTTCCGGTATTGTTTATTAATAAGCTATTTAGATATTCGGTTCCACTGACATTATTTGTTGATAATGATAGAAGGACAATTTTTTCTTGAACACGTTCTTGTTCTATGTCAATTGATTCTTGAGCATTTTCTTCATATGAGTATAATGAGACAAAAAGAGTTGAAGCTAAAAAAATAACAAGGAATAGAATAAAGACTGTTCCGAATACTGAGGCTATGCCTCTATTGTTTTGTTTTAGGATTCGGTTCATTCTCTAATTCACCATTACTATCTCACGGTTACTGAGGCTTCAAAAGGAATTGTCTGGGCGTATGGAGTCTCTGTCCCGTCAGCTTCGTGAAAGACACCGAAGAATGTGAGGAAAACCATGCAGGTGGAATCCGAAAAGGTCAACTTTGCAGCATCACCGCTAAGGGGGCGATCCCAAATGAATGTAATAGTTTGCGTTTGGTTGATTTCTAAGAAATGTTCTCCATTAATTTGATCGGTTGGTTCAATATACCAAGACAGCACGCTTGGGGAATCTGTTGGCACAAGATTGAAACTGGCAAATCTGAAGAGTGTCAAGTTTCTGACGTCAATGTTCATTACGGTTACATTCCAAGCATAATAACCCTTTTCATCGACAATCCACCCCGGCTGCCAAGTCTCACCGGGATCAAGAACTCCATTTGAATTGGTTTTGTGAAAGAAGAATTCGTCAAACTTCAGCATTAATGGACCAACATATAGTTTTGTGGGATCATAATTGGTTGGAGGTTCAACTGGCCCATATACAAGTTCTGCTAGGGAATCTAAAGTTTTTGTTCCTCTTTCGGTGGCTGCAACAATTTTTGCTTGAGCATCAAATGGAATCTCAGGGACATCATCTGGAATGCCAATTACTAATGATTCAGTGGGCGCGATCTGTGTTTCCGAATAAATGGATGGATCAAAAAGGAGGGTTGTGTCTCCGTTTACTATCTCATATAATGCTCTGATTCTGACATCAATCGATCCAGTGTTTGTGATAACCACCTTTGAAATTATGGATTCATTAGTAATTGCTATTGTTGTTAACACAATTTTTTCTTGAGATCTTTCGTGGTCAATTTTCATCTGCTCCTCTGCAGATAGGTTGTAATTAACATAAGCTATAATCAATCCTATCATGACGGTAAACATGAATAGTAACATAAAAATGCCTGCTATTGTCGAAATACCTTTTCGTGCCCCCCCAAACTTGTTAATTTGCATGTTTTGTCACGTCACAACTTGGTATGTGTCACCGACTCCTCTGGATGTGTACACTTTCACGGTGTAGGTTTCGTTCGACGCTGGAGTAAAACGCAGAGAGTTTAATTCGAATTCGATTGTAATCAAATCACCCTGAATTACCGAGGGGGGTGATGTGGTGAAGGGGGTTGGGATCCTAGATTTTGAATAATCGTACAGATCAGTACCATTAGATAACGAGATAAATACATTGTCTATTGAAACGGTTGTTTTACCTATATTCCTAACATAAATTGTGCAGTCTTGTGTACCGACTTTTAGACTTACTTCTTCTATCACTATACGTTCAGTAGCTATAAGACCGGATAACTGCCAAGAATCTTCAGTCTCACTGGTTGTGCCAGTAGCCCACATAAATACGGGTATGAAAAGGACAGTTACAATTGCTAAAATAATTAAAGTAGCAAAAATAGGGGAGATGGCTTTGATGTTTTTTTTCAATTTTCTTACACCTAACCTTATGATGCTTTGAATGATGGTGAAACGAATTGGTTTCCTGCAACACTAACAATAGTCGCAGTATAGGAAGTTCCTGGATCTAAAGCAACTACATCTGTTATGGCAACTGTGGTTAGAGTATCAGAGATTATGAATGTACCAACTGTAGTAGTAGCATCATAGACTGTACCATCTGCTGTCTTGATTATTACACTGTCTATTGTAACATTTCCACCGCCTGTACTTTGTGCGTAGATCGTGACAGTAGTGCCCGTGCCTTCAACAGCTTGGATAGCAACTTTTTCTTGTCCTGCTGTTCCACCACCGGTCATTGAAGCGATGGTTCCTGATGTAAACATGTATACTACTATTCCTGCAATTACAGCTATAGCAATTAGAATCAGTGTAGCAAATATTGGTGAAATAGCTTTCTTATTTCTTATTAATTTAGTAAATTTCATTTTTTTATCTACACCTCCTGGCAAGATTTTTTTCTTTGATAACCCATTCCAAAAGCACGCATATAAACTACGTATTGTTCGATAGTAATATTTCTAAAATCGAAATATGTATAAAACGATTCATAATAATTAAGATTTATAAGTGAATTCAAAGCTGTTTTTTCTCCTCAGACGTTATCTCGCTATTAGTTTTGTTTAATTCAATCCACTGACATAGAGCCTCTTCCAGTGCATGGGATAAGCTACCTTTTCGGTAACCAAACTTTTTCATTGCAATCTCCCTAAACGTACCTTCAGTCCTACTCGTAATTACGCCTCTGATATTTCCCATGAAACTCACACCACTACATTTCCAACGTAGATTTATAAACAGTGAAAAGAGGGAGGGCCTACTTGTATCCACCCACATAAGTTACAATGTAACTTTTATTCAAATATACCAAAAATACTAATTATTGCTCATTATTTTTGCTTCATAATCGTTAACTTCAATTTTTTCTTAAAAATTATCGGTTACAATGATATTATATAAGATTCTAATGGGTCTCCTTGCTATCTTCACTATACTCGACGCCATAGTTACGAAGATAGGTCTAAACCTTGGATGTGTGGAACTAAATCCCTTCGTCAACAATTTGGGTTTAGACAGTTGGTCCATCTTCAGACTACTTCTATTATTCTACTTACTAGGAGTGTACTTTGCTGGATACAGGGTCTTTAAGCACCGCTCGACTAAGATTTTGTCAATGCTCAAAAACAGCTTGTATGCAATAAACATTTACATAGGAGCAATAGTCTTTTCAGGAATTTTTCACGTCATCTCAAGACTGCCTATTTAGCTCAACTAAAAATCAACCTCACAAGCACCCTTTTCTAACTAAAACCATAGACAATCTCAAAATGAAAAATTCCTAGATCAAAATATCAAAGAAAATCATTTAACAAACAGACACCATCAAAACGAATAGAAGATTTGTATAGATATTTGTTATATATGAATGAAATAATTATTCTATAACAACTTTTCCGTTAATTTTATAAAACAATTCCACAAAATAGCATTGGGGAGATATGCCAATATCGGCACATAGTAAAAATGGAATCTAGCTAAAAGAGATTCAACGATCTAAAACGAAAGGAAGAACGAATTATGCAAAAATGCCCATTATGTAGTGGAAACTCCGTTTCACCTGAAGGAATAGAAGGCGAAAAAGTCTGTTCAACATGTGGATTAGTGATAAATGAAACTTATATCGTTCCAAAGTTCAATCGCTGGACCCCAGAATGGCACTCAAACTGGAGTCAAGAAGAGCCGGAATCTCTAAAAGAATGGTTAACAACCCTAAGAACAATTTCTTGCCAACTGAAAATTCCCAGATTCCCGTACCAAGAAGACGCAGCAATGAAGATAAGAAAACATAAGTCGATCTTCTTAAAATCTCAACGTTTTGCTAAGAACAAACGTCCAACAATCGTTGCTTTAATGCACCTTATACTAAAAGGATATGAAAAGATCCGCCCTATAAAGCAAATGTGCCAAGAACTTAATATAGAGAGCAAAATAGTCCAGAAACAACTCTGGATGCTAAAAACAATCAACACCAAAAAAGGCTTGATAAAAATACAAAGGAAAACACCTAAAGATTACCTTCACGAATATGCGGATCAAATTACAAATAAAACGGAAACACTAGCTATTGCTAAAAGGGTTATAATAAAAATTCAAAAGTTGGGTGGAAACCCAATCTCAATAGCAGCAGGGTCCCTCTATTACGCTAGTAAAACCACAAAGAATCCCATTTCAAAAAACCGAATAGGACAAGTCTTCCAGATTTCTCCTCGCACAGTAGACACCAATGAACGTAAAATAAGAAATTTGATAACAATTTCAGCTAACAAGAAATCCACATTTTCGCCTATAGCATTGTAGTGTTCATGCTCAGCATTATAATTCAAAAAGTTACTTTCTTCTTCTAGATGTATAGAAGACTTGCGAAAACAAATAGATATATACAGACGAAGATTTTATTGAATTAACCATTATTTCGCATGTTAAACAACATTTAATGTAACTGGGTTCGGAAAAACAAGAAAACTTTTTATACAATCCAACTGCAGAAACAATATGCTCCGGGGCGCAAAGGGATTTCTCACGTTCATTTCCTTTGAAAGAGGAATAATGGTTTTCATGATAACCATGGGAGCCACATTTCTCATGGCAAAAAGCGCTAATTTGTCTGGAGCAATGTATCTTGGTTTTCTCGCCTTTTGTGGATGGAGCGGAGCAGACGCCATTAACAACGTATATGACGTTAACTTGGATGTAAAATCTGACCCATTCAGAGCAGATTACACAAAAAAACTAGGAAAAATGGGACTTCCAATATCCTTAATCTTCTTTGCATTGTCTATGAGTCTAGGTGCGATTACTGGAATTCAATTAGTAACTCTCTCTATCTTTATAGGGATTCTTGCGGGAGTTGCATATTCAATGCCACCACTAAGACTCAGACAAACAATAATCAAACCAATAGTGAACTTCTCTGTGGGTGCCATACCTGTTCTAATCGTAGCCGCCTTCTTCAACGTTTTTTCCATCCCAATACTAACGCTACTAGTTCTTATCGGCATATCTACAGCAGTAAACAGCTTATGGGAAGACCTAGCAGACTACCATTCAGACTTTGATGCAAAAGCACGAACAATGCTAGTCGTACTAGGTGTAAAACGAGGACTGTACCTAACAATCATGATGGGTTACGGTCTTATTCCCCTCATGATTCTCGTTGGCGTCCTATTCAACTTGAGTCTAATTTACTTTGTAGTATTAAGTGGTCTCATAGCTTACCTATCCATTCGTTTAATCCAAAACCGAAATGTCCTCATTGGAGACATAAAAAACGACACTGAATTAATGCTCAAACTAGGCGAATCTTTCGCAAAAGATTTCGTTATTATTGCATTGGTTTTTACAACAAGCCTGATGTTTAGCGGTTATCTAACACATCAACAATTTTTCTTGCTTTAAAAAAAAGCCCACACATTCACCTTATTCTTGATACCCCTCATAATACAGACAAGAATAGAACACACTGAACCTATTGATGGAAAAAATTAGGCTTTAATCTTCTCTTTCTTAATTACACTTCTGAACGTTTTGGTGCAGTTTCCGCATTTGTATAAGGCAATCGTCAATTGAAGTCTTTCACCATTCTTACTAGGTCTTCCAGCCATCTCCCACGTCTTAGTGGGTTTTGCAGGGGTCTCACATTCGGGACACTCAGCCACTTCAGGATCACCTAAAGCGTTTAGCAATTCTAACCTAAGTGTTTCACCATTACTAGACATGTTTGCAATTCGGTCAGCTAACTGAGTTTCTTTGAAAACG
>JBHORG010000044.1:0-7229 GCA_042565955.1 Thermoproteota archaeon | reverse complement strand
GAAAATATGAGTGAGTTAGTCAAATAGAAAGAGTTAAAGAAGGGGCGTTTGATTTTTCCTTCTGAATAGCGTTTTTCAAGCTCGTTCCAAACATCAATAATTGTTGTTTTTTCATGTCCAAATTGCGCTTTCTCCTCTCTGAGCTGTTTGTAGTATCTACTCCACTCATTCTCGATTTCAGGATTTTCATCGAAATAGCTGGTGATCTCTTTAAGTAGAGGCTTGATGGAGTTCTCACGATCGAATAGAAGCTTTGCATTTCCCAAAGTTAAGCGGTTAAAAATTTTTTTGGAGTTTGTTTGCCTTCCAACATCTTTCTCTTTCTTACCCCTCGTATATTTTAATAGGGGTAAGTTTTCTTCTTGTTTTTACCCCTCACACATTAATCTCCATGGTACCTTCCCAGTACATTTCTATTCCATCTGGTACCACCATAAACATGGATAAACAGGTAGGGACTGTCCAGTTATTCCCCGTCCGTTCGTCGTCCGTTGGTTGGTTGGGTTAAAATTTAACCCTTGAAAAAAAAGGGATTTTTTCGGGAGAGTTTACCCAAAATTTCTTCTATACGTAAAGCAATAAACTAAATTTTGGGGGGGAAAAAATGAGGAGGGGGTGAGAAAATGGTTTGGACTGATTTGTTAATTTTTTTGGTTATCTTTAGTGTAATGGGCGTTATTGTAGTTATTATGTACCGTAGGATTATGAAATTTTTTGATGCTATGCTGGAAACTCATAAAATGGTTATAGAAATCCGAGATTTATTGATTGCAGAGAAAAAAAGTTTACAGAATTGGGTTTGGAGGTTAAATTTTAAACCTTAAAAAAAGGGAGTTGATTGAAGATATTGAAAAGACTAAAGAAATAAGTCTGGAGAAAGTTTTGGAGAACGTCATAGATTATGAAAAACTGAAATGGTGTTTTGAGTGTGGCATTTGTACTGCGAGTTGTCCAGTTGCAGAATTAGTTCCCGAATATTATAATCCCAGAGTATTACTTAATAAACTTCCAATAGGGGATAAAACTATCCTAGAATCACCAGAATTATGGCTTTGTGCATGGTGTTATCGATGTTATAGGCGATGTCCGCAAAACCTCAATCTTCCCGAAATTTTTTTAGCTTTACGAAAGTTAGCTGTTGAAATGGGTCACCTTGAAGGATTCTATAAAGCTTTGAGTATACTTGAAGAAAAAATTCCTCTTTTAGTTTCAACATGCCATGTTTGTTTTCATCCAGAAAGGGCTATTAAGAACAAACAAATTATTAAAAATGCGATTCAATACATTTCTCTCACAGATGAATTTATAGAAAAGAAGAAAAGGTACTTTACTTCTAAATACAAAAAAACAGTTGCTATAATCGGATCAGGTCCGGCTGGTCTTTCCGCAGCCAAAGATCTGGCTATAAAAGGGCACTCTGTTACAGTTTTTGAGGCATCTTCGTCGCCAGGTGGAATGTTGCGAATGTGTATTCCAGAATATCGTCTTCCTAGGAAAGCAATTGATTTTGATATTGATAGGATAAGAGAGTATGGAATTGAAATTAAGTTAAATATGGTTGTTGCCAAAAAGCTAGAATTTGAAAAGCTCAAAAAAGAATTTGATGCGGTGTTTATAGCCACAGGTAGTCATGATGAACGTATTCTCAAAATTCAGAATGATGAACATGATAGTGTTGTTTATGCTCTAGATTTTCTGGAAAAAGCCAATTCCAAAAAAGCAAAAGTTTCTGATAAAGTTGTAATAATTGGCGGAGGTAATGTTGCGATTGACTCTGCTAGAACCGCTTTGAGACTCGGAGCAAAAGATACCACTATGTTATATCGAAGGTCTGAGGAGGAGATGCCTGCGAATCTATGGGAAATCAAAGAGGCAAAAAAAGAAGGCATCAAAATCGAATTTTTAGTAACACCTAATCGTATTATATGCAAAAAAGGTAAAGTAATTGGTATTGAATGTATTCGAATGGATTTGGGGGAAGTCGATTATACGGGTAGGAAGCGACTAATTCCAATTAAGGATTCTGAATTTGTAAAAGAAGCTGAAACAATAATAATTGCAATAGGTCAATCTCCCAGTACGGTCTTTCTTCCGAAAACTGTTGAAATCACTGAAAATAGCACAATATTAGTGGATCCATTTTCGTTAGAGACAAGTTCATTTGGTATTTTCGCTGGTGGAGACGCAATATTTGGATCAGCATCAATTATGGATGCTATCGTAGCAGGAAAACAAGCTGCAAAATCCATTGATTGCTATCTAAGAAATGACCTTGAAAAATCAGACAAGATTTTTGAAGTGAGTGAATATGGAAACTTTAGAATTCAGATCTAAATCAGAAGAAGAAATTCGTATTGGAGCCTAACTTAAGAAAATTCCTGAATAGGTTTCCAAAGCAATGATTTTAGTTTTGTGTCTTTGCTGGAGAGAGAATTAGTTGTTCTTTTGGTATGTTGACTTCTGTAATAACATGATTCTCGAACTCCTTTGAGTTTCCTAGAATATCTTTGACGACCACTTTATTTTCAACATTTATTGCGTAAACCACATTCTCAAAAACTACTGCTTCGTCTACAACTATTTTAAGTTCACACATTTCTTTTCTATATTAAATTGTTAGTTATCAAAAACTTATATGTTGTTGGTAACGGTTAGTAGTCTTCCCTTGGTTTGGGGATTAAAATTTAACCCCACACACAAACTGCTTCGCAGAAATAATCAGGTTCAGTCAGCTCTGTTTGCTGAAAACTATCAGCTCCGAATGAATTGGAACTTAGTGGCTCTTGCGACAAACAATAAATCCTACTTTATTAGAATTGTAATTATGATTTCACCAGACAAATATATCCAAAAAATCCTGATTGCTAACGGCATCGGAGATGTGATTGTAGGGTTGATTTTGCTTGTTGCATCAAATCAGTTGGCGGATTGGCTTGGTTTTGTTCCATCTGCTGAGTTAGCTTACTTGGCTGGAGGGTGGGGTGTTGCAGCAGTCTCTTTTGGATTATTGCGGTTTTTTGCGGGTGCTCGTAAAAGCCTGGAATTGCAGTGGTTTGTAGCAGCTTTCGGGTTGTTTGAGGGTGTTTTCTTGGCGTGTTTCGGTTTGTTCTTGATTGTTGCAACAAGACTTAGCTTTTTTCAAGTGTCGCTTTCTACGCTTTTCGCTTTTGCTTTCGCAATTACCTATGGAATCGGCTTCTATCTGCGCTCAAACTGGCAAAAAATTGTTAGAAAATAGTGCCAATTACAGTTACGTCGATTTTAAAATTTTAAAAATTATTAAGACTGATAATAGAAGGACGAAATAAACATAAATCAGAAAAATTATTGAAAAAAGCAATATTTTTATCCCCCATGCGGCAAGTAGAAAAATAATGTTTGCGAACTAACCCCTTAAATTAATTAATCGCTGTTGTGATCGATTTTTGAAAAATAACGAAACAGCAATTGAAGCAGACGATTTCGTCTTTGACAAACGCCTTTACGTGATATTCATAATAATATTCACAGAAGTATTAGGATTCAGCAGGGTATTACCAATATTTCCATATTTAGGCCTGTCCCTTGGATTAACTCCAATACAAATAGGACTTGTTGCAAGTATATTCAGTATTTCCCAATTTTTCGCTAGTCCAATAACAGGTAAACTTAGTGACCACTTTGGAAGAAAACCATTGCTCATACTAAGTCAAATAAGTACACTTGCAGGTTTCTTGCTCCTTGGATTTTCTACAACCGTAATTCTATTAATTGCAGCTCGATTAATTGACGGATTACTTGGAAGCAACATGACCGTCAGCCAAGCATATATCTCCGATATTGTCAAACCAAAACACCGAACCAAAGTCTATGGATATTCTAGCGGAATATTTGGTGCAGGGTTGATATTTGGCCCTCTTATTGGTGGAGTGCTTTCCCAGATCAATTATTCGGTTCCAATGTTCTTTGCAGCTGCAATAACTTTGGTTTCGATTCTTCTGGTTTTGTTTCTTCCTGAAACAATCACTAAAAACAAAGAAAAGATTTCTCTTGGTTTTAATGACATCGTCCCAGTCAATGAAGCTAAACGCTATTCAAAAACACCCCATGTAAGAAATAACTTGTTAATCTTTTTCATTTACGGCTTGGGACTCCACTTGTTTATTTCAAACTTCAGTTTATGGGCCCAAAACCAATTACACGTTGACGTAACCCAAGTTAGCTACTACATGACGTGGATTGGTATATTAAGAGTCATCATTCAAACAGTTCTAATTGCTCGGATCCTCAGAGCATTAGGTGAAGATCGTATGTTGAGAACTGGAATCGTTGCAACGATCATTACAATGGTAGGGCTTGTAATTTCTACAGATTATCTATTCGTCTTTGTTCCATTGATGTTTCTTGCTTACGGTACAGGAGTCAGCAGACCTATTTTAACTAGTAAACTGGTAAATAGCGTTTCAAAAAAGGAAACTGCGACATTACTGGGAGTTAACAATTCACTTAATAGTATAGCTCAAATTGTTACGCCCATAGTGGGGGGTTTCGTAATTCAATATTTACCATCACAAACACTACCAATATTATCGATTTTATTATTCTCAACAATTTTTATCTTTAGGAATTAGAGTTAAATTTTAACCCACACACACGTCTATACGAACGCACGTATTTTTTCTTCCTCGCGCGTTCTCCTATTTGTATTCTTGTTCTCTCTCATACCTACCCTCACGTATGAAACACGCACGCACACACCAAAAACAGTAAAAACATTTCCATAAAGACGTTTCCACTCAATATTCTTTAGATTTTATTTTTGTCAGTCAGGAGATGACATACATGGTGTTAAATATGTTTTGTATTGAAATAGAAAACTATGGGGGAGAAGATTAGATTTTTTATATAATTTTCACCCAAAAATGAAAAAATGTAAAAAAACGAAAAAAGGAGAAAAAAAATGCGAATTTCAATAAACAAAACAAAATTAACAGCAATAACAACAATGATACTTCTAATGTCTTCTGTGTTTGTATTTATTACAGGTTCAACGGTTCGGGCTCAAACTGCAGGAGACCGACCAATTAGTGGGCCGTTGCCGGCTGGAGTCACTGTTGATGATACCGCCATAACTAGACCATACCTTAGCGAAAGACCTGACCCAGTAGGACTTAATCAAAGATTTCTTGTTAACTTATGGGTTACACCAGCAACTAACGCACACCGATTCATGCCAGATTACAAGGTTACAATCACAAAACCGAGCGGAGAACAACATGTAGTCACAATGGATTCTTATCAAGCAGATGCTACGGCATGGTTTGAATGGATTGCAGATGAGATGGGCACATGGACAATAAATTTTGAACACGCTGGAACATACTTCCAAGAGGGTTGGTGGTTCCAAGGGTTAGTGTATGACGATGAAGCGGATGTACCTTCAGCACCTCCAGGTGTTTATCGATCGAGACAAGAGGAACCTGTTTATCTAGGTTCGGCTTATTATACCCCTAGCTCTACTGACGTACTAGAGTTTGTAGTACAAGAGGACCCGGTACTTTCTTGGCCACCGTCACCACTTCCAACAGATTATTGGACAAGACCAGTACAAGTAGAACACAGAGAGTGGACAGAGATTCTTGGGAACTTTCCATGGCGTGGTCCAGGTGGAGGACCCAACTGGCCAGCTGATACAAATATTTACTCTAGTGACGACTACGATTTTATTCCTTACGTACAAGGACCAGAAAGTGCACATATAGTATGGAAACGACAAGAAGCCATATCGGGTATGATTGGAGCCGGACAAGGAATTAACTCCTTGGTTACAACTCCAGGATATCTGGCTGTAATCTATGAAGGACGAGGATACAAGGTACTTACGAAGGTGGTGAATGGAGCGACCACCACAGTTTGGCAATGCTTTGATATACGTACTGGTGAAGTGTATTGGGAGGTATCTCCAAGCCCAATTCCAGCAGCGAGACTAAGTTTTGGTGGTTGGAGTAACGAACAGACGATTGAGTACTCATATAGAGAACTGTCAGTTCCAGGTGAGGCCCCTAAAACATCATTACCACAAATTCTGCACATAGGTAACGGTAGGCTACTAAAACTTGATCCTTGGAGCGGAGCAGTAACATTGAACGTTTCAATTGCTCCACTGTCTTCAGGTGACAACTATATGAACGGTTATGCCTTAAGCGTACAAAACCTTGGTGGTGGAAACTATCGATTGATCAACTGGACCACACTTGGAACGGATAGTAACTTCGCTGACAGAGTAGTAAGTAACATTACATGGCCATGGAGTAACCTAGGCAATTCAGTAGATTATCAAGCGGGTATAGCTGCCAGAACATCTGCTGTGAGTCCCGAAGGACTCGGAGCGTGGTATGGAATAATTGTAAGAGCTGCGGACTTGAATACTGGCGAAGAACTATGGTCAGTAACTGTTGAGGATGAACCATATTTCAGTTCATCATGTACAGTCGCTGATCAAGGAAAGGTTGCAGTGACATTACGTGACGGATATTTGTGGGCATGGGACCTACGAACAGGTAACCTTGAATGGAAGAGTGAGCAAGCAAATGTTCCTTGGGGGATTTGGTGGACTTATGATATCGGTTCAGCGTACGGAATGATCTACGGAAACGCATATGATGGTCTTTACGCCTTTGATTGGGACGATGGAACCATAGCTTGGATCTATCAACACGAAACACCGTACGATTACGAAACACCTTATTGTGGATGCTATTCAATGCGTGGTACATCTCTAATTGCTGATGGAAAGGTTTACACATATGATAGCGAACATACACCCAGTCAACCAATCACAAGAGGATGGAAGCTACATTGTGTCGACGCATACAGTGGTGTAGGAATATGGAGCGTTACAACTCCTGGAGACCCACACGCTGTAGCTGACGGATACCTTGCTGTAAGGGCTACTGACGGATTCCAATACATCTTCGGTAAAGGACTAAGTGAAACAACCGTAACAGCTCCTGATGTTGCAGTACCAAAAGGAACCGCTTTCACAATAAAAGGCACAGTACTTGACCTTTCTCCAGCTCAGCCGGGCACTCCTTGTGTATCTACGGATTCGATGGGTACGCAGATGGAGTATCTACATAGGCAGATGCCGATTGGTGGAGTTCAAGGTGACAAGATAATAACCGGTGTGCCAGTAACATTGACGGCGATTGATAACGACGGTAACTACGTCGATATTGGCATAACCACAA
>JBHORG010000043.1:0-7260 GCA_042565955.1 Thermoproteota archaeon | reverse complement strand
CTTCAAACCGAATCCAATTTCCATACTGAAGAATGCCCTTGTTTTTCAGTTCATAACCAGATAACAAGGGCATTCACAAAACGTATTCAAGCCAATTGCAGGCGTTGTTTTTTTTTGGTTAAAATTTAACCCCAAACCCAAACATTTCACTGGTCAAAGATTTTTGACTAGAAGATAACTCATTTTGGTCAAGGTTTCTTGATAAAAACCTTTTTCCCATATCTTAACTAATGTATTATTGGTGCCCATGTTGGGAGATAAAAGGGCAGCACTCATTCTAGTACTGGTTCTAAGTCTTGCAGTCATTTCTCTTCCACAAATAAGGGTAGTGAAAGCACAAAACACAATTTACATTAGGTCAGATGGGAGTGTTGAGGGAACAGATAAGATTCAACGAGAAGGAAATGTCTACACTCTTTTGGGAGATATAAGAGTTGAACGTCTTCCAAATGCTAATCAAGATGGAATATATGTTGAGAGCGATAACATTGTAATAGATGGAGCAGGCTTCACTATTCAAGCAGACACCCGAGGCATAGTTTTATCAGAAAGAAATAATGTAACAGTAAAAAATGTAAAAATAGGAATAGGCGGCGGATATGGAATATATCTGGTTGATACTTCAAACTGTCTAATCTCTAACAATACAGTAACTGGTTATGCCTACAACCTCTATTTGTGGAGATCATTCAATAATACAATTGAAGGAAACACAGTAACAAATGCATTTCGTGGCATCCTAATCTATGACTCAGATAACAACTCTATTACAGGAAACATCATAACAGACGGCGTAGTCGGCATCGAACTCGAGGATTGTTCAAATAATGTGCTCAGAAACAACCAAATGAGGAACAACCGAGCCAATTTTGCAGTCCGATCTTATCCAACTCATAGAGTCATTAATGATGTTGATACTTCAAACACGATTGACGGGGCACCAATTTATTACTGGGTGGGTAAAGAAGACAGAACTCTTCCATCGGACGCAGGTACCGTAGTTCTGGTAAACTGTACACATATAACCATTCAAAACCTGCATCTATCAAAAAATGGACAGGGAATACTGTTAGTTTCTACAACAGATTCGACAGTAACCCAAAACACAATAATGAGCACTAGAAGCGGTAGAGGAATAGAACTTGTTCACTCCTCAAATAATAACATCATAGAAAACACTATTCAAGACTTTTCAAGCGGAATCCGACTTAAAGAATCTTCCAATAACATAATCGTAAAGAATCAAGTAGTTTACAATGATCGAGGTATTGTAACTGAGTCCAACTCAAAACATAACATGATTTCAGAAAATGAAATTACCTCAAACGATTATGGTGTTAACGAGGGGGGAGGTAACAACGTCATTTCCGAAAACAAAATAAGAACAAATGATTATGGCATCTCAGTTCATTCATCCAACAATCTAATTTCTGATAACATTGTAGCTGGAAACAATGAGATGGGTATCATCTTGAATGCTGGCTCAAACACTCTTATCGGCAATAACGTGACAGATAATAACAATTACGGAATCTACATCTCTAGCGGTAACACGCTTAGAAACAATAGAATGAGCAACAATCGCTATAATTTTGATGTTCGGGGAACCAACTTTGAAAATGATGTGGATACATCAAACCTTGTTGACGGAAAACCAATTACATACTGGGTTAACCAGCAAGACAAGATTGTACCCTCCAACGCTGGATATGTTGCCTTAGTTAAGTGCGAAAACATAACAGTTCAGAGCATAAATGTTGCAAACAACGGTGATGGCATATTTCTTGCTTTCACAATTAAATCGACAATTACTGGAAACAACCTTACAAACAATTATAATGGCATCAAATTCTGGGGTTCTTCAAGTAACCAAATAGTTGGAAACAACATAAGAGGGAATGCGAATGGCATATTTTTCAGTGGAGCAAGTTTCTTGGATGTGCATCATTCTCCTTCTCCCAACAATACCATTTATTACAATAATTTTATTGAAAATGGAAATAATGTGGGTGACGTTGCTGGTTCTTGGTGGATTCAAGAATCGACTCCAACAGTGAATGTTTGGGATAATAGAGTAGAGGGAAATTACTGGAGCAACTACAATGGAACGGACAACAACGGCGACAGCTTAGGAGACACACCCTACGTTATTAACGAAAACAACAAAGACAACTACCCGCTTATGGGTCCAATCAATATTTTTGATGCTGGAATATGGGAATGGATTCCATACAACATTTTTGTGTTAAGCAACTCCACAGTATCAGATTTCAGTTTCAACTCTGAAAGTGCTCTAATACAATTTGATGTAGAGGGAGAAAATGGAACAACAGGCTTTTGCAACATAACAATCCCAAAAGGTCTGTTAAACACGAAAGAAAACTGGACTGTACTCGTAGATAAAAACTCCGTTGTTCCCATAGTCAATGAGGACACAACCAACACTTACCTATACTTCACCTACAATCACAGCGCTAAAACAGCAGAAATAATTGGAACAGATGCAATTCCAGAGTTTCCCTCATGGATTTTCCTACCTCTGTTCGTCACATTATCTCTATGTGTGATTCTTATTAGAAATATAATTGGAAAGAAAGGATTAGAATGAGGAAGATTTCACCATTCATTTTGATTCTACTTTTCTGTATGGTCTGGGTAACTATTCCAAATATTGGGATAGTGAAAGCACAAGGCACCATTTACATCAAAGCAGATGGAAGCGTTGAGGGAACTGATAAGATACAATGCAATGGAAACGTCTACACCTTTTTAGGAAATATCAGCATTGAAGGTTCTGGAGCGGATGGCATTATAGTTGAGAGAGACAACATTCTGATTGACGGGATAGATTTTGCTCTGCAATTAACGGGAGAAATGGGAATCTCGAGAGGAATAAAACTTACAGACCGAACCAACGTAACCATTAAGAATTTGCGGATACTAGATTTCAATTATGGAATTCAACTCCACAGGTCTACCAACAACACAATACTTAGGAATTACATTTTCCCTATTGGAATCATATTGGAGGGTGCTCATAACAACAGCATCATTTCAAACTATCTCTCAACAATAGAGATGCATAATTGGTATCAAGATGGATGTTCAAGTGGAAATCTTTTCTTGGGGAACAATATCACAAATGGTGGTGTTGGCATTAATAGTGTATGTGGTTATGCGAATATTATTTCTGGAAACAACATCACAAACTGTATAGGAAGCTACGGCGGTATCTTTTTGCAAAGTTCCGCAAACATCATAGTGGGAAACAACTTCGAGAATAACACCGTCGGCATCTTCTTTAGTCATGGCGCTTCAAACAATACATTATATCAAAATAATTTCATCAACAACCAAAAGGATATGGATGATGCACATTCAGTTTTACCGATTTATGAAATTTCCATAAATGATTGGGACAATGGTTCTAGAGGTAATTATTGGAGTGACTACAATGGCACGGATAATGATGGCGATGGCATAGGTGATACTCCACATTTTGTTTATGAAAATAACCAAGACAATTATCCGCTAAAGAATCAAGTTGACATCTCCGAAATTCCAGAGTTTCCATCATGGATTATTCTACCAATACTTATTGTCTCAACTTTGACTGTAATTGTTATTAGAAATAGAATTAGAAAGAAAGGATTAGAATGAGGAAAGTTCCTACAATAATTCTGATTCTACTTCTATGCTTGGTCTGTGTAAATATTCCAAATATTGGGCTAGTGAAGGCACAAGGCACCGTTTACATCAGAACTGACGGAAGCGTTGAGGGAACGGATAAGATTCAAAGAGATGGATATGTCTACACCTTTAGTGGTGATGTCTTTGACTCCATGGTTGTGGAAAAAGATAACATTGTGGTTGATGGGGCGGGCTTCACTCTCTTAGGAAATGGAAGTGGGAGAGGATTAGACATTTCCGAGAGAAGTAATGTGATTGTTAAGAACACGCAAATAGATAATTTTCATTACGGTATCTATGTTGATAACTCTTTGAATATTATCGTTACTGGAAACAACATAACAAATAACACATATGGTATAGATCTTGTAAGTTCTTCAAGAAATAACAGCATCTCTAGAAACCATATAGCAAACAACGAAGTGTTTGGAATCAGACTCTATTTCTGTCCAGAAAACGAAATCCTTGAAAACAATATAACGAACAACAACTTATCGGGTATTTTGTTGTATTTTTCAGATAATAACACTCTTTCTGAAAACAACATAACAGCAAACGAATGGGGTATCAACTCCTACGGATCTGGTTACACTAATGTTTCTGGTAACTTCATAACAAACAATAAGATTGGTCTCTGGTTCTTTGGGTCTTCACATAACAAAATTATTAGAAACAACATAACAGACAATCAGAGAAGCATGTATTTTGAGATGCAAGCTTTTGATAACACGATTTACAACAATAACATTGTCGACAATATCCAGCAAATGTTTACTGATATTGATAGTGTGAATGTTTGGGATAATGGTTTTGAAGGAAACTACTGGAGTAACTATACTAGCACAGATAATGATAGTGATGGAATAGGTGATAGCCCATACATTATTGACGAGAACAACAAAGACAACTATCCATTAATGGAATTAGTCATAATTCCAGAGTTTCCATCATGGATTATTCTGCCATTGTTCTTTACAACAACTCTTGTAATCATAATTTACAGAAAGAAACTGACAACTGCTTGAATCTATGAGTATATCCCTTTTCTACTAAGGATATACAAATTTTTCGAGTATATCATTTTTCACACATTCACTGTTTCTAAAAAAGACTATAGTATTTTCTTGAATGAATAAAGAAAGTAGATAGTAAGTATATAGTAAGTATAGTATAGTATTAATTTATACTAAGCTGAATTCAGATATGCGTTAACAACACCTCTTTTCTAGTCAATTCCAATCTTCATAATGACTTTTTTGAAATTGGATTCGCATTAATGCCAGCTCCAAACCGAATCCAATTTCCATAATGAAGAATGCCCTTGTTTTTCATATCAAAATCAGATAACAAGGGCATTCACAAAACATAATTTAAGCCAATTGCAGGCGTGATTTTTTTTTTTTGTTAAAATTTAACCCTTGAAAAAAGAGGGGAGTTACGGGAAAAAATATTACATTACCAATAACGATTATTTACAATTCCAGATGCATATTCGTATCCTTTAGGTTTTGCAGGAAAAACTGATTTTGGATTGGTAGCAACACCTTCTGGAAAATACTTTAGAAGTCCCGCCCCTTCTGGACCACATCTTTGTAAAACGTTTTCCCATAGTCCTTTTGGGCTCATTCTAAGTGGTTCTACCCATTTCCTTTCAGCTTCATTCCAAATCTTTTCAAATTCCTTGTCCCAAGGTTTATGTCCATCAAACATAGGTGTTTCTCCAGGGGGATAAACAAAAGCAAATTTTGAGCGATTACCCTTTATTGAAGAATGATAAATTCCCAGAACTGTTATGAAAGATAAATTAGGATTATGACTGTTTAAGTTTTTTAGAATTTTGTAAGCAGTTAACTGATGATTATAGAGCTTTTTTGTGGTTCTTGTGAGAAGTTCAAACTCTTCGGAATTTGTTCCTTTTATCGATAATTCAAACAAAAATTTTAGTTTATTAAATGGAGGTTTGTTTAGTTCATACATATCAGTAGTTCTCCCTCCAATCGAAATTCCATTTGTTTGAATTAAAATTGGAATATTAATCATCATCTCGTCTTCTGCAAAATATTCAAAAACTTGAAGCAATTCTCTCCAGTAAAGTGTGGGTTCTCCACCAGTAAATCTGATGAATGATCTCAAAGGATTTTTAATGTTTTTAATCGTATCATCAATAACTTGGGTTGGACTTAACTCTACAATGGGTTCTTTCATGTTCTTGGGTCTTGATGCAGGACTCCAACAAAATTCGCAACCTAATATACAATCTACTAAATCCCACCTAAGTTCAAAATATTTTGGATTCTTTAACGGATAACCACAGTTTTGAGGAGAATATTTCTTTCTTATTCTTATGCTCATTTCATTAAATCATCTCTTTTTAGGTTCAAAAAATTTGCTATGTAATGAAAATAAGTATACTTTAACTAACAACTAAAGAAAGGGGGAGTTTTGCTAAGTAACTATATTTTACTGGTAAATTAGGGTGCGAATCCTACTCCCCATGTAATAGTTTAGTTTTGGTTTGCTCTCCACACCAGCAAGGTCTATCGAACAGAAACAGTATATTCATTTTTTTCGATGATAGTTTGGTGTTATGTGTTGGGTTTTAGCGTAGTATGTCACCAGTGCGGAACACTTCTATTTGAAGGACGGGACATGATCCTCCTCTATCGTCTTAGGTGTAGAATTGACGGAAAATTTACAAGCTGTGGAAGACAGTTGGGTATCCGTCCCCTAAGCATAAACTTTCAAAACATGGAGTTTACCAATTTACATTCCCCTAAACCCTAACACTTAACACCTTTTTTAGATTCAATTTTAATCCCAAACCCAAACAGCCAGTTAGATAACGAGTCCATTCTCATCCAGGAAACATCTAACCTTGCTATAGGCTTGTATTCTCTCTTCGGCAGTGAAGTCTGCTGTTTCAAACACAGAATACGCCCCTGCCACATCGTCTACAGGCCAGTCCAGTAGCTCTTCTCGGTCTTAATCTAGCCAGCGCCCATTCTTATCTACCCAATCCCAAAACTTTGTTCCAAAAATGGGAGTCGCCATGCTTAAATGCACATCATCAACATGAGCCTTTTCCACAAAATCGATAATTTTGTCCGCAGATTTGGGGTTGTCTTTTGGATTTCCAATCATCAAAAAAACGTTAGCTCGGATTCCCACTTGCCGAGTTAAACATATTGCCCGTTCTATTTGCTTTAGGCTTACGCTTTTTTTTATGAACGACAACACGTCAGGGTCTACTGATTCGACCCCAAAGTTGATTGCTGTGCATCCAGCCCTCTTCAGTTTCGCCGCTAAAGTTTTTATCATGTGGTCGGCTCGCATACCGTTCCAGAAGTAGATATCTAGTTTCCATTTCTTTGATATTATCCCGTCAAGAATCTTTTCTGCCCGGTCTAAGTCAACGGTGAAGTTGTCGTCAAGAACACTCAAAGTAGTTACGCCATAGTTTGCTATCAGGTGTTCAATCTCTTTTAGAACATATTCTGGACTATGACCTCGCCATTTTCTCCCAAAAACTGGTCTGCTGCAAAAGATTCACTGCTGTGGACACCCTCTGGA
>JBHORG010000042.1:0-7381 GCA_042565955.1 Thermoproteota archaeon | reverse complement strand
ATGGAAGTTTTGGAGATGGTAAACTTGGAGGATGCAAGTGATCGAGAGATTAGGGCGCTTTCAGCTGGGATGTTGCAGAAGTTTGCTATTTCGCATGCTCTGCTTCATAAGCCTAAATTGATTGTAGCTGATGAGATGACGGCTAATCTTGATCCTCAGGCTAGAAGTGCGTTATTAAATTTGGTTTTGCAACTTCACAGGGACGAGAAGGTAACATTTCTTCTTTCTTCGCATATTCTTCCAGAATTAAGTAGGGTGTGTGATTCTGTGGCGATTATTAACAGGGGTAAGGTTTGGGCTTTTGGAAAATTGTCTGAACTTTACGACAAGTATGCTGTTGGAATTATTAGAGTCTCCACTGATAAACCTGAGGAGGTAGCAGTTGAGATCAAAAAGCTGAAGTATGTTAATGATTTGAGAATTGACATCCGAGGGATCTCGGTTAGGGTAGATGATGGAGCGGAGGATAAACTTTACGAGGATGTTCCAAAGTTAGCGAAGAATGTTAAGGCTAAAATTTTGGGGATAGAAACTGGAAGTGCTTCATTGGAAGAATTGTATAGGTTAGCGGTTGGCGCAAAGGAAGGGGGTAACTAAAGTTGGGAAAAGGTAAACCGTTTCTGGAAGTTTTAGCTTCTGCGATTCACGAGGACTATCGATTCCCAATTCTAGAAATATTCGCGTTTCTTTATACTCTAGGTACTTTCGTGTTTGCAAGTTTTGGATCCAGTATAGTTACTTCAACCGTTACAAATGAATCCGTAGCCTACACATTGACTTCTTCTCTTCTCGGGCTACCCCTCTTTATATTCATCATTCTAATTTTCAAAAACATTGCTTATGGTTTTGGAGGTGACCTGGAAAAAGGAATCATTCAATCTTACTTATCGTATCCGCTTAAAAGATGGAAAATTTTAACTGCGAAACTTCTTTCAGCTATTGGTATAGCGCTTATTCTTTTTCTTAGTATCCAGATTTCAGCCCTTTATGTTTTGGCTCCAGATGTTATCTCGCCATACTTAGGTACGGTGCTTTTAACTTATGCAGCTAACTTTAGTTCTTCTCTGTTTGTTGCGGGTATCTTGCTTTTGGTAACTTTGGTTCTTAGAAGAGGGGGATTGACACTTGTTGTCGGCATTGTTCTCTATTTTTCTATGAGCATCATCTCAAGTGTAACTTTGGTTGTTGCTTTTGCTACTGACTCTCAATTACCCCTTCAAATTATGTCGGTGATTGCTCCAAATGTTGTGTTGTCGCAATACTACTCAGTAAGTGTGGGTTTCGGTAATGGACTTTGGACTCCAGCTTTCTCGGAAGTGTTTCTTTTTATGGGAACTAGTTATGCGATTATTGCTGGTCTCTTCTTTTTAGGTTATTATTACTTCAGTAGGAGGCTTGGTTTATGAAACGATGGATAATCTTCTTAGGTCGGGGAGGTACAATCCTCGTTAGCGTAGGTCTGGCTTTGCTTCTCGTATCGCTTATTCCCTCTGCTCAACTGGGTACTCAAGGGGGTACGACCGCCGTTCCTCCAAAATGGGTTCAACCACTTAATGAACAGATTCTAACGCCTCAACAAGGATTTCAGATAACGGTAACGGCTAATGGCACACTGGACGTATATGTTTTGGAGGTTAGCTTGCAAGTTTTATACCAAGGGATGGAGGATGATTTCTTGAATGCGACAGACTTGGAAAAGTTGCTAGATGCAAATCCTAGTTTGATTGGATGGCATGATGAGGTTGATAACGGAACAATTGAGCATGAGTATGTCCCCACTAAAGTTACGAATGCTACTCTGGTTTTTTCCAATCCAAGTTCAGAGTATGTTCCAGTGGATTTTGAAGTCGCTATAACAAGTCGGATAGCTCCTGGAACTAAAGTTGGAAATCTTGCCTTTTGGGTGATCCCGATAGGGTTCGTTCTCTTTCTGCCTTGGTTTGCCCAAATGTGGAAAAGTAGAAGAAGACGTAAGAGTCTTTAGTATATGGTATATCCAAGTTTTTCTTGCGAGATAACCGCGTATGCTCGACTTTGGAAGTGTATGTATTTCCCGCTTTTCATTCGCAGCCTTTTCAATTCGATGATGATGCGACGAAAAGGATGTTAGAACAAGAAAAGGCAAACTTTGTGCTTTAGTATCATTTACGTCTTCTGAGCTTCTTGAGTAAGTTTATCACAAAACCAGACAAGAATAGTAGTATGCCTCCAATTATGAATAAGAATGGAAAGAGTACATGTGCGAGATCGATGGTAGGCATGACATAATGAAGAAATAGACCTAATGCTCCCAAAACTGTTCCTATGCTCCCGAAGAAAAGTAGTGGTCTGATATCAAACATTAATCGTATTGTGGTTCCAATGATTTTACCTCCATCTTTTATGGGATGAAGTTTTGTCTCTCCCACCCTTGGTTTATAACTTATTGGTACCTCGCGAATTCTTGCATTTAGAGAGTGGGCTTCTGCTAATATTTCCATGGCAAGGGGCATACCTACAGCCATTAGATTCATTTTTTCTTGTAGTTCAGATTTGAAAGCCCTCATACCACTTTGGGTGTCAAAAACGTTAAGTCCCAATGCAAACTTTGCAACTAAAGAGAGTATTCTATTTCCAATTTGGTTTACAAACGGCATTGCTCCCTTCTGCATCCCTGCAAACCTATTTCCTAATACAAAGTCAGCTTTATTCTCTAAAATAGGTGTTATTAGTTGGGGTATATGTTTGGGATCATAAGTTAAGTCGGCATCCATCATTACAATTATTTTTGCCTTTAGATGTTTTCTGGCATAAAGAAAACCTGTTTTCAATGCATCGCCGTACCCTTTGCCTCGCTGATAAATTACGATGGCACCCTTGTTTCTGGCAATTTGGTCTGTTCCATCCTTGGAATGTCCGTCTATAATCAACATTTGATATTCATAGTCATTCATGGCATCTTTTATTCCGTCTAAGACTTTTCCCACAGCTTGACTTTCATTTAAGGTTGGCATTACAATGGCAATCTTTGTTTTGGAATGTTTGGCTTTGAAGGTCTTTTCCTCCTTGGGATCTGCTTAGCCTAACATTCAGGCTTTCATCTTCTTAGCCTTTGTGCATCGATCATAAATCACTTGATTATCTGTTTTCATTTTTAGAAAATTTTCCTTTAAGGAACGAGGAACGGATCTGTTAAGGGGCTGATTGATGGGTAGACTCTTCCTGAGTATTTAGGGGAATTTATAAAGTCTGCTTAGGTTTGAATTTGAGAAGCTATGTTGTCACATAAATTATCCAAGCTAAGACAATTAATTCATCTATTAGTTCTGGAAGAGCAATGTCAACTTTTAGGGGCAGAACCAGTTGTATGACTGGAAAGATCAATCTGGTAAATAGAGTCGTGCTTCCAGTTGTTATGCTTAATTGTTATCTTTGGTTTTCATTTTGAGATTTGAGGTATTATTGTGACTGTTTACGGAGAGACTGCTTTAAGAAATAAGGGTAGACTCTTCGTAGAAGCTTGAAGATGCCATTATTAGTTTAAGAGATTAGACACATCCACCACAGTTCACGCAACCACCCATGATTCCTTTGCACCATATTGGAAGATAATCTCTTTTGTAGGGTTCAGTTTGTTGTTGTGGGCGTTTTGGTTTTTTGGGGTACTGTATTTTTGACATCTTACATTCCTATTCATTATCATGGTTTGGGTAATGCTAGAACGTTTCACCATAAATTAATGACTGAACATTCTATTGGTCACATGATAAGTTACTAAAAACGGTCATATCTAACATGTTTTTCAGCTAATAAGATTAGAGTAACGAATAATGTAACTAAAGTATCAATAAATGCAACATTAAGTCACAATAAAGGATAGCTTAGCAAACAATCAACCAATACTCAAAATATTAATCATCCTTGCTGGGTTCAAGGTTAACAATAATAGAAACTAGAAATAAATCGAAATAGAACAGAAAGATGATGAACCTTTAATTCGTGTAATTATTGTTGTACCTTAAATTCTCGCATGTATTTTAATTCGTCAATAGTTTTGTCTAGAGCTATTACATCCCCAACTGCCTTAATAGTAGCTACTGGAAGGCATACGGTAACAGAGCCAAAAAATGGCTTTTTAAAGTTGAACTTTTCACTGATATATTTTATCAAACTAACACGTAGATGGGTAACCTTCCAGTTTTCAATATTAACTTCAGTTCCTTCTACTTCACCAATAACTTGAGCCTCAGAAGTGACGACTTGTTTTCCGTATAAATTGGCAACATTCATCAAAATTCCCCCGTCCAACATATATTATTAAGAACCAATAATAAAAAAGATTTGTTCAGTACCGTTTTCAACTATAGTAAATTGGAAAACGTTAGTATACATAATAAACGTGTTGGAAGTGACTGTTACCTAAACGACGAACACATAACCACTTGGTTTTTTGCAGAACTCCTCCTTTTTTTGAAGTATGTAGTATTTATTTGAAATACACAAGTGTTTATTATCTGATTCCAACTTGTTTATTAATGGAACTAAGTCAATTCATTTTCATTATTCTTCCTTTAGCAATAATAATATCTATTTTGGTTGTTGTCGTTTTCTATCTTGCAAAAAAGAATGAAGAATCTGAATATGAGAAGGAAATAAAGAAGCTTCGGCAATTATTGTTAAAGGGAAAACTTGACAAAAGACAATTCTTGCATATCCGAGATAATTTGAAAATGGAGGACCTTTTTGCTGATGAAACTGAGCGACTTGACAATATGTTAAAACACAAAAAGATGGATTCAGATACGTATGTCCGAATGAAAAAAATTCTTGAAATGCGTTTTACTGAAAGATTAGAAAAAATAAACCAAAAATACAACTTCGCCAAATCAACCGTTTAATCTAGTACCCAAATTGATTTCTTGTTGATGTCAAAAGTGGGAGATGCGCACCCCCTACAAAACGCCCCTTTTTTTGGTTAAATTTTAACCCCAAACCCAAATGTAAACGTCTATGGTACTTTAAAACTGGGTTATACTGAAAAGGTCATTTTTTTGTTTCTTTTTTCTCGGTTTTGGCGTTTCTGCAGCGTAACCAAAAGTGACTAGTGCAACGACTTTCCAGCCTTGAGGGATTTTCAGTAATTCCTTAATTTTTTGTTCTTGAAAGCTTCCAATCCAACATGATCCAATCCCTAAACTCCAAGCCGCAATCACCATATTTTCTAAAGCAATAGTAGTATCAATTATTGACCATTTTCCTGTCAAGAGCGCTTTTGGATTAGCGCAACCAACAATAATAAATGGAGCTTTTTTGAGAAAACGACTAAATCTTCCAGCCATTTTTTGTTTAATCTCAAAATCGGTTATGATGACAAAGCGGTATGGTTGTTTATTTGCCGCAGAAGGTGATTGTCTACCTGCCTCAACTATCTGGTCTAAAACGTCTTTTGGTATCTCTTTATCTTCGTAACGCCTAATACTTCTACGACTCAAAATAACATTAAGGGAGGACATAAGCCTCAACTATATTAAATATTTCTTTTCTTTATCTCTTCTGTTAATTGGGCTTTCTGTTAATTTATGGACTTCATCGTCTTGACCCTGATTTTTTATGCGTAATCTTTATTTTTTTATAATATCTTGAGGATATTGGGATATTAGAGGGGTTGCAGGATGAGAATATTTCATTATGAGAATATTGAAACCAAAGATGCAGAAGGAGGAAGCTCAAAAGTGCAGGTTAGATGGTTGATCACTAAGGAGATGGGTGCTGAGAATTTTGCTATGAGATTGTTCGAGTTGGAGTCAGGGGGTTATACTCCTTTTCATGTTCATGATTGGGAACATGAAGTTTTCATATTAGAGGGTGAGGGAGTTGTGGTTGGTGGAGATGAAGAGAGGCTGTTTCGGGCCGGTGATGTAGTTTTCATATCGCCAAACGAGAAGCATCAGTTTAGAAATATTGGAAAGACTGATGCGAAGATTCTTTGCTTAATACCATACAAAAAGGATTCAAAGATAGAAAGTACTTGTGGATGCGGGTAAGATTGTTTCAATTTGGTTGCTGGATAAATTTTGCTGCTTTTTTCCAGCTTTTTCGTTTGTAGAATATGAATAGGCCCTAGATTTTACACGTTATGAATTGTGTGGTTAATCTAGTTTTATTCTACAGAAGATTTATTATATATTGCGATATAATATATTTGGTCCATTGAATTATTTCTATTTGTTATGGGGCATGGTATTGGTTTGAGTATTAGGATTTTGATTGTTGGATGTTTTCTTATTCTTTTAAGTATGGGACTGTATTTTTTTGGGTCATCGGCTACTGATCAATATTTGAATCCTACCGATCCAATATTTGGGTCGTATCTTGTTATTTTTAGTGCTTTTTTGGGAATCGCAGGTTTTCTAGTATTAGTTTCTCAGGTATTTCCCAGTCGGTCAATACTCACATGATATTATTTCAGTTGCTCAAAGAGGGCTATTTATAAAAAGTTCAAATTGGTTAATATTTAGAAAATTGATCCTTGAAGATAAACTAGAAATGCTGTTATCAGAGGTACTGTGATGTTATCGTCTATGTCTGGGATTCTTTCCACAAGAGCTGCAATGGATCCTACAAGGATTCCATAGGTTCCCAAGCTAATAAATCCAATGATTGAACAAACCAAAAACATTGCTAGTGATCCGTCCCATGATTTAATGTGTTTTTTTTGGGTTATTGCTCGAATAAGACCTGTGACTGAGTCTCCAAAGGACATGAAAAGGATTGGTATTAAGCCGATCCAAATGTTTCCTAGGAGAACTCCAATCAAAAGAATTGTTCCATATGCTATGGCAAAATGGACTTCGTATCTGTTTTTTTGGATTTGGAACCAATGCATCAATCCATATTTTCTTCTAAAGATCAAATAGGTAGCTAAACCAAATGCTGACAATGTCACAAGTTCGTAGTACCCTTGATAAAATATGGGAATCAACAGGGCAGTGATTCCGCCACCAAATAGATGCACGATTTTTCTTCCGATATAGGCTGCAGGGATATCTTTGTATTTTTTTGCAATATTGTATGCCCATTTTGCCAGAAAATGGATTACTAGTAAATTCCATACCAGTAATAGAAAAGTAGTGAGCAATATCATCGAGAGTGTCAGTTTGATTCCCAACGGTTAGGATATTTTTGGTGGAGATTAAGCTTTTCTGATGTTTTGGGTTTTAGGGTTAGAGTGTAATTTTGTTTGGGGCACACTTGGGAAAATTGGTTTGAAAAAATTGTTATTATGCCTTATTTCTAAGGTTTCTAATCTTTATTTTGCATGTACTAAAGTGTTGGACAAATCTTAAATTCGAATATCTTACCTAAAAAATTAGGGGGATATTGATTGAAGACAAAAGTCTAT
>JBHORG010000041.1:0-7631 GCA_042565955.1 Thermoproteota archaeon | reverse complement strand
ATGCACTCTAAGGTTAAATCAAATCTTATAAATCACAGAATGGATCGATATTCAAAAAATTATTATTACAGAATTAAATCACACTCAAAGACTTCCTAACAGATAGATTTAATGAAATAGAGTGTTAAGATTTAGAATAGAATAAAAATCTAAAAGATTATAGAATTATTCACTACAAATATTAATCATATTTATATCAATAATGCAGTGGGTTAATCATATGTATATCAATAATGCAGTGGGCAGAGATTCACAAATTCGCTGCTAGATCAGTGAATAATAGCACTAGATAATTATCAGAAAACGCACCACAATCTGAAGGGTGTCACTAACCTTGGTGACACACAACATCTTATCAACCAAAACAAGCAAACACAATTCTGCTCTGAGGGGAGAAGCAAACAAAGACACTCCCTAATCAGGTGAATAAGGAAAAGGGGAGGTGAAAGAGTGAATAAGAAAATCTTAGTTGTCATTGTTACCTTGCTATTTGTAGCTATGATGGTAACTCCAGTCTTCGCTGCTATTGGACCAACGAAAGCTAAAAACAACAAAAACATAACTCGTCAAGTAGGTAACCAAGTATGGCTGAAGAACAAAGGTGGTGTTTTTCAAGAATGGAATACATTTCCAAATGGTGTGAAACTCCGTCTTATGCGATTAGATGCTTCCAAAGTCAACATAGGAAACGCTGAAGATGCATCATTATGGCCACCTATTCTTCCAGACATGCCAGGACTAACTATTGGAAGAGTGGCATTGGCTGAAACAAATTGGGTTTATTTTGACTATGATACTATGTACGATCTGCTACGAGGATTTGGAATGAACGAAGCAACGGCTAACTTTATTCGTGCACCCTTTAATCCATTAGGTTGTTACTATAAAATAGAGATTGTAGGTTAAAACTAAAAAAAACAGCTAACTACAGTCTCTTCCTTTTCTTTTTTTCTCAACAGAAAACAGTAACCTAGATTATCCTTTGTACAAACTTAGATACTAGTCAAGCATAATCTCAATTCAGTGATAATGCACATCTAATTATTGGAACAGCACATTTGGTGAGTTAGTGTGAGGGTTCAAATGTTTAAGAGAAATAAAAAAAACCAAATCATAACCAACAAACAAATAAAAAATCCTTAATTGAGCCTTTTTTATTAAAACAGCGTTAAATTATGTATATTTCGAAAAAAGAAGCTTTGTGAACTGGGATATATTATGATCTTCGTTTAAATTTGTCATTTCTACGAATAAAATCGAAACGTAAGCTCTTAGATTCTATTATAAATATGAAGTTAATTTGCGGAATTTTTTTTTATTACAGTTTTCCAGCTTGAGATTAGTTCATTCCTGCTTTGTTTCATAGTTTTTGCTTGCTCTTTCTTGACTTCTATAAAAATGTCTAACACCTCTTCAATAGGTAATGCAATAAACTCTAAAGGATGTTCTATAGATGCTTTGACGATTTCTATGCTTTGTAAATCTTTTAGGCTTTTATAGACTTTTCTCTCTTGTAGATTCAATGCTACCGTAATTTCTCTCACTTTATGAGGACCGTCTATTGCAAGAAAAACATAAATCTGGGTATCAACATTCGAAAAGCCAAGCCCTTTTAGGACCTTCATTATTCTTTCCTTACTCAATTCGTTCAATCCTTCTAGAGTTTGTGAATTAATAAAAAAAAAGGGGAGATTATGAGATTATGGCTAGACTATTGATTTGCCTAAATTTGGACAGCAGAGTATTTTTAGTCAATAGTTAAATTCTATCATTATTTTGTCACAAGTGTTCCAGTTATTAGACGAGTATCTGCTGAAAATTCTACTATTAGTTTTTGTCCATTCAAGTCACCAAACCCGAGTAAATTACCACTAACTATAAACTGACTATCACGCCCAGCTTCTCCATTTAAAGTTCCTTTAAAACCGCCATCCACTGTAGTACTTGTCCACACATGCTTTAAACGCCATACCTGCTTCCCCGTATTAATGTTATATTTCATTGAACCGGTCTGAACATAATTAAAAACTATCGTTTCTGTTCCTGTTACATTTATAATCCCTCTTCGCACACTTTCCTTAACAATGAAAACACTTCCCGTCATTGGTTCACTATGGTCTTTTCCAACAAAATTCCAATCTACCGGGTCCATTCCTGTCTGTTTGATGTCATAACTGACGGGAGCATCTGTTGGTTTTGCCATTACTGGAAGAGTAAACAAAGCAACAGCTAACACTGCAATAAAAATACCCAATATTTTCTTATTCATTCTTTTTCACCTCCCCCTGAAAGTTTAATCGGAAATTCAGATCCGATCATCGAAAATTAGTTAAGCCTGTTTCTTGCTTTAAGATTGTACTTGTCACCAAGGTTAGTGACACCTAAGGGGGAATTAAGGGGAAAATGAGCACTAAGACCATAAAGAATGCTCTTTCAAATTTTGGTTTGACAGAAAAAGAGGCCGAAATCTATATTTTTTTAGCAAAGCATGGAGTTCTAACCGGTGGGGAAATCTCAAAACAAACCAAAACTCATAGATCTCTGATTTATCGTATCCTCAAAAATCTCCAAAAAAAGGGCGTAGTCGAATCAACCCTTGAGTCCCCATTCCGGTACTCTCCAATCCCATTCGAAAGAATTTTGGATGAAAATATCAAGATCAAACAAAAGGAAGCCATTACCTTAGAAAAGGTAAAGAACGATCTACTTAATGATTGGAAGAAAATCAGCAGCACAAAAATTGAACCTAACATAGGAAAATTTGTTGTAATTGAGGGAAATCGCAAAATTCATTCCAAGATATCGCAGATGGTAAAAGCAACAAAAAACCAATTCAGAGCTACATTAACTGTTGCAGGGTTAGCACGCAATGAATTATTCGGTGTTTTCGATGCTATTTACTCTCATCCTCTCAAATCAAAGATAAAGTTTCAATTCCTTACCGATTTGTCAAGTCAGAATCTAAATGTAATGAAACTGATTAATACAAAACTTAAAACGGGATTTGACCTTAAGGGAAAAAATCCTAACTCAAGCTTCGTCTTGCTTCCGAGAATGGTGATAAGAGACGACGAAGAGGTTTTATTCTTTATCTCACCGAAAAGTGAAATCTTTAGCACAGGCCAAGCTGATACATGTATCTGGACAAATAATTTATCTCTCGTACGAACGTTGTCAGGAACATTCAAAGATTTATGGCGAGACTCAATAAACATTGAAAAGAAAATTGTTGAGATCGAAACAGGCAAACTCCCATTCAAACCATTAGTAACTGAGAGGATGGCTGCTGACAAATCTTATGATGAAGTTATTGTTCAAGTGAAGAAGCGTTCAAGGCAGCTTCCTCTTTTGGCAGCTCAAATAGAAAGAATAGAACAGTCTATACCTGAATTGGTGGGTCGAGAAAAAGAGTTATGGGAACTTGAAGAGTTAGCGGAAAAAGCCATCCGAGGGAAGGGCAACACAATCATAATCAGCGGGGAAGCGGGAATTGGGAAAACAAGGCTTGCTAATGAACTCTTAAACTATGCTAAATCACAGAATTTTAGGGTTCTTAAATATCGGTGCTCAAAGGAGTTTTCAATGTCATTATTACCTTTTAGAAAAGCCTTAGATGAACTCTTTAGTATTTCCAAACAAGATACAGCAGTGGTGCGTCAAAATAAAATTCGTAAAATGATCGAGGAATCGACTCAAGAATATAGTAATATGATTCCAATTATCGATAGAATTATTATGGGCTTTCCCATCGATGCCAGCATTGTTACAAAAAATAAATTCAAGAATAACGAAGGAAATCTGAAATCGTATATTGAAAGAGCCGGAGAACTCGTAACTTTATCTCAGTTATTCGCTGTACTTTCAGAAAACCAACCTATTATGTTATTCCTAGATGATCTGCACTTGGCCGATAGCTCGACATTGAATTTTTTTCAAGACTTAGCGCGAGCAATTCCAGAGTCAAATTTCTCGTTAATCGGAGCATATCGTCAAGAAGCTTTAATAAAAATTGCCAAGGAAACAAGTCATCCATTTTGTAATTTCTTAATAAAAATGAAAAGAGACGAATTATACAAGGAAATTAAGCTAAAGAGATTAAATAAAGATGACACTTCAAATCTGATCAATAATGTTTTGGATATTAACGATAATTTATTGGAAAAAAGAATTTACAATGAAACTGAGGGAAATCCCTTCTTTATCCTTGAAACTCTAAAATTTTTAATAAATAATAATCTACTAAAAATAGAAGGCCAAAAATGGCAACCAACTAAAGAGATAAGGGACTTAGAGATTCCACCAAGAATCTATGATATTGTATCTCGAAGAATTAATATCCTTAAAGAAGAAGAAAGAGACATTCTAGATTGTGCTTCCATTATAGGAGAAGAATTCTCTTCAGATATAATTATGGCGATCACAGGTATAAATCGCCTTAGATTGCTTAAGAAATTGAGTCGTATTGAGAAGAATTACCAGCTTATCCACTCCTTTGATGGTTTATATCAGTTTGATCACGCAAAAATTAGAGAAGTTCTATATCAGGAAATGGCTCCAGAACTACAAAGGGAGTACCATTCATTAATTGCAAAAGAATTGGAAAAAAAGGCCAAAGACCATTTAGATAAAGTTGTAAACCTACTTGCCCACCATTATTACAGATCTGGCCAAGCTGAAAAAGCGATTCCTTATCTTCTTGAAGCAGGTGAAAGATCAAGAAGAGAGTGGGCAATTTTTGAAACTATCCGATATTTCTCTCAAGCAGTAGAGTTGATGGAAAATGATGAAAAGTGGAACGAGGAATGTACAGAAACTCTTGAAGCCTTGGGAAGCCTTTACGCCTTTGCCGCTGAGCATGAATTAGCCAATAAGTATTTTCAGAAGGCGATTGAAAGTGCAAGCGATGAAGAAAATAGGAACAGGATAAATAAGAAAATTCGCCGGAAAAAGATTGTTAATAATAATGGAGTGAAACTTGCATACTATGTTTATGGAGAAGGAGAACCTACTATATTTCTACTTTCTTGGACTGCTACTACAGAGTTGTGGATTCCTCAAGTGACTCATTTTTCCCAGAAGTATAAGGTTGTTACGATGGATTTGCGGGGAATAGGTGAATCGGATAAACCCCATGGTGAATACACTATTGATAAGTATGTGGATGATCTGAAATTTGTTATTGATGATCTGGGAGATAAGAACATCATTTTTGTGGGTGCTTTTATTGGGGGAACAATAGCCGTTAAATATGTTACTCATTATCTGGGAAAAGTCTCAAAATTGGTGTTATTGAGTTTTGTTCCAATACCTGCTAGTGCTAGACCAGATTATAATAAGGAAGTATTTGAAGAAGAATATGAAAAGGCAGTAAAAACTCCCTCTTTGTTTATTAAGAAATTCTGGGAAAAATTAATATCAGATCCCAAGTTTAGTTCATTGAGAGAATGGGGGTATAAATCAACCCAAAGAACGCCTCCAGAGATATTTGTTAATAGTCATTTTAACTTCATGAAGGAGGACATTCGTCCACTCTTAAGAAAAATTGATATCCCAACCTTAATTCTTTACGGAGACAAGAAACATCCTGGTCTAAAAGGAGTAGAGAAGCTGAGAGATGTAATTCCAGGGTCTGAAATTTTCTTTTTTGAGGGTTTAGGTTTATGTTTTCTAAATATGTTTGCAACCAACAAATTCAATAAAATATTGGAAAATTTCATAAAAACTGGTAAAATAAAATACTAAATACAACATCATAGCTAATATATTATTAGAATTAGATTCTTGAGATAATTGTAAGTGGGTGGGGGAATATTGGCGAATAGTAGAGACATTGGCTTAATCATTGTTTTTGCTGTCATCCTTGTTGTTTTTAGACTATTAATTGGTCGAATTGTTGTGATGATTCAAATTCCACCATTTGGAAGCTCAATCGGATATCTTTTGTCCATATTTTACTCTATAATTCATAGTTTAGCCTTTCTCATGTATAAAGGAAAGCGATGGAGGCTCTTTTCACAAGCATTACTATCAACTTTACTGTACCTAATATTCGTAAATCCCACTATACAGGGAACAGAAATGGCTACTCTAACTAGTTTGTTCATTGTTGATGTGGTTTTCAACAGTTTTTACGGAATATTTGAACAGAAGAAAAAATTGTTATGGTTGATAATTATTTTTCAAGTTTACTATTGGGCAACACATGCAATATGGAATCTTCTATTTTTGTCGATCTTTTTGTATCCTTTTGAAGGGCTTATGAATAATTGGTTTATTCCCGCAATGTTAATCTTGATACCTATCATGGTTATAGAGGGATTAATAGGCGGATATACCGGATACAAAATCTTCAGAAGAGTAGAAAAAATTGTATAATGAAAAAAGGTTTTTTCGGATTATTTTCGGTTGATATCTCTAGATCAATATGTGGATTCAAATCCTAAAGTGAAATTAAACAATAGTAGACTGAAAAACTGCTCTATGAAATCCCTAATTGAAGCTATTTTAATAAAATAGTTCTAAATATATCTTTATTTCGTAAAAAAAGCTTAAAGTGGACTGGGATAGGTTATGATCTTCGTTTAAATCTGTCAATTATTGTTGATTAGTTTTATATTCTGATTGGATAAATAGTGATCTTTCATATTCATTATCGATATGGGGTTGCTTGGTTGAAAACGCGCTTGTTCTCTTTGTGGGCATGTATGTTTTTGGTTGTTAATCGTTAGTTGTCTTCAATTAACTCCACAGCAATATCTCCATCATTTGATTCCCATTTTTCACCGACTTTTGTAAATTCAACAATTTTTTCAACAGTTCCTCCATAAGCCCAATGAATAACTTTAATTTTGATCAAATGAAATTCACCCTTTTTTCTCTAATAATTACTATTTGAAAATCTCATTGTCATTTATATTAATATACTATGAAGGAAAAATGCCCAAAATTCCTTAATTCTAGATTATTTCCCGCAAAACGCTCCCTTTTTTTAGGGTTAAGATGTTAATTCAAACCCGATTTCTTATTCTGAGTAGACTACATTATTCTTTCTACCAATACTCTGAACTAAATTTGGAGTGGTTAAATCTATTCCATTTTTTGCACACACTTCTAAGACTTTTAGTTTTAGATTTGATTCAATGATTGGAAGCCTCTTTATCTGGCTAGTAAAAACGTAAAGTGTATATTCAACCGAAAAATTAAGCAAATTCGTTACCAAAACATGTGGCTTGGGTTCTTTCAGAACTCCCTCAACTCCAATAGCTGCTTTCAGCAACAGCTTTTCAATTTTTTCTGAAGAAATTTCGTATCCAACAGTAACTGAACAGTTTCTACGAACTATATTCTTTTTTCCATAATTATCTATTTTAGTGGTCAGCAATTGTTGGTTTGGAATAGAAATTAAAACATTATCCAAAGTTTTCATTCTTGTATAAATCAGGTCTATAGCCACAACATCAGCAAATTCTTCATTGAACAAAATTCTGTCTCCAATCTGAAATGGTTTACTAATCACTACTATTATTCCAGCAATAGCATTGCCAATTGTGTTCATAGATGCAAAACCTATTATTGTTCCACCCGCCAGAGCCATAAATCCAACAACTGGGGTTAAATCAACTACAAACTGG
>JBHORG010000040.1:0-7778 GCA_042565955.1 Thermoproteota archaeon | reverse complement strand
AAATTGAAATATTATTTAATAAGATATTAACCTGCTTTTCCACAGGCTACTAAGTGTCCTCTTCCATTATCAATTAAGTTGGGAGATTTTTTCAAGCAACTATGTTCCTTTGCATATATGCATCTAGGTTCAAATCTACAACCTTTGGGAGGATTTATTGGACTAGGGACTTCTCCTAGAAGTAATATTCTGTCTTTTTTTGTTATTTCGGGATCTGGAATTGGAATGGCAGACATTAATGCTTGAGTATACGGATGAAGTGGGGAATCAAAGAGTTCGTCCGTGTCAGCTATTTCCACAAACTTTCCCAAGTACATAACAGCCACTCGATGACAAATGTGTCGAACAGTGCTCAAATCATGAGAAATATACAAGTAGGTCATTCCCAATTTACGTTGCAAATCTCGCAATAAGTTTAGGATTTGTGCTCGAATAGAAACATCTAGGGAAGCCACAGGTTCATCTAAAATAAGCAACTGTGGATTTACTGCTAGTGCTCGGGCGATGCAGACCCTCTGTCTTTGTCCACCACTAAATTCATGAGGATATCTCTCTGCATGATAGTCTTCTAAACCCACTAGCTCCAACAATTCGTAGAGTTTTTCATGCCATTCACTTTTAGGAACATTGTTGTGAATAACAAAAGGCTCAATAATTATGTCAGCTACAGTCATTCTAGGATCAAGCGAGGCGTAAGGATTCTGAAAAACGTATTGCATTTTGCGCCTTAATCGTAATATCTCAGATTTTTTCTTTGCTTTGAAGGTACTTCCTATCTCCTCACCGTCAAGATATATTTCACCAGAGGTTGGTGAGTCTAGGTGCAGTATTGATCTAGCTGTTGAGCTTTTTCCACACCCACTTTCACCCACTAGACCAAAAGTTGTTCCCTTATCGACAGAAAAACTTAATCCGTCGACAGCATGTATAACTCCAATTTGTTTTTTAAAGAAGATTCCTCTGGTTGATATTGGGAAGTATTTGACTAAATTCTTTACTTTTAAAAATGGTATATCACTCATTGGTTTGGGCTCCCAAAGGAGATTGTAAATCAAGTTCCATCGAACGATGACAAGCTACATAATGTTCCGATTCAATTTCTTCTAATTGCGGAATCATTTTTGAACATACTGATTTGGCATATTCACACCGAGGATGGAATCTACATCCCGAAGGCGGTTCTATCAAGTTTGGAATTGTTCCTGGTATTACCGAAAGCATCTCTTTTTTTAAGGCTAAACTTGGAACAGCTGTAAGAAGAGCGTTTGTATAGGGATGACGAGGATTATAAAAAATTGTTTTTGTGTTTGCAGTTTCGCAAACTCTTCCTGAATACATTACGGTTATTCTATCTGCTACTCCAGCTACGATGCCCAAATCATGGGTAATCAAAATCATGGACATGCCAAGTTTATTTTTTAGATTTCTCATCAATGTAAGGATTTGAGCTTGAATTGTAACATCAAGACAAGTTGTTGGTTCATCTGCTAAAAGTAGATTTGGTTTACAAGATAATGCTCTAGCGACTGCTATCCGTTGTTTCATTCCTCCACTTAACTGGTGTGGATAATTCCAAATCTTTATTTCAGGATCGGGTATTTCTACAAGCCTAGTCAATTCAATTGCCTTTTCTAAGGCTTCATCCTTGGTAACATCTTGATGGCGCCTGATTACTTCTGTCAATTGTTTAGCAACACTAAAAACTGGATTTAAAGAAGTTGCAGGATCCTGAAAAATGTATCCAATTTCCTTTCCCCGAATCTTTTGTAGCTCATTTTCAGTTTTATCCAAAAGATTTTCTCCTTTGTATATTATTTTTCCACCCATTATTTTTCCTGGTCTGGGAACTATTCCTAGAATTGAAAGAGCAGTTACAGATTTTCCGGAACCAGATTCACCAACAAGACCAAGTGTCTCTCCTTCTCTAACTTCTAAAGTGACTCCATCAACAGCTTTAACTATTCCAGCATAAGTATCAAAGTATGTTTTCAGATTTTCGATTTTCAATAATATTTTATTTGGCATCAGTATCAATTCCTTCAATCCTACTCTCTGAGACGCGGATCAAGAGCATCTCGTAATCCATTTCCGATTAGATTAAAACCCAGAACCAATAACGTAATGAATAATCCTGGGAATACTCCTTCCCACCAAGCTTCTTTTACAGCTTCGTTGGCTTTTTGAAGTAGTTGCCCCCATGTTATTGAATTTGGGTCGCCAAATCCTAGAAAGCTAACGGCAGCCTCAATTAGAATAGCGTTTGCTATCATTAATGTAGTTAGAACTATGATGACGTGTAAAACATTAGGAAATATGTGTTTAAATACAATTCTTCGGCTGCCAGCTCCTAATGACTTTGAGGCTTCAATAAATTCACTTTCTTTCACGCGAAGTACTTCCCCTCGAATAATCCTGGCGTTTCCTGCCCATGAGAATACTCCAATCATAATAGTGACGATCGATAAACCTCCAACACCAGAAGGTATCACAGCAGTAATGACTTTGAGGAAAACCAATAATATCAAAAGAAAGGGAATTACTAGGAAGATTTCTGATATTCTCATCAAAATATTATCTACAATTCCACCATAGTATCCAGAAACAAGTCCCACTAATATGGCTAATGACATTGCAATTGCTGCGGCTCCAAATCCTACAAAAAGAGCGGATCTTGCACCATATACAACTTGGCTGAATACATCGTGACCAACATAATCTGTTCCAAAAAGATATTTCAAAGATGGGGGAACTCTAGCTTCATCTATGTAAAATCCAGGCGTAGCATTAGGAGGAAATGGAGCAATTAGTACATCAAAAGCAGCTAAGAATAGAACAAAGCCTAGTATGAAGGCACCTGCAATAGCTGCTTTATTTTTTTTGAATCTCCTCCAAGCAATATTCCATTGACTAACCCCTTTGGATAGCTTTTTTTCTTTCAAGTTTCTGGAGTTCTGCTTAGCCAAATTTTTTGGGGACATTGACCAATTCCTCAAGGTTCCTTTATTCAAGTCTAATTCTAGGATCTATGTATCCGTAAGTTAAGTCAGTTATCAAGTTTGCAAAAAGAGTCATTATTGTTATGAAAACTGTAACACCCATTATTACAGGGAAATCTAGTTTGGTTGTGGCTTCAACAAAAAGTCGACCTACACCAGGCCAGTTAAACACTGTTTCGGTTATTGGAGCACCTGCCAGCATAGAGCCAAAAAATAATCCGACATATGTTACCACAGGGATAAGAGCGTTTCTTAATGCATGGCGATATATGACACTTCGTTCGCTAAGTCCACTTGCCCTTGCCGCCAATATGTAATCTTGTCGTAATACTTCAAGCATGCTTGATCGAACCAACAGAACTACAGGCGCAATAATTGCAAAAGTTAGAACTGCTGTAGGTAAAACCATGTGCCATAAATTATCTATTAGAGGGCTTCCAAAAGGATAACGTTCTACAAGAATTGAGTATGCACCTCCAGCCGGAAACAATCCTAGAAAATAGGAAAAAACGATGATGACAATAATACCCATATAAAAAACTGGTATACATGTTCCAAGCAAGGAAGTTGTTGTTATGGATACGTCTAACTTCGAATATTGTTTTTTAGCCGATATTGTTCCTACGGGGATGGCAATTAGAAGGGATAAGATAAGTGCTACGACTTGGAGTTGGAATGTTAACAAAGCGTAATCTCCGATTAATGTTGTGACTGCAATTCCTCCTCTAATTGCGTAAGAATTCCCAAGGCTACCCTGGAATAATTGTCCGATAAACATGAAAAATTGAATGTACAGCGGTTGATCAAGACCATAGTAGGCTCTTAAAAGTTGTTTGGCCTCAGCCGTGATGCGTGGATTCTGAGTAGTCATAAGTTGAACAGGGTCTCCGGCAATACGTGAAGCAACAAAAACTATCACTAAGATACCAAAGAAAAGTGGTATCAAATAGATTAATCTTCGAATAACGTATCGAATCATTGACAAATTACGTCACAAATCCGAATTAATGTTCTCACCTCAATACATATATAAATATTCTTTAAAAATCAAAGTAAAAAAGGCAATTAGCCTAAAAGTTGGTTATTTTTTATCAAATAACTCATTATCATGCGCAATTTCAGAAAAAAGATAACAATGAGGTAAAAATTTATAAATTGAACACATACAAACATACGCTGGGGACAAAAATTTTGTTAAAAGAAAAAATTCAAACGACAATACTATGTTCATTATTGATACTTAGTGCATTAATAATCGCTATACCTTTTCCCGTACAAAGTCAAGAAAATTTGTTTACCGTCACATTAACAACACCATCAACAAACCCATCCAGACAAGCCTGGTCAGAAATTATACAACAAAATATGATTAAAGCTGGAATCAATGCACAAAGAGTAATACAAGATTGGGGAACAATCTATGACAGAGCACTTGATCCACCTCCAGAAATAGTAGGCAAAATATTTGATGAAGGTGGCTTTGACATGCTATTTGTGGGCTATGCTCAGGACATAGATCCTGATCCATTTTCATTATATCATAGTAGCCAACTCCCACCAGGACAAAACTATTACAATTGGGAAAACGAGGAAAATGACAGACTTTGCACATTAATTAAGGAAACTATTGATCTGGATCAACTAGAGCAATATGCAAAGGAGTGGCAAAAGTTAGCATACGATGAACTACCCTCAATTACCATAAAATATGATCAAGAGGGAGTTGTCATTGATCCAACAGCTCTTGAAGCCGAACAATTTGAGATTATACATTATCCTGCTTGGCCAAGAGTCCAAGACTGGAAATTAACCTCTTCAACCACCCAAGATACAATTGTAATTGCTCAAACTGGACCAGCACCCGAAGAAGGTTTGAATCCATACCTTTCCACTTCTTACTATGATCTAGTCGTTTTTGGCGCAGTTTTCGAATGTTTGACTAAGAGAGAAAATCTTGGAACCCAAGAATTAATTCCAGCTTTGGCTACAAGCTGGGAAGTTGCAGACGATGACAAAACCTGGACAGTTAACTTGAGACAAGGTGTCAAGTGGCATGATGGTGTCGAATTCACAGCTGAAGACGTGAAGTTTACTTATACTGCAGCGATGGCAGAGGAACTAGCTTCCCAACAGGGTGGTTTTGTAACCAGCATAATAGGTTCATCTAACAATATTGAGATAATAGATGACTATACCCTGAAATTCCATCTTCCTGCACCTTATGCTTTCTTTGCTTCAAGCTTATTAGCCGAGGGAACAACCGGGTGGATATTACCCAAACATGTTCTAGAAAATGTACCCTACGATGAGTGGAGAAGTCACACATTTAACACAGGCGAGGGCAGTTATACCTCCAATGGACAAACCTTTAGTGGTCCTATCGGCACTGGACCTTATGTGTATGACAATTACAATCCAACTACTTTCACAAACACTATGAATAGGAATGTCGAATACTGGGGTGCTCAACCTGATATCAAGAAATATGTTGTTGTATTCATAGAAGGTTCCGATCCTGCCATTACCGCGCTAAAGACAGGCGAAGTAGACGTACTTGATGCACAATACAGCCTGCAAACAAAGTTGGATAGCATTGAACCCTCTTGGGGAGAATGGGTAGATTATGACGCATTCGGCCTACAAGAACTGGGCATTAACATGAAACACCCAATAATGGGTACTGGTGTTGACACACCCCTAGGTCAGCAAGATCCTTCCAGAGCTGCAGAGGCAGCACGCTACGTACGCCAAGCAATCAGTCATCTGGTTCCCAGGCAAAACATCATAGATACGATACTTGATGGATACGGTAATTTAGGTGTAACAACCCCGTTCACAACGCTTACATTTGGATACGACGACAGTCTTGAACCATACTCTTTTGATATTGAAATGGCCAAGTCTTTACTGGCAGCTGCTGGATATGAAACTGGAGTTCCACCACCATCAAAAGACTTCCTGGAAGAATATGGTCTCTATGTAGGAGTAGCCATAGTAGCTGTGGTAGTTGCATTAGGAGCAGTATATTTCATCAGAAGACGCCAAAGCTAAAATCAAAATTTCCTATTTCCCTTTTCTTTTTTTGTTTTTCAATAATTGCCAAAACAAGACCATTTTTCATAATCATGTACGCGCTGAACATTTTGGATTCGAAATTCTTGGCTATTTTAATAATAAAATATTTCTTAAATCAATTCATTAATTGCATCTATTTAATAGATGATAAATTCTTTCTAAAAAAAAGACAAAATAATTAGTGGAATCAAACCCAGAACCATGGTAATAGGAAGTCCAGGAAATCTACCTTGTTTTAGAGTAATTACATATGACAAAAATGAACCTATTAGGATCATGAATAAAGAAAAAAAACCTGCTATAATCCCAAAATTTACTGAAGTGTTTGCCACAACTATTGAATAACTAGTCAAATCTCCAATTCCTATCCCCCATTCCCTGTTGGAAAATGTAATTTCAGTAATCAACCTTTCATATGCTACTTCTCCAACAATTTTTTCAACTGTTTTTCTATTTATTAAAAACAGGTCTGCAAATGAAAGAAACAAAGAAATCCCCATTATCGGAAGAGAAGGTAACACAACTCCAACAAAAGCCCCAAGAGCACCACTACACACTACAAAAAGTATATTTTTCACACGATTGGATAACACGTCAACAATGACTAGATATGCAAAATAAGCTCCGATATATGTTATTATAGCAACAACAATGAGAATCAAAGGAGATTCAAAACCCAAATAAGTGAAAATCAATTTGGTGAATAGCAATGTCGAAAGAATTCCACTTAATATGAACACAGCGATCAAGATTCTCATTGCAATTTCTTGTCTTTTCTTAAAAAAAAGGAAAAAGAAAAACAAACTTGTTATTGAAACTAATACAATAATAAAGATGTTAAGTGTTACAAAAAAATCGTTTACAGGATCAAATATTGGTTTTAAACTGTTGTCATATGTTTGGATAGACAATGTAAAAGATCCAAAAATAAGGGAAATTAATATTGTTAATAGAATGGGTATAAAAAAATATACTCTATTCCTCTTGGCTACAAAACGTGATCCAAAAATATCAATTTCGATCATATTGATGAATCCTAACCTTAAGTATCAAAGGAATATCATTAAGTTTTCTCCAGGTTTAATCGAATCGAGAAAAACAGACAGGAAACATAGTTGATGATAATTTGGATTCTATTTCAAGTTGTTAACCAAATTGATTAACAAGAATAACAATATATCCCCTTATAGTAATTCTGACTCATATAGCTGATAAAAGAAGAGCTGCAATAACCAAGATTAATCCAATAACAATTAACGGTTCCATTTGTTTCTCTATCTCCTTTTGGCGCCTGTAACTCCAAGGTTTATGATGAAAAAAGACTTCGTTCATCTTGGAAAACGAAGGGGAATATAATACCACCGCACCACCCACAATAAGTCCTATTCCACCTTCTAGTAACATAACAAATGAAAGACTGTATTTAATCTGACTATTTATCCCCCCTGAAAAGAAGGCAATCAATATAACATCTATCAAAATGAGTGTGAAAAAATAAAGTAAAAACTTAGTAAATAAGATAAATCTAGTTTTCCAGCTAATCATAATTATCTATCTTCATATTTTCACTAGGACTAGTCAAGCAATAAACGATTATTAGTGTTAAGTGAAAAGGTTTTTCCTTGTCTTTTTAACTTACCAATACATTCTTCAAACTAAAGAAAAACCAGATTACAAAATAATCAATTCACCCCAATACTAATGATA
>JBHORG010000003.1:0-110451 GCA_042565955.1 Thermoproteota archaeon | reverse complement strand
TCCTTATTCGATTAATCTAAGTTCTTTGGTTGGATGGTTGGAATCAGATTCAGTTAGGGAACCTGTTTCCATACTGGTGTTATGTTTATGTTAACCTTTTTAATTTTTGTTATGAAATTGCAGATTGAAAGACTTTTGTTTCAATAAAACCATAAGAAAAACATTAGATGGTGCTGATAAGTATGAAACGTGCCCTGATTTCAGTTTCCGACAAAAAAGACATTGTCGACTTCGCCAAAGAACTTGAAAAACTAGGATTTATAATTATTTCTACTGGTGGAACACTAGAAACATTACAGAAAGGCGGAGTTAGATCTGTTAAACATGTTTCAGAGATCACTGAGTTTCCTGAGATACTAGAGGGCAGAGTCAAAACTGAACACCCAAAGTTGATAGGTGGCATACTTGCCTTAAAAGACAAAAAAGAACACATCAATGACCTTGACAGATTCCAAATAGATCCAGTTGATTTAGTTGTGTGCAATCTGTATCCCTTCGAAGAAGTAACAAAAGAAGGCGCAGACATGAAGACCGCTCTTGAAAACATCGATATTGGTGGACCTAACATGATTAGGGCTGCGGCAAAGAATTTTGAGAATGTAGTTGTTATCGTTAATCCTTCCAGATATAGTCAAGTTTTAAAAGAATACATTAATTACGGAGATATAAGCATGGAAACCAGAAAAATGTTGGCCGTGGAAGCTTTCAAAGAAACTGCACGCTATAACGAAGCAATCTACAGGTTTCTTGAAAAAACTCGATCGTAAAATATATGATCCACTTTGTTATGTTGACCGTTTAATACGTTTTATATTTGGCGCTTGAGAACTAACTTTTGTTACGGGGTTCCATGGTATGATCAAATTCACTTGCTTTGGGGGAGTAAACGATATTGGAGGAAACAAAATACTTGTCAAACTCGATAAAGGTTCAATCTTTCTCGATTATGGATTGTCATACAACCAAGAAGGCTTGTTTTTTGAGGAGTTTTTGCAGCCTCGGTCAGGATGCAAAATTCATGATTTACTAAAATTGGGTTTGTTGCCGTACATAAATGGCGTCTACAGGCAGGACGTCCTTTGTCCCAACGAATTTCAAAACTACGATGTTAAGGCAAAAAAAATGTGGAGAATAGGTCTTCAAAGTTTTGAGGAAGCAAAGAAAACAGATTCGTGGTACCCTGATGCATTATTTATATCACATGCACATCTGGATCATTGTGGATATGCCCCATATCTGGGAACATTTCCTTTCTTGTGTTCTGAAATGACCCAAAAACTGATGGGAGCAGTTGCTGAGATAGGAAACTTGCAGGGCTTAGATAAGCAGTTGACGGTTACAAAGGACCGTGAAATGGGAAAGCTAAAAACAGGATTTTTTCCAGGAGAGCCAAAAGTCGGCTACTCAAAGGAACAAATAAATCGAGAATTCTGTAATTTGGAACATAAGAAACCAAAAACAATCGAGAACGACTTAATGATTACGGGCTTTAATGTTGATCATTCGATACCAGGGTCTATGTCTTGTCTTGTCGAAACAAAAGACTCACAGGTTTTGTATACTGGAGATGTTCGGTTTCATGGAAGGTCTTGTTATAATCTAGGAGATGAACTGGGTGGTCTTTCGCCTGATTTAATGTTTTGTGAAGGAACCCGTATTGACCAACAGGAACCAGACGATGAAAAGAGAGTGGAAGCTGACCTAACTGACATATTTTCAGACTGTGAAGGCTTGGCAATGGTCGGGTTTACGTGGAAGGATATTGACAGGTATGAAACGGTTCGTGATGCGGCGCTAAAGAGCGGTAGAATTCCTGTTTTTGATCCACGGCTAGCATATTTACTAGCTAGGATTGGAAGAAGCGTGTATAATGAGGGCGCTAGAGTATTTCTTGAAAGGTGTGGATGTATGCTTTATTCTCCTGGAGATTATAGCAATTCTAAGCATAAGGTTGGGGATATGGCGCTTTCAGAGTGGAGTAACAAACGAGACAATATTGTTGTAGATACGAAGCATCTAAAGAAGGGAATATCTGCACTTGAACTTAACGAGAATCCGGCTAGTTATGTTTTGCATTTGGACTATTTCAGGTTCAAAAACATCTTAGACTTCATGCTCCCAGAAGGTTCACTGTTTGTTAGGGCGCAATGTGAACCGTTTAATCCCAAAATGGAGCTTTCTCAGGAAAGGCTGATCCGGTGGCTAAAGCACTTCAATATCAACGCTGATAACGAATGGAAGCCGTATCAGATTCACGCTAGTGGTCATGCTTCTGGTCCTGAAATGCAGGAAATGATAGATAAAATCAAGCCTAAGATACTGGTTCCTATTCACACAGAGATGCCAAATCTCTTTAGGAATTCTGCGGGTAAAGTTCATAGCCCAAATAAGAATGCAGAAGTGAGTTTATGATAAGGTTTTTTAGAACCCGAAAAGCAGTTTGTTTGGGAGATGAAAGTTTTGACTATTGAAAAAGAATTTTCTTTAACTGAACTAAACAAGCCATCGGATTGGAATAATCTTCCCGATATGGCAAAAAAGCATGTACCTATCATCGAGTCGCCAGAGTCGGTTAAAGCCAATGAGTCTTTTGTTGTAAAAATCAAGGTGGGTGGAATCGATGGAGTTGAGCATCCAAACACTTTAAGTCACTGGATAAACTGGCTTGAACTCTATGCTGGAGAACGATTAATTTCAAGAGTAGAGTTTGGCTCTGAACTGTCAGATAAATACGTCTTAACAATAAATGTAGCACTCAAAGAGTCAGCCATCCTGAGAGCACAAGGATTTTGCAACCTACATGGAATATGGGAAGGAAAAATAAAGAAAGCCATAGTTGAGTAGAATCAGGAAAATGTCACGTTTTGGGAGCTTTAGCTTCCAAACCATTCAGAAAGAATCCACTTTCAATTGAATAAATCATTTTTATAGTTAAAGATTCAATAGCAATTGTTAGGTGAAAATCGTATTGCCGTTTTGTTCGAAGTGTGGAACTGAACTGGTTGAAGGTACAAAGTATTGTACTAAATGTGGAATGGCAATTGGTTCATATTTAGTAAATCATGAAAGGGGACCAATTCGGAGAGCAAAAAGAAAACCAATAAGCAGAATTGCAATTATTTTAACCATCATTGTTGTGGTGGTTGTCCTAGCTGGCTTATTGTCAACTGTGTTTATTTTTGGGGGTGGGCATTTATTCGGTGAAATTATTGGTTCAGGAGATTTAATTACCCATGAAGAAATTATTAGCGATTTCACTTCTGTGGATGCTGGAAGTGGATTTATTGTTGAGATTTCCAAGTCAAACTCGTATGAAGTATTGGTAACTACTGATGACAATGTCATGGAACATATCGAAATAAAGAAGTCAGGTGATACTTTAGTGATAGGAACTAAATGGGGTTATAGTTTTAGATCAGTGACATTAAAAGTAGAAATTACAACGCCTGAACTTCACAGTTTGGAATTATCAGGAGGAGCGCAGGGAAAAATCGAAGAATTTAGTTCTGATAACACGTTTTCTGTTAAACTATCAGGAGGGAGCGTTCTAAGAGGTGAATTTGAAACTAGTAAAGATGTGGACTTAGATTTGTCTGGAGGTAGTGTGTTGTCAGTAATTGTTGGTGAAGCAAACGATCTTACCATTGATGCATCTTCTGGAAGTGTTTTAGACTTATCAGATTTTACAGTTCACAATGTAAACGTTGAACTCAGTGGAGCAAGCCGTGCAACGATAAACCTTGATGGTGGACTATCCGCCGACTTAAGCGGAGGTTCAAACTTATCCTACATAGGAGATCCCACAATAAGAAATATTGAAACTTCTGGTGGTTCCAAAATAAGCAAACAATCATTACCAGATTAAGGGTTAAAATTTAATATTGTGACAATAACAGTCGCTTTATGTTTAAATCATAGTTTATCATTTACACTCGAAGGTGTTTTATCTCTTCATCATTAGCAACAGTAGATCTAATGATTGCTACGTTTCCAACTAGTCCAAGTTTTACATCCACTTCTACACAATCGTCAACATCTGAATATCGGGCAGTTATTTCAGCTGCTTTCTTAATAACCTCATCAGAACAATTTTCTTCCAGTATTGTAATTGGACCCATATGATCAACAACTTCAAGGTAGGGCAGTTTTTTTCGATTGCTTATTATTAAAAGAGATTGGTTTTCTTTCTCATTTCTTCCTACAATAATTTTTCTTCCATCGAATCGAAAATGTCTCCCAATTTTCAAAAGATTTACATCATCTATTCTAAGGTCTTTTTTGTATTTCAATAAATCCTTAAGTTTTTCAGCAAACCTAGGATCAGTTAGTAAACATCCGCCTGAGGGACATGGATAATCTTTTACCCCCCATTCCTTGGCTAAATTCATTTGTGGCAATCGTCTCCGACCTTGGATTGAATGCAGTTTTTCTCTATTCACTTGTCCACTTTTTTCGAACTCTGTTTCAGGTAGAAGTTTTGCAGATAAAGGTCTGAGAATCTTTCCCTCCATTCCCGCTTTCCTTTCGATAAGCTCCATTGCTCTTTTGGTCTGAGAGAATGGTCTTTGATCTAAAACTTCCCCGGTTACAACACATTTAGCTCCTAGTTTTTGGGCTAATTCTTTTGCTTTTCTCAGCATCATAATTCTACAGTCGATACATGGATTCATTTGACTGCCATATCCACGAGGAGGATTGGCAATTAAATCCAAATATTCTTGACCCAATAAAAATGTATGAGCTTTGATTCCAAACTTTTTCACTGTAGATTCTGCCGAACATTTATCACAAAGACAAAAAGGGGTTGTAAAAATTGCTACCTCTACGTTTAGGTCTTGGTCAACCATTGATTTAACAGCTAATGTACTATCTAAACCTCCAGAGAGTAGAACTAACACTTTTGGTTTTTCATTCAATATCTCATCACCAATTAAACATGAACTATTAAATTGACCAGATTATTTTCAGCAAGATCTTATCTTTGAAATTCACGAAGACACACCAATTCCATATTCTTCACTTATAGGTGAAACAAAATAATAATATAACGCCGTTATAAATTTTACTTTCATCGTAACAGGAATATTAAGAAAGGATTTATAAAAAAACTCCACCCACTTACAGTGACGTTCAAAGCCTTTTGGATATCAAATATCCAAAAAAATCCTCATATCTACTTTGCGGAAACGTATAAACGCTCTTGAGCCATACCTTTTGTCTAATTTTCTTATGTAAGTTTGTAGTGCTTTGAGAGCATCCATACTACCAATTTTCTCTTCAAATGATATTCTCATGACCCACCCCTTTTTTCGAAGATACCCTGTGCCCGTGGTTAGATCTTCAATTTTCACTCCCTTAGATACAACGCGTTCGCAACAAACTCCAAATTCGGATAAAATTTTAATAACAACCTTATTAACAAAAGACCAAATCGCCAACGTCTTCTCATTACCTCGGTTGGCAAGATACATTTTAGCATCAACAACAAGGTTTGTAATCTTATCTTTCTCGAATTCGCCGTAATTTCCAAGTATCCAGATAAACCGAAAGACGTGCGCTTTTCGATTTATTAATTTGTGCTGTTGTGCAAATGTGTCAGTGTCCTTCAGTCCCAATGAAGATTTTTCTAAGTTTGCCAGCAAAGTGTGAACTGTTTTAAAAGATAGAATATCTTAATTGAATGGCGGATTCTCTGGAAAGTCGATGATTCTAGTCTTGGATACCGTAACTTTTGCAGGTTCTACAATCTCAGTGGATTCTAGTGATTCATGAATAGTCACTAAACGATCTAATCCCTCGAATGGTTTCACAAATGAATTGTAATCCTCTTCAGAAATTGGTGTACCAAGATTTAGCTCAATTCTCTCACGGTTCCATGTGCCTGCTGTTGCTTTCAATGCGTCACATGGAAATTTAGAGCAATAAGCACAGTTTGTAACTCCAGTTTTGTCTACACATTGACGAATCAGGCATTTTCGGTTAGGTAACTTTAATTTCTTAGGGATTTTTTTATCCGGAGTTTGGCATGCCGCACATGGTGTCTTAATTGGCATGTATCCTAGAATTTTTTTGCAATTGTTTCTATACTGTTCAAAATCTTTGGCAGTCATGTCCTTTCTGGGGAAAGGTCCCCAAGGGCATGTACCGCAATCTATTCCACATTTAGAAACAAGGTTTGGCAATCGGTGAACCTTCAAGAAAAAATGTAATTAATCTTGATAAAAGATTTCCTGTAACAAAATGAATCTTCAAACAACAGTAAATGTCAAACTGTAATAACAAATAACGTTTTCTACATGCGATTACTAGCGAATATACAAACTACGCTAGTCGAGACGTTCAGTTTGGATAAAAATTAAACGTTGATTAGGGAAAGAACGAAAAATAGAGTTTTAGAGTTTGGAAGCTAATTTTTTGGCGTCCATTCTTATTTTTTTCAGGTCTTCTTTTGTGGGTTTTCCTCTGATGTCACCCATTCTACCTTTTGTGCTACATTCCTCCGAGCCATAAAACTCACCAAGAACATACCACTCATCCAATACTGTAAATCCAAGATGTTCAAAGAACTGCCCAATATATTTACCTACAGGTATAGCTTCATCGAGTCCAGTGTGTGGTCCTGAATATGTGCAGAACATTAGTGCGTTTTTTCTGGGAACTTTTGGGGAGCCTGTCTTGATTTTTCCCGCCTTTCTGTATTGCTCAAATTTTTTGAGCAATAATTCTGAAACTTGCTTGGGTGGATGCCACTGGATAGATGGAGTTCCAACACAGACCAAGTCATAATCAAAGTAGTCTATGTCGTCTGCTTAGGTTGTTTTCATTAGAGAAACATTTACCCCGGCAGCCTCTAGGCCATCCTTTATTCCAAAGGCCACTTTCTTGGTGTTTCCGGTATTAGACCAGTAAAGTACTATAGCGTGTTTCATAGTGATTCACGCTTCTTTTTGAATTAGATTAAAACAAAAGACAGGACTATAAATCAATTCTACTTTTTGTCTTCAAGGATCAGCATTGTAATGGTTGATCTGACGTCGTCGAGGCTACGAACCTTCCAAGTAACAATCTCTTTAAGTTTATCCATAGTATCAGCTTGCACTTTAGCTACTACATCATAAACGCCGTAAACAGGAAATATTTCTACAACTGCATCAAGCTTCTCTAAAGTTGATACAACGTTCTCCATGTGTTTGGGTTCTGTGTTAATTAAAACATAGGCCATGGGCATCTAATCGTCTCCACACACCTTATGCGACGAAATATACTAAATAAGGTTTCTTTTTCTCGTATTCTTAGCTTCAATGATATGGATGGACTATTGTACCGAAAATAAAATATGTTTATTCTTTCAAGTAATCAAAGATCCGTTTCTGGATACCTCCATCTTTCAAGCCCATAACGAACTCAATCACATCATTAGGCTCCTTGAAACGCAGATTAATGAGACTCTTAAAGCCCCAATCAGAGCATTTAATACGCGAAATGGTGGACGCTGCACTTACAGACTTAACGAAATCTTCAGTAAGATTATAGGTGGCTAGAAAAGCTCCACACCACACATCTCCAGCACCGGTAGTGTCAACAACCTTATCCGGCGCCAGATTTAAAGCGGGAATATTCTGCAGGCCGACATCGTCCCCACTTATTATTGCACCCAAACTTCCTAAAGTGACAATCAACTTTCTAGCTTTCAGAAGTCTAACCGCGGAAGATAGTGATTTAGTCTGGGCTAACTCCTTAGCTTCCGTATCATTTACAATAAAAAAGTCCGCCTTTAACGCAATCTCCTTAAGAATTCTCCTGTTCTTCCGCCCTTCTCGGATGTAGTCTATCCACGTGTTAACCGAAACTTTACTCTCTGGGGACCTCTTTTTGATCTTGTCTAATATTTTGGCAACCTTTGAGGGCTGCATAGGCGAAATGTGAAAAATACTTTTGTGCATAAGCCACTTCTCTGAGATTCTGCGAGAGGTTATTCTGGAACCCGCACCATGATCTGCTTTGAGATAATTGGCTTCCCAACGACAGTCATATTTGATGTGAAACTTTGTTGAGGGTGTGTCATAAATTTTCACGTCCTTGTAGGGAAAGAGATTAACAACATTTAGGAATTTGTTGTCTTTTCCAGTAGCCGAGATTAAAGTTACGTTTTTTGATAGGGTTCTGGCTGCCATTGCCGCGTACAGAGCTGCGCCTCCGGGCTGAATCCGTGTTCCGTTTACGTTTTCGACTTTGTCAACAGATATATGACCTACAAACACTAACCTTTGAGCTGACAGCCTTTTCCTCCCTCCCTAACCAAGTCTAGACATCAGTTATGTCCACACAGATAGTTAAGTTCGATTTGAATAATCTTGCTCCTACACTCCAAAGCAGATAATTTAACGAAATCATGAATTCAATTATTCTACAGAACTAAAAAATAACATAGTTTCGAGAAAGAAGAAGGGAAAAAAGTTCCCCGAGTTAACATGTATGTAAGAGTTTCGTTTTCATGTTTTTTTATTGATTGGATATTAATAGTAATAGAAGATTATAGTTCCGATAAAGATTCTCTGTTCATATTATTTTTGAACATGGTTAAACAATTCTGATTTACAACGACAGTAAACCCATGGAGAATTCATTACGTGTCTAATGTAAAAGTATCAAATGAACTAAAAGGGAATACTTTACGGGTTTACTGGTATCTGTTACGGTCCTCTAAAAATTTTGTCGGTCCTCGACAAATTCAGAGAGACTTAGGATTTTCAAGTCCTGCATTGGCTGTTTACCATTTAGACAAATTGATGGATTTAGGTTTGGTTGAAAAAAATACAGGTGAATATCATCTAAAAGAAGTTGTTGACGTAGGTATTCTAAGACAGTTTATGAAATTTGGAAGCGTACTCATCCCTAGACATGTAACATACGCCACGATGATTTCAGTTCTTTTCATCTTTTTCATTTACCATTTTAGAGAATTTAATTTTTATAGTGTATTTGCCTTGATTTTTGGGTCATTAAGCACAACAATATTTTGGTATGAAACTATCAGAGTCTGGCGCAGCAGACCCAAACAAAGTTGAAGATATAAAGAAAATAAAACATAAAAAAGAAGGAGTGTTTATTGGCCGCCTCCGAAACCAGGTTGGCCTGAGCCTGAACTTCCTCCATATCCTCCAGCATTTTGACTAAATTTCAATCTACTGCTAAATCAATAGTATTCTCGTTTTCCCCTAAAAACAGCTAAAAACTAACGAGTCAGAGTGAACATTTCGGGGTTACTGCACAGAAATCAGGAAAGATAACTTTTATCAGCAATGCCACAATGGTAAGTTCTACAATTAAAGAGCGTAATGAACGTTGAGTGCCAAACATTCTTCTCTTCTGCGTTTTCGACTAAAACGGAATCTGGAGAGACTAGCCGCTAGAGAAGGCAGAGGAACAGAACTTGTCTCACTATATGTACCACCTGGTCGCCAAATCAGCGAAGTAGTAGCCATGCTTAACAACGAGTACGGAACAGCTTCAAACATTAAATCTAACACTACAAAAAAGAACGTTCAGGATGCTATAACAAGGGTTACACAACGAGTAAAGCTGTTCAAGCGAGTACCAGAAAACGGATTGGTCCTCTTTTGTGGAGCAATCCCCCAGAATGGCCCTGGAAGCGAAAAAATTGAATTGTATATAATTTCTCCGCCGGAGCCCATTCAAGTTTACCTGTATCGTTGTGATGCCCGATTTCACACTGACCACCTGCAAGAATTCTTGAAGGAAAAAGAAACATATGGCATCATTGTTTTAGACTCCTCACATGCATCCTTCGCTACAGTTAGAGGAAAACATCTCGATATAGTGAAGCATATCACCTCGGGTATTCCCGGAAAGTTCAGGGCAGGAGGTCAATCTGCTAAAAGGTTTGTCCGGCAAAGACAGGCAAAAGTGCAAGAGTACTTCAAACGTGTTGGAGAACACGCTAATGAAATCTTTCTTCCTATTGAAAACTTAAAGAGCATACTTTTGGGGGGTCCTGGTCCGATAAAATTCGATTTTGAGAAAGGAAACTATCTTCATTATACGTTGAAAGAGAAGATTGCAGCTACAATCGATACAGCATATACAGATGAGCATGGAGTAGAAGAGGTTCTGGAGGGATCTAAGGATATTCTTCAAAGAATACGTTACGTTGAAGAAAAAAAGATCATGCAAAAGTTTTTACGTGAAATAGGTCAAGACACGGGTTTAGCCACATACGGTGAAGATGATGTCCGAAAACATCTAAACAATGGAATTGTCGACACGATTCTTCTTTCTGAGGATCTTGACTTAATTCGGGAAAACGTGAAATGTGGTTCCTGTAATTACACTATGCAAGAAACCATGAAGATACATCAAGTTCCAGAATTTGAACAACAAACAAACGGAAGTTCGTGCCCAAAATGCAATGTTCCAACCCTCGCTGTTACTGACAAACAAGAGCTAATCGATGAATTAGCTGAGGCAGCTGAGGTGGCTGGAACAAAAGTGGAAATTTTGTCTGGAGATACCGAAGAAGGACAGATGCTAAAGAAGTCTTTTGGTGGAGTGGCTGCGATTCTTCGTTACAAAGCCGCAAATTAATAATCTGTAATAAAACGAACATCAGGGTAACCTTGAACTTCTCGTCCGTCTCCCTTAGATGATATGACTTCCATTTTTTCTATTTTGCAAGTTCCGGCAAGGTCCTCTTCTGCTTGACATAAAATATCTGCTATTGTTTTGTCTTCTGAGTATAGGGTCAGTTTCTGGATAGGTATATTCAAGGGTTTCTGGTTCTCAGCTTTATCTCTACGGATTTCTCCCATAACAGCAACAATAAGATCTCCTTGATTTTCGGTCTTTTCATCAATCAATTCTTCATTTATTGTAGGCCATTGGGAAATGTGAATGCTTTCATGTTTATTTTTGTCCGCGAACATTATCTGGTACAGTTCTTCGGTAATGTGGGGAGAAACTGGGGCAAGAAGCTGAATTATTCTGTAGATTGCGGTGTATAGAGTATATTGAGCAGCCTCTCTTTTTTCTAAACCATAGGTTTCGGGCTGATATAGCCGATGTTTGACGGCTTCGATGTAGTTATCGCAGAAGTTATGCCAAGTGAATTTTCTGATTTCGTCAGTGGCTATGTTGAATTGGCAACTTTCCAGAGCCTTGGTTACCTTTTGTGTAACTTGCTCCATCTTGGATAGTAACCACTGGTCAATAAGTTCCAGTTTTGCTGGTTTTTGGCTTGCGTTATAATCTTTGAGGTGCATTCCTGCGAATCTGGAAGCATTCCAGAGTTTTCTCAGGAATCTCCATGCGTACTCAACGTCTTCCCATCTGAAGGGTATGTCTGAGCCTGTTGCTCCTCCGCCTGTTGCCCATTGTCTGGGAGCGTCAGCGCCATATTTCTGGAATACCTCTGGCGTGGCTACGAAGTTGCCCAAGGATTTGCTCATTTTTCTTCCATCTGTTCCAAGAACCATACCGTTGATGAGGACGTTCTTGTAGGGTTTCTCGTCAAAGAGGGCAAGCCCACGAACCATCAGGTAGTATGCCCATGTTCGGATAATGTCGTATCCTGAGGGATGTACATCTGCAGGGTATAGTTTTTTCCAATCTGGTTTGTCTGGCCAGCCTGCATGAACTGCACAAGTTATAGAAGAATCGAACCATGTGTCAAGCACATCTGTTTCGGGAATAAAATTCTTGGAGCCACATTTTGGGCATTTTGTAATTCTTGGGGCTTCGTTTCTTGGGTCTATGGGAACCCAATCAGGTTCTGCCATGATGATTTCGTTACATTTTGTGCAGTACCATATGGGGATTGGAGTGGCGAAGATTCTTTGGCGCGAAATTACCCAGTCCCAGTCTAGGCTGTTTGTCCAGTCTATCATACGTTTTTTCATATTATCTGGGTACCATTTAACGTCTAGAGTGTTCTTTTTGACCAGCTCAGTGAAGATGCGGGTTTTCATGAACCATTGTTCATGTTCTAGTATTTCGATTGGGGTTTTACATCTCCAGCAGGTTCCAATTTCGTGACTAAGGGGCTCTATCTTTTCTAGAAGATCTGATTCTTTCAGGTCTGCTACAATAGCTTTTCTTGCTTGTTTAGCGGTTAGTCCTGCGTATTTTCCTGCGTTTTCGTTCATTTTTCCTTTCTCGTCTATTAGTACTATGGTGAGGAGTTTGTGTGTGGTTACGGCTTTTACGTCTGCCTTGTCTCCGTAGGTGCATATCATTAGAACACCTGTTCCAAAGTCTGGGTCTACACTTCGGTCAGAAATTATTTTGACTTGGTGGTCTGTTATTGGAACAATAATGTTTCTTCCGATGAATTTTTTGTAACGATTATCTTTTGGATTAACGGCTACGGTTACGCAGGCGGGCAATAGTTCTGGTCTGCTAGTAGCTATTAGCAGGTGACTATTGTCTTCTAGTCTGAATTTGATGTAATGAAGGATACCTTCCTTTTGTTCGTGTTCGACTTCTGCGTCTGCAATTGCTGTTTCGCAGCTTGTACACCAACTGATAGGGTGTGTTCCTTTGTAGATTAGGTCTTTTTTGTGGAGTTGTATGAATGATAGTTGGGTGTTTTTCCAGTAGATTGGATTCATGGTTTTGTATTCTGTTGTCCAGTCTATGGAGCAACCCAGACGCATTATGGCTTGTTTCATAATGCCTATGTATTTGTTTATGACTTGTTTGCAGAGTTTAACGAATTCTGCGGGTGGCACGTCTGTCTTTTTGATTTTGTGTATTTCTTCGGTTCTAACTTCTGTTGGAAGTCCGTGGCAGTCCCAGCCTTGAGGGAATAATACGTTGTAGCCTCGCATCCGCTTATAGCGAGCTAGGGTATCTATATATGTCCAGTTTAGGACGTTTCCCATGTGAAAGTTGCCAGAAGGATAAGGAGGAGGTGTATCTATAGTAAAGGCTGGGCGGGTGTCCTTTCTATCAAATCGATAGATGCCCATTTCTTCCCAGTTCTTTTGCCACTTCTCCTCGATTAAAAGTAAATTGAATTTTTTAGGGAACTTTTTCATCAGTAAGCCTCAGTAAATGCTGATTTATCGTAAAATTAACGCTAAAGTAATTTAGCTTTTCCTTAACATTTTCACAGTTCCTGTAGCCTTCATTTGGATTTGTTGAAAACGTTGTGGGTTTGGGGGGTACAATTTAACTCTAGAAAAAAGATGGAAGTTTATATTATCACTTAGGTTTACCTCATCTTAGATTCTTCTTAATTTCCTGGTACATTCTCATAATGTGCGCATAATAATTCTTAATTTTCTGAGTGTCGACGACGAATATAATGAATAATCAACGTAAAACCTACTATCAATAATATTCCAATAAATAGGAGTTGACCGCGAAGGAACCCCCTATAGTATTTAGTGAAAAATTTTCCTGTTTCATGGATCCTAACCCGTGGTCCGTCAATAAAAATAAAGGATGGTAATATTACTAAAAAGCTTCCTAGGATTGTAAAAGTTATCGCAAGGGGTAATGTATAATTCTTGATTTGAAGGGTATAATTCTTGAATTTTTTTATTCTCTTTAATGGAACAAATCGATTTTTTAGAAACGCGACAAATCGATCAAAACTCTCTTCGGTTTCTTCAATTGTGTAACTTTCCTCCTCTAAATTATGGACTTGTTCATTAGGAGAATCATCCAAAAATCCTGTTTCGGCAAAAATGAAAGGAAGAACAAAAATACCGAATAAAAACAGAGATACAAAGAATACGCCATTACTCGAAATACTGAATCCATAATAGAAAGCGAATGATTGATCGTCTGTAATTAATGGTAAAACTGTCCATTCATGATCGATTGACATCAAGTATCCAATTAAAATCAAGTGAAGAATAGTTACCACGGTTAACACTACTCTTATTTTGGTCGTGTTATCCTGTTTAATCTCTGATTCTTCATATTGATCTAAACAGATTATAGTTAATATAAAACCGAAAAACAAAAAAATAAATCCCATAATGAGAAAGCCCCCCGTGTAAAGGTGCTGAAAATTAAAGAAATAATATCCTTCATTGCTCAACATAAACAAGCCGAGAAGGGAACCGCCAAGGATGATTATTAGTGCGCCGATTTTCCACAAATTTTCTTTTATAGAATTTTTATTCACTTTTATTTTCCCTAACCGTTTGGTTTCAAGGCAAAATTGATGTTTGAATCTGAGGTTTATAACGTTTTGGTGGAGTTTTTTGTTCTAAATTGAAATAACAATACCTATTCACGGCGATTTTGCTTTTCAGACAAGCTATTCAAAAAGGCAACCCAAGTCTCTTCATTCTCTACTCGTCTAAACCAACGATTTAGCAGTATTACTGCTTGTTTACCCATATATCCTGTTCCACTGCATATTTCCATTTGCATCAGTTTTAGTCAACCAAAAATCGGGGTATTCATAACCCGAAGAACATGTATATCCTGCCATAATGAAGCCTCCATCAGATGTCAAAACCAACGAATAAGCCTCTTCAGACATTTCACTTACCCCGTATGTCTTTGTCCATTCCACATTTCCATTTTGGTTGGTCTTAATCAACACAACATCATAACCTTCGGGGTCAACATAGTCTGTACGTCCAACTAAGGCATATCCTCCATCAGGCACCTCTACCAAATCCCAAGCATAATCATAATTTCCTCTGAATGTCTGGTTCCACACCATATCACCATCTTTGTCAGTCTTAACCAACCAAAAAGCTGACCGTTCAGCATCAGAAAAGTCTGTGAAACCAACCAAGACATATCCTCCATCAGACGCTTCAACCAACCCGTATGCATTTTGAGGTCTATCTCCTCCATATGTTTTGCTCCAATCCGAATTCCCGTTTGGGTCAGTCTTTACTAACCAAAAATTATTCCATCCATCACCCCAAATCATTTGTGTGAAGCCCGCTAAGACATATCCTCCATCGGAGGCCTCAACCAACCCGTAAGCACCATCAAAACCTTCTCTTCCGTATGTCCGATCCCATTCCATATTCCCATTTTCATCAGTCTTAACCAGCCAAGCTTCATACCATCCATAATCAAGATCAACACTGGAATAACTTATATCACCAGCTAATACGTATCCGCCATCAGATGCCTCAACCAACGAACGAGCTCTCTCATCGGCTCCTTTATCATATGTCTGGTTCCATTCTTCATTTCCATTTTCGTCAGTTTTGACTAACCAATAATCACTATCTCCAGCACCAAAGGATTGTGTATCTCCAGCTAAGGCATATCCTCCATCTGATGTCTCAACCAATGAATGGGCTGTTTCAAACTTTTCTCCTCCATATGTCCGGTTCCATTCTTCATTTCCATCTTTGTCAGTTTTGATCAACCAAAAATCACCATCTTCAGTACCTACGGTTTGTGTAAGACCAGCTATGGCGTATCCTCCATCAGACGTTTCAATCACCGAACCAGCGGCATCCATACTTGTGTCTCTATTTGTTTGGATCCCATTTTCTAAGAATACTCCAACCAAATAAAGTAAAAAAAAACTAAGTAAAACAGAAATTAATATGATTAGAAGAAATAGCCTTTTATAACGCATTAATTTCCCCAAAATATGTTTTATGATGCTTCCTTAAACGTGTTTTTCTAAAGAAACCTTGACCTTGGGTATAGGTTTGGTCCCGTAAAGAACAAATTTGATAACAATAAACGATCTACCTATATTCGGTATTACTAATTTTGAGTGTAATAAGAATGGAAAAGAGTTCTTCAGAAAAAATGTTATTTTCAATAATGCAGTATTAATAACCGCGTAATATGCATATTGAAACGGGTTTATGTTCTTAGGAAAGCAATAAATTGTATTCAACAAGAAAAGGGTAGTCGTATTTATTGGGATGGTGGTTTACAACGAGAGATAAGAAAACCGTGCTGCTTTTGGTAATATTCGCTTTTTCTTTCTTGTTTAGAGCAGCAGTTATCTTTCATAATCCCTATCCCCCAAGTTCTGACATTGGCTTTCACGGCAGCATTATAAACCTCATGCTCGAAAAAGGAGAATTACCAAACTGGAACCCGTATCACATGGGAGGTGAAACACTCGCAACACCACCAGGATTCCACTTTTTCGTAACCACCTTAATACTCCTTAGCGGAATGGATCTGATACTTGCAGAACTAATCACAGCTGCATTCTACAGCTCAGTCATAGTATTTCTCGCATATCTTGTCTCAAAGAAAATCTGGAATAACAGCAATGCAGGTTTACTTGCAGCATTTTTTGCAACAGTTTCAATGTTAAGTATTGAGATGATAAGCTGGGGTGGATACACAAACATTGTATCCCTTTCGCTAATCGTAACAATTTTTTATCTGTTCTTCAAATATGCAAACAAACCAAAACTTAGTCACTTACTTGTAGGGGCACTTCTTTTTGGGAGTCTAATTATAACCCATACATTTAGTTTGTTTGTTGTTTTTCCAATCTTGGGATTCTACCTTGTTTTGTTGCTGATAGGAAAATGGAAGAAAAAAGAAGACATGCAAATAAAGAGTCTGCTTCGTTTTTTTGTGGTTTCTGTATGTGCAGGTGTAGTAACTGCGTCGCCATGGATACTTAGGGTCTTTAGTTTCTATATTGGTGCATCATCTGAAGGGGCAGCAACGGGAGGACTTGATAACCGAAACATCATACTTGCAAACCGCACTGTTGATAATGCAATTTTACTGTTAGTGATTGTTGTTATTCCAGCATTGTTTATGTTTAAAGCATCAAGAAAAAAAATGTTTGACAGCCAGAGCCTTCTTTTGATTGCGTGGTTTCTTGTTCCAATAGTTATGACTCAGGCTTACCTGTTTGGAGTAATCATTGACTATTCAAGATTCATGTATTTTTTCGATTTCCCACTAATCATAATAATCTCAGCAGGGCTACTCTACATTTTCCGATACACTGCAATAGCTATCAAGAAAGTCCCAAGAATCAAGTGGAACCGCATCAAAAAAACTCTCCCAATAACAACATTTTCTGCAAGTATATTCATTTTCATCATCCTTTCGATAGGGTCAATCTTTCCAAACGATGCTTTACAAAGAGCAAACTTCTACACAACAATGTATGAGCCAGAAAACGCAACACTCGAATGGATCAGAAACAATACCCCAGAAGAGTCTGTTCTAGTAGCAGAACACACCTATGGATGGTGGCTTGGAGGAATCGGCGAAAGACCAACCATGAGCGCTGCGGGCTTAGAATTTCTAATATATTCCCACGAACTGGAAGTTGCCCGAGCAGCACAGGTTATTCTTGAAAAAAACTTCTTGTACTATTTTGATAATAACTTAATTTCAGTTGGAGAGAATTACGGAAATGTTTCGGATAAAGGCATAGAATTTAGAATAGAACTGGGGGATGGGGAATCCTTTTCAATATTTAATATACAAGAAGAGTGGATTGAATTTTGGTATCTAATATCCACTCAGGGAACTGAAATTAATGGAACCAGAAAAATTGCAGAAATGGAAAGGGTTGGAACACCTACGATAATTAATAATGAAAATTCTGCCACATTTTTGGTACAATATGAAGATGAATTGTTCAGGGTTAATAGAACATTGGTGATAAAACGGGGAGTAAGATTTGCTGAACTGTCGTATGATATAGAGGTCAAGAATTCTCAAATTAACCTCTACAACATCTATTTTCCAATATTTGTTAGAGAAATAGAAGGTATCATTAAACATGGTGAGTCGAATTCGTATTTAGGAGTTTACTATTGGAGGAATAAATTGTGTGGGCAGGTAATCTTTCCAAAAGATCTCCCCGGATATATTAAGAACGAAACGAAACCAGAAAGAGTCGAGATGCTTTTTGGAGATCCAAGAAAGAGAACTCAAAATATCAAAATGTTGATTGGGGTGTTTGACGCCCAAGACCTAAACGGGTCGGAAGACATAGAACACACATATATTGAATTCCTAACAAATCCCCAAAAAACAGAAACTGACGGGCCATTATTTTTCTGGGATTACAAAGAAATGATTGAAAAATATAAAGTTTCATTTGTGGTTTGCAGAAACCAAGAAGCCTATTTGAAGTTCTCTGAAGATCCCAATTTTCGGTTCGTATTCAACAGCGGAAACGTTGCCATTTTTCAAGTAGTAAAATGACCTATTCTATGAAGCCTAAGAGGGATTTGGAAACTGAAATTCGTCTATTCTAGACAAGTAAAGGTAACCACAAACTATCCCTATCATATCTAGAATAGGAACTGAAAATAAAATATATCACGTTCAAGTATACTCTGGCTTTATCCAATTCTAAGTTGAAACATCCTTGGCATTCAGAAAGTTGTGATTGTATGACTGAATATGAATTCAATGTTCTACCAGAAGGTTGTGCTAACAAGGAGGATTCTTTTATTTTTCGGGAGCCTTTGAAAGTGAATGTTGAGTGCAAGGGTAATCAGACTTTGAATAAGGTATTCTACGCAAAGTCTTATCAGAGATTGCCTTCGGAGGTTATTGGTATGATTGCTGGTAATGGATCTATAGATAATCTTTTTAGAGATAATTTCTTTAGAGAAGTCAATTATAGAACAAATGTTGCCTGATGGTGGGTTCTACAAGCAGGAGATCAAATAATCATGAGCGATACTATTGTTCCTGTTTACGCGAAAAGAAATTGGGCTTCAAAGATTGGATGTATATTGCTGTGCGGAACCTGAAAATAGCTTATCTGACCGAGTTTTTCCATCCTCACATAGGCGGATGTGAGACAAGGCATATGGAAATTGGGCGCAGGTTAGCTACCAGAGGGCATGAAATCCATGTTTTTACCATTCAATACGATGAAAATTTGCCTAAAGAAGAAGAAGTAAACGGAATAATTGTGCATCGGTATGCATATTCTCGAAATTATGTTTCAGCTGATGGATTTCGTTCTTTTGGAGGCATTGTGAAATATTCAGCGTCGTCGTTAATGCGATTGCTAGGCTCAGATTTCGATCTTTATTATTCTAATCAGTGGCCAATTCTTCACTCTTTGTGTGCAAAACCTGTAGCCAGTCCACTAATTCAAGAGTGGTGTGAGGTTTGGACCAATTTTCTAAAAGTAACTTTGATGCAGAAACTGCTAAAGAATGTTGGTGACTACCATGTTGCTGTTTCAGAATTTACAAGACAAAGACTATCGAATCTTCTAAAGATCAAACCCTCAAAAGTGGTCGTGATTCCCAATGGGGTCAACTTCGTAAAGTTTAGCACTTCACGTACTAAGGTATGGGGGCGTATCGTCTACGTCGGCCGTATCGTTTCTCATAAACATGTAAAGTTGTTAGTTGACGCTTTTCGTGAAGTTAAAAAGAAAATACCTACGGCTGAGTTACATGTTATCGGTTCTGGTTCAGAACTTCACTCAGTAAGAAACTGGGCTGCGGGCATCAAGGATTGTTTTATTCATGGATTTTTGCCTGAAAACCAGATGATTGATCTATTGAAAAGTGCTTGGCTTTTTGTTTCACCAAGCGAGAGAGAGGGTTCAGGTATTGTAGTCTTGGAGGCTATGGCGGCTGGTGTACCCTTTGTTACGTTAAACTATTCAGAAAACGCCGTAAAGGAATTGTGCGGTTTCAAATGCGGCCTTATGGTAGAACCGAGTGAGATTTCGATTGCCGCAGCAATTACTCAACTGCATAGTAATGAAGAACAGTGGAAGGAACTGAGCGTTAACGCTGTAAACTATGCAAAAAAATACGACTGGGATATCATCACAAATCATGTGGAAGACTTTTTTGGTTTGGTAATGAATAATGTTGGCAAATAAGCGTTTGTCTTCATATCTTCCTTTGATTCTGATGTTGTTACTAATATTCATCGTTTCCTTTGTTCTTTATTATGTTGGGCTTGTCAATAAGGCTCCGCCTGGTTCTGATTATGGGAATTACCTTACACAAGTAGAAATTTTGCGCGGAAACGACTTAAGAGGATGGGGGCTTCGACATAACCCCATTTTTTTCGTCCTGCTTGATATGATCCTTAGAATTTTTGAAGAGTTTACTGCATTGAAAATTGTGGCCTCATTGGTCTTTTCAGTAATCACTATTCCATTTTTTCTTCTTGCAAGAAGACTCTCAGGCAGTCGTCTTGCCTCCTTGATTTGTACATGGCTTCTTGTATTATTCATAAGTAATTTTGAGATGATTTCTTGGGGAGGTACCCCCAACTTTCTAGGTTTTTCTTTTATGCTACTCACTTTATTCTTTTTCGTCGATTTAATGGAAGAACCTTCAAAAAAGAACTTACTACTTTCAGGTTTCTTCTTCAGCTTAGTTGTAGGCACGCACATTCTTGTAGCAATTTATTTATTGTTTTCGTTATTCATCTTCTTCATAGCTACAACGTTAACGCATAAGCGAATTAGCAAAGTCCGAATAAAAAGTTTATTTCTTATGACTATAGTTACCGTAGTATTTAGCTTACCATACTTTTCTTTTTACCTTAGTTTTTTTCAGAACTCTTCGAATGAGATAGGGGAAAATACCCTTTTTTCAATACCACAAATATCCCTTAGCAGCTTATGGGGAATAGTGGAATTTTGGGATTTCTTTGCTGTTACAATTGTATTTGGACTAGGCCTCTTTGCTCTGTCTAAATACGTTAAGGAGGAGCACAAAAATAATGGACTGATTCTCTGCAGTCTTTCCCTTTCGCCATTTCTTCTATCTTTGGTTACTGGACACCTTTTCCGATGGCTCTATTTTCTGCCCATCCCCCTGATTTTGTGTTTCGGTATCTACTTAAGAGACCTGTTTTTCGATATCGTCTGGCTTTATGATAACATCAAAGAGAACATCATTATACATGCTTACAAGAACGTTAAAAATTCAAGGATGACCATTTACCTGATTGTTGTTTGTTTCATAGCTATAATCGGTTTCCAGATCCCAGTAATGACGATTCGCCATTATTATCAGAACGATAGAGAACACACTTCAGCACCAGAAAGCTACCAGTTCATCTATAATGACGAAATCGAAGCATTAAGATGGATCAAAGATAACACCGCCCCGAATGCCACAATAGCAACATCTGGGCATCCAAAAGGGACAATAGGTGGCGGAGGCAATTCATACGGCTGGTGGATCGAAGGATACTCTAAACGATTATGTGTATTCTCAGGAGATCTCAATTACTACTCTTACCAACTTGAGCGAGACGAAATCCGAATCGCCAATCGAATTTTCGCAGGAACTTATTCTGCCGAATACAACCTTAGTGTAACCGAGGCTTATCCTTCAAGCACCACAAACCCAAAGATCGCCGCTTTTATTGATAATGATTATCAAGACAAGCTTACCTTAAACGATAAACAACATCAATTGTTTTACTCCACAAACAATAACCTAACGTCATCTCAAGAGATCAACACGCAATTTGATGCGGTACCATCTGATACTATTACAATTGGTCCACACTATTTATCTTGGCCACCATACGTTCAAAACAATAATAATAAACCAACCAATATCTTTCTTGAATCAGCCTCTCTAAGTTATGCTTATTCCAACGTAAGCTTTACGGAAGATAGCGGCGAGGAAGATTTTATAGGTGTTCCTGCAGTTGTAATTAACGCCACAATCAGGAATGACTACAGAATAGAAGAAATTATTCAATTCTCGCAAGAAGGTATTAGCGATTCTTCCGTAGGTATAGATGTATACCTGTATAATGACCAAGGAGACATTGAACCGACGTTTCAACGAGGCAATCCATTTCGGGGCAGCTACGAGTTGAGTCTGAAAAGCGGAGAAACCAGCTCCGTTAACATGGTGTTTGCTACACCTAACAGGAATATTCAATATTTCGAAATCTACGTTAGTTATCTTCCCAACGTCCCATTCGAAAACGAAGAATGGTTACTCCCAGCCCCCTTCTATTCTGAAAATAGGACTTCAAGCATCGAATATGATGAAACGTCGGCAAACTTTACTATTACTTACGAGCAACCTTATATTGAAATCAATAGAAGCGTAATAATTAGTGAAGAGAAATCATCTGTGGATGTCATCTTTCAAATATTGCCCAAAAACTCTACGCTGACGATGTTCAAGGTCAATCTATGGGCATTGTTTGACACATCATTGGAAGATTGTGAAGTATTAGAAAATCATGGTGTTTCCCTTTCTCAAGCATCACCCAACGAAGATACACGAGTCCAAATTGAGGTAATAAAAACCAACGGTAATCTTAACCGATATACAGTCTGGTTCGAAAATACAAAAGAATCCGCGCCTGTTCCATCTTACTACTTCGAACCCGATCCGTTGCAAGACAATCTTTATGTTCACATTAGGATATTCATAGTATCCCCCTTCATAGAATCCCCCACCGAAAAGACAAATGACAATCAAACCTTCACCGTTTACAATTCATATGACTTGATCGAATATCTACACATTGATTATATCCTCATAAACAGGTATCAAGCGATTGACCTGTTTCGTATTGACTCTGAACATTATACCGAAGTGTTTCAAAACGACAGCATAGTTATTTTTAAAGTTAATTAGGTTGAAGTTTTAGAATAGAAAAAAGGCGCTTATTCTCTGTTTGCTTTAGGTTGTATATAGAACAAACAGTAAACTGACGCCTGCAAAAATGACTACGATTGACGAAATCCTGAGGGATCTTCTCAACTTACTCAAGCTCTAGGCAGTATTATAGGATAAACTATAATTTTACAGTTAAAGACGAGATGAGGTTAATTGTTGTTTTCCTTTTCTATCTGTAAGTTGACCAAAGGATCATGGTTTCTAACGTTTCGTAAACAATCAAGTATACGTACCCCTTCAGCTTCTCATTCAGAAACAGAACCACAGACCAGTTATTCGTATAAGATTACGATGAAACGATAGAGAAACATAGTGTTTCGTATGTGCTACGCAGAGACCAAAAGGTCCAGGTCCATTTGAATTTCTTGGAAAACCAAACTTACAAATCGTATTCAACAACAGAAACGCCAAGGTTTTTCAAATAACAAAGTGAACTACGTCTATGAATAGCAGCTTTTCGTGTTCACATGTACAATAGTCTCAATTAGCTTATCCAACTCGTTGACAGTCACATGTTTTATTGAATACAGTACCCTCACTCACCCATTAACCGTATTATTCTAGGTTAGAGCGAAATTTAGTTCCATGGATTAGAACAGAGTGTTCTACTTATTGAACACCTACTGCGTCTGCGCTCTTTTGCGGTTTTTTGATAATCTAAAAAGAATTTTGGAAACCATCCTCTTTCGTTTGAGGTTTATTTCCAGAGTTCCAGTTTCCATACAATCTATGCAAATATTAAACTCAGAGGTTAAACCGTCATGAAAAACAAATTTACATGGATACACTGCAACGACAGTATCTCCGCAACAATCACAGAACAGATGCTTCATGACTTCAACCTTAAGAGGCAAGAGACGCCACATCTTAAAAGGAAAGCTTCCTACACAAAAATGCTCAGAAAATAGAATTATTTTCGAATCCCGATATAATCCAGTAAAGAAACATTTCAAGTTTAGAACCAGCAAAATAGTTTAGGTAAATATTCCAAATCCGCGGGAAAACTGATATTTTAATTAGGGCAACCTCATTAATCATGTACTCCTGACTCCCAACAACTTGGAGGACAATTGGTGCAAAAAATAAAACTGTCAACTATTGAACTGGTTTTTATCATAATCGCCGCATCAATACTATTTATTATCACAGTTCACCAAATGTCATCCGCAGGAATACTCCCAGGAAACGACCCCGCCGTACACCTTGGAAAATCAGCAACAATTGTAATCGACCAAAAAGTCACATACAGCACAGTCCCATGGTATCCACCCCTGTTCCACACATTATTAGCAATACTCCAAATTCTCGCAGGAACCCTAGATGTCATTGCTGCAGCATTCATTCTAAAAATGCTAATCGCAACCCTCAATGTTCTAATCCTACTATCCACCTACTTGCTATGCAAAAAATTATTTGGAATAGGTATCGGAGTTACAGCATCCGTTTTCGTAATTCTTTCCGTTCCACTTTCTGAAATGATTTTCTGGGGAGGCTACGCAAACTTTCTAGGCTTGGCATACATAGCATTCATTTTTTACATCCTAAACAAAGATATGCACGTTTACCAGAAAACATTCTTCCTATTTATAGGATCATTCACAATCGTATTATCACATCAACTTGCCACATTCGTTTTTGTTCTGATGTTTATTCCCGCATTTCTAGTCACCAAAACAAGCAGCAAAAAAAGAAAGATCCTAGTATTTTTTGGAATAATTGTTGGTGGCGGCTTGGCACTACTAGCATGGTACGCAAGATTGATTATTGAATATTCCAACAGGATTATAGAACATCTATTTTTTACTATGACAGAGACCGTCTACAATATCCCCGAAGTAGGACTTGATGCATTAATCAGAAACAACTTTGGGGCATCATTATACATAGCATTATTAGGAATACCCTTAACAATAATCTTACTGAAAAAAAAGAAAAACTTGACAGCATCAATATTAATATTTACATGGATATCAATTCCATTCCTTTTGTCTCAATCATACATTTTTGGTTTTTACTTGCCCTACATCCGTTTCGTATACTTTTTCGCCACACCATTGGCAATTCTTGCAGGAATCTTAACATATAGTCTAACAAAAATACCCGCGATTTTTGAAACAATAATATCCCAAAACATCAAAGGAAAACAAATAATTCTAAAAGTTACCAAAGTTTTTGCTTTGGTATCAATCGTTTCTTTATTCATTCTACAAGGCACTTTCTTTCTCCAAAGAACAGAAACCTATCCAGAATTCTATGAAAGATCGTCAATATCTAGCTACAATTCGGCTCTTTGGATAAAACAGTATTCATCCCCAGAGGGAAGAGTGGTATCATCAAGAAGCCCAGGGTCTTGGCTCAATATCCTTTCAGAACGTGAAACAATTCAAGAGACAGACCCCCAGTATTATAGAAACGCAATTGCCGAATCAGTATTGTATGGCTTCTATGAGATGCACAACACACGCACACTTATTCAAGAATACACTTCAGCAAGCCCAAATCCTGGGCTAGAAATGTATGTAGCAATTCACAACATTTGGAATAGAGGCATTAGCATTCCAAACGAGAAAGCAACCGTGATTCATATTGATCCATTCGGCAGATGGAGAGAGATCCCACTCTCTGAAACTGACCAAAACATTTACTGGACAATTACCACCCCGGAAAAGACTCAGTTGATTTCAGAATATAGTCATGAACTATTCAAGGTCACGAAGACTGTCACGTTTTCAAGTAACAGTTCTGTAGTTGATATAAATTGGTTGATCGAAGCTCACAAAAACTTGGCAAACGTCAAATTGGAATTCGGCAATTTTATGGATCTTTCCTTTGATTTTAAGAAAGCACTTGTTCCGGGAGTTCTTGAATGGCAAAATCCATGGGATAAGGCCACATACGTTAACGAAGAAAGAGAATGGGTGGTAATAGAGGACGATTTTGACAGGGTAGAGGGAAACGTTATAGCGATACTTGATTCAAACAATCAAATACTCGGAGTTTTCGATTTCCATGATACACCCAATTTTTTTACCATCGGTGCTCTGGAAAATAAATTAATTGACCTATTAACGGTCAGATACGAATTAGGCTATTTGGAGGATGGAATGAAACAAGAGGTTTCATTTTCGACGCTTCTTTGCAACTCTGATTTTGAAGGCATAAAACAGTTTGAAGCCTCAGAATTTATACAGGAATATGATTCAACCGCCAAACTGGATATTGAACAGATAGACTTTCCTACATACATTGAAGAGTACGACATCAAATTGGTGGTTGTTGACACACAACCGCAACAAGTTCTCTCAGAAAGGGAGGTTTCTCCAGATTTAGACAGACTTTATGACAACGGTAGAATTACAGTATATACAACAAAAAGGTAGTTGGCTAGACTTGATGTCTTATGTGTTATTGTTCACGTAGACTTTTTGGAACATATCCACATGATGGATCAGACTCAAAGATGTCTCCAGTATACATTTCTGCTCTTGTTCTGCATCCACCACAAATTTCTTTATATTCGCATACGCCACATTTCCCCTTCAAGTTGCCTTTGTCTCCGAGCTTCAGAGCAAGTTCTGATTTTTGTAGTTCTCCCCAGAGTTGATTTAGAGACTTGTCCTCAATGTTTCCCAGTTTGATACGATCATTGAAGCTGCAGGGTATTACATCCCCATTTTCGATTACACTCATATATTTTCCTGCGATGGCGCATTTTCCAAGGAAAAAGTTCTTGAACCAATCATCAAAGTTTGGCATTCCCCGCTGTTTAGCAACTCGTGCATAAAAGGGACAATAAACGTTGACCTCAGGTTTCCCCTTATATTTCATACTTAAATCGTAAACCTCGTTCCAGATTCTTTCGTACTGTTGCGGGGAGGGATTCTTGGCCAGGTGCTCCTTTGTGCTGTTGAAGGGAACAAATCCGTGAATCACTACCCAACGAGCACCATTAGCTTCAGCTAGTTTGATGATGTGTTCCATATCCAAGGAGTTAACGTTATTTCGCTCCGAGTCGACGTTTGCAAGGGTAGCTACAAGACAGTCCAGCAATCCTGCTTTGGACGCCTTCTCTATTGTTGAAATGGCTTTTTCGTATGCACCCTTTCCGCGTATTGCATCATTGATTTCTTCTGATCCATCAATACTTACTGAGACACGAACTCCATGCTTAGCTAGGGTATCAAAAAATTTGTCGCCAACAAAAGAGCCGTTGGTAATGAGACTGACATTCAAGCCCACTTTTTTGGCGTACTCTATTAGTTCTGGGAGGTCTTTTCGTTGAAGAGGCTCGCCACCGCTTATTCCTAGAAAGGTTGCGCCAAAATCATATATTTGATCGATAATATGCTTGGTTTTTTTTGTTCCCAACGCGTCTGAAGCTACGGGAGTTGATGCAAAACCGCAGTGCAAGCAACTGCTGGTGCAGGCTTGTGTGCATCTCCAAGGTAAAATAAACAAGGGTCCAGTTTGTCTCACAATACTCACCATTGGACAATTGTTAAGAGTCTATAGAATGAATAAAAAAGTATCTAATTTTTCAAGAAAATGACTGAGTCACCAAATTATGGGTGTACTGTTTGATTGTTCTGTTTGTTGTTTTTGGTTTCTAAGTTGTTGATGAAATTTACTAGTTCGCTGATGCTCTTCACGGTTGATGCACCTTTGCTTTTGAGTCTTTTCAAGTGTTCTGTGGCTTTTCCGTTGGTGAAATCTCTCTCAGCTATTAGGCCATCATCTAGGAGTATTGTGGGTATTCCAGTCTCCAATACCGTTTCTGCAGCTTCTAGGTTACGAAGGTTGCCACCTCCAAACTGGGTCGGCGTTATCACAAGAACATTAGCTTTACTCATCAGCTGTAGGTTTGCTTTGTATGCTTCATCTGTTATCGGGGAAAATGGAGCCTCGTTTGTTGTTGGAATCGACAACAGTTGGGCAGTTTCCTGATCTGTGTCTAAAAGGTTGAGAACCCCAGCAGTAACACGATAACCTTCATCCAGCAGGGCCTTCATCACGGGGCTACCTGTACCACCTCCAGATATAATATGAACAATAAGGCTCTTCTGAATCAGATTTATGGGTCGTGAGATGGGAATCACATGAAGATAACCAGTAATAGGATGTTTCTTCACAATAGTGTCAACACTGAAAACTTTTTTGACGTTTTCGCTTGTTAGAGTCTCATAGGATTTACCGGCAGCAACAATCTTGCCTTCCTTCAAAAGAATTATAGAATCACAGTATCGTGCAGCCAAATTGAAGTCATGAAAAACCGCAACTATCAACAACTTCTTTGTTTTACACAAATGCTTGATGAGGTCCATTATTTCCAGCTGGTTACTGATGTCCAAATGGGTTGTTGGTTCGTCTAACAAAAGAATTTTGGGTTCCTGAGTCAGGGCACGCGCAATTATCACGCGTTGCCTTTCTCCACCGCTAAGTTCGGTTACAGGTCTGTCGGCGAAATCCCAAGTATTGGTTAATTTCATGGAATTCTTTGCTATAGCCATGTCCGCTTTGCTTTCCATCGCGAACCGAGCCATATGGGGATTACGCCCCATAAGAACTACCTCCAAAGAAGTAAAATCGAATGTTACTGGTGTGGTCTGCGGGACCACTGCCAACTGTTTTGCAACTTCTACGGTTTTCATGTTATAGATGTTCAAATCACCTATGAGGATCGTTCCTTTTCGCGGCTTGAGTAATCTGCTGATGCTTTTGAGCAAAGTAGTTTTTCCTGAACCGTTGGGACCAAGAATTCCAAGAAATTCGCCGCTCTTAACTGCAAACTGAATATCCTCCAGAATATTAACGGACCCATAATAGCAGTCAATGCCATCGATTGTTAACTTCACCATAACATTATCACCTTACTGATATCCTCGGCTCTTACGACGAAGGAGATATATAAAAAACGGACCGCCTGTAACGGCTGTTATCACACCAACAGGCAACTCGGTAGGAGCTATTATTACTCGTGCCAAGGCATCACAGATCATCATGAAGGAAGCGCCTACGATTGCTGAAGTTGGGAGAAGAATACGGTGATCTGGACCAATAAGGATTCTTGTTAAATGTGGGATTATCAAACCTACAAAACCAATTAAACCGCTAATAGAAACAGCCGCAGCGGTTATGAGGGCTCCCGCAGCCAATAATATCTTTTTTACTTTCTCTAATTCAACACCTAAGTGCTGGGCTTGCTCTTCCCCTAAAACAAGGATGTTCAGGTCGCGTGCATAGAGATAGACGACTATAGTACCAATAATGACGAGGGGAAAGATAGTTGATACGTCAGTCCAGTTGGTGTACGTAAAGCCGCCCATGATCCAAAACGTTAGTGCATGAAGTCTGTCACCGGCGATTAATTTCAAATATGTAACTAATGCATTAAAAAAAATGGTTACAGTTAATCCGGAGAGTATTAAGGTTGTGATAGGAACTCTTGGGCCTTCTCTTGAAATGGCATAAACTAGGAAAACAGACAACAATGCACCAATGAAGGCAAAAATGGGTACTGTATTTACTCCAAGTAGGGCAACTCCTACACCTAGAACTATTGCAACTGCTGCTCCGAAAGATGCCCCGCCCATAGCTCCTATAGTGTATGGGTCTGCCATGGGATTTCTGAAGATTCCTTGATATGCCACACCCGCAACCGCTAAGGCTACACCCACCAAAGCTCCGCCCAGAACTCGAGGCAACCTAATGTGAATAATTATTGATTCTTGAACCTCTGAAAAACCTGAGAATTCTACAAAATCACCTAAGATTGGAACGTTTTTTGCGAGTATCTTCAAGATATTGTCGAAGGGAATATGAGAAAAACCTATGTTAAGGGAAAAAATGAAAACAAGCAACAATATACCGGTTAGTAAAACAAAATATAACTTCCAGTGAGAGACACGTCTTAAATGCGATTCTCCTGCGTCAATCTTCATCGATATTTCACAAATGATTTATTGTATAAAAAAGGGGAAATATTTTAGGCTTACCCAAAAATTTCCGGATGAATCATTTCCGCAATAATTTCTAATGCGTCCATGAGTCTTGGACCAGACCTAGAGATTATACTTGCATCGATTATGTGGAAGTTGTCGTTCTGAATAGCAGTTATAACGTTCCATCCGGGTCTATTGGCTATATCTTCGTAGCTTCCCCAAGATTGAGTGCCCATATACATGTGAGGAAATATGATCACGTCAGGATTCCTTTCAATAACAGTTTCCGAGCTAACAATAGGAAAAGAAGAAATTGCATCATGGAAAATGTTTTGCCCACCCGCTAAGGCTATCAACTCATGAATGAATGTTCCTGGACCTGCACTCTGGATATCGGGTCCCCAAATTTCGTGATATACTGCTGGAATAGAAGTTGCCTCCGATGCACTGTTGGTGACCGCATCTATTCTCTGCCTGAGTTCACTCACCAACTCACCAGCTTTAATATCATTACCAGTTGCCCTGCCTATCAATTGGATGCCACTAAGAACACCGTTAATAGTTTTTGGTTCTACTATCAAGACATTGTATCCAAGGCTTCGCAGAGTCTCAGCAGTTTCTTCACTCGAAGTAGCAGCAAAAACAAGATCAGGATCAAGAGCAATAATGGGTTCTACTGCTGGTTGCCAATAGTTCCCAATGCTAGTCATGTTACCAGCTTCGACCCAAGTCGCAAAATTGTAAGGATAGTCACAGACATCCGTTACGCCCACAACTTTATCACCTGCTCCAAGTGCAAACAATATTTCAGTGTTGCTTGGTGCCAATGACACGATCCTTTCTGGAGGCGAAGTTAAAGTCAACGAGTAGCCCAGATCATCGACGAGGTCGCCGCCCTCGAATGTGTGGGGTTCGACTTGATATAGGTTATAAGCATAGACTGAAACAACTAAGGCAATGATTATGATTGTTGTCAATAGATAAATGGTGGTTTTCTTCATTGGTTATACATCCCATTGGATGGATAATCCATCCATATACATATAAAACTTTTGATAAAAACAAACACATAAAAAAAGGAGATACGAATTTCCAACAAACCCAGAATAAACAAAAAGTTTACACAATCGACACATTAAGATAAGCCATACCCATCCCATCCTTCCTCTCTGCAGTCACTACCTTGAACGTTTTCGAGTAGAGTTGACACTCAAGAACAAGAGTATGAAACTCGCCGTTTTCACCCAAAGGGTCCACATTTCCAATCTTTGACAGAAACTCTGCGCTAGTCTCTTTACTGATAACAAAGCCCAGCCATTCCTCACTCAAGTCCTTCAAGTTTACACCTGTAATTAACGCCTTGAATCCCGAATCAAAGATTTCATCGAAAAGCTCGAATGTGCTTCTACCGTATAAGGGCTCAAGCAACTTCAAACCAGCCTTTTTACAGACAATCTCAAAAGCGGTCACATGCTCTTCAACATCAATGTCGCCAGCTACCAAAGCGTCAACATTTAGGCTTTTGAGTACCTCAACTAAAGCTCCCTTTTGTCGACAATCAACAATTAGGTGATGCTTCCCCATTGACTCCGCTAACATTTTCAAAGATTCCATATTCTCCGCATGAGGAGAAGGCCAAGGAAGAGTTGGAAGCAAACTTATAAGATGATCAACCTCAACACCCTGCTTTTCAACAAGATACACCGCATATAGGGAATCTTTGCCACCAGAAAATAGAGCCGCAGCCTTCACGTTTTAAACATCCTACACATTGGGATGGATCATCAATCCTAACAGGCATATAAGACTTCTGACAAACATCACAAAAACCCAACCCAGAACTAATTCAGGCGTCAATGATACACTCGTCTCCACTGACGGATTCCAGTAACCACCAACTCTTACTATTTCGTCTGGTTTCAATCCACACCTCTAGTTCAAGGGGATAGCTATAGTGATCGGCTACTCCAACAAGTTTATCGCCACCACCAACAGCAAACAACATCTCCATGTTGCTAGGAGAATGGGACATTATCCACTCTGGATGAACAGTTGGATTCGTCACATGACCATAATTACTTACCATCCACAATGTTCCTCCCGACATCTTGAGACCCTAGCAGAAGATTTTTTCGTTGACTTTAGAACCTTTTTCTTCACCAACATAGAAACCTGTTTGCTCTTCTGAACAGTTTTCTATTTTACAGTGACGGATTTGGCCAAGTTTCTAGGCATGTCAGGGTCGCAATCTCGCTCAAGTGCCATGTAGTAAGCGAAGAGTTGCAACGGAATAACAAAAGGTATTGGAGACAAAACTTCAGGCAATCCTGTTTCTATCTCAATATAATCGTCAGCTAACGCTTTTATCTCCTCATCACCCTTCTCAACCACTACGATTATGGAAGCACCTCTAGCCTTCATCTCCATAATATTACTAATCATAGGCCTATGCGTATCACCCTTTGGGCAAACAAAAATCACAGGAAAACCGAGCTCAATCAGGCTAATGGGACCATGTTTACTTTCTCCTGCAGGATACGCTATAGATGGAATGTAAGAAATCTCCATAAGTTTTAGTCTGCCTTCATTGGCGACAGCCGAACTGATTCCCCGTCCTAGAAAGAAAAAGGCTTGCTTGCCCTGATACTTTTTCGCTAACTGTTTTATTTTCTCTTCCTGACCATTGATAGCACATTCAACAATATCTGGAATCTGCTCAAGTTTCTCCTCGATTTCCTCAATCTCCACATGAGATATCTTTCCCCGTTTCTTGGCAAGTCTTATGGCGAGCTGAGAAAGCACTGAAAGCTGAGAAGTAAATGTTTTCGTTGCTGCGACGCCAATCTCTGGACCCGACTGCTGACAAATGAATACTCGCGCAATACGGGTCAGGGTGGAGCCGACAATGTTTGTTAGACCCAGAACGGTAGCGGCTCGTAGCTTAGCACTTTCAACTGCGTTTAAAGAGTCAGCGGTTTCTCCAGACTGGCTTACTACCAGTAAGGTACTATCGATGTTCACTGATTTTCCATATTGTTCAAGGAACTCTGAGGCAACAACAGTATGAGTTGGTAAGAAGGACAACTTGGAAAACAAGTATGATGCTGCGAGGCAAGCATGATATGAGCTTCCACACGCTACCAAGAACACTTCTCCCGCCCGATCAAGGAAAGTGGTCATCAACTCTAAGTATTTATCCTGCAACCTGAGTGTGTTTCGTAAACGAAAAGGCTGCTCATGAATCTCCTTTAGCATAAAATGTGGATAACCCTGTTTCTCAGCCATTTCAGGAGCCCAATCTATAATCTCAGGTTCCCTTGTGACCTGTTGCCAATCATTGATATTCCGGATTTCATAGCCAGCATTATTCAAAATAACAAGCTCTCCATCCTGAATGATAACAGATCTATTCGTTTTAGGGAGAAAAGCTGGAATGTCGGACGCAACATAGATGCTATTTTCGCCTACTCCCAGAACAAGAGGACTCTCTTTTCGAGCACAAATTATTTTATTAGGTTCTTTAACAGAGATTGCAGCAATTGCGTAAGAACCTTCTAATTGCTTTATTGTCTCACGAGCCGCATCAACAAAGGACAAACCATTCTCCAACTGTTCTTCGAGAAGATGTGCGATGACCTCTGTGTCAGTTTTTGACTTGAAAACGTGACCACGCTCTTGTAGTTCAGTTTGGAGTTCCCCAAAATTCTCAATTATGCCATTATGAACAACAGCAACCTGGTTGTTGCAGTCTGTATGAGGATGGGAGTTCTCTTTGTATGGTGCACCGTGTGTAGCCCATCGGGTATGACCGATTCCCAATCGTCCAGGAAGATCGTCGAGGTTGTGTTTTGCGTGAACTTCATCAATTTTTCCACTATCCTTTTTGATAGATAGCTGGTTACCTTGAAGTGTTGCTATTCCAACAGAGTCGTAGCCTCGATATTCAAGCTTTTTTAAACCACCATGAATTATCGAGGCAGCTTCACCTGTTCGTAAGATGCATCCGAATATACCACACATTATTTTTTCCTCATTATTTTGTAATTTGAAGTTACAGGTTAATACTGTATTCTGGTCTTAACAGGCTTTAGTTAAACTGGAAGATTATCTATAAACATTTTTAGGAATCTTGTTTTAGAATTAAAAAATAAATCATAATAGTTTTTTTTACAACACCTAAACCGTACAGATGACCAACTATCACCTCCAGCACAACCACAAGAAATATGAACTAAAAAACTCAACAAAGACACGGAGAGTAATGTGGTTCTTTCAGACTTCCTTTTCCCTGGAGAATTAATAATATTCCAAAGCAACTGGATCAAAAGCCTCAATGATAATTTTGTATTTTACATAACCGACCAACGAATACTATTGTTTAGACGACGAGGAGTCTTATTCAAAAAGGATAGAATCATCGCAGAAAGAATCGAGGATATCAGAACAATGCAGTATAGTGAAAGGGGTATAATTCGAAGAAAAGGCATTTTAATCATCGAAACATACAGTAAAAAAATGGACCCAATATTGGGAAAAGTACCGGATGTTAAAGGGATATGGCAAGAGATGCAGAAATATATTAAGAAAGGTCAGTCAGCCTACTGAGCGCATTGCATCTAGACCAAGTATATAAAATTCCGGAGTTAAAAAGGCCCACTAATTCGACCAACACTAAAACATCGACATCTCACATAGGTCCCCTCTTAAACGTATATTACAACAATCAACCATTAAAAAAATATTTATAACAGTGTTAGCTATAAACTCGATCATGAAAAAAAAGCTGCTAATCACTGAAGAAAAAAGACAACTAACGGTCAAAGATATAGTAGTTTTCGACGACCCAGAGAAACTCAAATCAGTTTTACACAAACTCAGTTGGAAGATTCTTCAAATTCTCAGCGAACAAGAGATGTACCCCATGGAAATTGCCAGAAAACTGAATGTACACGAACAGAAGATTTACTACCACATTAGAAAACTAACCAAAGCAGGTGCAATAAAGATCGTTCGAGAAGAAGAAAAGAAGGGAGCTTTCGCTAAATACTATAAAGCTACATTTCCAGCAATGGGAGTAGAACTGCCATTTGGTTCCCAAAAAACCAACAGGTTCCCAGTCGTTAATATTCAAAAGAAAATGTGGCAGTTTCTAAGTCCCGTTATTAAAGATGGAATCTTTGAAGGAAAAATTATAGTGGGAAGCCCTGACCCTCACGGACCATTCAAAGCTAAAGCCAGAGATGGACACTACGCCGCATATCTAACATTCTTCTTTGGTCAATTCGTGAGTTTACCAGAAGACTTTACTATAAAATTGGATGTTGACGTGAAAGCTGAGAAAGAAGAGAATAACAACCTAATCGTGATAGGTGGCCCAGGAACAAACCTGATCACCCAAGAATTCAACGATAGTTTACCAATACACTTTAACATGATACCCTCTGAACATGGTTTCCTTTTAGGAGGTCTAGTTTCAGAAAAAACCCAAAAGGTCTACACAGCAGACAACATGGGAGTAATAGCGAGAATACCTAATCCATGTAACAAAGAAAAAACAGTAATTGTCCTTGCGGGCAACAAGGCGGTTGGAACAAAAGCGTGTGTTCTCGCTCTCACAAAATTCGGGGATAAGACATTAAAGAATTATGGTGAAGAAGAATTTGCAGTTGTAATTCAGGGATTTGATCTTGATGGCGATGGAAAGGTTGACTCCATAGAAGTTCTTGAATAACCTAATCGCAATCGAACATAATAGAGGTCAATGCTAAAGAAATATCTGAAGGGTATAGTGCTTTTTGTATCATGAACACTGTAACTGTTGTTTTTTATGCACGTGGAAACAAGAATATACAGTCAACCCACAAAACAACATCGGAGGTCACAAAGGAGACTACTCTAACGAAACAAGGCGATTGCATAGTAGCCGTAGAAGCAACAAAAGCTGTAATTGACCTGCCTACTGAATTCAAAGAAGCGGCAAGAAAAAATGGGGCAAAAATAACAATAACGATTGAGGCAGGTAAACTGAAAGAGATTGTTATTGCAAAAGGAAGCCCGAAGTTACAATTTACACATCCCACAGATTTAGTAGTGCGAAAGAGTGATTTTGTATGCAGTCGAACGTTGGCAATTGGAGCAAATAAGGCTGCCGTCGACTTTTCAAGAGATCTTGTTGAAAAACTAAAAGACCCTAATCAAAAAGTTAAAGTTACGTTGACTGTAGAATCTATTGAAGTATCGCATCTACAACAACCTGCCAGGTATATGGGGCAACCTCTCTGACAGTCTTCGCCAATCGGATTTTCTTTATTTGCCTCTTGTTCTGGTTCACAGCTTGGATTAATCGAACTTTTGCTGCTTCCAACGGGTTTGAAGCTTTCAAAAAACCATAATAATGAATGATACCTCCCTCGGGTTTGAGAGTTTCACAGGCTACATCAATAAATTCTAACGCGATTTCAGGCAGGTTCATAATTATACGATCAGCCTTTCCAAGCAACTGTTCTCTGACAACTTGTCTAGCGTCACCAAGAATGGGCACGACTTGTTTTTCTGTACGATTCATAGCAATATTCTTTTCCAGAAGAGACACGGCATCTGGATTCAGATCAATAGCATAGACTTGCACGTTTTTGTGCTTTTTTGCACTTGGAATAGCGAAGGGCCCAACTCCAGCGAACAGGTCAACAACTATTTCTCCATCTTTTACATCTGAAGCAACTCTGTTGTGTTCACTCGAAAGCCTTGGAGAGAAGTAGGCTCTAGCAACATCGAGATGATACCTGCAACCGTACTCTTGGTAAATGGTAACTGTTTTTTCGATCCCAGCTATAACCTCAAATTCTCTTAAACGATAAACTCCTTTAACTACTCCAGACTTGGCTAGAACCGTTCTGGTCTGCTTGTGTGCTTTCAGTATTGCCTCGCCAATAGTCTTCTTGTAGACTACTAGCTCTGGCGGAATCTCGACGATTGCGATATCACCTAAAAAATCGATTGCTCTTGGAATTGCATTAAAGAGATTTTGGGGTAGTTTGTCTGTCAGAAAATCGGATGGCACAAAATGTCGTTTCTCTCGTTCAGTGAAGTGGTAGGTAGTGATTTCGAATTTTTGCATTTTCTTCTCGAATTTTTTAAGATCAGCAGAAAAAGGCTCATTAATTAAAGGTATATACAGATAGTCTTCCATTGGTTGAATCTTTAGTTCGGGATTAGAAAGGTCAAGATCTACGATTAGACGAATTGCTTGTTCACCCAATTTTTTTGGAACCTTTAAGCATACTGCTTTTGGCACTGTTTCTCACATAACAATAGTTGAAAGGCACTTAAATTCGTAGAGTCATAGCAACAAAATTTTGCGCTATTTGTTTCGTTTGAGTAGATAAAGAGCTAACATCAGTTCTGAAAGGGACACTCCACCGATACTAAAAATTGCAATAACGTGATTAAAAGTAAGTAAATATGTAAAAGCATAGGCAACCATTGGAATAAACAAAGTTGTAACACCGATTACTAGTTTTTTTAAATCGTGAATTAGAGCCGATATTTTTCCTTTGGTTACAGAGTTCAGGAAGAGTTGAATCTCAAAAACACTTGCTGAGGCTATCGACAATATGACAAAAAATGGGATAAGAATTGTAAGAGGAGAAGTCAGGGGTTTTAGGAGTGCCATGGCGAATAGAACTATGGGCACTGGAACATAGGTCAATGTAGATATTAACGTCTTGGAAGTTATGATCTTGTTAATGTTCAATGGCAACGTTTTGGTGTATTCCAACCCAGTTCCCTCTGCACTCAACAACGCAAGAGGCATAAGCAAAACAAAGATTCCGCCCATAAATGTCATAACAAGTAACGTGGAAGCCCGTAGAACCTCAAAGTTCGTAGTTATGAAAGATATTATCACAGTTTCTAAGATGGGAAAGGCAAAAAAGAAGGCTGTTGCAGGATTTCTTGAGGAAATCTTTAGGTCTTTTAGGATATAACTAAATAACGGATTACGCGTTTTTATCGAGAAATCTTTTGCTGTTATTCGCGTTACTTTAATGTCTGTTCCTTGGGATATGCGTTTCACCGTTTTGAGTATCCATTTTCCTGCAAACCCAGCAACAATAACATATCCCACCATACAGACAGCCGCAAATGATACCGTAAACCCTGCAATGAAGGACCCTCCTAAGTTAGAGATTGTTATGCCTACAGAGAACGGATGCAAAAAACAAAAGAGTATATTTACAAATTGATTGGGGACAAGCAGCGTCGTTTCTAAAGAGGGCACGATGTACCATGGCAAACTAATCAAGAGGCTCACTCCCATCAGCAGTGATCCCCACATCAATATGAAAACTAAACGCAATGCACTGCTGCTCTTAGATCTTCCTCCACGGGAGATGTTTTTTTGGAACATTCTCGAGAACCAAAGAGCAACTGCAACAGCAAGCACAGCATTCATCACAGAAGCCACAAACATAATCCCTATCGCAACTGGAGAAGCAGTATAATAAGCCACAAGGATTAATTGACTTAGTATTGCCCCCACAACCATGTAATCTACAGACCTGATAAAAGAGAACAAAGTAATCAGAGAGAAATCATTATGCTCCAGCGGTAAAGTAGATAACAGGACTGAGGATTCTGGCCGAACAAAAGAGGAAAATGTCTGAATTGCATATAATACCATGAAGCCAAAGGTCACAGCTAAACTCAATGAGACTGCACTTGTTAAACCAAGGATTGGAGAACCAAATAACTGTGCAGTGAAAGGTATAACTGCAGCTATAATGTTAAATATCGATACTAGTATTTTGTCGAACTTTGCTATCCTTAATGCTTTTTTGGTTAACTCAAAATCATTTTGTATGTCTGCACCAAGTCGTCCTCTACCAAAACCGCCCCACCACATACGACCTCTTTCTTCAGCTATGGATTTGTACACGACTTCCTTGTAAGGCAAACGACTCAAACGCCAAGCATCAAGCAACTTCATTATTGAAGAATGCCTCCCCCAACAGTCGGGTTTTGTTGACAACATCGGTCTCTTCGTTTGTCAGCTTCAAGAAGACTTCTTCCAAAGTTTCGTTTTTACTTCCGGTTTTACGTTTCAGCTGCTCAAGCGTACCCTCAGCGATTATCTTACCCTGATAGATTATGCCTATTCTTGTGCAGATATTCTCAGCCACTTCCATTATATGTGTGGAAAATAGAACTGCACCACCCTTTTTTGTATGTATCAAAAGCAGATCCTTTACTATGCGACTACTTTTGGCATCAAGACCACTCAGAGGCTCATCTAATAATAGAACTGGAGGTTGATGAACAAGAGAAGCAATCAACGCTACCTTCTGTTTCATTCCAGTTGACAAAGTAGCTATCGGAGCGTCGAAATATTTTGCCATATCAAGGGCGTCTCCGAGGCGGGTTACTACATGGTTGACAGAAGTTTGATCGATTTTTCGTATAGATGCAACAAACTCCAAGAAGTCCCTTGTAGAAAGAGACTCGTATAAAATTGGTTTTTCGGCAACATATCCTATTCTTGATTTGACCTCGATGGGATTCGTTACGGGATCAAAGCCTTGAACTTTTACACATCCTGAGGTTGGTTCCACTAATCCGATGATAGCTTTGATGGTTGTAGTTTTACCCGCTCCGTTTGGACCTAGTAAACCATAGATTTCTCCGGGAAATACTCTGAAATTAAGTCCGGTTAGGGCTTGAACTGAGCCAAATCGTTTAGTAAGCTCAGATGTTTCGATCAAAGGCGCAGACACTGAACAGCACACCTATTTTGATTCAATAAACTCTTTGGAGTGTGCCCTTACTGGAAGTAATACTTTGTTAAGTCAAAATTCAGATTCACGCACCATCAGTTGAGAGAAGTGTAGAAACAATGTCATGGTTGGAGCATCATAAATACCTTGCATTGTGTGACCATTCTGAGAATATACATGAGATAAAAAGTTGAGAAAAAGATTTCAAAGCGTGACCACATCTGAGAACATGAATGATTATGCAAAACAATTCAACCAAAAAAAGAGTTACAGGACCTGAGAAAATTCAAATAACAACACGAACCAAGGTCTACATTGTAATTATCGGATTGGTTCTTGCTGCAATTAAGACTGTGATACCCTTCCCATATGTAAGTAAAGCATGCATGTTGGGATACAAAGCAGGATGCTCGTTCACACCAATAATTACAGTAATCCTTGTTGTCATGATCATTATCACATACGTTGTGACGAAAAGGAAGAATATAATATAATTCAACGGCTCACAGCATAATGTCCAAGAGGAAAACTAATGAAATAAGTTGGCGGGCCCGAGGGGAATTGAACCCCTGACCTACGGATTAAGAGTCTCAGCCTAGTCCCAATGGACCAGTCCGCCGCTCTGCCTTGCTGAGCTACGGGCCCACAAAGAGGCACTCTCCTATTGTGAGAGCAGGTACCCATATATTTTTTGTTCTTAAACAACAAAAAAACATTGGATAAAAAGCTTTCACGGATTATCAAATCTACATTTGGTGACTTTGCAAAGCTTATCCTAACTCATATCAAAATATAGAACAAGAAACTATCTTCCTCAGAAATGAGAACAACATCAAAATAATGATTTCGTGTTTGAATTTATAATTCATAATACCTATAAAACAGAGTGTAACAAAGGAGTAAATTAGGAAAATAATGACACACTAAACAAAAGATGCGTCATTTATGATCTGAAGATAAAAGGGGTAAAATGGTGTATCGATCAAAACTGCAGATATGCATTGAGATTCTTTGTGCTTTGGCGTCTAACGGTGCCATGAATTTAATGTGGTTGAGAACCACTGTTGAACTAGAAAAAACACATTTAATACAGCATCTGAAGCTACTGACAAACCATAACCTCGTTGAAAAACAAAATTTGGGTTCAAACAACGGAGTTTACGTTGTGACTAAACGTGGTTTAACAGTACTTAAGGTCGTTAGCCCCATAATTAAAGAGGCACACAAGATTCAGTTGCGCGATTTTAAAGCAATTTCAGGCGTTCTAACAGTAGCAGGTTATTAGTAGAGTTTGACAAAACCTATAAGAAAGCTAATTTTGGCTCTTTGCTACAAACATCATACATAATATTCAAAGCACTTTTGCTATAATCATATTTCCAGTTAAAATAAGTTCCATCCTTTCTGTGTTTGCATATGATACCCAGAAACAGATCCACTTACATCAAGCACCCTAAAGTAATAGTGAAAGAAAAGATTAACAAAATAGAGAGCAGAGTCATAATTTACTAGTTTTTAAGCAAGTTCGCAAAAAGGATCTAAGGTAATGGGAGCAGGAAGGCTTTGAATGAACTTGTCTTCATCGGATTAGGACTATATGATGAAAAAGACCTCTCAATTAGGGGACTTGAAGAACTAAAAGAGGCAGACATAGTTTTTGCCGAATTTTACACAAGCCTAATGCCTGGGATCTCCATCAGGAAACTTGAGGAGATTATAGGAAAGGCGATTAATGTTGTTTCACGAAGAGTCCTAGAGGAGGAAGATGGTCAACAACTTATTGAAGCAGCAAAGAAGGGAAAAGCAGTATTTCTAGTCCAGGGAGACCCAATGATCGCCACAACTCATGTTGACTTGAGGATTAGCGCAGAAAAAAGAGGAATCAAAACCCGTGTTATACATGGTGCATCTGTGGTTTCAGCTGTTAGGGGTATTTCGGGATTACAGAATTACAAGTTTGGAAAAACGGTTACAATACCGTTTGTTGAAGAGGGATTTGTTTCAGAAACACCATACAATGTTATCCGAGAGAATAAGAAAATGGGACTTCACACCATGTGCTATTTAGACATTAAAGCTGAGAAGCAGAAATATTTAACAGTTAATGAGGCGCTGCAGATCCTTCTGGAACTGGAAAAACAAAAAAAAGAACAAGTTGTCACCTCAAGAACATTGGTTGTTGGCGTGTCGCGGGCAGGCTCATATGAACCAATAGTAAAGGCGGGATACATAGAAGAAGTGATAAACTACGACTTTGGCGCTCCTCCCCACACTCTAATATTTCCGGACAAACTCCATTTTATGGAAGCCGAAGCACTCATAACATTGGCTGATGCACCACAAGAAATAATGGAGATGGCACAATGACAAACATTGATAATCTGATTACTAAGTATATCCGAGGTGCTGACCGAGTTCTTAAGGAAATAGGACAATTGCCAAAGGAGGTACATATAAACGAAGCCGAAACAAAGACAGTGTTCGACTGGGCTAAACGTTATCTGGCAGACGCAAAATATTATCAAGAGAAAGGAAAAATGGAAACAAGCCTTACATCCATTGCCTATTGTGAGGGACTGTTAGATGCCCTACGACTGTTAGGAGCTGTAGAGTTCTCATGGTAACAAAAAAGAAAAAAAGAATTGTGCTAGCTTCAGGAACTTTTGATTTGCTTCACTTAGGTCACGTTAGATTTCTAGAAGAAGCAAAAAAATTGGGGGGGAAAAACGCAGAATTAATAGTTTTAGTTGCTAGAGACAGCACTGTTAAAACTAGAAAAGGAAAAAAACCTGTTATGCCAGAAGATCAACGACGAAGACTCGTCGAGTCCTTGAAGGTTGTTGATGAAGCAATCTTGGGTTGGGAGAACTTCAGCATAGATAAAGTAATTGAGAAGATAAAACCGAACGTAATCGCCGTGGGCCACGACCAAGATGGAGTGGAAACGGAATTACGAAAAGTAATAGAAGAAAAGAAAGCAAGAATCGAAGTTGCAAAGATAGGAAGATTTGGAAAAAGAGCGCTGGACAGTTCCTCAAAAATCGTTAAGAAGATCATTGAAACAGCCAATCATTAAGAAAGAACTAGGGTAAGATCATAATCTCAACTTTTACCTTGTTTCCATCTTTTAGTTTCAAGCTACTTCTAAGAAACGATGGGGAAACAATCTCTAGCACCGAAGACCCGTAATGACTTCTTAGAGCATAGATAACAGCGCCCTTCACTTTATTATTTATTATTGCAGGGTAGCACTTTACGGAACCAAAAGTTCTGGATTCATCCTGAAAACCTTCAAGTTCCACAGCAGGATACGTTTCAAGCTCTGAGAGAGATTTTAGATCATAATCAGTTGTTAATTTGATATTAAGAGTTCCAGGATAGGGATCAAAGCCAAGCTTTTCCATAAATTGTTTACGATACCCAGCTTTGGTAACATAATAGGCGCCCTCACCCAAACCGCTGAACAAAACACCCTCCAAAATAATTGATGGAGGATAATCAGACTCAAAAATTAAACGCAATTCAGAGTACAATTTTTTTAACTCGGCAATGCCTTGGTTAGTGATTTTTATCAAACAGCCTTCGGCTGTTATGGTTCTTTTGATCCACCCTAACTTCTCCAAGCTGATAAGGTGTCGAGATGCTGTTTGCTGGGATGCCCCAATTTTTTCAGCTAGATACTCCGTGGAAACCTTAACAGTTCGTGTAGAAGCACCTAATTCTGCCAATTTATAGATAGTAAAGAAGAGCTTCCAAGACTTTAGGTCCAGTTTCAGGGAATCCACCACAATCGCCTATTTCTGAGAAGACAACTGCCTATTTATAAGTAATCCGAAATCTTGACTTTATTAACTGGCCCGTTGTAGGCTTTCAACTTCTTTCACAGCTTTTATAGCTACTTCAATCATGCCGTCGTCAGGCTGCCGAGTCGTGAAACGTTGAAGAAGCAAACCAGGAGCTACTAAAGCCCTAACTGCCATTGAGTTTTTGTATCTATCGCTTAGCCGCAAAAGCTCATAAGAAACAGCACTGATGACTGGAATTAGAACAATCCTGTAGGCGAACCTTGTCACATAATCCGGGCTTGTTATTATCGTGAAAAACAGAATGCTAATTAACGTAACTATGAGAAGGAATGAGGTTCCGCATCTAGCGTGAAAACGGGAGTATTTTCGGACATTCTCGACATTTAATTCAACTCCAGCCTCATATGCGTTGATTGATGCATGTTCTGCGCCGTGATATTGGAGTATCCGCTTGAAATCTTTGAGCATTGATACTGCCGCTAGGTAAACAAGAAGGAAACTAAGCCTAACTACTCCTTCAGTCACATTGAAGAGAACTCCTACCCCGAGATCTAAAAGGGACGTAAAGTAGAAAGGCAAGACACTAAACAATAGCACAGATAAACCAAGGGAAACAACAAGGGTTATGGCGATTTCTTTAGGATTGAGGCTTGCTTCTTCATTATCACCAAAAGTGGCATTTGCAGAGAAATAGATGCCTTTGATTCCCGAGTATAATGTTTCAAACAGAGCCAGGATTCCTCTCAAAAAAGGAATTTTCAGGAATCTGTACTTTTGAGAAAGTGAACGCAGTTTTTCTGTCTTTGTTACAATTTCTTGGTTGGGTTGTCGTACACATATTACCAAATTGTCTTTGGAACGGATCATTACGCCCTCCATTACTGCTTGTCCACCAAAGGCTAAGGATGATTCTTTCTCTCGCTTGTCGTTTAGGCTCATATCTGAAAAGAGAATTTATCGGTTCTTATATGTTTTTGCAAAAATATTTGAAATTAAGAAACCTTTTATGGCCGAATTTCCTAGGGTATACTGTGGTGCAACTCATGGAAGGAAAATGGGTTAACGACTGCCAACGAATTTTGAAGGAAATAAAGAACTCATCAAAGGTCGAGGGAAGTGACCGCCTCGACACGGTGCGAACAATAAGGTTCACAGTACTTGCATTACAACGAAGCGTAACTGGTTGGTTGCAGTGGGCTGACAATCCTGACATTATGGCACAATTTTCGTTAGATGAATTGACAGAAATAAACAAGAATCTCGCCGATCTTGTATGTGCCTTTGTTGACTACGATGCAAAGATAACCGGAAGCCAAGAAAAAAAGATAGAAAAGAAAATACAACAAGAAACAATAAAGCCAACTGCAACAAAGGACATGTTCTACGTAAAATAAAAACGCCGTGCACCCTCTCTACTGGTTATTTGCCAATTAAATTTACCGTCATTAACCTTAAGTCCATACTTGGAAAGTAAAGATCAAGTCAACGCATAGTTTTCCTAATGTTTTCTCAAGTAAATCACGACACCAACAATTGCAATCAAAATTAGCACAACCATAACAGGCAACAAAGTATCAAGCAATGAAGAGTCTTGAACAGTCGAATTGAATAATATTTGCTGGTTAAAGTTTTCTGAGTTTACGATTACAGTTCCAGATGATAAAGAAGCGTTATACCCCGCTGGCGAAAATATAGAAAAGGAGTACTCCCCGTTTTGGATTTCAAAAATTATTGTGTTTGAAGTTGAGCTTTTTATTTGATCGTTGAAGCTTACTGTCCAGTTTGCTTCTTTGGGTAAGCCCGACGCAACAAAAGACACTTTAAAAGTTGTGTTACTTGGAGTATACTCTCCTATCGCATAAACTAGGTGATCATATGAACCAACATAGGTTATGCCATTAGCTATAGCAGGAGAAGAGACTACTGCATCTTCTGTTTCATAGTCCCAGAGGTGCTCACCTGTTGAAGCATTAAATGAGTATAACTTTTTGTCTTCTGAACCCACGTAAACTTTGCCATCAGCCACTGCAGGAGAAGAATCTACAAAACCTCCTGTTGAATAATTCCAGATTTGCGCACCAGTTAATGTATTAAATGCGTAAATTCTGTTGTCCCGTGAGCCAATGTATACAATCCCGTCAGCCACTGCAGCAGAAGAATACACAGGACCACTAGTTGTGAAATTCCACACCAAAGTGCCATCAGATGCATCCAATGCGTACACTTTATGGTCCTGTGATCCGAAATATACCAAACCGTTAACTACAACAGGGGAAGACAGAACCATATCACCTGTTTTATAATTCCAAACATAGTCGCCTGTTGAAGCATCTAAGGCGTAAACATTGTAATCTAATGAGCCTATGTAGACTAATCCGTTGGCAACAGCAGGAGAAGACATTACAATCTTTCCGCCAGTTGTGTAGTTCCATACATGGTCACCAGTCAAGGCGTCCAAGGCGTACACCTTTTTGTCCTGTGAGCCAACATAAACCAAGCCATTAGCTACTGCAGGAGAAGAAACAACATAAAGATCTGTTTTGTAATTCCATATGTAGTCGCCTGTTGAAGCATTCAAAGCGTAAACATTGTGATCGTACGAACCTACATAAACTAGGCCATTAGCTACAGCAGGAGAAGACAACAGGATCAAATCGTCGGCAGTGAAAGACCAGATGACAGTGTTGTGTAGTTCAATATCATAACCTATCATACCGGTTGTAGCGTTTAATGCGAAAACTTTGTTGTTATGGGAACCCACGTAAACTATACCATCAACTACTGCAACAGAAGAGTCCACTTTTCCTCCAGTTCTGAATTTCCACACAAGGTCTCCATCTAATATGTCCAAAGCATAAAGCTTGCCGTCCCATCCGCCCACGTAAACTAATCCGTTAGCAACATCAGGACGAGAAATCACAAGGTCTTCTGTCTTATAGTTCCATATCAAGTCGCCGTTGGATGCATCTAAACAATAAATCTTGTTATCTAATGAACCCACATAAACCTTGCCACCAGTCACAACAGGAGAGGATGATATACCGCCCCCTGTTTTGTAATCCCAAATATAATCTCCAGTTAAACCATCCAAACAGTAAATCCTGCTATCTTGTGAACCAACATAAACCTTGCCTTCACTAATAGCTGGAGAGGAATATACTTCACCACTAGTAGTAAAATTCCAAACTAAGGTGCCGTTAGAAGAATCCAAACCGTAAATCTGGTTATCTAATGAGCTTACAACGACTAGGTTATTGAAAACAGCAGGAGAGGAAACAACATTATCACCAGTTTCGTAATTCCATATGAGGTTCCCATTTAAGGCATCTAAAGCATAAATATTGTTGTCTATTGAACCTATGTACACAATGTCCTCAGCAACTAACGGAGAAGACAACATAATCTGTCCGTCTGTTTTGTAACTCCATATATGATCTCCTGTTGAAGCGTTAATAGCGTAAACCTTGTTGTCAACAGAGCCTACATAAACTATACCATTAGAGTATGCGGGATCTGTATCCACGAAGTATTCTGTCGTGAAATTCCATACTTCAGCACCATTGGATGCATCCAAAGCATAAACCTTGTAATCTTCTGAACCTACGTAAACCAAATCGTCAACTACGACAGGACGAGAAACCACCACCCCACCACTTTCATAACTCCACACTTGAGATCCGTTTGTTGCATCCAAAGCGTAGATTTTACGGTCATACGAACCCACATAAACTAAACCGCCTTCCACAACCGGAGAACCTACTTGACCACCAGTATTGAATTTCCACAGGGTCTGGTTTGTTTTTGGAGCTGCTGATTCTGACTTGCCAGTGTGCATTAAGTTCTGGTGAAACATAGGCCAATCATGATTTTCTCGAGGCTCAGCCGAGACTTCATAAGCGGTTGCAGTTTCGATTGCTGTAAAGGGAATGGAAACAGAAAAGGCTGAGGCTAAAAGGATTACAAACAAAACTAAACAAATGATACCTTTTTTGTCCATGTTATGTTACCCTTTTTCATATTTTTCTGATTCATCTTTGTAAAGAAGATTTCTGGAAGAACACCAGCAACATGATGAATGCAGCCAACATTATTAATGGTTTGACAATTAATAAAAAATTATCTTTCCAGGAGATTGTGTAACCTATCACGTAAACTCATTTTTGTGTACAGTGAACTGTAATGGTTCCAATAGGCTGAAAGACCAAAAAAATAATTGCTTAGTATTTTTGTGCTGTATGAGCTTTTCTTTGATGCAACAGTTCCTTTGCTAAATCTCTTGCATGCTCTTGATAGATTAGGTTAACTATTTGGTTCCAGTAAAAATCAGGTTGCGAGTTGTAATAAGAAAACTCTTCACTAGAAAACATTGCAAGCTTGTCTGAATCTGACAATAACTTGAAAGCCAAAGACTGATTATCAGGATGATCATGGTGAGTGCGTACAATTTCGCAAACTTGATCAACAAAATTCTGGTCATATCCCAGTTTTTGTAGAATAGACGCAGCTATTTTTGGACCATCCTCATATTGCTTTTTGATGCTCTTTCCGCCTATATCATGCATGATTATAGAACAAAAGATCAATTCTTCCAATTCTTGGGGAATCTCAAAGTTTTTGGTTGCGATATCAAAGACTATTCTGGTATGGGGTATTCCAAAATCGTTTCTCTTCAAAAATGGTTCTGCTAACCCAAAAACTGTTTCTTGATCCATCTCTTACTCACAACCAATATTTTCTAGTAATAAAACATCTTCTATCCTGATTCCGTTAGGAACATTGCCTTTCAACATTTTATTTCTGAGATCAGCAAACCTGTTGATGCAGTTTATTCTTTATTGTATACTTTTATTCCCCAAGATTTGAACACTTGGATAAAGCTCGAACCGCTCAATGCATTGAGTATAGCATAACCTATTCCCGACATCACAATTAAAGTGCTTAGTGTAACGCTCGCAATCATAGCAGCCCATGATGGAATGAGTAATCCAAAGATGTCTACTTGGAAATCGAAGAATAACCAAAGGTAGCTTCCCACAATAAATCCAATCGGCAAAGAACCAACAGTGCAAGCCAACAATTGTCGTTTTCTAAGAAGAAAAACTATGGTTGCTGCGATCAAGTTAGCGATTGTCCCAAAGACAACGTCCTCTGTACCCAACCAAACGAATGAGTTACCCACAAAGCACCCAGCAGTTACACCAACGATTACGGGCCAACCAAACAAAGCTGCTAATGGAATCAGGCAATCAGCAACACGCAATTGCACAGGACCTTGACCCATTGTTCCTAAAGCAATCACTAAAACTGCATACAAACTTGTAAAAACTATCGTTAAACTTACTTCATTTGTTTTCATTCTATCTTTTTACCTCCCGACTCCGGGATTTTTAATGCGGAACGGGTGGGAGGCACCACCTACCCGCAAATTGAAGGGATAAAATAAATCATTTAAAAAGGTTTAGTTTAGACAGTTAATACTACATTGCACTTTAAGATTCAGGATGTGCAACCAGTTAGAAATGTTACCTCTGTTTACAAATCATCATTATATTAGAGGTAACTTTCGATGAATCAAACAAACGATATTTTGAATAAAATAATCTTCAACATAGAGATGAAAATAATTTCTATTCGTAGGAACGAGACAGCAAGAAAAATATTAACAATATTAAAGATGAAAAGTCAGAATATTATGGCAAGTTGGCAATGTGGATAAACACGTCTACTTTAGCTTTAACTTAACACATGGGGGAACTGTAAGAAGATGGTCTAGTTGTGGATCTAATGGATGCGATTACGAGTAATTACGTTCTAAATGAAACATATCGTGTGACTGTGAAACAATGTATTATAGTAATCGCGAATGGAAGATAAAAAAAGGGTGTGTTGGTTTTTTATTGTCTATTCAATAGACTAGATTATGCCCTAGCTTACTCTTTTTTCATTTGGAATAATGCTACTGTAGCTAGTACAAAACCAATCCAAATTAGCAGTAACCCTATAACGGGTATTACTGCGCCTATAAGCACTAGTATCCCAGCGGTACCAAACAAACCGATTCCAGACTTTGTTGATAATTGATTCATTGACTTCCTAAGGAAATACATTGAAATGATCAAGACTACATAGAAAATTATTAGACCAACCAATAATGCAACTAACAGATCCAATATTGGACTAAAGTCAAAATCTGTAAATACATCAGTTCCATAATTAACCCAATCGTCTACATTAGCCCAATCGATGCCCTCATCAGCCAAAGCCGAAACAGCTGTAACCGCTATGATTCCGACACCAACTACACATCCCACCACAGCAATAAGTATGGAATAAAGCGCATTGTTGAATATACCCTCTTCTTTGTAGAAATCCGCAAGCCCCTTTAATCCAATAAGCAACAGAATTATACCGATTAATGACAGAATACCTGAAAAAGACACTACGAAACCTAAGACAGCACCAATAACTATCAATAAAGCTCCGACAGCACTAAGATTTTTACTTGATTCAAAAGTCATTTTCTATTACCCTGATGGGCAATTATCATGCGAATTGAATAAAAGCTTTTCTCAGCACTGAAGTAGTTCACTAAAAAATCTCGGGAATCACTTTCAAGATTAAATGTTTCGGATAATAACATCGAGAAACACCTAATATTGAATATCATTTTGGTGAATTCAAAAGTGTATTCCAGAGTTATTTAGTTCGTAATAAAAATTGATTTAGAAATATGATTATCAACAAAATAGCATAAACAAAAACAATAAATTGTGGAACAGAAGCATCCCTTTGTGGATTTTGATCAGAAGCTCTCAAGTTCTAAGCACCAGAATCAAGATCTTAAACTTTCGTTGGATCTTAGAAAGAGAATAAAGTGGGTATTTTAGTTATAATGTGAACGGAAACTAGACTAAAACAACCAACTTTCGCCTATATATTTGAAAAAGTAGGCTAATCCAGAAACAGAAGTGACTAGCTCATTAAACCTGAGCTATGGCCCAATAAAGCTGCATTTGGGACAGCGGTAGTTTCTTCCGAACTGTCGACATTTAGCACAACGCCAGATGAGTATTTCTCCACAGTTTGGGCAATTAGTTTTTGTTGAATCTTCGCCCGGAGGAATAATTCGATTACATGACATGCATTTGGGCATAACGATGTTTATTCTCTCGCTCACAGCAACACCTCAAGGAATTCTGGATAATACAATGCCCTCTTATATATGCTATCTTTTAAAACTTCCCGTGATATAGTAAAACCACTGACTTCACAAGAGGAAGATTTGTGAAAATAAAACCTGACATTATTGTGATTGGAGGAGGCCCCTGCGGTTCATACGCAGCATATACAGCTGCCAAACTAGGTTCCGAAGTGGTTGTTTGCGAAGAGCATGAAAAGATAGGAGTGCCGAATCATTGCGCTGGTCACCTAAACATCTCCAGTCTCAAACGGTTAGGGTTACAAATACCACTGGATGTTATTGAAAACAAAATTAAAGGAGCCATTTTTCATTCTCCGGCAGGTAAAGAGTTCGTGTTAAGGTGCCAAAATCCAGTTACATATGTTGTTGACAGGGAACTCTTCGATAAGCATCTATATAATTTAGCTGTAAAAGCAGGAGTTCAATATCGCTTCAAGTCAAGAGTGAAGTCTCTACTCTTTGATTCAGGCTTTACTAATGGAGTCACCCTAAAAGGAGAGATGAAACTGGAAACGAATGTTGTTATAGACGCTGAGGGCTGTTCATCAGCCATTCTGAAGAAGACAGGCTTAAAGGGTCTGAATGCATCCATGACGGTTCGGGGAATTCAAGCACATGTCAATGGAATAGAAAATATAGAGGAAGATATGGTTGAGGTGTTTTTTGGAAGAAACGTTGCTCCCGACTTTTTTGGATGGATAATCCCTGGAAAGGATGGCACAGCAAAGGTTGGCTTAGCCACTTCAACAGGTAATCCCCACCAGCATCTGCAGAGGTTCATGAGAAAACATCCCGTGGTTTCTGATATGCTAAAAAAAAGTAAAGTCACAAGCATTAATCTTCATCCCATACCCTTGGCGGGGCCAATATCCAAAACATATTCAAACGGTTTTCTTGTGGTAGGAGACGCGGCATCCCAAGTAAAATCGACAACAGGAGGAGGCGTCATATTTGGGTTAACATGCGCTAAAGTTGCAGGAGAGGTTGCCAACGAAGCAGTTAAGAACAACAACTTTTCTGAAACTTTCCTTTCCAATTATCAGCATCAATGGAAGAAACTTGTGGGTTTTGATTTGGCAGCTATGCTTCAGATACGAAGAATGTTAAACAGGCTATCAGACAGTAGAATGGACAAAATAATCGACTGGTGCAACAGAGTAGGAATTAATGATGTCCTTGAGAAGGTTGGAGATCTCGATTTCCAAGGCAGATCACTTATTCCAATGATAAAGTATCCAGGTGCACTCGCAATAATCAGCTATTTCATATACTCCTGGCTGACCTCTTCAAAAAAACGGTGAACATCCCCTAATTAAAACAATCTATTTCAGTTTTTGAAAAAAAGTTGATTGCGTCGGATTTTGTTATGGAAGCGTTTTAGAGTAGGAAAGAGAAACAATAGAATACAGTTGAGGCTAAAGTAACATGACGGGAAGAATATCTTGTGATTCGGCGTCTTTCTCTTATAAGATGGTTATAGTTGTGAGAACTGACATCAAGATGAGCAAAGGCAAAATGGCTGCTCAGGCTGGACACGCTGCTGTCTCCGCATCCGAGTATGCACGAAAGAACCGCCCCGAATGGTGGACCCCGTGGATTAATGAAGGACAATGTAAAATTGCTGTTAAGGCGAAGTCTGAACAGGAGATTTTGGAGCTTGAAAGAAAAGCCAGAAACACAAAACTGCCAGCAGTATTGATCGTCGACAGAGGCTTAACTGAAATCCCGCCAAACACCACAACCTGCCTAGGAATAGGTCCTGCTCCTGCCAATAAGGTGGATATCATAACAGGAAAACTAAGTCTGCTCTGAGGTTACATTTGTTGCAGGTTCCACAACTCGAAAAAAAAGTAGGTATAGAAGTTTACTCTACCCAGTCTTTGGGGATTGGGGGAAAAATTCGTCACCTACTAGATGATTTTGTAGTTGAGGAACTCTTGGTTGATGGTTCGTTAGCTAAGGTTTCCGGGCCTGTTGAGGTTTGGAAGCCTGTCGGCGAGGGACGTTATCTAATCTGTGTATTGGTTAAGCGGCGATGGGACACTTTTTTGGCAGTTAGACAGGTTGCAGAAAGGCTAAGAATAAGCCAGAAACGTATCAGATTTGCGGGAATCAAGGACACTAAAGCGCTTACCGCCCAGCACATAAGCCTGCAGAATGTGTCGCCAAACAAGGTTTTAGATGTGCAAATAAAAGACTTAACGGTTTATCCCCAACGTTTTTCCAGAGAAAGGATGTATTCTCAGCTCATTAGAGGAAACAGATTCCACATAACAATAAGAGGAATCGACCATCCAGTATCGGTTATTGAAGAGCAAACAAAAAGCATCAAAGAAGAAATAAAGCAACAGGGAGGGGTTCCCAACTTTTTTGGGCACCAACGTTTTGGTACTATTAGACCCAACACTCATCAGATAGGTAAATATCTAACAAGAGGAGACACGGAGAAGGCGGCGCTCGTTTTTCTTGCAGAACCCAGTATCCATGAGAATCCAGTAGCGAGGGAGGCTCGGCAACTGTTACAGGATACAATGAATTTTGAGGAGGCTCTCGAACGTTTCCCTAGATTTTTAAGGTATGAACGATTCATGCTCCGTCACCTAATAAAATATCCAAACGATTTTGTGGGTGCATTCAGAGAGTTACCTCGGAGACTTCGTAAGCTCTTTGTTCAAGGCCATCAGTCGTATCTTTTTAACAGGTTTATCAGCGAACGAATACGAAAAGGAATTCCTCTAAACGAGCCACAGATAGGCGATTATACTATAAGGCTTGACAAGCATGGTTTACCCATTGAAGAATATGATCAGGCAACTGAAACGAACATTCAAACAATAGAACAGATGGTGAAAGAGAAAAAGATGTGTGTAGCAGCTCCCCTAATAGGTCCAGAACAACCACCATCCAAAGGAATACAGGGAGAAATAGAACAAGCAATTCTTAAATCCCAAAACGTTACTCCAGAACAATTCAAGATTCCGTCTATGCCAGAAGCAACTGCAGATGGTAGAGTACGGGCAATCCTAAATCCAGTCTGGAATCTGGTTCAAGAAGAAATATCCGAAGATAAAGAGAACCCTGACAAACAGATGATGAAACTTGGTTTTACATTGAATCGAGGAAGCTATGCAACTGTCCTGCTGCGAGAATTCATGAAATCCCAAGACCTGATAGCAGCCGGATACTAGCTACTGAGGTTAGGGTGTTAATCTGAATTTGTCTCGTGGGAAGAGCACTACTTCTCGTATGTTTTTTACACCTGTAAGAACCATAACTAGTCTTGCCAAGCCCAAGCCCCATCCCGCATGAGGAGGCATACCATAATCGAACGCCGCTAGATGAGTCTTAAAAGACTCTGTACTTAGTCCTTGCTCTGACAACCGTTTCATTAGCAATTCTTTGGAATGAATGCGGGCACCTCCTGACGAAAGTTCTACCCAATTCCACATCAAATCAAAGCCTTCGCTCAGTTCTGGTTGGTCATCTTTTGGTTTGATGTAAAACGCTTTAGCTTTCGTTGGCCAGTCAGTAATGAAATAATAGTATGGATGAAGCTTTCCAAGAATTCTATAAGCTACTGTGGGAATGTCCTCGCCCCATGGAATATGAATCTTTTCTGCCTCCAGCTCCTCCAAAATCTTACTGTAAGTTAAACGCATAAAAGGAATTTCAGGAACTACAATCTCGTGACCTAGAAGCTTAAGTTCCCGTTTACAGTTAGTCACCACATCTTTACAGACGCTATGAATTAGCTCTTCGAGAACACTCATAACGTCTTCAGCATTTGCAAAAGCCTGCTCGATATCTACAGAAATGAATTCGCTTAGATGACGACGAGTGTGTGATTCCTCGGCTCTGAAAAAGGGTCCTATCTCAAAGACCTGCTCAAAATCCAGAATTAGTTCTTCTTTGTAGAGTTGAGGGCTCTGAGCCAGAAAAGCCTCTCGCGTGAAATATGCTACCGGAAACAGGGCAGAACCTCCCTCAGTCGCGGACACGATAATTCGGGGTGTGAATACTTCCATGAAGCCTCGTTTTGACAAGAAAGATCTGGAAGCCTCAAGTGCAACATGTTGAACCCTGAAGATAGCTTGATTTTCTTCTCTGCGTAAATCTAAAACTCGGGCATCCAAGCGTACATCAATCTCTGCTTTGGTTCGTCCAGTTATATCGAGAGGTAATGGCTGCTGTGATACACTAAATATTCGCATTTCTTTAGGTACAATTTCCGCTCCTCTGGGAGCCTTCCCCATTTTCTTAACTGTGCCTTTAACGCCGATGCTGTATTGTTTCTGCAATGACTCAGCCTTCTCCACTACCTCAGCTGCAACTTTGTGTCGATGAATAGTGATTTGTAACTGTCCAGTCTTGTCTTGTAGTATAAGAAAACGTAAGCCACCTAAGTCGCGAATCTCCTGAATCCAACCGAAAACCAAGACATCCTGTCCGTCGAGTTCAGGACCTATATCAGCTGAATAATGGGTTCTTCGCCAGTCTCCCATCTTGTCAAGTTTCATTTGAGACACCGACGACGGTTATTGAGCGAATTCTACTCGGAGAGTCATTCCCCGAAGCTTTTCAGCGAGTTCCTTCGAAGCTTTGACATTAGGGATTCGTTTTCGTCTTCCCCGATTCAAGATGACTCTTGTTTCTGTTGTTCCGTCTGGCAACCAAATCTTGTTTATTGTTAGAATCGTCAAAGGAACAAAGAGGTCTTCTAGGAATTTTCGTTCAGTTACTCCATATTCCAGAACGCGAATAGTTTTTCCAGTCTTTTCGCCAAGAGCCTTAACAATTTTTCCGCCATGGCTCAAAAGACGCGGCACATCACCCTTATTGACGAGAATAGCGAGGATCCTATCGGCTTCCACAGCCTTGTGAAAATGTACATCTTGAAGAGAAGGATACTGCGGTTCCAGAGACAAAAGTAATCGAGCTATAGTGAAGTCTACCTCACTGACATCTCCCGACTCAAGTTTTCCTTGACATTTTGAACACAATATTCCGCTTTTCAAGCAGAAATTGCATAATTCGGTTTTCACTGCGTCTTGAATCCTCCATGGAATAAAGGAGTTAGCGGTGGAGCCTTTTAAACTTGCGTGTTCTTACCGCCTCACTTCTTCGTTTATTCTGGTTGTGAACTTGCTAAAGTTTTTGACAGAACAATAAATACGTTGTGGTATAACTTGGAATATCACCCAAAGTTAGGCAAACCGTGAATTGTCTCTTTCAAAAAGCCTACGATTTTTCTTGAGGCAAATTAAATTTTCTTTTTAGTTTTTTTACAAATATGTAAAGGGAAAACATATTTAGGTCGGGGGTGATTTGAATCGTTACTAATCTTTAGTTAACGGAGAACATTTGATTTGCCTATAATGGACCCATTCAAAAAAACACTCGCTCAGAAGCATAGGCTATACATGAAAATCTGCAGAGACTGTGGAGTACGAAACTCTTCCGCTGCCGTCAAGTGCAGAAAATGTAGAAACAAGAATCTACGATGGAAGAAACGAGAAATAGTCCGTTAAAACAATAAAGGAAAATCTGAATTTTCTATTTCCCATATCATATTATTAATCTTCAAAGTCGGTATTTAGGACAAGCGTACTATCTACAAATTACTTAGCATTTTATTCCAATCCATTTTTTTCTTTTCTATTCCATGAAAATAGAAACCATAATTAAATGTGACTTGAATGTGATCTTCCGAAAAAAATTGTTTCTGGTCAGATCAAGCACAGATTTTACTAAAAGATATTACTAGGTTCCTTTTTTCTGAAAAAAGGAAACAAAAGGTTGCTATAAAAGATATAAAGGAATCATGTATCGTTTAGGTTTGTAGAGTGGGCCCGTGGTCCAGTTGGTTAACTCCCTTTGAGGCCAAAAGACGCTTCCCTCACGCGGAAGAGATCGCCGGTTCAAATCCGGCCGGGCCCACCACCAACCATTTTGTCGACAGCAAAACTTCAAAGGTTTTTCCGTATCTTTTTCGCATTCTCATCCAAGTCTCTTCGTTCTGGAGTTATACGTCCACGATAACCCATCATGACTCCGGCTTTAGAAATGGTTGGTATTACATGAATGTGAATATGCATCACCAATTGACCAGCAGCTCTCCCATTAAGCTGGATGATCTTAATTCCATCTGCACCAACGGTTTTCTTCACTGCAACACTAACTCTCTTGACAACTGCAGCCATTTCAGCTAGTGTTTTTTCGGGAACATCATAAATGTTCTCCCAATGTTCCCGGGGAATGACTAAAGTGTGACCAACATTAGCGGGATTCAGATCCATGAAAGCTAATATGTTGGTATCTTCGTAAACGATGCTTGCTGGTGCTTTGCCGGAAGCTATACGACAGAAGACACAAACATCACTCATGCTCTTTTCAACACTCATCTAGCATTCATTTTGCATGGGTTAATAGGTTATGGTTCATTTTCAGAGGAGACAAAGGCACATTTTTTCAAAAAGCTTAAAAAACAAGTTATGGTTCTTGTTGAGTGGCGCCGAGGTAGCTCAGACTGGGAGAGCACTCGACTCAACAATAAACATTGTTGAGGGTGAAGCTGAAGACCGAGTCGTCGCCGGTTCAAGTCCGGTCCTCGGCACCATTACACTTTCTTTCAGAAGATAACCTGTGCCAAGAAAGTTTGAGCTTTGTTTGTTGTTTTGTGGTTCTAAATAGTCTAAAATGCTGATTAACGCTTGTTCTGCAATTCTACTAAGATTTAAGTTATGAAAACGTGCCCGTTCAACAGTTTCTTTAGTAAGATAAAGACTAACAGTTGTTTTTCTTCTCTATTGTGGTAGTCTTCAACTTTGAGAAGTTCTCCCAGAATAATTGTTCAATTATGATAAAGTCTCAGTCTCTATGATCGTGAGATTCCTCTTCAGATTCTTCTTCCTTTTCTTCTTCATTCATGCCGATTTCTTCTCCAGCCGCCCTTGCTTTGTCTGCAACTTCACCCATTGGGGGAAAAGCATCATCCAACAATAGTTCAAACTGTTTCTTTATTTCGGAATTAGAAAAGGCCCATGTGCACAATTCATTGACGACGCTATTCAGATCAACTTGGTGATCATCGGCTAAACCTACAAGAAACTGTTCCCACTTTGCAGGAAGAGATACCACATACTTAGTCATCTAGTATTCCCCCGCACTTTGTATCATTCAGGGCATATTTAAGTTTTGAACATGATAGTAAGTTGCTTATTTTAGTAATCTCAAGTTAGCTTTTTCATAGATTTCCTTCAACCGCTCTGGTGAAAAATCCGTATTATGTCTACTTGAGAACCAGCATGCAAATAAACAGATTTAAAATATTGTTTAGAAAGACAGATTTGAAAATCAATAAATTTATTATCTATTGGAGATTTTTGAATTAATTGGTACTAAATTCTTCATTTTGGGGGAAGTAATTTGATTAATAAGATGAGGAAAGAAGCAATAAGATTTGAAATAGATATGATGGAAAAAGAGATACTTTTTTTGAAAGGAAAAATTAGAACAAAAGCAAGAAAGGCATATTACAAACTTCTGAAATCCTGTGTTAGCCAACTTGAATTGGATAAACCAATTTATTTAATGAGAAATGACTAGAAAACGTAGACATGCTTAAAAAAGAAATTTTTCCTCACATTATAATCAACTTCACTTTCAAGTTTGCTTTTTCATAAATTCTCTTCAATCGTTCTTAGTTTATAGTCAATATAAAGCATCACTATCACTGACTTGGAGATACGTCCACATAAAAAAATCAAAGTTCTAATTAAAATTAAGAAGTGGCTTCTTTTGAATTTGCTTATAGCCACATTCACATTTATACCCAATCATTTCCTGCTTTTTAGTTATTCCAATCCAATTATCTGCTTTACAATATGTAGATTGCTTATGGGCCTTCCATAAAGTTTCAATCTCATCAACGCTTAGAGGAATAGAATGCTTTGCAGATACCAAAAGGTACGCTACAAAAAAAACTAAAGTTAGAGCCACACCTGGTATTAACACACCAGAATCCAATAAAGCTCTGAACAATTCCATAAGTAATACCCCCTTAGTCACTCAGGTGAGAATATATTAATACAATAATCCAAAAAAGGCTTTTAAATTGTATGAATCTTAAATTCTTGTACAATATTTGGCTGTTTTGTCAAAAAACTTTTCTTTCTCTTTATTATCAGATAAAAAAATACAATCAGATTAAGCTTTTCAGGTTTGCTTTTTCATAGATTTCATTCAAAATTTTAGATGAATAATCTGTGTAGTGTAGGCGACTAATTATTTAGAGAATTTAAAAAAAGGGTAATAATGGTTTACTCTATCTTTTTGCCACATTTTTGACAGAATGTTGCTTCAGGTTGAATTGGTGCTCCACAATATTTGCAGAATTGTTTTCCTTCACCTGGAAGAACTGGTTCTTTTGATTCGGGTATCTGAGTTGATTTTTTTATATTAAAGAATCCTACAGCTGCCAATATCCACGCTACAAACTTTAGTATTTCACCTATTACGGGTATCGCAGCACCTATTAGCAAAATTAATCCCGCAGTACTGAACATTTGTTCACCAGACTTTTCTGAGAGAATATCCAACGATTTTCTATAGAATATTGCTCCAATCAGAGAGAATACATAGAGTACAATGAACGCTATTATGAATAATCCGAATCCACTAAATCCGATCGCAGTAGTATCTGTGATAACAGGTGAAACGGTTGAAAAACCAAATGCAAGCATTAGGATAACAGCTATCAAAGCAATAACTCCGACGAAACCAAAAATGAAACCATAAAGTGCATTTTTGAAAATGTCGTCATCATCATAGTAGTCTCCCATCCCCTTCATAGCAATCAACACAAGTATTATTCCAATTAAGCTAAGAAACGGGATTGCTAACAGAATTGCGCCTATACCGCCTAGTGTTTTGTTAGATTCCAAAGACATTTTTTTCCCTGATACTGTTGTTTCTTGAAGTCTATTTAAATTCTGCGTGTTATTACAGTCTGTAGAAAATTAGAATTATATGACAAATTCTAAGGTATTTAGATTGAATTACTGTTTCCAAAATATCGTCAATTTTGCTTTTTTATAAATTTCCTTCAACATGGCGATTCCATGGGAATCAAAGTTTTTAGCCAAACAGTTTCTAGACTCTCTGCCCTACTCACAAATATTATTAAGTATTGCTGCTTGAAATACAAAGTGAGGTTTTATGTCTCTTCTTGATTTATTTCTCAGCCGAAGGAGCATTAGACGCTATGAAAACAAAGATATACCTGAAGATGTTTTGCAGCAAATTCTTGAGACTGGCAGACAGGCTCCTTCAGCTGCTAATAGACAACCTATTCGTTTCGTCATTGTGAATGATCATGATATACTGAAGAACTTGTGCGATAATTTGATTACCCGTTTTGTTAAAAATGCTCCCGTTGTCATTGTTGGCTGTGCAGACATAAAATCGCTTTTGACTGGAAAATGGGCCGTTGTTGACACTACAATTGCAATGCAGAACATGGTTATTGCTGCATGGGCTTTAGGGATCGGTTCATGTTGGATAGGAGCTTGCAAAGAAAAAAAAGTCAAGGAATTGCTCAAAATCCCTGATAAATGGAAAGTTGTTGCATTATTAACTTTCGGGTATCCTGCCGAACAGCCAAAACAAAAAAAGAAGAAACCGTTTGAGAAAATGTTTAGCTTTAATAGGTTCTAACTACTTGGATAGGAACGGTTATTTTGGTTTTTTGAACCTAATTATCCAATTATCTTCAAATCAGTTTTTTCATAGATTTCCTTCAACACTTCAGGAGAATAGCCCGTGTAATGTCCCACAAGTATTGAAAAAACAAAGTTGATCGAGGGGTTATTACTTGCTGGTTCTTAGACGCAGCCACCGCAGTTTACGCACCCGCCCATAATGCCTCTGCACCAGATGGGGAGGGGTTCTCGGTGCACCCTTTCTCTATGTGTTTTGAAATGCTCCTCTGTTTTAAAGGTTATATCGCAACACTCTAATCTTTTTTGTTTCTGCATTTCTTTCCACTACTAATACTATTATTATCAGTTGATTAGAAGTTTACACCCACGGTGGAAGGCTATTTGTGGAATTAGTTACATAGAATGTCACCACATAACGGTGTTATAACAATAATTTTGGTGCCTTGTTCTAGAGTTACACAAAAAGTAACACAATTCACAGAAAAAGTGACAATAAGTAATTATTTCATCAAAATTATTAACAAATAGTACCCAACATCCAAAAAAACGTAACTAAAAGTAACCATAAACTCCAAATCAATAACAAAGAGTAACCGAAAACTCTCCATTAACTCTGTGTCTTGATAGAATTGGATTTAACCAATTACCTTCAAGTCTGCTTTTTCTATTCCCCTTTTTCAAACAGCAAGTAATGGTTAACAGCCATCATTGCCCCAATTCCAGCACATGCATAGGTATGTAGATGCCAACCATTTTTTTGGTATTCCTCAACCCTCTTGCCAACATTTTTATGATCTCCAACCGACACACATTTCCACTCCTTCAAAAACAATCACCTCAAGAATTACTATTAACAAAGAAATTATTCTGTTTTTTTTTTTGAAAAAAATTCAATCAAAAAATTCCAGGTTTGCTTTTTCATAGATTTCCTTCAACACTGCAATTCCATGAGGATTGTAGTGTTTGGCTAATACATTTTTAGGGGCTCTACCTTGAAAGACGTCAATGTATCTATCTGGAACAAATGCTTTACCCATTTCTTGACTGAAGAAATCTCTCATATCCTTAGGTTTAAGGTATATTGCTGATTTTTCACGCGCCCTCTTCCACGCATAAAAGAACCTTTCATATCGTACTGGTAGAAGTCTATCACTTTCTTTTTCGCTCTGAGTTTGTTTCTCTTCATACTCCAAAAGACAGCTTTCAGCTTCTTCGTTGTAGAAAGTTATTCCTGAATGTTTAGTCTGCCCCGAATGACAATTCGGTACAATAGTCCTGAGATCTCTATCAACATCAACTTTCTTTAGGCCCAGGACTTCTCCTCGTCTTAGTCCAGAAGAAGCAAGAAACAGGGCTACACATTTGACGCCCAGATCGTCAATTGCTTCAATGAACTTTCTAACATCTTCTTTTTTTATCTCAGGCTTCAGCTTCAAAGGGCTTGAAGGATGCTTATAACCATCCATCCATGACAAACCCTTGTAGCCTCGGAAATAGGCTTTGAAAGAAGAAATGATTGTTAGAAACATATTACGGGGCGCAATTTTCCTGTTTCTTCTGGATATAAACTTGAATATCTCTATCAGTCACAGAACTTCTTTCTCTAAGAAAGGCCCTGACTCTTCGTAAATATTACTTAGAAGTTAGTTGACTCAAGTTCAATTTTGCTCGAGCAAACAACAAGAAATCATATAAATCGCCTAAATCAACCATTGAAGTAGTCGTCGCCAGTTCAAGTCCGGTCCTCGGCACCTTCTTTTTAACTTGGAATAATCCGACGATATTAACTCAGTTGGTTTTTTTATAGAATTGAATCCACAAAATGGTACATAATAAAATCCGGTGACCTATATAATAGGTAGTGTAATCATCACGGTTATTGGAAGCCTAACGCTACTAACGAGATGCTTCATCAACACACAATAAAATTGTTAATTGCACAAAATAAATCTATGAACTGTAGATAGTATGCGTCCGTCACTAATTAACGATTCAACAGTCATTTTGCATTGTTTCCGCGCCATAATCTACTAAATTTACTCGGTTTTTCGCTATGCGATCTAAAAATTAACTTTGTAAGTAACGGAGTGATTATGATGGTAATTATTGACAAAATAACTAGAGCTGCCACGATGTTTTCATCAAAAATTTCATATTGAAATGCCAAACTTGCCGTCGCTAATGTAGTTGACATCTGAGCAATTGTCATTACACCCATTCCCAAGCTGATTCTTGAGGGAAATCCGAGGAGGCGACCTCCTAGAAACCCGCTCGCTGATTTACTTGCTATCAGTGATAACACGATCAAACCTGTTGATAGAGCGTCACCTGGTTCAAAGAGCGTTGCAATATTTGTTGTCATTCCCAGACTAAGTAGAAAAATTGGAATTAGAAATCCGTAACTGATTGCAATGATATTTTGTTCAAGTTTCTTCCGTCTTTTGAGCATATCCGAGAGGGTTAAGCCAGCCAAGAATCCTCCAACCATGGCATGAACACCTATTAGTTCGGCCATTAATGCCACAAGAGCCAATGTGATAAAAACGGCCCTCACTCCTCCAGCAAAGACGTCTTTTGACGGTCCAAACCAAAAGAGCCATTCTTGAAGTATTGGTATTAAATAAAGAACCACGAAAACGAATACTAATAATACAATTGGAAAAATCTCCAAGGGTATCGAAGAATTGGGTACCACCGCCTTCAACAAGATTGCCAGAAGAATAAGGCTAATTACGTCTTCAAGAAATATTGCTGAAACAAGTGTTGATTTTACTTTTGATTTAAGATTCAACTCTCTTAACATTGGAACGATTAATCCTACAGATGATGAACTAAAACAAACTCCCAAAACTAGTGATGCAAAAAAGGATAACCCTAAGTAAATTCCAACAAAACAACCGGTAGCAAAGGGAATTCCAAGATTCACCATAGAAAAGAGCAGCACCTTTTTTCCTGCTTTTTTTAGTTTTGAAAATTTAATATCCATTCCCGCGGTGAACATTAGGAAAACAAGCCCTATTGTTGCAAGGAAATCCATGACTTCTCCTGAATTGACAATACCCAAACCATTAGGTCCAATGATTATTCCTGCAAAAATTACTGCGGTTACCCAGGGTATCTGAAATCGTCTAAGCATAACTGGAAAAAAGAAGGCGGCAGCAATCCAAATCAAAAACAATAGGAAGTATTCCATCTGTACATCCCCCGGGAACATCAAGGTTTCTTGGAAAATCTATTTAACATTTTAGACCATTAAACTCAAAAAATGGAGGGGAACAGATAGGAGATATTTTCTATGGTGCTTTTTGAGTGAGTCTTTGTCGACATTATTGTGATAACAAGAATTGGAGACATCTTGATGGCAACAAACTCTAGCGATTCAACAGAGTCGTATTTACACAAAAAGATACTTCAGCTAGTTTTCTGTTTTGAGGTTATCAGATCTTTCACTATTTCTAAGATGAAGTGCGATACCAAATTTTTTTTCATTAACTGTTAAAAGAGCCGAGTTACCAGAAGTTATTGGATACAATCATGAAACGACAACACATAACAATTATGCTGATTATCTTGGTTTTAATAGCTGCAATTTCGGTTACGGTGGTTTTACTTAGTAACAACACAGTTGATCCAAATACTTCACCTGATGTACCCACAGAACCCGAACCAGAGCCAGATCCTGAACCTGAGCCTGAACTAGAACCACTGAACTACACATACCAGATTGTCAATATGTATGACCATGATGAAAATGCATTCACGCAAGGACTAGTCTTTGATGATGGCGTCTTATACGAAGGGACAGGCCTTTACGGTCAATCTACACTACGTCGCGTAGAATTGGAAACAGGCAACGTAAAACAGCTTTACTCTTTACCCAACACTTTCTTTGGAGAAGGCCTCACAATTTTCGAGGATGAAATAATCCAGTTAACATGGAAAAACAACACAGGTTTCGTTTATAACAAAAACTCCTTTGAGTTATTGCAGACTTTCAATTATTCCACTGAAGGATGGGGACTTACCCACAACGGTAGTACGTTGATTATGAGTGTTGGAAACGAAACTTTGTATTTTCTAGACCCAGAAACATTCCAGACCCTTGCTCAGGTTGAAGTTTATGATGAAGAGCCGGTAAAGTTGCTTAATGAACTTGAATACATTAATGGAAGAATCTACGCGAATATCTGGAAAGAAGACCTGATTGTAATAATAGATCCACAGACAGGTCAGGTTACAGGACGGATAGACTTGACGGGTCTCAAAGATTTGGTGAATCCGACTACTAGAAATGTACTAAACGGAATTGCATATGATCCAAACGAGGATAGACTCTTCGTGACTGGAAAAAAGTGGTCAAAGCTTTTCGAAATAGAGCTAATATCAACAAAATAGCGTTTTCTACATATCAGCAGATTTTTTGATACGTATTAGCTTCTATTGTACATAAGTATTAGTGAAGTATTACCATCCTCCAGAGGAACCGCCTCCTCCAGAACTTCCACCGCCTCCTCCACCTCCAGAGCGACCTCCACCACCTGAACTACCCCAAGATCTCCCTCTTCTACCGCCACCGAAACGGCCACCAAACCTAATCATAACAAGGACAAAAATAATGATTAACAATATAACCCACCACGGAAACTCCTCATCAGCAGGCAATTCTGCGCTATCGTAGACGTATCTTCCACGCGTTGACATCTGATCCACTTCATCAACTTCTGGTATCTGTAGTGCGAGGGCAATAATGGTGTTTGCCAATCCTTCCCCATACTCCCCCTCCTGAAATTTTGGAACTAAATAATCTTCAGCTATTCTTTTAGATTCTACGTCTGTTATGTAGCCCTCCAATCCATAGCCTACTTCGATTCTCCATTCCCGCTCTATCATGACAACAAGAACTAGAACACCGTTATCTTTTCCCTTTTTTCCAATTCCAACTACTGTACCGCTGGGCGTTTCCATAGGTAACTCATTGAATATATATACTCCAAGCTGAACTAGGTCATTGATTTCACTTCCATCTTTCATGATTCCATGATCATAAAGGGAATCAACAACATAGATTACTATCTCAGCAGTGGTGTTCAAATCAACAACTTGAAGATACTCTTCAATGTCATTTTTCCAGTCATTTGAAATTATCTGTCCATTGACAGTTAATAATTCAACTGGAATTGAAGTTGAAAAAGAGACTAATATTGTCATTGATATAAAGAAAAAAAGAATGGTTCGTGGTATGTGAAGCATTTGAACGCCTCTAGGTGTGTTGGGATAGGTTATTGTATTACTGCTGGAGGATTATCAGCCCCAATGCTAGCTTCGAAAAATTCCCTAGTTTCGAATCCCCATCCTGAGGCCCAAAGATTTGCAGGAAAAACCCTACGAGCGCTGTTGTAATCTCCTACAGCACCGTTGTACCTTATACGTTCTGTGGAAATCCTGTTTTCTGAACCTTCAAGTTCAGTAATCAAGTCTCGTACTATTTCTGATGATTCCAACTCAGGGTAATTTTCCATAACAACAATTAACCGAGATATTCCTGCATCCAGGTTACTTGTTGCATTTACTATAGCATTTTCGTTTCCGGTTGTTTGTGCTGCTGCCCATTGGCTTCTAAGCCTTGTTATGTTTTCAAGTATCGACCCTTCATATTCTATGTATAGTTTAGCTGCATCCACTACGTTTGGTATCAAGTCAAACCTTCTCTGTAAAACAGCCTCAACATCAGCCCATTTCTCATCTACTGTCACCTCGAGTCCCACTAGGTCATTGTAAGTTCCAAAGTATAGCATCGCAAAAACAATCCCGACCACAATAACAGCGACAATAATTATTACTACTGCGATCAATTTACTGTTCATTATTATCCCTGAAATACTGAGAAAATCAGCAGTAATATTCTTTGTGGCACTACCTTGAATTAATTAGAAAAATGGAATGAAAAAAGAAAAAGTGAAAGGAATGTGTGTCCCTTATTCATCTAGTATTCTGTTTGCTTCTTCACCGTATGCGTCCATGACATATGGGATTCCCGAGATTTTTGCTGCCTCTTCTGTTAATGCCATCAAGTCTTTGCGGGATATAGTAGAAAGGTTGAAGTTTCTGCTTCCAGCCATTAACTGCTGGAGTCCAACCCTAAATTTCTGAGCATAAGTGTAGATTCCAATAGCACCTAAAGGTATGTTTTTAATGTCTGAACCAAACTTTTCCTCAAGTTCTGCATAGGCAACAAAGATTTCATGAACGTTACCACCGAACTTTGAAATCGATTTTGGTAAATTGCCCTCCCTTAGCCAGGTTTCGATGTTCTTTCCAACCATTCCAGGTATCATTAAGCCTCTTCCCATACACACCGCTTTAACATAGGGGCTACCCATTGCAAGTGCCTTGAAAACGCCATCTTCTGAGGAGAAACCGCCAGCCATAGCTATATCAGGAACTCTCATGCCTTTGCTTGAAAGTTTTTCACAGAAATTGTACATAAGCGCCTGCAAATAGAATGTTGGAATTCCCCATTCGTTCATCATTGGCCAAGGACTCATACCTGTTCCGCCAGGGGCACCATCAATTGTAAGTAGGTCAAGTTTTGCTTCTGCACTATAACGTAGTGCCATAGCTAATTCTAAAGCAGAATATGCCCCAGTCTTTAACGTAACTCGTTTGAATCCTAAGCCGTGGAGACGGTCAACTTCTTCTAAGAATGTCTCTTTGGTTACAAAGCCTAAACGGGAGTGTCGCTCAAATTCTTTAATGGCTCCTTCATTGAAGGCCACTTGGTTCTCCTTAATAGTAGGATCTGGTGAAACAATATAGCCTCTCTTTTTAAGTTCGATAGCTCGATTCAAGCTTTTTACTTTAATTTCTCCACCTATACATTTGGCACCTTGTCCCCACTTCAGTTCGATTGTATCTAAGCCATGTTTGGACGATACGTATTCAGCCACTCCAAATCGGGTGTCCTCAACGTTCATCTGGACAAGGAGTTCTCCGTAACCTTCATGATACTTTTTGTAGATTTCTATTCGCCTATCCATTTCAGGCGACTTGGTGATCTTTCCATTACTGTTTAGCACAAGTCCAGGATCGATTCCACAAACGTTTTCGCCACAGACAAGTGTGATTCCAGATATTGCGGCGCCTATGGCAAAGTGTTCCCAGTTCTTTCGAGCGATTTCCGTAGAACCCAGTGCTCCTGTGAATATGGGTACCTTGAGCTTGATCTTTTTGGTCCATCCGTAATCCGTTTCGGTGTTCACCTTAGGGAAAAGGGCAGTATCTGGGTCCGCTTTAACGCCTTCTGGAAGCCCTTTAGCTCCGCGAGCGTATCCTTGAATGTTTAGGTGGGAATAGTCTATGGGGTAGTTTTTGTCAGCTCCCGCAGTTACTTCTCCGAAGGGTCCAGGGTAGAGTACCTCGCGGCCTCTAAATGATGATAACCAGATTTCGCAACCGCCTTTACATCCATCGACACATCTTGAACAGATCCCTGACATGGGAGTAACGCTCTTGGATCGATTGAATGTACCGGTTGCTTCGTCTGCATTTGGTCTTCTCAAATTCATTTAGTTTCATCTCCAATTCTTTGCCACATACAATAACGGTATACGGCAACCTTTTGCCAATTAGGTGGGGTGCCTTATAAAATTTTTCAATGAAAGAACAAAATCAACATAAAATATTCAATTTTCTCTTGTAAAAGCGCTCTAAACATGAAATCCTATTCATTAATGCAAGTACGAGTTAAGCGTGGTAGTTTCTTTTGAAACAAAAAACCTACATTAACAGTTTTACCTTCATCAATAACGAAGATAACTTAATGGTAAACTTCGGTTTTAGAAAAAAGGGGGAGAGGGTGGTGACTGGTTGTATTTATGGGTCAGCTGTCGTTAATGCTGGTGCTATCTCCGCTGTTGGAAATAGTATGTATTTTCCGTGCGCATAGTTTTGTCCGAAGAGTCCTTCAGCTTTCCAGTTGCCGCCCCGATAGTTACCCCAGAAGAATTCGCCGTCATAGAATCCCGCAAAGACGCCGTTACCGTATATTCCCCAGCATCGTTTACCGAGGTTGTCTGAGCCTACGAAGTAGTTATTTCCAACAACACCCCACATGATGTGTGTACCATCATGAGTATACAATAGGAATCTAGTTCTCAGTGTTGATACTCTTGTTTCAGCTTCTTCGTAGGTATTTGGCACAGCATCCCGTAGGTTCTGTTGATTGACTTCTGGTATACTCCCAATTTCGACAGGAATTGGGTAAATTGAAACTTCGTCAGTAGTTTCGGATGCTAAAGAGTCGTAAGGTTTTACAGATACAAGTCTTTCAGGTGTCACTGATGTTGCGGTTGCTTCTAGCTCTTTTGAAACAACGATATTCTTTGCAGATGTTAGGTCTAATGCTAATACTGAAGTTGCCATTACTCCCATGAGAAGTAATGTCACCACAACTATTGAAATACCAATTTTCTTTTGCATTTTTTCAAGCCTCGTCAAAAAGAATTATCGTGGAATAACTTTAGGAAATCCATGGAAAGATCCGAAAAGGCAATTTCAAAACAATGCAAACAGTTTTCAGAAGAGAACAATTATTTGATATTGTATTTGTTTTTGAGGCGTACCAGATTTTGTCTTCTGAATTTAGTCACGGATATAATGTTCATTCCTTTTAGCCGTTTTACCATTCTCCATGTGGTTGTTCTCGGAAGCTTAACGTAGTCATAGAGTTCCGCCTCGAAAGCTTCGCCATTGTTGTCTACCAGAAATTGAATCGCTTGTTTTTCTTCAGGCATCAAATTCTTATGTTCTCTAAATATTCGCTCGGAGTCTATTAGTCGCTTCTTCTTTTTCCCTTCAGCTTTAGGTTTCTTTCTTGACCGACCAAAAAAGAAGCCTAAAATAACGATGGCCGAAATCATCATTACTCCAAAAAATTCAAGTGTTAGGAGATTTTCAGGTTGATCAGACACAGAAATTCTAGATTCTTCAGCTTTAGAAAATGCCTGAGTCGCCAAACTCAACGCTTCCAAATAGGCTCCAAGATCAAAATTGTGTTTAGCCTGATCAAAAAGGTCTTTGGCATCATTTAATCCATCGGTTCTTCCCTCATTTTCGGCATTGGCTATTATGATTTCAGCCTCAATTATTTGGGACTGGGCTTGAGTTGCTGTTTGATTAATTTGAATCACCAAGTTTTTTACATAATTTCCCAAAGTTTCAGCTTCTGCATAATTTCCAAGAGAAAAAGCGTCCTCTGCGTCCTGAAGTTTTGTCTCAGCTTCAGTTACGATGATGCCCAAATTCTTGATTTCCATGATAGAAGCTTCAGCGTCATCTAGAACTATTTGCGCGTGCACTTGAGTTCCTATGATGCCTACTACATAGGTTACTTCGATTACACCAGAAGTCATGAGAAGCGTTACTTTATTGTTGTTTGTTTCTATCATTTCTGGCACTTTGTTTAGGCTTATGATTGCGGTTTCTTCGGGTAAAATTATTCGCATATTTATTGGAGCAATAAGTGTCAGAGTCCAGTATCTTCCCTCTTTTGAAGTGAGGTCTTGAGTTTGATATGTAATGATGGTTTCGTCGGTGCCAAGGCTGAAAACACTAAGTATAGAGTTGTTTAGTGAGTAATCTAAGGGTAAGCCGTCCTTATCGACAACAAGAAGGTCTTCGAGAACTTGACCAAAAACTGTAATGTTCTGTGTAGGAAAGGTTTGGTCAACCAGAATGGAAAAGTCAACAAACACAAAACCGTCAGTATAAACTGTCAAAACTAAGGTTTCGGCTGTTGTCTCTTCCGAAAATGATTGCTGAGAAGTCAGTGTCAACAGAAGAATTAAAGTGAATGTAAGATAGGCGGATGCCCGTTTTTTACTCAATGGGCTTTCACTTCTCTAGCAAAAGGTTTAAAGTTTATGCCTAAAACTTTTGTGTACTGTAGATTCAGGACTAAGGCACCACTACTTCGATGTTGAGATTTCTGGTTTAATAATGCTTTCAGTTGTTGGTTCAACTGAACTTGGAGTATCGGTTACCGCTGTTATGGCACGGTTGGATTCTTCTTCCCATTTTTTGGCTTCTTCGAGTTCTCCAATTGCCTCGTCAACATTGCTGACTTCTATGAAGTCTCTAGCGTTTGCTAAGTATATTTCCGAATTGTTCAGAGCAGTTATTGCATCTTTTTTAACATCTTGTGTTAAGGTTGCAGAAAGTGTTATGTTTAACTTAGCTTCGGAGACTCTGATTTCGGCTTCTTGTAGATACTTCTCAGAATTTGATGCTTTAACAAGATTGGTTAACCGGGCAAAGGGTTCTGTTAATTCATCAAGTAATGTTTTGGCTATGAAAAGCTCCTCAGCTGCGCCCTCTATGTTTAGAGAATATAGTTTTTCTGTCGCATTTTCTAGATGTTGTTTAACTTGTCTAAGTTGTTTCTCGATTGTTAGTGTGTTGTATCCAACCTTCGAAGCTTGTGTGGTCAAATTTTCTAACCTTTCGAAGTGTTCGATTGTTCGAATTATCTTTGCTTTTAAAGTGATTGCTTCTTCAGCAGTTATCTCTGTTGGGGTTGGTTCCACTGAAGAGGCAAATTCTAGTATTTTTAAGGCATTTTCGAATTTTTGCATTGCTTCAACGGCTTCATTGCATGCTTCACTGAACTTTTCTTCGTTCAAGAGGTTAATAGCCGATTTGGCGTGTACAAGTCCTTCATTATATGCTGTTTCAGCGGATGGCACTGTAATGTTCTGTGAATCGAATCTATTGAGAGCCACCACTATGCTCATGTTGCTGTTCTCTAGAAAGCCCATGAGAGCTTGAGCTTTTTGTTTCTGGGGATCATTTGTTTGAGCCAAAGTTGTATTTAGAATTGTAAAAGCCGTTGACAAAAGAAGAGCTAGAAGAACGATTATCGCCACTTTTTTTGGATTCAATACTGGTTGTTGCCCTCCCAAATATGTACAGTAGTATTCTAGTAAATTGTTATTTTAGGAAACCCATGAAAAGATGTGAAAAAGACATCATAAGCGGGTATCACGTTCTTTTATTTGTTACTTTGGAGAGCTTAAGAATCCCGTGGCAGTCACAGGTTATTTCGACAGCTAACGTGTAAGGTATATGAAGTTTTTCTAATTGCTCAAAGAGAGAACATATTTCTGTTCTGTCTATGGCGTCTAATTCCCCAGTTTATTGTTTGGACATCAAAACTCCTGTAAGGTCTGTATTGTTGTACACACAAAATTCCAGAGTCTCTCCCTGACGGGTAGACTAGAAAAGGGACAGAAAGCTTCTTTTTTACGAAAAGAAATAAATGCACTAAGTTACCTTGAAACAGTCCTAAGCGGTCGTAGTCTAGTTTGGAAGGACATCAGCCTGCCAACCCAAAAGGGCGGAACGCTGACGAGCCGGGTTCAAATCCCGGCGGCCGCACCTCTTTCGAGTGATCTGATTTTTTGGAAAGTTATTTAATAGAGAGAGTATTCATAAAAGACGTTCACTGTCTTAAATTGCAATTCATTTGCATGTGCGGTTGTGGTCTAGCCTGGTAGGACACAGACATATCCGGTGGAAGCCTTCCAAGCCTGCAATCCCGGGTTCAAATCCCGGCGGCCGCACCACCTTACAGTTATAGAATAGTGTTAATGCTTCTTTATTTTTCAGAAAAATAGTTGTTTTTACCAATGGAGTACTATTATAGGAATATTAGTTATGTTGGGCATTCTGGAATTTGTTGATTCGTTTTGTAGCCACATTGATTGTATAGATACGGATTAAAGTATCAGAAATTAGATTTCACTTTTTTAGTCTAATTATTCCTTCGGATTTACCTAAGTAAACTATGTTTGCTAGTCCGATGAAGAGCCCAGTTTCGATTACACCGGGGATAAGTTTTATCTGCTGATTCAGTTTTTCGGCATTATCTATGGGACCGAAATCAACGTCAACAATGTAGTTGCCGTTGTCTGTCACAACTGCACCAACTTTTCCTTTTCCCTCCCGTAATAGGGGATTTCCGCCCAGTTTCTTTATGCTCACCATAGCTGTTGCCAAGCCAAATGGCAAAACTTCCACTGGAACCCGAAAGGTTGTTCCTAGTTTTTTTACTAGTTTTGTTTCGTCTGCGATGATGACAACTTGTTTGGCTGCTGAGGCGATAATTTTTTCTCTTGTTAATGCTCCGCCCCCACCTTTTATCATGTCAAATTTATTGTCAACTTCATCGGCTCCATCTATTGTTAAGTCAATAATGTGGTGTTCATCCAATGTTGTTAAGGGAACTCCATATTGCACTGCTAAATACTTTGCTTGACTTGATGATGGAACTGCGAGAATCCTTAAGTTATCCTGTTGTATTAACCGCCCTATCTCTTGAATTGCATAGGCTGCTGTGCTACCACTACCTAAGCCAACAATGAAATTATCTTTTACGTGTTTAACTGCTTCTAAGGCTACCTTTTTTTTTGCCTTTTCTCGCCATATCATCTGTTTATGCCTCAGTTTCCATTTGTCCAAGCCGTTCCAAAACTTGTTCTACTTCAGATCTGATCTGATCAATTCTTTCTTCAGCTTCAGTTTTCTTTGGTTTTGAGGGCTTTCTTGGTTTCTTCATGGCTTTTTCAGTTCGAGAATAGGATGGTGCAGCTGATACAGGTTTAGGGGTCTTGGGTTTTGGTTTTAGGTCTAGGTTCACCCGCAATCCTCCTATTTTCTTGTTTATTTCATCGAAGCGGTCATTGAAAAGTTTGATAAGATTATCTTGCATGGATTCCAGTTCATGGAGAGCTACAACCGACTCGTTTTCGTTTATGGAGTCTTTTATTTCAAGCATTCTCTCCTTGTAACCTACAGCCAGCTGTTCTCTCTCTTTGTCGGTTAGTTTTCCTTCAGCCTGAGCTTCATATAACCGTCTAATACCATAACTAAGAATTTCTCTTTCGATATCTAGTACCCTAAGTTCCTTTTTTGATTTCTGGGCGTCAAAAGATGTAACGGTTCGATCTCCTTTCAGAGGCAATACCGAAGAAGCTTCGGGAATTTTAGGTAACTCTTCAGGAGTATTTTCCTTTCCGCGTCTCATAATATAGAACGTTATCAAAGCTACAATGACTGCTCCGAGTGCGATTAAAACCGTCAAGACATCAGAATTCACGAAGGTTCCTTCTCCAACCCAGTTCCTTTTTTTTATTGTTGTATATAAGTTTGGGGAAGAAGTTTCTGAAGCTTTCGGTCAATTTTATACAAAAATACGCAAATATGCCCTCAAAAAGCTAGGTTATAGAGGAACAGCTAACAAATCGGAGTCAAAAAATGATATCTAAAGTAACATTGCCGCGAGAGGAACAAATTCTCTTCTGTTCCCCCCATCTTATAAATTCTAATCAATTTACATGGTGGGTATCAAAACTATAACCAGTGGACGTATTAAGATACGAATAAAGAAATTGTGGCGGAGGGAGTGGGATTCGAACCCACGCGACCCAGGGGGTCACAGGCTTTCAAGGCCTGCGCGTTATCCGCTCTGCCATCCCTCCAACCAAACTGATTCATGACTGGCGCTCTATAAGTTTTTACTCCAAACACCTCTTACATGGATATTAGTGTTTGATGAAAAACTGTATCTGTAAGAAATAAGTAACATTTTGGTGAAGGAAAAAACATATGGGTATAAGGATTTTAGGTGTTTCTGGGAGTCCAATTCCCAACAGCAATACTGACCGCGCAGTAAGAGCTGTATTAGAGGCGAGCGGATTAGAATCTGATTTTGTAAAATTAAGCGATCTTCACATTCGGCCATGTAAAGCATGCAAATCCTGTATAAAAGACAATGTTTGTAAACAAGAAGACGACTTCAATTGGCTTTCAAAGAAACTTTTGGAGGCCGACGCTTTGGTGATTGGCGCGTATAGCCCGTACAGTTCTCTTGACGCTTTCACCAAGGCTTTTTTGGAACGTTTGTGGTCTTTGCGTCACGTGAACAATCTACTCAGAGACAAACCAGTTGTTATTATTGTATCTGGAGTTTTTCCCAAACTGCTAGACAACCCATTCTTAAGATTCACAGGCCTATCTAGAGTAATTAGGCGACTGGCTTTGCCTGTTGATCATGTAAGCAGAACGTTAGTAAATGAGCTTAAGATGGATAAAATGGAAATTTTTGGGCAGGTACAACTTAGAGGAAACGTTCCATGCCTCACATGTGGTCGGGGAGACGATTGTGAAATGAGTAGTGTAAGTTTTTTACACGGAAAAAATGCTAAAGCATCTGCTGATAAATGTGTCAGAGTTGAAGACCAAGAAAATATTTGGAAAGAACTTCAACGACTTGGAAATGATTTGGGTGCCATACTAAAAACTAAAACAAACTATGAGCCTGCTGCTAAATGTCTAGAATAAACCTCAAAGTCACGAACTTTGGTTCCTTTAGAATTTCCATTTGATGATAAGTTGCAGCCTTTATTCCCACCTTTGAAGGATGCTTCTTTGAGTCATAATTTTCTCCCCACGCTTTCGCACGTAGCTTAAACCCTTCAGAAGTTTCTTCAATTCTAGAGACCTCAAAACGGGAGTAAAGATTTCCGCTCAACTCAAACTTGAGAAGTAGTTCCTCAAGCCAACTATAAAGAAGAGCAGGCTCATCTTGAGCTTTAACAATAAATTTTTCTTCGTTTGTTGGGTCGACCGTTTCCAATTGGATCATAACGTCAGTCATAGCAGCTGCCGCGTTTTCGAAAGCCTCCTCCAAGGTGGCACCATAAGCCTCAACGTATGCATCGGCGGTGTGCTCCAAAAACCTAAAACGTTTCTTCATCTTGAAATCCAATTTATTGCTTTGTAGTCAAAAATATTTTGGAACATTCTTTATAGCTGCGATCGCAAGCTCGATAGCTTTCTCCACATCATCAAGATTCAGTAGCCCCGCTGGGCTATGAATATAACGAACAGGAATTGACAGTACTCCGCTTGGCACACCATTCCTGCTTAACGCGATTCTAGCTGCGTCCGTGGCACCTCTGATTCCAGTTTCCAGTTGATAAGGAATCTTGTTTTGTTTCGCCGAATCAATAAGCAATCTTAACACTTTGGGATGTGCAATCAATCCAGCATCTGCTACCGTTAACACAGGTCCTTCCCCCATCTTAGCGGGTGCTTCTCCTTCTCCCACTCCAGGCATGTCCCCAGCCACACTTGCATCTACGGCGATACCTATATCCGGTTCGATCTGAAAGGCCGCTATTGTTGCTCCTCGAAGACCAACTTCCTCCTGTATTGTTCCTACAGCGTAAACGTTACTGTCAACTTTTTGTAGTCTCTTTAGAGTTTCAACCATTATGGTACATCCAACACGGTTGTCGAATGCTTTTCCTAAAACAACGTTATTGCCTAGTTGAGCAAAAGTTGTATCAAAACTAACAACGTCACCAACTTGAACTCCCATCTTTTCAGCTTCTTCTTTATTTCTGGCTCCAATGTCAATGAAGAGCTTATCAGCGTCAATGACTTTTTTTTGATCTTCTTCTTTCTGTATGTGAACTGGTTTTGATCCAATTACCCCAATTAAAGGTCCATTGTCGGTGTGGACGATGACTTTTTGTGCCAAGAGAATACGGTTATCAATACCCCCGATCTTCGTGAATTGTAGAAATCCTTTTTTCTTTATGTTTTTTATCATGAGTCCAACTTCGTCCATGTGAGCTGCAATCATAACTGTCGGCGCATCCTTCTTTCCCTTCTTGAAGGCAATCAGATTTCCAAGCTTGTCTTCTTTGATTTCGTCAACGTAAGGTTTCAGATACTTTTTCATTAGGTTTCGAACGTTGTCCTCTCTTCCAGTTACTCCGTTAGCGTTCGAAAGTTTCTCCAGAACATCAACCAATTTCAAAGGAAATTCCCCACAAATAGAACATCTAATGCATTATATCAAATTACCCGCTAATTTTTGTTTTGTTTCGAGAAAAACGGTAACATAAACGGAGGAGTGATTGTTTAGGGTTAATAATTAACCCCAAATCCAAACGGTACATCCATTTTTCACATTCACGATTTCAGCGTTCCACAAGTTATAAGAATTGAAACGTCATATAACCCCGATATGTAGTCAATATATTGGATGAGGATACATCAATGAAAACCGATGAGCAAAAGTGTCAAAGTTGTTGTATGTCATTGAATCAATCTGAATTTGTTGGAACTGAGGCTAATGGAGAAAAAAGCAAAGACTATTGCATGCACTGCTATAAAGAGGGAAAGTTTACCCAACCCAATACAACTTTGGAGATAATGATAAACAGGTCCGCCGAAATATGGGTAGAAAAAGACCCGAATGTAACTCTTGAGCAAGCCAAAGTCCAACTAAAAAAGAAGTTACCTCTTTTGAAAAGATGGACCCGGTGACTATAAGACTTCTTGATGATGCGTAAACTTCAATTCAATTTTTTTAGTTTCGGTTTGCTCTCTTCTCTAATTCTTTACTAACAAACCTAATTAGTATATTCAAATTTTGTGATTCACTTTTGGTGTTAAGTATTGGGTTTTAGCGTTGTATGTCATGGATGTGAAAAAAACCTCTATGAGGGAAGTGATATGATTCCCATCTATCGTCTTAGAAAAAAAACAAATGGAAGATGCCCAGATTGTGGAAGAAAACTTTCGATTGAACCTTTGAAGATCACTTGTGAAAAAACGGATAGTGTTAATAATGGTTTACAGAAAATCTCTTAATGGTCCATGGGTTTGTAGCTGGAACTGTTTGTTTGAAAGTTATGATGTTCAGAAAGTAGTCGAACATGAAAACAAAGAACACTAACAAAAGGCTGAAAAATGGAAGGGAGCATACATAAATTCTTGAAGTGTACGGTTGGACTAGAACTTCAAAACCAAAAGTATACAATTTATTATGAACCCTTAGAATCACCATTCAATCGGTTATGGTGGCATTCGTATCGTCCTGATATTCTAGCTACACTATCATGTAATGTTAATCTACAGGTTGTACTTGTTGAGTGTGAAACAAATCCCAATCAGAAGCGAGTATTAAGGAAAACAGCTCAGATTCAACAGAATCTCTCACTTCAAAAACGGCTTCATGAAAATGCTTCGATTCTTCCATTACTTGTAATTCCTCCATCTAATTTATATAAAATCATTTGTTCATCGATCCGAAGATTCTGGGAAATTTGGATCATCAATCGCTCGGGAGAAATTAAGCATAGAATCTCTCGTAATAAAAGGTGACTAAACGAAATTATGACAAAGAACATTAACCATTGGGTTTGGAGGAAAATTTTAGCTCTCAAATATTCACGTTGGCTAGGTGGATTCGTAGGTGCTTTTTAATAAAAACGTGGACCTCCTTGATTTAGTTGTTCTTTGAAAATTTGTCTATTTGCTTTTTTATGCAATTTTGGATGAATCTTAAAGAGTCAATATTAAAGTGATGGCAATTTTTGAACCAATCTTCTAAAGTCATTAATAGATATTTCACCATCATCTTTATTTTTCTCTAGATAATACTTGAAATCGATTGTTTTAGTATGGATTACATAATTGTGTTCATCAATAAGTTTTGGAAGAGTTTCATTACCACACTCTTGTCGAATGTATTTTATGGCTTCTTTTCGTTCTAATTTCTCTTCCACCATACAGGTACCAATAGCTTCGAACAATTCATTTTGCATTTTTGGTAGAAAATCTAAAGCATACATTGAGCCCTTTTTTTTGTTTTCGTTTCCTAGAATTCCTAGACGGATTTTTCTGTCCCACATTACAATCATATGAGGAAGAATTGTATGTAATATTTTTGAACAGTCCGTGGACTGATAACGACCTTGACATTTAGCCACTTTATCAAAAATAGTTCTGATTTTTTGTAAATAATCGGAATTAAACTCTGCATTTTCCAGTTTCTCATCTTTCAACTCCTTGATAGTTGGGATGATTTGTTTGATTATCTCAGCGAATCTTGTTGAATTTTTACATCTAAAATGTCCGTCCCATTTGGGAATAAATTGTAGAAGTTTCTCTATTTCATCCATGGGCACGGAATCTGGCCATTTTTTCCAATTTTTCACTTCTCTCATGTAAATATCGTAATGCTTAGCTCTGCGCTCTATTTTCCAGAATGATTTATGCCCTATGAAAAGATCCATATAATACATTAAGTAAGCCTCACTAGCTCCAATTGAGTAGATGAGTGTTTAGATACATAGATGTATTATATTTTATGAAAATAAGCTCCTTAAAATTATATGAATTCTTCTGCTAAACTCAGATAAACCAAATAACGTATTCGCCAAACTTGGTTGTTGGTTATTTCGAATAACTCTATAAGTGAGTAACTATGTTCTTAAAGGAAATGACTGATGACAAAAAGGAAAAGCACACAGCTGTTTTTCCCATGATTCTGATGGGCGGTCTATTTGTCGTAATTCACATTTTGTCTATACTGATAACTCAACCCTTTGAAGCAATAGGTTTGGACGCTTTCGATAATCCAAACGATCCAATTAACCTGATTATTTTCTTTGCAATCATGTTAACTGTCACAGTTACAATACTGTTGATTGCAAAATTCTGGAAGAAACAGTTCATTCAAGTCATCATTCTGGGCTCAATTTCCTACACCGCATTCTTCGTCTTCTATCCACTATTATCTTTTGTTTTCTCTGACACTCTGGCACTACTCATCGCTGGAATCGCCGCTGCAGCCTTGATTGTGGCATTAATCAAATACCCCGAATGGTACATTATAGATTTGACAGGCATAATCGTTGGCGTAGGCGCTATTGGAATCTTCGGTATTTCTCTAGGCGTTTTTCTGGTTATCATTTTACTCATAGGTCTATCGATATACGATGCCATATCAGTCTACAAGACTAAACATATGATTGACCTTGCAGACGCGGTCATGGACCTTAGATTGCCAGTTATGCTAGTTGTACCAAAATCACGAACATATTCGATTCTTAAAGAAACGAAGGGAATAAAAGAAAAACTTGAAAACAAAGAAGAACGAGAAGCATTCTTCTTGGGGTTGGGAGACATAGTCATGCCTGGAATACTGGTTGTCTCAGCATTCCAAAACATTCCAGATAACGGGTTCCTGATCGCATTATCAGTAATGATTGGAACACTTATCGGCTTCGCAGTTCTCATGTCAGTTGTAATTAAGGGAAAACCACAAGCAGGATTGCCTTACTTATGTAGCGGTGCCATTTTAGGTTATGTGGTCTCAAGCTACCTACTATTTGGCTACTTAGCTGGACTAAACCTCCCAGTTTTGAGTTAATCTCAAGTTTCCTGTAACCTTGTTATCACAAAAACCCAAAGGTATTTCTGAAGAGTTGTCAATAAATTGGGTAGAAAAGGGAAAAAGTATTTAAAACTCGGAAAGACGATAAGGCAACATCTAATGGAGTATCTTGGCGATGGTAAGAAAGGCAAGAATCAAGCTGACAAGCACAGATTACAAAAAGCTTGAAAACGTATGTAACGAACTAAAACTCATCGCCGAGAAAACAGGCGTGAAAATCACAGGACCCCATCCTTTACCAACAAAGAAACTCAAGGTTCCAGTACGAAAAACTCCATGCGGTCAAGGAACTGCAACATGGGATCGGTGGGAGCTACGAATCCACAAGCGCCTTATCATAGTGGATGCGGAAGAACGTGTTATGCGAAGAATCATGAGAGTTCGTGTACCCGAAGAAGTTTTCGTTAGCATAGAACTGATGTAACATCCGCTCTTCTTTTTCTTTTAGTCTGCGCAATTCTTAGAATGCTCGTAATGCAGGGCTATATGTGTAAGCTGTCATAGTAGCCGCTAGGGCAAAGGCTAATATCCACACTACTTTATTCCATTTGAAAACTTTCAAACCATCCATTACGCCAAAGGGAATAAGATTAAAAACTGCCAGAAACGCGTTTATGAATGCTACAAACCAAAAAAGGTCTTGTGTAACGGTCCCAATCAGGATGCATCCAGTTGAAAGAAGTATGTTGGTTATTGGTCCTGCGAGGGCTGTTTTTCCCACAGATTCCCTTGTTCCTGATCCCACAATCATTACTGCTCCCGGAGAAATGATTTTGAAAGGAGGGGGAAGAAACACCGAGACCAAAGTTAAGAGCGCCCCCTGAATGGTCAACCGAAATTCTGCCCACATTCTAAAGTGTTGCGCTGAAAACTTGTGTGCAACTTCGTGAAGAAGAAAAGACAGAGTGAAAGCTACTGTTAGACCAGCTAGAATCAGTGGTGTACTTGGTGATGCTACACCTATGTAGAGGAAGTATGTTAGACCGACTCCTAGGACTAGGAGCGTTCCAATAAACAGGTGTTTAAGTTCTGTTTTGCTGAACCAAAATATTCTGGATGAATCAGGCGTATATGAGATGGTATATTTGTATGAAGGTGCCTTAGACCATCCTTGAGGGGCCACCGGGGATGCATCTCTTGGTGCCTTTGCCCTCCATGCTTCAGGACAGGCGTGACGCTCTGGGATGCGGTGGTCACCGCAGAAGGATCCCCCGCAGTAATTACATCTAAATGGGAGAACAACAACATCGCCACAGTGTTGACATTTCGCCGTCTTTTCCATCTCCGCGTAGGTTTCTAAAACCTTGAAGGAATTGGCGGTTTAAATGTTTAGCTCAAAATTGGATGATTCTTCTTTGGTTTTGGAGTGCGTTTTGTTTTTTGTGGCTAGATGAAGATATAATATTAATCAAGTATTACGAAACACCTGAAAGTTAATACTGAGGTATTGTTCAAACCTTTATTACCTTACAGGAGAGCCCGTAAACATGATCGAGGACACAATTATTATGCTAGAAGGTGTTTCCAAGGTTTACGAGGGCAAAAGAAGACCTGCTATCAAAGCTATAGATCGAAATATCAAACGAAATGAACTGGTTTATGTTGTTGGTCCAAATGATCCTGGAAAAACAACTCTGCTCTAAACAATAAACGGGCTGCTCTCTCGATTCAAAGGAAAAAGAAATAGTGGTTACGCAAAATGAGCGAAAAAGAATATTTCAACAACGCAGCAGACACATGGGATGAAAGATTCCACACGCCCAGTTTTCTATCTTTTTTGGATAAACTTGTACCCCAATTTGGTATAGAAACTGAACAGAATGTTCTAGATGTAGGCACTGGCACTGGAGTGCTGATTCCTTATCTAATTCATGCAGTCGGACCATCTGGATCAGTCACTGCAATTGATTACTCAGAAAGAATGGTTCAGATATGTAAAACAAAGCATTCACACTTCAAGAATGTCAATATAAAAGTTGGGAACATCGAAGAAGACTCGTTTCCAGTAGAATCTTTTGACTATGTTATCTGTTTTGGCGTGTTTCCTCATCTAAAGAACAGACAAAAAGCATTACAGACCATTAACACCATACTAATAACCGGTGGCAAACTTGTTATCGCTCATGCCTTCAGCAGTGAAGAACTCAAATCTCACCACAAAAAAGTTTCAATACAGGTAGCAAATGATGCGTTGCCAAAAAAAACCGAAATGATGCAGTTGCTGGATCAGACAGGGTTTACACAAATCACTATCAATGATGAACCTGGATGCTACATTTGTATTTCCCACAAGGTTTGACTACTTCCAATAACCTATCCGAATCTGGGCTGTGAGGTTCTATGACAATCGCTTTCATGCTCACATACTCCAGCTTTTCATAATCTACCACAATCGATGCTGTCTATTACTAAATAATGGCAATCCACATTTTTCACAAACTTTGAGCTCATTTAGTTTATTCAGATACTCTATAACTGTTAAAACAAAGGTTGAATGACTTCATGTCAAGGGTGCAACCGACAACGACTCATTTGTGTATGGATTAATCTGCTCAGCCAGAATTCCTGTTCTAGAAGCCCGATCAATAACCCACTTCATTAACTTCAATCCTTTGTCTAGCTCGTTCTTGGCGATATACCACTCAGCCAGCCACAAAGTACAGATAAACCAAGGATTGCCCGGAACTTTGTCAACATTTTGGGTTCCCCTCTGATAGTGGTCGTTTTGATAACGGGCAATTCCCCCACTCTTCGATTTTACAGTCAAGATTTTCTCAACAGTTTTCATTGTTTTCTCGACTCTTGGATCGTCAGCAGGCAAAACTCCAAACTCGAAAACTCCATACACACTACTATCAACAGTGTTATCCCTTGTTAACACCCCTTTTTCGTCTGGTCGTAACATTTTCAGAAACCGTTCATTTTTGCTATCGTAAAGATCTTGTAAAACAGCCTCTTTCACTTCAATAGCAGCATTATCATACTTTTTTGCCCTTCTGCTGTCTCCAAATAGCCTCGCCAAATTAGAAGCAGCTTTAAGTCCCCCAAAAACGGCTGAAGCAGTGAAAGTTGAAATTCCCCAATTCTCTTCCCAAAGATCATAACTAGCTAAAGGAAGCTTAGTTTCCTTGTCCCTGTAACTTACCATAAAATCTGCTGCTTTGCAAACCAACGGTTCATAGAGAGGACCAATATACTCGATGTCCCGAGCTTGCAAATAATGGTTCCATAAGGAATATATGACTAGGGCAGTCTCGTCTTCTTGAATCGGCAACTGGAAATTATGCGAAGAGTTTGACCAAGGATGCCAAGTGCTACCCAGTGAGCCGTCGGGATAATACTTTTGGTAGAGAAAACCTTCTTTTGACAATATTTTGGCACAGAAGTTAAAGAATCTTTGAGTTACATGAAAATATCCTGCCGCATCAAGACCCATCGAAACAAAGGCGCCATCTCTGGGCCACACGTAACTGTAAGTGTCCTTGTTGAATCGAAATATGTCTGAATCGCAAGAGGCTATTATACCCCCCTATTATCAATCTGGGTGCGCAGTATTAGCAAGCTTCTTTTGAACATACCAACTATTTCAGAGGGTAGAGTTCCAAAGTTGATTTCCCCCTTTTTTACCCTTGTTTCAAAATATTCTCCAGTTTGACGAATAAGATTGACAGGACCCACTTGTTTTATTAGACCAACAAGTTTGAAGATCTCCTCAAGGCGTTTACCTGTAGCAATCCACGAGTAAACTTCCTTCTCATCGTTTGGTGCAATTCTAGTTTTTAGGCTTATCACAGAATCAACAGAACCATGAGCCACCAAATTATTGCTTAGTCTACCATCTTCTGCATCTTTCCAAGTTCCGGCAAAATTTCCAAATTCTGTGACACCAGTTGCGAACTCATACAATCCTTGGTTTTCGGATGTGCCACCAGTTAGGATGTATCTGTTTTTTTTATAATGAATTACCGCATCCAAATCGGGATGGTAATAGGCTGTGATTCCTTCGTCGGTCTCAGATATGTGGAAATCATGCGAAAGAAACAACCTAACCTCTTTTTCTGTTTTTGAAAGATTCCTAACTTTTACTTTCCGAAGGAAAACATCATGAAAGTGATGGACACAATCCTCCACCCACATTTCAACTTGAAGCTCAGGTTTTCTCAACAAAGCTTCAGTAACCAGAGTGTTCTGTTTATAGCTGAGTTTTTTGTTCCAAGTGTCATCTATCCATGAAAAACGGCCATCTACCCATACTCCTAGTTTACAGAAATGCCCACTAACATGATTTTCAGTTCCAACAAACGGGAAGTACAAGTCTCTAATGTTTAAGTTATCATCCAAAGCTGCAAGAAGATTACCGTTTCCAACACAAAGTTGTCTAGGCAAAAGAAAATCCCTAGAATAACATTATATGCTCTTTAATTTATAAGCAAAAATAGACGTTGAAACGACTCAAATGGGTGAAAGACTATGTTCAAGTTTTATGACATATCTATGTTGATAAGTGAAAAGATGATTGTTTATCCGGGCAATCCATTACCTCACATTCGTCAGTACTCATCAATTCCCGCAAACAAAACAAACGAATCTCTGATTTGTCTAGGAAGCCACTGTGGCTCACATGTGGACACAAAAAGGCACATAAAAAATGATGCTGAAGGTTCAGAAGCTCTACCTCTGGATAGTTTTTATGGAGAATGCCAAGTTTTAGACGTAACATTTGTGGAGAAGGAGATTCATAAGAAAGATTTGGAAAATTTCAAAATTCATAATGACGACATCATATTACTAAAGAATAGAAATTCGCTTCTAGGTTATACACAATTTCGGAAAGACTTTGTTCATGTCAAATTGGACGCCGCAGAATACTTGGTGGAATTAGGTGTAAAGACTCTTGGTTTTGATTACTTGAGCGTTAAAGAATTTGGTTCAGATGACGAAGTTCATTCTGTTTTAATCAATAATTTGACACTTTTTGAAGTATTGAACCTTTTTCAAGTATCAAAAGGAAAATACACATTTGTAGGTTTACCGCTCAAAATGGATTGCAATGGAGTACCTGCTAGAGTAATTTTAATAAAGAATCACACTGAATAAATTCTGCTGATTTTTCTCTTTTTTGCTAGGTAATCGCCTTAAAGGTAAACATGGCCACCAAAACCATTTCGCATAATTGTAATTGTCTTCTTTTTAATTAAAAGAAGTTGGTGCCGGGGGCGGGAGTCGAGCCCGCGACTTCTGGGCACCTAATTTTTTTAGGAGATTGCTCTCCAGATCATGAGTCTGGCGCCATAACCAGGCTAGGCTACCCCGGCTTTGCTTTTCTTTGCTATTTTTGAAGTATAACAATGAATTAAGGTTTTCTGGAACTTGTTGTTGTTTTATTGTCATTTTTATATAATATTGAAGTGTATATTCCCTTTCTATGACTTTTATGGCTATTTCTTTAGATTTTTACTAATTCTATTGTTATTTAGTGATGAACTGTTAATGGATTGACCAATATAATTGTCCTCAGTGAGTAAAACATTTCAAACATTATATGTTTTGTTAGGTAACTCAGCCTCTCCAAACTGCTATGAATTAATATGAATACTACTTATCTTAACTCAATAGAAACTGTATTATGGTTGAATGTTAATTCATAAAATCATATCTTGATTCTTATTTTCACTTCTCAAATGATATAAACTATTCTTGTGCATAGTAGAATTTGGTTTACGAAACATGAGACGCTCAAAATTGGAAATCCATATAGCTATTCTTCGTGCTCTGGCATATCATGGAAAATTAAAGCCGACTCATATTACATATAAAGCAAACGTAAATTGTAGTGCTTTAAAAGAGTGCCTAGATTTTCTAATGGAACGTAATTTAATTAAAGAACAATCAATCAACAAAAAAAGACAGATAAGAAAAGTCTACACCATCACGGAGATGGGTCTAACCGCACTTCGAAATGTAAAAGAGATAAACAAGGCTCTTCACGTATTTGAAGAACCAAACATACCAGGAATTGAGTTGCGTTCTCCGATCCAACGCGCTCCTTTCTAGCTACACTGTAGATACAGACAACTTTTGGTTGCCTCGTTTTTTGCCGGGGCTAAAAAATCATTTTAGAACATTCGAAACCGTTCTATAAATTTATTACTCAAGGTAGAAATGTCTGTTTTCTGTCCCTGATGTCGATATCCTCTATTGTTTTGTGAATAATACTTGAAAGGTTTTTAATGAAAGAACTGGTTTGTTTTGTATCTATAGGTCACTCGTTTTCTTCGTTGTCCAACTTTTCTTTCTTTAGTTTGTTGTCACATAGATTGAAGCTAATTTTTATTAGAACTGTAGAGTTAATTTGGAATAGAAACATGCTGTAATATTAATTTTTTTTATCGGCAACATGTTTCTCAAAAAGTTTCTCCCAGTCAATTTTGATCATCGCTACAATAATAAGAACCAAGAGAACGACTGTGATTATTGTTCCAATCCATCCAGAGCCGACAAATATTGTTTTTATTAATTCTATGGATTGTTGACCGCTGTAAGCCAAAATAAAGGTCATTAATGTTTTGCCTAAAAGTGCGGGTACAAAGGCTTTCCAAAATGGGTAATGAATCACGCCCAAAGGAATGAAGAGAAGATCATCGGGCAGAGGTGTCAGAGCAAATAGAAAGATTGCAACAGGTCCATAACTATCAAAAATTTTAACCATATAATCCATTTTTTTGCGTCTTTCTTCACTTACCGCTGTTCTTCCATAGTAACCTAAAAGGTATCCAAAGAATTCGCCTAGGGCAGAGCCTAATCCGCCACTGATTGCTATAAAAAAGGGGTCCAACATAGTTCCTAGAAAGAGAATTACAATCGTATAAGGTATGGGAAAGACCACAGATAGGGAACCAATGAAGCTTATAATGAAGACACCAAGGTAACTGAATTGGAGTGCGAATTGCTTCATCCACTCTTCAAGCAAATAAGCCCACTCCTCAAACAAAAGACGCCACTCCACGATTTAATATATGTTTCAGGTTTACTTGTTGTTGCTTTAACTTCTTTCGGAAAAGCCGCAAAGAAGAAAGGAGTTTTTATGGGAATTAACCCAGTTTTACACCTTTTATACAATAGTATAACCAGACAAATGTCCAGTATTTTTTGTATACACACTTTTCTTCAATAACTACAAAAATTTAGGATTCAAGGTGGTAAACATTGATGTGCCCAGGGTTAAAGGTTAAATTTTAAACCCAAACCCATAATATTATATTTTGAGCAAAAACAAAATTTGAACATTCAATTCTATTCTAAAAAGGTGGTAGAAATGGATTCAAACAGAAACAACAATAAACACTAGCATCATTGACACCAATATGTATAAAAGAGTTTGAACTGTACAAAACGTTTATGACTTTAAATGCTCACATAATAATTGATGACCAAAGTCAAAGATGTTATGACTAAAACAGTCATAACTATTGAATCTAACAAAACTGTTATTGAAGCAGCAACCTTGATGGCAGAAAACGATGTGGGCAACTTGATTGTTATGAAAGACAGCGTCCCACTAGGAATCGTCACAGAACGCGACTTTGTAAGAAGAGTTATAGCTGAAGATAAACCATTAAAAACCAAAATCTCAGAAGTAATGTCGATGCCCCTTAGAGTAATTGATCCTCATGCTCCACTAAAAGAAGCCGCCAGAAGAATGGTGAGCAAAAAAATCCGAAGACTTGCGGTAATAAATGACACCAAACTAGTTGGAATAATAACCGCCACAGACTTCGCAAGACACCTGAGCAAAAAAACTTTCACTGATGACATACTTGAGGCAATAGGACGCAGCAATTATCCGATTCCAGAAGTTTTCGAAAAATAGTGAACCATTTTTTACATTTAGTTGGATTCAAGTTCGCCAGAAAGTGTGAACACTACAACAATAAAGGAAGCACAAGCAAAGCAGTCATGCCAAGGAGCTTCATAAAAATAAGAACAGCAGGTCCTGCAACATCTTTTAAAGGATCTCCCACAGTATCGCCAACGATGGTTGCTTTATGAGCGTGCGAATTCTTTCCTCCATATAGCCCACTTTCAACTAACTTCTTAGCATTATCTAACAGGGCACCTGTGTTGCTAAAAAAGAAACCTAACATAGCTGCAGAGCCAGTAGCACCAATAAGTAGCATCCCCAAAGCGGTCGGTCCAAACAACAGACCCACAACTATTGGGGTTACAATCGAAATGATTCCGGGCAAAACCATTTTACTAAGAGCATTTTTGGTTGCAATATCGATACATCTAGAATAATCGGGAGGAACTTTTCCCTCTTTTAATCCAAGTTTCTCTTTGAATTGGAGTCTCACTTCATCAACTATTTTAAAAGCTCCATCAGCAGTTGCCCTTATTGTCAGAGATACTAACGGCAAGGGTAAAACTACTCCTAGAAACAGTGCAACAACAGCGAAAGGAGACTCGATAGACACAAAAGAGATGTTGGCTGTTGCAAAGTAGGCTGCAAAAATCAAGAAAGAAGTTACAGTACCTGAAGCCATTGCATATCCTTTAGTTGCGGCCTTCATGGTGTTTCCTACAGCATCCAAACTATGCAAGGTTTCAGTTGCTTCCCCGGAAATTCCTGACATTTCAGCAATCCCGGCTGCATTATCGGATATTGGACCAAATGCATCAGCAGCCATAATGAATGCAAGTGCAAAATCAGTACCAATATTGGTTATCACAAGCCCGTAAAGTGATTGCCCAGTAATCACATACGAACCCACCACTGCAGCTAAAACTGCAATCATCGGTAATAGTGGAGTCCCCAAACCCGTGGATATGCCTGTTATCATGTTTAATGCTGCACCAGCCTGTGAAGATTCGGCGACGTGATGCACAGGTCCGCGTCCAAAACCTGTGTAGTACAGTGTAACTATGATGCAGATGAACATTGCTGCAACACCAAATAATCCTGCAAAAAATAAAGAAACATCATTTAGAAACTTGGTGGATAAGAAGAATAGGCCAATTAGACTCATAATTGCAGTTGCAATTAATCCGATCATTAACGATCCTGTGGTGCTTATCCGTTTCCACTTTCTAACTAAAGCTATTCCAAAAATTGAGGCTATGACACCCACAGCCTCAAGCATTATGGGAAAAATAATTCCGTTTGTACCATAAAGGGCAATAAAAATAACGCCCATTAGGATGCCAGTTGTTATATCCCCACTAAATGTCTGGAACAAATCTGAACCACGTCCTGCACAATCACCTACGTTATCGCCAACCAAATCAGCGATTACCGCAGGGTTTCTGGGATCATCTTCAGGGATTTCCATTTCAATTTTCCCGACCAGATCAGCCCCAATATCAGCAGACTTCGTGAATATACCACCTCCAATCTGGCCAAATAAAGCCGCTAAGCTTGCTCCAAAACCAAATCCAACAAGCGCTATGGTGTCATTTAGCAGAACATATAACAAAAGTATTGCAACCAAACCTATCCCAGGAACTACAAGCCCCATAACTGCGCCACCTAAAAAGCCAGTTTTTAATGTGGCCGACGCTGATTGTCTAGCTACATTTGCGGTTCTTACGCTTGTTCTAACTGCAATGTTCATACCTATGTATCCAGCAAACAAAGAAAGAATTACACCACAAACAAATGCCAGAGAAGTAGACCAGTTGAAAAGTAAGAAAAGAATTAGGGCTGGCCAGGGAATAACAAAAATTATGGTTCTGATTTGTCTTTTAAGGTAGGTGTTTGTTCCTAAAATGATGTAACTATTTACCCTTTGCATTCGTTGTGTACCTGATTCAAGTTTAAGAATCCAGCGAGCAATGTACGCAGCTACTAGAATTGCTACAATTCCTACCCCGAAAACAAACAGAAGTGGATATGTCATTACAATTTCCTACCGTTCTAGCATTCAAACCTAACTATATCCAAGCCGCCAATGCCAGGATGCTTAAGACTAAAGTTTCCACGAAGATTCACCGTAGATCTCATAGCAACCCAAAGACGACGTTATAAACATATCTAAATAATGACACCTACAACTGCAACATTTTTACATAAATATATTAATTTAATAGGCTTACAGAGAAAATTAATTTGAGGTCATACAATGGAAGACGGTTTTACAGGCAAAATCTTACGAATCAACTTAAACACAGAGAAAATCTCTTTTGAGACTCTAGAAGAGACATTCTATCGCCGCTATTTCGGGGGAAGAGGACTAATTTCTTATTATTTACTAAATGAACTAGAACCGAGAACAGATCCTCTTGGTCCAGATAACAAACTAATTTTTGCTTGTGGTCCCGTAACTGGTGCACCCATCAGTGGCAGCGGACGCAATAGCGTAGGAGCCAAATCTCCTCTAACAGGAGCATATGGAGAAGCGGAAGCAGGAGGCTTCTGGGGAGCCGAACTAAAAAAGGCAGGCTTCGATGCCATAATTGTTGAAGGAAAAGCATCAAGCCCCGTGTATCTATGGATTCATGACCAAAAAGTGGAGCTTAGAGACGCCTCCAACATGTGGGGGTTTGAGATCAAGAAATCTCAGCAAATGATTCGAACTAATTTGGGCAACAAAAATGTGAAAGTGTCTCAGATTGGTCCAGGTGGAGAAAAACTGGTTCGATATGCTTCCGTGGTAAACGATATGAATCATGTAGCTGGGCGATGCGGCATGGGAGCAGTTATGGGCTCTAAGAATCTGAAAGCTGTGGCAATTAAGGGAAACACGAGAGTTCCAGTTCACAAACCAAAACGACTGAGAAAACTTGCCACGTGGATGGTACAAAACGTAGAGAATGTAGCACAAACTTTGCACACTTACGGAACAGGTGCGGGAATGGATATCTTAGAGGAAACAGGGAATCTTCCTATTCGCAACTTCAGGGATGGCGACTTCCCAGAAGTGGACTCAATTTCAGCTGAGGCAATGAAAGATACGGTTAGGGTTGGTATGGGAACCTGTTTTGCCTGTGCTGTAGCATGTAAAAAAGAGGTCAAAGTGGATAACCCTTGGATTGTGGACCCCGATTATGGTGGACCCGAATACGAAACTTTGGCCGCTTTAGGTTCAAACTGTGGAGTATCTGACATCAAAGCAATCTGTAAAGCAAACGAACTATGCCAAAGATACTCTATAGATACCATAAGTACAGGAGTTTCAATCAGTTTTGCAATGGAATGCTTCGAGCATGGCCTACTCAAACTAGAGGAAACTGGTGGTATAGACCTGAGTTTTGGAAATGCAGAGTCTATGATAAAAATGGTTGAGATGATAGGTGAAAAACGGGGTTTAGGTGCATTGTTGGCTGAAGGTACAAAACGTGCTGCTGCGCACATTGGAAAGGCTGCTGAGGAGTTTGCTGTTCACGTTAAGGGACAAGAAGTTCCCATGCATGATCCTAGACTGAAAAGAGGAGAGGCCCTGGGATATGCAGTATCTCCAACAGGGGCAGACCATGTTCATAATATCCATGATACTTTCTTGTATCCCCAACTTCCCAAGAAATATATTAGTCTGGGAGTTTTGGAGGCGGTACCCGTTGAGGATTTTGGACCCAAAAAAGTACGGCTATACAAATATGTTAGCGAGTGGCGTACGCTCAACAATTTTTTGGTTATGTGCCTGTTTACCCCATGGAGTGTCATACAGAAGGTTGCGATTGTGCGTTCAATTACTGGATGGAATACTACAGCTTTTGAATTGATGAAGGTCGTGGAACGTGGAAACACGCTTGCAAGAATCTTTAACCTCAGGGAAGGTTTCACAGAAAAGGACGATTGGCTTCCTCCACGATTCTTTAAACCTAAAACTTCAGGTGGACTAAGCAAAACAACCGTGAACCCAACAGACCTTCAACATGCAAAGCTTCTTTACTACGACATGATGGGTTGGACCGAACAGGGTGTTCCCAAACATAGCAAACTAGAAGAGTTGGATATTACGTGGGTTGCAAATAAAATCTCTAAACAAAAGAGAGAGTGATAACCTAATATTCTACAATTTTTAATTAAAGGTCATCAAAACATCATAACGTTTGAAGGTGCATTGTTTGCCTGTGAAAAGACAGAAATGGAGCAAAGACTTTAATGAATGGTTCCGCGATGTGCTAATAAACGCGGGAATTATGGATTACAGATATCCAATCAAGGGCTCCGGAGTCTGGATGCCCTACGGTTTCAAGATCAGAAAAAATGTTCTCCAAATACTACGTGATTTATTGGATAACACGGGACACGACGAAACCCTGTTTCCATTACTGATTCCCGAAACCTCCCTAGCTCAAGAGGCTGCCCATGTGAAGAGCTTTGAGGGGGAATGCTTCTGGGTAACTCATGGTGGCTACGAACCTCTAAAGGTCAGGTTTGCCTTGCGTCCCACAAGCGAGACCGTCATAGCTCCTATGCTGAAACTATGGATTCGTTCCCACGCAGACCTTCCTATGAAATTGTATCAGATTGTCAATGTTTTTCGTCATGAAACTAAGGCAACCCGTCCCATCATAAGAATGCGAGAGGTCTCCACATTCAAGGAAGCCCACACATGTCATACCACCAATAAGGAGGCCAAAGCACAGGTAAGGAAGGCTATACGACTCTACAAACAGTTCTTTGATTTGGTTGGTGTTCCCTATGTCATTTCCCGTAGACCAGAATGGGACAAATTTGCCGGAGCGTTGTATACGGTAGCATTTGACATGTTATGTCCTTGTGGCAGGGTTCTCCAAATTGGAACAGTACATAATCTAGGACAAAACTTCGCTAAAGCGTTCAACATAACCTATGAGACAAAGGATGGCAGTCAAGAACACATCTGGACAACAAGTTACGGAATTTCTGGACGAGGAATCGCCGCTGTTCTAATTGCCCATGGAGATGACAACGGAATTGTTTTGCCACCAAGAATAGCACCAATACAGGTGACTGTTGTCCCGGTTCCATACAAAGGAAAAGAGGAAGAGGTCAACCAAGCATGTATGAACGTTGCCACTAGTTTAAAGAAGGCAGGTTATCGTGTTGAATTGGATACACGAAAGGACTTGACTCCCGGAAACAAGTTCTATTACTGGGAGCTTCGGGGTGTACCTATTCGCATTGAGATTGGCCCAAGAGATTTAGAAAACGAAGTGGTAACTGTTGTCAGAAGGGACACATTGAAGAAGCAACCATGGAAAATGGATGATGCAACGTTAGCTGTACAAACTTTTGCGGAAGAGATAACCAATGACCTAAAAGTAAACGCTAAAGCTTGGATGAAAGAAAGAATTTACAGAGTAAACCGTTTATCTGAGGCAAAAAGTTTGCTAAAAAAACGGGCGGGCATTGTTGAGGTTCCATGGTGTGGTAAGGACGAATGCGGTCATAATTTGGAGGAAACAGTTGATGCTCGGTTACTAGGATTTCCAGAAGACATCAGAGAAAAAGTAGATGGAAAATGTCTTGTTTGTGGAGAACAGGCAGTAAACGTTGTAAGAATTGCACAGGCATACTAACGTTCACAAAGCGGTTTAAGATGTTCCAGGAACAATTAAAGTGACAATAATCATAAACGCTACCTCAGATGAATGGAAAATTCAATTGTGGAGGCTTGAGAGATGCTGACAAAACTTAAACAACGTGTCCAATTATGGTTGACTTCTGAAGCGAAGATATGTCATAAATTGGGTTTAACTCCAAATCACGTGAGCATCCTTGGGCTAATTTTAGCCTTTCTTTCCGCTATTACTTATTGGCAATGGAAACTTCATCCATTTCTTCTGATAGTGGCGCCTCTTCTGATGCTCGCATCTGGCCTTTTTGACGCTTTAGATGGCGCCATTGCAAGAATATATGGAGAAGCAACAAGATTTGGCGGATTCTTTGATTCTCTACTTGACAGATACGCAGACGCTGTTATCCTCTGTGGAATCATTCTTGGCGGTTTAACCGATACTATGTGGGGACTTGCCGCTCTCATGGGCTCTATGTTGGTCAGTTATACACGGGCCAGAGCAGAAGCTGCAGGAGTAAAAATGGAATCAGTAGGTTTAGCTGAACGGGCTGAACGAATAGTCATACTTAGCATAGTAAGTTTTCTCAGTTACGTCTGGCTTGACGCTTTAGACTGGGGAATCTTACTTCTGGCGATCCTAACAAACTTGACCGTAGTTCAGCGGATAATCTATTTCCGAAAGAAGATTCAATAATCCAAAAAGAATGAATTGTTAGTTTAACGTCTACCTTCGTCTTCTTGGAGGAGGGCCTTGTCTTCGCTCATTTTTTGAGCGTACCTTTACTACACCACGGTGCACAGCACACGAAATACAGTAGTGTCTTGTTTCGGAGCTGCTGGCAATATACGTGCCTTTTTGTCTAAGTTCTTTGTATAGTACCGAGTCAACAAGTGAGATTCTTCGTGAAACTCGTTTGGCTTTATCGCGGGGCACTTGCTGACCGCAACCTTGACACTGAACCAATGAGCCTTTTCCTTTGCTCCCTTTTGATCTTCCTCCAGATTTTCGTTTTACTGGCATGTTTTTTCCTCATTATTCTAAATTAAACGGGGATTATTAAGTATCACCAGACTTGGTTCATATACCTTATGTTTATTGAAGGCAAACACTACTTTCTGATTATTAGTTATTAGAACGCGTATACCAAAAAAAGCTAGTCTCACTTTGTTCATAGATGTATAGAAACGATTGTAAGTAGTGGGTAGTTATTGGTAAGACATTTTAGTATGGTTTCTACACTTACTTGACTGTTAACGTTAGAGACTGGTGATTTGTTTTGGGTCGAGTAGCTAAAGGCATAAAATGCAGCATCAAAAGCTGTGATAAAGATTCAATTCGTTCTCTTCCCCGCGATAAGGTGAGCGCGGCTGGTCTGAAAGCTGATGATGGAACTAGACGGTCTTACCTCTGTAGAGATCATTATAAGGAATATAAAAAGGGCAGCAAAAAAGACAAATTGCTTGAGAAATGGAGGTTCAAAGGCTGAAATTCCAATCTAGTAGGCATTTTCTTGTTCACAATAAAATTGCAAGCTGGTTGTAAAAATTGAGAATCCTCCAGTTACACTCAAATTTCATAGAATATGAAGCTGTAGAGAAAGAAATCACAAACGCTGAAGATCTCGAAAAAAAACACGACCGTGTAGAAGAAGTGGTCGTTTTATTCACTGCAATTGAAGAGGGAGACGACACCAACGTTGCAAGAAAAGCGATGAAAAGCACTAAAGTTTCCTTGGACGAACTCAAAGTTAACCGCGTTCTGATTTACCCCTATGCTCATCTGAGCAACAACTTGGCAAAGCCAGTTGTCGCCCTGAAAGTCTTAAACGAAATGAAAGAAATTGCCAAGGAGTTGGGATTGGAAACATACTCGACGCCGTTTGGTTGGTGTAAAAAGTTTTCCATCTCTATAAAGGGGCATCCTCTAGCCGAACATCTCAGAATTATTACCTCTGAATCTGTTGAAGAAGAGGTTGTTTGTGAAGCTTTGAAGGCGGAAGAGAAACTGAAGTCTTTGTGGTATGTTCTAAAAACCAATGGAGAACTAGTTCCAGTTGATGAATTTCGTTTTAAAGACCATAAAACTTTGAAGAAATTAGCCAAATACGAAATCAAGAAGGTTAGAGCGGTCCAACAGGTTCCGCCTCATGTTCAATTGATGAAACGTTTAGAGATTGCTGATTATGAACCTGGAAGCGACCCAGGTAATCTTCGATGGTATCCTAAGGGGCGTTTGATTAAATCGTTACTTGAGCAATATGTGACAGAAAAAGTGACAAATTATGGCGGGATGGAAGTTGAAACTCCAATCATGTATGATGTTGAGCATCCAGCGATTGCTCATTACCTGCAACGGTTTCCTGCCAGACAATATCTATTATGTTCTGATAAACGGGACTTCTTTTTGAGATTCAGCGCTTGCTTTGGTCAGTTTTTGATGGTTCATGATGCCCAGTTTAGCTATCGTCAGCTTCCATTACGAATATACGAGTTAACTAAATATTCGTTTAGAAGGGAGAAGAGCGGTGAAGTAACAGGGTTGCGGAGGCTCAGGGCCTTCACTATGCCTGATTGTCATGCTCTAGTGGCTGACTTAGATCAGGCGAAAGAAGAATTTCTGGTTAGGTTCAAGCTTTCCATGGGGATTTTGGAGAATGGCTTGGAGTTAAACAAAAACAGCGATTACGAGTTGGCGATACGTTTAACTAAGGATTTTTACGCGGAAAACAAAGATTTTGTTCTTTCGTTGGTTAAGCTGTTTGGTAAGCCTGTATTGGTTGAGATGTGGGAGAAGCGGTTCTTCTATTTTATTTTGAAATGGGAATTCAATTTCGTGGATAACCTGAACAAGGCTTCTGCTCTTTCTACTGATCAAATTGATATAGAGAACGCTAAACACTACGACATGACATATGTTGACGAAAAGGGTGAGAAGCAGTATCCACTGGTTCTTCATTGTTCGCCAAGCGGCGCTATCGAACGAGATGTTTATGCCCTCTTAGAAAAAGCTTATAGAGAATCGTTGAAAGGTAAACCACCGATACTACCTTTATGGTTAGCTCCTACTCAGGTGAGAATTATTCCTGTATCTGAGAAGTTCATTGAAAACGCTGAAAAACTGATGAAACAGATAGAAAGCAATAAAATACGGGTTGACGTAGACGATAGATCCTTAAGCTTAAGCAAAAAAGTCCGAGCCGCAGAAAAAGAATGGATAAACTATGTTATTGTCATTGGAGAAAAAGAATTAGGATCTGATGTTCTTCCCGTCAGAGACAGAAACGCGGGAAAACAAATCAGAAATCTAAAAATCCAAGAACTAATAGAAGAAATAACAGAAAAAACAGCAGAAAAACCATTCAAGCATTTAACATTACCCAAGTTGTTGACAAAACGACCACAATTTGCATTCTAAAATAGCTACTTGTTTATCAGAGTAGCTGGCTAGCATAAATATTCTAGTTGTTCCTTTTGGAAATGCTCTAAGATGACTTGTAACTCAATTTAGTATTCCGGATACGGTAAAAGTCAAAATTTAAATACATATTAAATAGTTTATGGTTGAAGTTTTACGTTAGGAGGATTGTTTGGTATGGCTAAAGAGTTGCTCATATATGTTGATGGGGAATTTTATCCGAAATCTGAGGCTAAAATTTCAGTGTATGATCATGGACTCCTTTATGGAGACGGAGTTTTTGAAGGAATCCGAGCATACAATGGTGTCGTCTTCAAACTAAAAGAGCACATAGAAAGGCTCTACAAATCTGCTCATCCAATCTTTCTTGAGATACCACTATCAAAAGAACAACTTACCAAAGCCGTGCTGGAAACCCTTAGGAAGAACAACTTGAAAGACGCCTACATCCGTCTCGTAGTCACGAGGGGCCGAGGAGACTTGGGACTTGACCCCAGAAAATGTCCTAAAGCCACAATTATCATAATCACAGAACCCCAGCTTCAGTTACATTCATCTGAAAAGCTTGAGAATGGAATACAAACCATAATAACATGGGTAAGACGAAACTCAATTGATTCTGCAAGTCACGAAATGAAATCCCTAAACTACCTAAACAGCATACTCGGTAAAATAGAAGCGAATAACATTGGTGCAGACGAAGCAATATGTTTAGATAAAACGGGCTACGTTTGCGAGGGAGTTGGCGAAAACATTTTTATAATGCGTGACGGCAAACTTTTGACTCCTCCACTCTCTTCGGGTGCATTGGATGGAATAACAAGAGCATTCATTATCGAGTTGACGAAAAAGATGGGAATCGAAGTTATAGAACGAAACCTCACTCCTAACGAATTATTTACTGCTGATGAAGCTTTTTTCACAGGAACTGCAGCAGAAGTTGCGCCAATACGTGAAGTAAACAAGCGTGTGATCGGAATAGGTAAGTCGGGTCCAGTCACGAAACGTATATTACAAGAATTCAAGAAGGCAAGAATGGATCCGAACGAAGGTACACCGATATACTAGAGATTGAAAAAACGTTGCCCGCTTTTGTCCGGGCATCCTTGAATTTTTTTTGAAATCTTTTCACTTTTTTTATTATTGATCATAGAATTTGTGGTTGCGTGATGATGCCGATGTATCCTTTGTCAGTCTCTAACCTTGATCGAGATGGTTTCTGCTCGATGATCTTCCCAATTCCAGATGCACTCGACAGTAATTTTGTCGTCTATTTCAAGTGTGTATGGGAGATCTGTTGGAGAGTCTACCATTGTATCTTAAATGAACTTGATAATTGTTTTAGGTTTATAGATTTATTTTATTGAGGGTTATAATGCTCTCGTATTACATTGAATCATATGATTTTCTGCGTTACCCGTGAGAAGGTATTTTATAGTACGATCCTCACTCCATTTTTTCAAATCTCAAGTGATTTTTATGATACATGAGATCAGTGATTCAATTAGAAAGCATGATGACGATGATTTTCTTTATCCATGCTACGAAGAGAATTGCATTTCAAACATTCCTGGAACAATATTGAAGTTGTTAGGTGTTAATAGCAAACTTCCAGAACTTCCAATTGGAGTGAGCAATGGAGGTAATGAAAACAATAAATTGGTGCTATTCGTTTTAGATGGTTTTGGATATAATCAATTTCTACATTATTACAAAGATCATGAGTTTTTGACTAAACTTGTAGACAAAAGTGAGGTTTTTCCTCTAACAAGTATTTTTCCTTCACAAACCACTAATGCTCTTACAACCTTAAACACTGGTTTAACTCCCCAAGAACATGGGCTTTTTGAGTATTATATTTACCTAAAAGAGGTTGGTAAAATAGTCAATACTTTACATTTTGAGCCTCTAGGATCAAAATGTCGAAATGAACTCGTAGAAAAAGGATTCAACCCGAATATTTTGTTTCAGGGAAACAATGTTCAAAATATATTAAAAGAATCAGGCATCAAGACATTCACTCACATCTCGGCTTCATATGCATACAGCACCTATTCGACCCTACTCTTTGAGGGCAGTACAGTAATACCATCTTTAAAGGCGTCAGATTTGATTGTTAGGTTAAGGAAAAATTTAGAAAAAGAAAAAGGGCCAGCCTATTTCTTTGTTCATTTGAGTAATCTGGACACGATAGCTCATCAATATGGACCAAATAGCTATGAATATTGCTCAGAGTTATCAGTCATATCTTACCTGTTGAATAAAGAGTTGATAGAAAAAATCGACCGGAAAAGCGCAAAAGAAACGTTAGTTTTAATGACCGCAGATCATGGGGGAGTAGACATCGTTCCTGAAAAAACAACATATCTGAACGGGTTCCGAGAAGTATTAGATAACTTACAGTATAGTAAAGGCGGAAAACGCATTTTGCCTACTGGGAGTCCAAGAGAAGTTTTTCTTCATGTTAGAGAAGAAAAACTGACAGAAACACGGGAATTTCTGCTGGAAAAAATTGGTACTAAAGCAAGGATAGTTGAAACTCAAGAGGAAATAAAAAAGGGTCTGTTTGGACGAGGAGAAATAGGAAGTCAGTTCTTTGATAGGGTGGGAAATTTGTTAATTCTACCGTATAGAAATGAAACAATCTCGTTTGAACATTTCAAGGATATAGAGTATAACCCTCATGGCCATCATGGAGGTCTAAATGAAGAAGAAATGTTAGTTCCATTGGCAATAACTAGACTTGACGACCTGAAATAGGCACATCTACTCTTGTTATTTAATGAGTCTTTTCTTCATCAGGTTTATTGCAAGAACAAAGAAGACTGGCTTGAGTATTATCATCCAAGCTAGGTTTAGGAGAATGGATAGTTGGATGTTCCCGAGGGCTAAAGATCTGGTTACTATTACAGCATTGGTGAGGGGAAAAAATATTTGTGCAGCTGCTTGTAGAATTTCTGGCATAGAGGTTATGGGAAAGAATGTTCCACTAAGTAGGAACATGGGTGATATGAATAGAAAACTTGGGTAGTTGAAGGCATCTATGCTTGGGAGGATAGCAGTGAAGCACATAGCTATGGTTGAGAACAGGAGCCCAACTAGGAAAGATAGCGGGGGGATTAGGAGAAATAGTGATGAAGGAACCAATCCAAAGGCGACTATTACTACCAGTACTATTGTTGAATTGATGAGGCTTTTTGTGGCGCCCCATAGAATTTCGGCGGTTATAACTTCTTCGATAGTGATTGGAGTGGCTATGATTGCATCGAATGTTTTCTGGTAGTACATTCTTACAAAGGATGCGTAGGTGCATTCGTAGAAGGATGAATACATCATTGAGACGGCGACCAGTGCTGGAGCTATAAAGTTTATGTAGGGTTGTCCGTTGATTGCTTGAACAAAGCCTCCAAGTCCAAGACCTAAAGCGAGCAGGTAAAGGACGGGTTCAAGTATTGAGGGAAGAAAGTTAGTTTTGTAGGTTTTCATGAAAACGTCTTTGTTTCGTTTCCATACATTCCATACACGGTAGCTAAGTTTTGGGATTTAAAGAGCGAAAGCTTGTCACTCATTATTAGTCCCTCAAGCTTCTCCCTGCCAAGTTTAAGAAGACATCTTCAAGATTGCTATCTCGTATCGCTGCACCTTTAAAAGAGGATTGCTTAAGCATTTTTTCGAAGTATCCTCGGGGCTTGTTTGCGAAAACGTGTATTTTGTCACCAACAACTTCTATTGTGGCATCTTTGAAGGTGTTTCTTAGGTACTGCATCGACTCTTCGCTGTGAAGTGTTTCAAGAACTTCTTCTCCTACATGTTTCTTGATAAGCTCCGCTGGTTTGCCTTTTTCAATCATTTTTCCGTGGTCCATGATGGTTATTCTGTCACAGAGCTGTGCTGCTTCTTCCATGTAATGCGAAGTTAGTATTACTGTTGTGCCCTGTTTTTGCAGTTTCTTAATCTTGGCCCATATAAGGTGGCGGGCTTGTGGATCTAGACCTGTTGTGGGTTCATCTAAAATCAGTATTTGAGGATCGTTCATCAGGGCTCTGGCGAGGATCAATCTTCGTCTCATGCCTCCAGAGAGAGAAGTTATTATGACATCTCTTTTTTGAGTTAACTGTAAAAAGTCTAGGAGTTTTTCTGCTTTGTTTTTTGCCTTTTCTTTTGGGATGTCAAAATATCTTGCGTAGACGATAAGGTTTTGTATTACAGTGAAGTCGGGGTCTAGATTATCATCTTGTGGGGCAACACCGACCATGTATTTTATTTCTCGACCATGTTTTGTAACGTCCATTCCTGCAAGGGTTAGTATGCCGTGGGTTATGGGAGAAACACTTTGGATCATTCTCATTATTGTGGTTTTTCCGGCGCCGTTGGGTCCAAGAAATCCGAAGCTTTCACCTTTGTAGATTTCGAAGTTGACTCTGTCTACTGCAACTAACTCATCGAATTTTTTAGTTAGATTCTCTGCGTTGACTAGAATCTCTCGCGCCATAAGAACAACTCCATTATTTTATGTTACGGTTTTATTTTTAATAAAAGGTAACGAGTAAACGGCTAACTTGTCTTTGTTTTCTTGTGATTTCTTGAGAAAAAGGTTGTTTGACATGCCAATCCACAGAGGCTACGAAATATTCGAGGACAGAAAAAACCCCTAAGCCGGTGATTTATCTCCATGGTTAAAACATGTTACATTCAACAAAAGCAATACCCCTAAATCTATTGTTTTATACAGCCCTGATTAAGTTAAATTGAAATCCCAGCAGGAATCAGTGGATATTTGACCTAACCTTTGTATTTGTTGACCATTGGCATTTTTCGACCTATGCCAAAGGCTTTGGGAGTGATTTTGATGGATGGTGTTGCCTGTCGTCGTTTGTATTCTGAGTTTCTTACTCGTTTGAATGTGTCTTCAACAACTTCCCGAGGATAACCCATTTCAATCAAGTCTTGTTTACTTCTTCGGTTTTCTATAATTTCGTCAACCAGTGGACTAACAACATCAAAATCAAATGGGTCAAACTGGCACGGCTTCAGCTCAGGCGACGGCTTTTTCTCCAATACACTCTGGGGGATCATTTGTTTGAATGCCTTTTTGTTTACATATTCTGCGAGTTTGTAGACTTCAAGCTTGCTCACATCCCCAAGTGCTCCAATTCCGCCTGCCATATCTCCATACAATGTGCAGAAACCAAGCGCAACTTCGGTTTTGTTTCCAGTGTTTAGGACCAAGATTTTGAGGTCTTTGAGGCGATTTGAGATGTCCATTAAAATATTTCCTCTTGCCCTGGGTTGAATGTTCTCATCAGCAACGTCATCATCAGCTTCTTCTTTTCTGCCATAATGTTCCCTTATTTGTTCTAACGGTTTTTCTAATTGTTTATGGAAACTGTCAACGATGTCTTGTATCATAACCTTGACAAAACAAATTCCAAGATTTTCAGCCAATTGCTGAGCATCTGACTTGCTATGGTTACTAGAAAATCTAGAAGGCATAGAAACGCCAATAACATTCTCTTTGCCTAGGGCTTCAACAGCTATGCACGAAGTTACTGACGAGTCAATTCCACCACTCATCCCAACTATAGCCTTCTCAAAACCCGATTTCATGAAATAATCTCGAATCCCCAACACTATCGCATTGAACATTTCTTCTGTCTTATCATGCACAGGAGTCTCAATTTTCTGGGCTGTTCCCAGTTCCAAATCAATATCGATTGTTATCAAATCCTCCTCAAACTGCTTGCCTAAAACTATCAGGTTACCAGTTTTGTCTACTCCCACGCTTTGACCATCAAAAACAAGCTCATCTTGTCCACCAACAAGATTCACATAGAATATGGGCACCCCACTTTTTATTGCCTGCTCTCTTACCAGTTTATTTCGTTCAAGATGCTTTCCAACAAGAAACGGTGAAGCAGAAATATTAACAATCAACTCTGCCCCCCGTTTCGCCAACAAATCCGTTACTTTCACATCATAGTTATGGTCCCAAAGGTCTTCACAAATTTCCACACCTAACCTGACATCCTTTCCATCCATTAAGACAGAAATGGGTGCAATATCTTCCTCATTATAGGGTTTGAAGTATCTATCCTCGTCAAATACGTCATACGTAGGCAGCAACGTCTTGTAGACTATACCAACTATTTTGTTTTTTTTAAAGATAGCTGCTGCATTGAAAAAGTCATTTCCATTTATATCAACAAAACCAACCACCCCAACTACATCGACATCATTGTCACTGATCATCGCTTCTAGTGCTTTTTTGTTTTTTTCAACAAACCCATTCTCAAGCAACAAATCCTGAGGCGGATAACCTGTAACAGCTAATTCAGGAAACACAACCAAATCGGCACCACAATTTTTCGCCTCAACAAGAAAGTTCTTTATTTTCGAAACGTTTCCTTCTAAATCTCCCACAGTTGAATTAATCTGCGCCATAACAATTCTCAACATTGTTTTCTTCCTGCCTCTAATATATACCCAAAAATGCAGAAACTACATTACCCAGGTTAAATGAATCGTTTGCTCCTTAAAAGTATAATATTAAACGTAAAATGGCACGAATAAAGTAAGTCCCCTATTTTAGAATCATCTTAGCGAACAGTTCAGGTTCAAAAGCCTCTAGGTCTTTATATTCCTGTCCTACTCCAATGAAGATAATTGGTTTTCCAGTTACATGAGCCACACTCAGTGATGCCCCGCCTTTAACATCAGCATCAACCTTCGTTAGTATACTCCCATCAACGTTTACGCTCTTATGAAACTCTTCAGCCTGCAACACCGCATCATTTCCTATAAGCGAATCAATAACCAAAATCGTCAAATCAGGATTTACTACCCGCTTAATCTTAGAAAGTTCACTCATAAGATTCCTGTCAGTCTGAATACGTCCCGCAGTGTCAATCAAAACCACATTAATTCCCCGAGACTGAGCATGACTAATTGTATCATATGCCACAGCCGCGGGATCGGCACCATAATTATGCTTAATCATGCGAACACCCAGCTTCTTTGAATGCTGTTCAAGCTGCTCTATAGAACCAGGACGGTAAGTGTCACTACCTGAAAGAACGACAGAGTAACCCTTCTTCATCAAAAAATGGGTAACCTTAGCTATACTTGTTGTTTTTCCAGTTCCATTAATTCCCACAAAGAGAATAGTATAAGGCTCTTTCATTTGCCTTTTTTGCTCAATCCGTGCAACAAGATCGATTTCTTCTTTTGTTGTCAAAATCTCAATCAAAACTTCATGAAGAGTTTCCTTCACTAAATCTTTCCGATCGCCCAGTCTCTTAACTTGAACTCCGTCTAGTCTCTTCTCTAGCTCATCAGTTATATAATATGCTACAGGCACAGCAACATCGTTTTCGATAAGATTGAGCCTGAATTCATCTAAAATAGGACGAAGCTTTTCTGCTTTAAGCTCAGTAATTACGATCTTGTTAACTGCGCTGCTAAGCCCCTTTCTTAGCCTGTCGAACACCAGTCTGCTCTCCTTGCCTTAGCTTTGCAGTAATCTCTTCCATTTTGGTTCGGTTTTCCTGAATCCTGCCAACAACCTGATTAAACTGCTGCCCTAGAACTTCCCTTGTTTTCTCAAGCTCAGCTATACGTGCCTCAAGCTCCACTTTTGCTTCTTTCAATGACCGCTCAACAGCAACATCCGCACCTATACCTACAACAACATTTTTTGTTGTCTCTATCTTGGCTTTAACATAAGAGCCTCCTCCAATAGGGACAAAAAGCTGAGTACCTTTCTTCTCTTTCTTAAGTCCTTCTAGTGTCATGCTTGAGACTTTCAATTCATTTATGGCAGAGTTAGTCATACTGATTCGGGACTGCAACTCGTTTATTGTTTCTTCTAGGTAACGCGACTCCAAAGCTAATCTACGAAAGACCTCTTCTTCACTAGACAGACTCTTCCGCTCCTTGAGTCAATTTCTTCATTATGATGTTTTCAATCTCATCAGGAGCTATTTCTTCCACTTTAGAGATTTTCATCTGGAAGCGTTTGACTCTATGTTTGCTGCCCAACAACATGTAGACCTTCTCTACTGCATCCTCCGGTTTCAATGCTCTAACTTCTTTCCGGAATTCCGTTCGAAAATTGGGTTTTCTAATTTTTCCTATAACTCTAAAAACTTTAACTTCACTCATCAGTCTTCCACCACATCAAGTGCTTGTCCAATTATGAACATTTCGGGTCCCGTAGTCAAGAGACCAATCATAGCCCCCCTGCTATTACCTAACAGGCCTGTAGAAACATATGGTATTCCACAGTTAACGGTTCCCACATCCACTGGAACCTTCAACACATCATTTAACACTTTTCGTTCTTCCTCATTTAGTAAGGGATGGGCCAATACACCCTTATTCGTGGCGGTTGCAAGTGACCCAACGTAAGGTAGCCCAGCTATATCACTAGGGACCACTTCAACTCCCAATGTATCCGCTATCTTGTCCACATCTCCTTTATCCAATCTAGGATCTACCACAGCACCTTTGTCGTTTACTAATACCATATTTCCGTATGCTGTTTTTTTCGTATCCATTACAGTTACGTTAATATCAACGACTGATTTAATAGCGTCAACCTCAGCATCCGTCGAAAACGAGGGAAGCACAACTCCATTAGAATTGGAACACGCTAGTGCGCCGGCGATCAATGATTTACCAACTGTAGTGGCAACGACTTTCACTTTCAACCATTCCTCAACCTTTTGCCGCTTTGTTTCGGGTACCTGTGGGGGAATAATTGCGATTTTATCGTTGACAAGTGAGTAAACTCCTATACTTGCATTACCAAAGACATCAAAGAAGAAGAGTGGCACAGGCTAGTCTCCTTCAGCAAGAAGAACAGTTATTACTCCTTCCTTGTCTTTAACTACCCGTACTCTAATTTTTCTGGGTGGCTTCTCGATTCCTCGTTCCCAGAGTTTTTCATTAACTTCGTTATCTATGACTAGTTTTTCTGGCTCTTCTTCTTCGTCAGGTTCTGTACGGATCTTCATGTGCTTTATTACAAAACTCTTTACAAGTCTTGCTGCTTTGGGAGCACGTTTCTTTCTTGGGGATATCCAAACCTTTCGTAAAGGAATTGTGTAGAACCTTTCCTCAACAATATCCTCGTCCTCCAACTCCTTTAGTTTCTTTTTGTTTCGTGCTTTTGCTTCTAAGAATTCCTCTTCGTCCTCATCTACTTCATCTTTAAGTTCCTCATCTTCTTCCTCAGGAACTTTAGATTCTAACTCTTCTTCGATCTCATCATTTTCTAGTTCTTCATTTTCTTCAGTAATAACATCAATAGGTTCATCCATCTAGTTTTCCCTCAAGCCTTTATTTTTCTCTGTCGCCAGCGTCTCCGCTTGGGATTAGATCTAACTTGTCCACTTGTTTTGGCTATAACCCATGTTGGGACAGGTTTCTTCTGTTTTCCAGCCTTAGCAAGTCTTAATTTTTTGGCGGTTGGTTTGTTTCTTGCCATTCTTTATACTCTCCTAATTGTGTAGTCTCTTTTACCAGATTGGAGCTTCACAAGAAGCTCTTTTAGCTGTACATCAGTTATGGGAATGTTTATTTTTCCCTGCTGAGCCAATTGAATCAACTGCATTTCAAGCTGTTTAGTGAATTCTGGTTTAACCATATTCAAGTTTGTGAGACGTCTCCTAGCTTCAGGGGTGAGTATTCTCCGAAGTAGAGCTTGTTTTTGACCCTCAATTTGCTGTTGCGCTTGAGCTTGGTTTTGCTCATCAACCATTCGCTGCTGCAACTCAAGCATCCTCCTCTTCCTGAGGTTTTCAAGTTCTTCTTCACTCACTCTTCACACCTAATATTTTGCAAGATCAGGCTGAGTTTTTTCCAGTTCTCTTTTCAGTTCCGTAGATAGCCTATCTAGCATCTGTCTGCCCTTACTTGTTACTATTCTGCCTTCATTTCTTTGAGATCTAATAAGACCTGCTTTCTGAAGTTGCTGAACCGCATTTCTAGCAATGGCCCCACTTCCTTTGCGGGCATGTTCTGGTCTTGCTCCTCGGTCTAATCTGCCGCCGTATTCTTGGCGAAGTTTCTCTATGCCCAAAGGTCCTTTCACGTATATTTTACGGAGAATAGAGGCACATCGAACGAACCACCAATCAGGATTACTGGGTGGTCTCTGAGCGTGAACGCCAGTTTTGGCGAAGAGTGCCCATTCTGGTGGAGTTATTTCATCCACTTCATCTTTCAGGTGCTTAACTAAGCCCTCGATGAGAACTGATGCAGGAATGTCGTAAGGTGTAGGCAAGGCTTCTTCTTCCTATTTTTCATTCAGTAAGGGAAAAGGCTTGTCTTATATTAGTTTCGTGGTTATAAAAAACAACGTTATTGAATTGCATTGGATTTTTCACCGTTTTTTCTTGCGTTTGAAGAGTAAAAATGTGTGCCCGCGCACATCCACTAGCTCTGATTCTGTTTGTTTCGCGATCTTTACTGCAATGTCTTTTGTCTCTATTTCCTTAAGGGCAGTTTTCAATATTTTTGCTTTAATCATCTCTCGGGAATCAAGTTGTTTGGCAATTTCGTTTACTATTTGTGCGGTTACGCCCTCTTTTCCAATATTTACTGTTGGACTCTCGGTATTGAGAGCAATCTTTATTCTACGTTTCATTTTCGGTGTTAGCATGATTTTTTCTCCCCTTTCAGGGGAATACGGGAGTGTCCACCGCAATTTAAGCATGTTATTACCATGTGGGATTCCCTTCTCGGTTGTATTCGAATACGACAGTTTACGCCCGGTAAGATAAAGCTTTTACATTTTCTACAGATGAGGCTCCTGTACTCTTTGGGCATCCGTAATCTGGTTCTCATGGCTATTCTGCGAGCAATCTGAACGTATCGTTGAGCCCTTTCTGGATTTTCATGTATCACTTCTTTGGCTAAACGAAAAAGGATGTGAACACGTTTAAGAGCAATCTTTTTGGGGGACCTCATCACAATTAACCATTTAGTGTTGTGTGCATTAAGTTTTGTGAGAGTTAAAATATGAGATATGTTATGAGTGCCGCAATCATTGAAACGATTGTTGCAGGTACCAAATATTTGAAATTCCTGTTTAATGACGATTTGAAGTATTGGGTAGTAAAAACTAGGCATAAGTGTGTTGGGGCAATCATGTATCCAAGATATGCAGAAATATAGAGTAGACTCGCAGATTTAGGAACAAACGCCACAGTTTCGGCTAGAATTGGAACACTAATGGCGATTGCTCCGGAGGTGGAACCGATAAGAAAGGCTAGAACGGCTGGAACAATTGAAAGCATTATTATTTCGTCCATGTTTGTGCTTGCCAATGTGCTACCAAGAATCTCTGAGGCGCCAGAAGCTATTGTAACGTTTTTAAGGAACATAGCACCGAAAGCTGCTAGAGTTACTTCCCATACTGCCTTGTTTTTCAGGGTTTTACCGAGAACTGCTGTTTTCTTTTTTGTTATGAACAAGATAGTAATTACACCCACAAGTGTAGCGATTGAAATGTCCACATTTAATGCCGTTGTTATAACAACTGTAACAATGATTGGTAAAAATGAATATAGTAACAATTTGATGTTGGCTTTCGTGTTTGTTTCTGTTTTTGTGTTCCCTTTTTTATGATCATTAGTTTTTCTTAATCCAATAATGTAACCGACTGCAATCATAACAATTACTACTAGACCTTGTCTTGCGATTAATGCGTCCATGCTGGTTTGGGTCAAAGCAGCTGTTAAGATGATGAATGAGGTTACAGGATAAACGGGTATAATGACGTGTCTAAACCAGATGTTAATGAAAGTTTTCTTTGATCCGTCAAGTCCTAGCTTGTCTGCTTCTGCATCCACCATAGGTGCCGACATTAGGGCTCCGCCAGCAACAGGCATCAATCCGATTATCGCTGGAAGCAAACTAACTATGATTTTCGAGTTTTTGATGAATCCACTCAAGCTTTTGGTTAAATCATCAACTAATCCTGTTTCCTTGTAGAGAATGCTCAATAGTATAATGAAGAAGCTGGCGAAAACTAGCGACAAAGTTGTTGTGTCTGTACAAGTTTCAAGTAATATTGTTCCTGTTTCAAAGATTCCAAGTGACAAGAAGCTCATCAGAAATGCTGAAGCAGTTAATGAAAAGCCTAAGCCTACTTTTCGATAAATCAAGACAAGAAACAGGATGATTGAAACAACGAAAACAAGCAGAGGATTAAGGAGACTCACAATAAATACATCCATATATCCGAAGCAAAATAGCTATCGTCTCAACTACAAAAACTTAATCATCATAACTAAAAGGGCGATGCTATTTACCAAATTTAATTGCTTATTTCTGTTACCATTCTTGCCATCTGCTGATCGTTTGATAGAAATCGTTTGTAGTCAGGGAAGTTGCTTATTGCCCGCAAGAAAAGCAAAGTTTCTATGTTTTTCTTGTTTATACAATAAACAAAGTGGGTTTTTTCCTGTTTTGCCTTAAAAACCAAGTTTCCAGCCACAGACTTTTCGAACTTGTGAAACTCATGAAATTCAAGACTTGTGCAATCAATAATCAGTTTAACAACCGAATCAACTAGTTCTTTGTCTTTTCCCAAATCTTTGAAAAATTTTTTGTGAACAATCACATTTTTTAGCATAGGTCTAATGGTCATAAAGTAGCTACTACAGTTTAGGCAAAAATCTTTCTTATTAATGCAAGGATTACTTAATTTCAAATACGGCTCCATAACACAATCTATAGTTTAGTAGTAAGAATATATGCTACGCTTGTTTCCTATTTGCTATCCATGCTTTTTGAGGCTACGATTAACTTTTGGACATCGATTGCCGCTATCGCGATAAATCTAATGAAACGAAATAAAACTCAACAATTTTTGTTCTAAGCTGCAAAGCATCCCCAAAACATGGAACCAACCAATATAATAAAGAGCACCAGACTCCAAATTCTCTCATTAACTGGGTTGAAGTTGGGTTCAAGCTTTTTATCACAACATAGTAAACTAGTGTAAGGGATAGATTTGCTTACTTTCGTATTGGCTGAAGCTGCACTCGAAACCGTTCCAACCGAGTTGTTGAGTCACCCTGCCGTTAAAGGGCATGCAAAAAGACAACACAAACCTCCATATCAACTTCTTCTAGACAGATCATTTCATCACGCAGCAATGATGCAACTAGACAACAATGAGAAAAGGGGACGACCTGACATAACCCATTTTGTCCTGCTCGAGGCCTTAGGCTCCCCGCTCAACAAAGAGGGACTGCTCCGAGTATACGTCCAAACCAACAAGGATTATGTTATCACGATTAATCCAATTACTCGATTGCCCAGAAACTATAGCCGCTTCACCGGGCTTGTAGAACAGTTATTCTTTCAGGGAAAAGTTCCATTAAAAGGAGAAAATCTCCTAACTCTGGAAAAAAAACCACTGCCTCAACTCCTTGCTGAGATAAACCCTGACTACATCCTAGCATTTAGCAGAGTAGGCAAAACAGAAACAATTGAAGATACAGTTTCTCACCTTCAAACTAAGCAGAATCTAGCAGTGATTATCGGCGGATTTGCACATGGTCATTTCTCAGAATCTACGGCTAAGTTGGCTGACGAGGTTGTCTGTGTAGATCAGGAGATGTTAGAAGCGTGGACATTAACATCAAGACTGATCTACGAGTATGAACGGTCTAGGTCGTTGCCAAGAAAGAGACTTAACAAATAATGATTATGGTTTTATTGTCAATAGTATTCTAAAAACAGGTTTGTCAATCGTTTATACTATATGCTTTTTGAAAAGGTAAAAAATAAAAAGGGTAGAAAAAATTATTGGATTATCAGTAGCAACTGTCGAATCTACTATTTTCGAATTTTCGTTAAAACAACGCATGTACTATGAATGGACGGACATTAAACAATGTTTTATTTAATTTCCGAGTGGCCAACTCAAGTTTAGAGTTATTTATTCCACTTGACAAACAAAGGAAGCCATTCCATATAATTATATGGATATAAACCAAGTTCCAACAATCATCAATGCAATTGCAATAATCTTTAGTAAAACAACGTTTTTGCTTAGTTCTTCTTTGAGAATTCTGGGTACAAACAAACTTAACAATAGAACATAGACAAAAACAAAGAAATGTTGTAAGCCCGCCAATGCAGAAACCAAAGAAACGTAACTCAATGATGTTGCAA
>JBHORG010000039.1:0-7859 GCA_042565955.1 Thermoproteota archaeon | reverse complement strand
GTGCTCCTTGACTTCCTGAAGGTCCCGTAGCTCCTGTAGGTCCTGGTTCTCCTTGAGGTCCCGGTGAAGGTGCTGGACCTACTGTAACCCAAGTTGTGGCTGATGAACTACCATAGGAGTCATCTCCTTCAAAAGAGGCAATTATTTTATAGATACCTTCTGTTGTTGGAGTCCAAGTTTTTCCGAACGTTCCCGAATATCCATCGGTTATGACAGTTCCAATGTCAACATAAGAACCGTCTTCTCCTAATGCCGTCAACATCACTGGAACCCCAGTTATCGTTTCATCGTGCCAAATTCCATCGATTGGCCTCTGCAGATGCAAATACTCCATTTGTAAAGACATTGATTCTTTGGATACACATGGCGTACCTGGTTGAGCTGGAGATACGTCAAGCGCCGTTCCTTTTATTGTAAAAGCAGTTCCTTTTGGTACTGCAACGTCAGGTGCTGTTACTGTTGTTTGGCTTTTGCCTTTACCGAAAACATACTGATATCCATCCCAAGAGTTGGCTGCTGTGAGATAGCCGTCAGCTACTGCACCAAAATTCATTGGATTCGCTATTTTCCACACAAGTTCGCCGTTTGTGATGTCAATGCAGTGTAGACCCCAACCACGGGTCATAGGCCAACTTGCAGTGTGCTCTGTATTGTATACGTACATTTTTCCGTCTGCAATCAAAGCTCCACCGTTGAATGGGTAAGTTCCTTCACCTTCAGCGTTGATGTAGGGAGACTCGTAAACTGCTAGCGAAGGTGCTTCGTAATGCCAGACTATACTTCCGTCGTCCCAGTCAAAAGCGTAAACGCCATTGTAGGATTGTCGGAATAGCATACCATATGCTGATTGTATAGCGTAAGCTCCGAAACCAGCTGATGCCCAAGGATAGTCCATGGTTTCGCCTTGCCACGCCAAGTTCCCCGTCTGTAGATCATATGCTAAGAAGTATCCGTTTTGTGTTAGTATAGCGATTTTTCCATGGTCAGCGACATAGCATGATCTGCTGTATATGGGTATGTCGATGTCTTTGTCCCAGAGTGTTACGCCTGTTTCTAAATCATAAGCTTGCAGTTTGAATCCTTCATAAACGCGTGTTGGTCCTGTCCAGCCATATGCGCCCACCGTAACACCTATTCCTGCGTTGAAATCGATATGCGGATAGGTATGGAAACGATACGCAACTTCAACTGAATCCACATACTCAGTACTGACCCAACTGGATCTAGCATAAGTGGTGTTGCTTAATACCCTACTAGCGAAGTTACTGGATGTTCCGGCTGTGCTCCATTTGATCAAACGATAACGTTCATCACCTGCATCCGCACCTAGATCTTGAATGGTCATGACTTCCTGATTTGTGTAGTATGTGCCCCCACTTCCGGTCAATGGAGCAATCGACCTTTCTGTCACGGCTCCTGTATCTGCATTAACTTTACGTAGATTGCCACCGCTTATGGACAAAAGCTCTACAGCATATGTAGTTTGGGCTACAGCTCCTGGAACTGATCCTGCGCCTGGTGGGTTATATGAGATGATATTGGGTGTAACACCGCCCTCTGATGTTGGAATTGCATAAAATATTTCTCCTGTGCGTAAATCGTAGCACACAGCACAGCTTGTAGGTACCCCATTCACGGGTATTGTCATTGTGTCGTAAGCTCTTCCAGCATAAACTAAGTCGGGATTAGGTACACTTCGTGTTGTAGTGCCGTAATGATAAGCGTATCCTCCGATGAGGCCAGCTGTAGCTAGCTGTTTTTTCCATACTATGTGAGATGTGTTTGGTCCTTGTACCCATGGATGAAAGTCATATAGTGGACTCCAGCGTGGATTTGTGTCCGGGTAAAGTTCGTCCCATACTGATCCTCCTCCAAAATATCCCGTGCCCGGATAGCCCCCCGCGATTGGCCACCATTCTCTGTTTTCGAGGGATATTGGTCTTGTCCAGTAGTCGGTTGGAAGTGGAGACTCGGGCCAAGAATATACGATTTCTTCTTGTACTGTGAGTGGTTGTTCTTGAGTTGAGCTAGGTTCATAGTATGTTGAACCAAGAGTAACTGTAGGTCCCTCACCGAACCCTCCAGGAACATCTCCTCCAGGGAAGTATGTTCCAGCGAATTCAAATTTGACTGTCCATTCGCCAACTTGGTCAGGTATATATTCAAACCAACCTGTTGTGTCTGCTTCATAAGAATCAAGCATAACCGTGTCCTTGCTTCCATCAGGTTTTGTGAAGATAATCTTATAGTCTGGATGATATCTCATTCGGTGAGTTGCTGGGTTAAGCCACATGTTAACTAGAATGGGTTGATTTACTCCTACAGTGGTGGGTCTAAAACTGAGAAAGGCTCGAGTAGCTTCTGTCATATCGGGTGTAATTCCTGGAGCTAGTGGTCCGCTAACTGGTTCATCTACACCTTGAGCTTGTACTATAATTGTTGACAGTGTAACAAAGGCAGAAATAACTAGAATTGTTATTGTAATTATTGCAGTTAATTTTGTTTTGTTTATTGAAATTTTCATTTTTTTCACATTTTTTTATTTTTTTTAATATTTATTAATGGGAAAAAATTGAGTAAAAAATTCTCTATCTCCTCCCTTTAATACTATCTTTTGAAGAAAATCTATTTAACATTAAGAGTGTCAGCCCCTGCCTGACAAAAACAAAATCTAAAGCAAAATAAGGAAATCATAATAGAAGATTTCTTGCTTCAACAAATTTCAGGAAATGAAATATTTGATTGCTCTGGAAGAACTAAAAATCCATAAAATGTGAATATACGTTCAGATTTGCAAAAAAATGTGAGTGAAGAATTAATCCCGTTTTCATTTTGCCAAATTAAATTACTGTTTTGTTTGTTCGGGTCTAATTGAATATAAGGCGGGCTACGACTAGCACACCTCAACGAAAAACTTACAGAAACTTTATTTTCCCCTGAGGAGTCTATATCGAAGTCGTGTTTGTAAAGGAACATACAAAATAATAAAAAGTCTAAAAGACGTTTTACTTTACGATAAGAATTGAGCGAAAAAACGCTCTATTTTTCTATGAATAAATATATACACTAGAGTATATAAAGATTTGAAAATAATAAAATATTTTATTCCAAAATAATTTTTTATTTATCTAAAGAATAAGATCGGAATTATTGAGTCCTATTGTTTAGGAATATGTTCAAATCTACTTTTACGCAACATATGCTGATAGAAGTCCAGTAGTTAATGAAGCATCTACTAGCACGGTTCCAGCCCCGAGAAGTGGAATTATTACCCGAATAAGAAATTCCTAGACTAGTTGGTTTTTAATGAAGGAACGGAACTAAAAAATGACATTAAATTATCTCTTCGATAAAGTTGTATTACACAAAAAGACAATCTTAGTTTAATGATAATTCATACCTAATTAAGGTAACAGCCATTTCCTTAAATCTCAAGTCAACTAAATAGATTAAAATTTAACCCCAAACACTTTAGAAGCTGCAAACCATTGGTCTTACAATTAATAATCACTCGAGTCTCTAAACAAAGTGCCTTTGTTATTGTCTAACTACAGCCACATATATTTAAGAGAGCTTGAACCTGTTCAGAGATTGTTTAGGTGTAATATACGAAAGAAAAAGTGATCTTAAGGATGGCGCGGTTTTCAAACTATTTAGTTGAAGAAAAAAATACTGATTACTATCAAGAAAAGTTATGGCTGGGGCTGAGGATCTATCGTGGACTATTATTAAACTTGTTTGGAAAAAGGATTCCGCTGTTTTGTGGGCACAAATTAACCTATAAATGTAATCTTCAATGCAAGATGTGTCCTTTCTGGCAAAGACCCAGCGGAGATTCTAGTATAGAGCAGGAAAAAGCGATTTTAAGGCAAATCTATGCTTCAGGTGCTTGTGGGATCGCGTTTGAAGGCGGAGAGCCTCTTCTGAGAAAGGATTTGGCGGAAATTCTTGCTTTTTCTCGATCGTTGCCTTTGCACACAAGCCTTGTCACTAATGGAACTCTCCTCGAATCCAGAATAGACGAGATAGCCCCATTCATAAACGGCGCTGTCTACGTTTCGTTAGACGGTCTAGAAAAAACGCATGACACGATTAGAGGCGTTAATGGTTGTTTTAGAAAAGCGGTAAGAGGCATAATGGCGTCCAGAGAGAAAGTCTCAGTGACAATAAACACGACGATAATGGCTGAGAATATCCACGAGATTGAAGATTTGGTGAAGTTGGCAAATGAATTGGATACAGTAATATCGGTGGCTGTAGCGCATGAGTACGGTCAAGCCAAGGCTTCCGCAGCTGCCAGTCGCGAAATCAGAGAAATAGCTGGAAAACTTGCCAAGATGAAAAAGAGTGGGTATCCCATTATAAATTCACCCAGTTATTTTAAAGTCATTGCTAAAGAGAAAAACTGGACATGTTACCCTTGGGTATCAGTTAATGTTAGTCCAGAGGGCAATTTGGTCCTACCCTGTTATGTTCGGAATGAATACGGGAGTAGCGTTTCGGTTTTTGAAACCGATATCAAAACTGCAATCTCTGGATTTGACTGGAAGGAAACACAGAACTGTCAAAACTGCAGTCTCCATTGTTATGTAGAGCCTTCCCTGGTAATTTCAGGGGATTTTCGAACTTTCCTGAATTGGTTGGCTCAAATTAGCGGGCTCAACTCTAAAAAAGTAAGAGCTAAAAAAGTCGTTTAACTTGAATCAAATGTAGTTTACTGGTAAATTAGGCTGCGAATCCGACTCCCCACACCATTATTTGATGCAGTTTTTAGTAATCTTTAAATCGTGTCGTCTTTTTTTTCGACATTGATTAGCGATGAATGTTGTTACGGCTGTTCTTTTTTGGGTTTGGGATTAAATTTTAACCCCCACACACGCACACGCAACGAAGATTCATTGGCTTTCTTTCGATCTTCATAGGAATCTCATTTGGGACCCTTGCTGGCCTCCTCTTCCAGTATCATGTATGCTCGCGGTCCATCTGACTCATCGAGTATCAGAATGATGTCTTCGTATCCTATGAATGCGTCTATGATGGTTATACCGTTGCGGTAGAGCAGGTCAGTTATGTATGCAGCAATTCCATGAAATTTCTTAGCGTCCTCAGATAGACGTATCGTAATCTTCGCCGTTTTTGTTCGAGGCTTTAGGGGATATCTGGCTTTTAGTGCTGTTTTCAGCTTTTCATAATCGTTTGTATCGGCTATGATCTTGATGGAACTTACAAGTGGAAAGATATGTGGACGTTCATTAAGTTCAGTAGATATTTCCACGAGCTTCTTTAATTCGCTAATGAAAGATTCTCTCTTAGGGTATATTGTTACGTCGACCACTCTGCTACTCAACGTCATCTTTGAATTTCTAAGTACTGATATTGCTGGTGGTAGCCCGAGCTTGGACTGCGCGTCCGAAAACCTCTTGATAATCACGACTATTGTGTTAACATTCACGTTCCTTCCAGTGATCCGGTCTACAGTCGGCTTTATTCTTGCAGCAAGAGCATGGTAATTGATAAGTCCCATCCGAATGTGTTGGTAAACCGGATGGTTTCGACTTATGAGATCGATTACGGTTTTGGTTATCGTTGGTCTAAGGTTTTTCATAGCTGATAACTTAATTGATGAATGTTACAAATATATCTTTCGGTAACAAGTCTTATAAGCTTGATACACCTATAACTAGTACTAACGATACTTGGAGTTAGTAGGTGAATATAATGCAAGCAAATAAAATGTTCCCGACTTACGTGTTCGCCAAGGTCCAACGTGACCGTGTGCCACAGGTGGTTGAGGAATTACGAAAGAACAGCGATATAGAGTTCTCCGCACAAGTGACCGGTCGATACGATATTGTCATGCGAATGAAGAGCAGCAACCCAGAGCAACTTTACAGCACAGTTGACAGAATACGCAGCATCCATGGTATAAACACTACACACACTTTCACGGCAAATGATGGATTCGTTAATGGTCAGAAGTTTGACGCGCAGGGCGTTTGGGGATTCAGCCTATTGTCAATCAACAAACCAATACCGGAAGTTTTACAGAAGCTGAAGAGCCATCCAGCCATATATGACGCGTGGAGTTTCCCAGGTCAGTTCGACATCATCATGAGTTACAAGGCACAGAACTATGAGCAGCTCATGAAAGCGACTGTCGAACAGATAGCCCATACCGATGGTGTCTGGCGAAGCGAAACACTATTCGCGTTCGAGCCTTACGTAAAGGCATAGCCCTAAAATAACTTGGGAGGTATACGCTCCTAGTTTACCCTTTTTTTCAATAGATAGTATGTTTTTCAGCCATTTATTCACCCTTTTACTCTGAACACTATTTATCACTTTAAGCGAGTTCATTGAATCTGTCTTTAGGATTTTGGGCAGAATTAACAAATTAGTTGTGTGTTATTTTTTTATATTATATATTTTTTCGTTTTTCGTTTTGTGGGAAGAGGAGTAGATAGAGGTAGAGGAGTAGGATTAAAAAGGATCAGAGAAGGGAAAAAAAGGTTGAAATTTATCCCAAACAAATGCAATTAGAAATGGACGCGTTTTAACATAAATGTTTGTTGCTATGTTATTAACTAACGATATTGAGTTATTCATGAGGTCTCAAGTAGATGTGCAGTTGCGCTTTTGAGAGTTTAAGTTCTATTCCCCTATTTGAGCAACAAGCGGTTCCTTTTTTTAAGGCTGAAATAGCCAACAGATTGCGGATTGATGTTTTTGCTCCAAGTATTTCGTTTGCTGCTTCTTTCGTCAACTGAATCTCTAGGTGGGTTACTTCCCATTCCTGTTCATCAATAAATAGATCTTTAATCTCCCCAATTTTCTCGCCTTCAGCAATAACGTCTCGATCCATTATTTCACTAAACTTCATTTCTCATTACCCCCCAACTTAGATATTAATAGAATTGAATTCATAATTTTTTTCCACACAAATACGAATATCCGTTCCTTAGACTCGTATTAGGGTAAAATTAGGTTTGTTTTTTCATGATAAAATGTTAGTTTTTTCATTCGGGCGCACACACTTGGTGGGGAAATGTTATAGCTAAATGGATGCAAAGAATCTAAATAGAACAAATGAAAACTTTCGAGTTGGAAGTAAGGGGAGAAGATTTTGGTCTATAAAGAGATTAATTTTCTGTATGTTTCAATTTTTGGAATAATATTGGTGGCTTTCGCTGTTCTTTTATTGATGTGGGGAGAGACCAGATGGCCTTTAATTATTTTGGGATTTTACACTCTCTTAGTGATTTATATGGTAATTCAATCCTACCGTAGGGGAATATTACGAATCTAAACACTAATAGAAACTTCCCCGCGAATTTATGCTTACTATTAGCGATTTTGGTATAGATCATTCGATTATGATGTCGCATCAAGTAGAGTCTCTTATTAATTTTCGTGTTTGTGGGGTAGAACTTACTTTTCCTGCTCCTTCACAGTTTGGGCATCGTTTTCTTCTATCTCCTTCACCTGTCGCGCCTGAACCGTGGCATACAGAACAGGTAACCATCCAATCTTCTGCACGATCATATGACCTTCCGGGCATAAAATTCTCCATTCTATATTAATCCTCTGAATGTAATATTTATTGTGTTTTTACATTCTCTCTTGTTTTTTTCCAACGAGCTAAAGGCAAATCGGAAGTTTCCAGATTCAAACTCATCCATTAGACCACATAGTTGTACGTTCGTGTCTTGTTTTTTCACACGTGCGTATGTGAGAGAGCAAACTGGGAGGGAGGGGGAATGAGTTAGTGAGGAGAGAGAGGTTAAAATTTAACCCAAACCCAACTGATAAAAACAATCAGAACCTACGTTAAGCAAAGTTATAGCGCGAACAAAAACCAG
>JBHORG010000038.1:0-8124 GCA_042565955.1 Thermoproteota archaeon | reverse complement strand
CATCAACACTTCCAAATGAATGCGATTACGTCATTTCTCTACCAGTTCTTAAAGCTCATAAGCAATGCGGATTAAGTGGCGCATTAAAAAACCAATTCGGATACCTAAGCAAACTTGACAGAATCCTAATGCACACAAAAATCAAAGATATCCACAAAGGAATCGCAGAAGTAAACATTGTCAACCCAACAAACCTCTTCATCATCGATGCAATAGAAACATTAACAAAAGCCCAAGAATGCAGACACGGAGGATGTCCAGCCAAACTAAACACAATGATGGCAGGAACCGACCCTGTAGCCTTAGATACCTTTGGCCATAAAATACTCCAAACAGTAGACCCAACAATCAAAAAAAACATCAAACACATAAACTACGCTCAACAATACTCTGTTGGAAAAAAAGACCACAAAATCAATGAAATATAACCACCTACAAACCAAAAAGGTTGTGGGCGAGCTAACCATTACTATTATTGGCGACAAACAATCTAATTAAAACGGAAACAACATCAATAATCATGCTGGTTCTAATCTCCAGTTAACGAGCGGGCTAAAATAGCTTCAGAAGCGTCCCCAATATGGCTCCAAGTTTCTCTTCACTTTCTTGACCACATTTTTCACCTCTCCAAGCATCTGAGTCTTTCCAATTCTTAACGGAAATGGTTCCTCCAAGCCGATATCAACCCCAGCCAATCCTGAAATCAAAGCTGACCACGCTCTTGACAAGACCTGTGGTTTGTAGCCTGAACATATTAGATCAATCTCTTTACCATCGCATATCTTTGCAATTTCTCTCACACTTTTTCCTATATACCTAAACCCGTCTAGAGTCAATCCTAACTGAGTAATCTCGTCGCTGGGATGAGGATCAGAACCTCCATTTCTTATAACAAGCTGTGGATTGAACTCCTCCACCAAAGGAAAAATTAATTCATTAAACACGAACTTATATGCCTCATCGCCTGCATAGGCCGGCAGCGGCACATTAACCGTGTATCCCTTTCCCGCACCTTCGCCAACTTCATCTTCAAAGCCTGTGCCGGGATAAATGTACTTCTGATGAATATCTACAAAGAGTACTTTAGGATCTGAATAGAAAGCTTGACAAGTTCCGTTTCCCGCATGCGCATCAGTGTCCAAAACCAAAATTCTTTCCAAAGCATACTTTCTAATTACATGTTTAACCGATACAACAACATCATTGTATACGCAAAAGCCTTCCCCATAACTCGGTTTGGCGTGGTGGAGTCCCCCTCCTATCGACACAGCCTTCTCATATTTTCCCTCCTGAACCAGTTCACAACCAAGCATAGAATTTTTAACAATCACTCTAGCTGCGGACTCTATACCCTCCGGGAATTGTCTTGTTGTGGGATTCACGTTGTCCCCGCTTATGTACCTCAACAGGTTAGAAACCCCTGCACCCGCGGACGCTATTTGCATTGCTTTGATGTAATCTTTTGTATGCCAAAGCTCAAGATCTCTATCGCTTGCAAGCTCTTCATTCAGAAAGACTTCAAATTTCCCACTTTTGCTGAGTGTTGTGTTGAAATAGGACATGAAACTTTCAAATCTGTCACCTCTAAAGGGATGTCCAGGCCCGAAATCATAGTTTTTCAGCTTGCTACTGTATATTATACCTACTTTCATATCACGTCTGCCCCCGTCTCGGATTTCTACGTTATAAATACTCCTTTAGCACGTGCAATAACGCCCAAATAATTCACGAAGAGTCTATACGTGAGTCTTATGTGTTCTTCAAAGTATTTAGTTACCAATGGCCCTGTTTTACGATTTTGGTAAATGGTAAATGATTCTTCTCTTCTTAATCGCCTCAAAAACATTCATAACATAACTTCTTCCAACAAATAATTTAATCCGACACCCTCAAAAATCTACCACAAAATGAACACGCAACAAAAAAAGAGCAAACATCTGCCCGCGCATTGAGGTCTAAATCTACATAACCTAATTTTAACACTTACCACACAAAAATCAATCAATAAAACAAGATATATGCCCACCTGACAATAGTACTATATAGAGCATTAATGTGTGAACTAAAAGTCATAATAGAAAATAAAATAGTATTCAAAAACGCAATCTACGCAAAAGAAACAGAAAACAAAGTAATCATCCAAAGCATCCTCGGACAAACAAAGGAATTCCAAAATCACACAATCACAGAAGTTAACATCACAAAAGAACAACTGATTCTAACCAAAACAAACACAACCTCAAAATAGCTGAGCATTTAACTATCGTTAGCGTAGAAGCTATCATGCTTCAAGATGACTCTTTGTAATTTATGAACAAAAAGTAACCAAAAGTCCAGAATAATCATTAAATAAATTTTTTTATATAATAAACTTAAGGAGTAAAAAAGAGTGAACAAACACTTGACAGGTATCGTTTCGGTTGTGTTTTTCTTTATTGTTGGAATAATCATTTTGTTAGAGCAGTATTTGAGTTATGGGATGTGGTTTCAGGTAAAGGATATTCATCATGAAACTTTTGCCATTGCATCATTTGCATTGGCTATTGGAATACTGATAGGTTCAAATTATCCAAAAAAATGAAGCTATAAAGTGTCTTCACAACTCTTTACATCCTAGAAATGATTCTCATCCTTGGCGTGATTTGAATAAATGATCTAGAAAAAAAGATTGATCTGGGATAGTTTATTGTTCTACTGCATAATATCCCAAATTGTTTGTAGCCCAATAGGAGTCACTGTAATACCAAGCTTCTTGTCCTGCATTATCTTCCGATATATAGCTCATAACACTACCAGAATCTGGGTCATATTGTTCTCCAAAAGCTGGATGAATTTTTGCAATACCAATACCGTGTCCCAACTCATGCATTAAGACAACTGCCTCAGTACCCATTTCAAGTTCAGTAGTTGCCCAATTATCCGCTGTTTCATCTGCGATATAGATGTAGTTTCCAGCCAAAAGATCTTTTCGTGATGCAATCACAGATGCATATCCAAAGGTATTAGGTTCACCTTCAACAGTAGTTCCAAATAAAACCCACTTCCACTTGGAAACAAAGTTAGAAAAGTCCCCAGAATATTTATCGTCCCCATCATTGTTGTAATCTTTCTCAATGTTCCAGAATTCTGTTGAAGAGACACTTGAATCAAAAGTAACCGGAGTATCGGCAATAAAGAACGTTACCGTGATTACATCCCCACTTGGATTATTACCCGCATAATAATCTTGAATGTAATTTAGAACCTCTGCTGTTGGTTCATGACCTACCATGTAATCTATTTCAATAAACAATTCATATGTTTGTGGTGTTGGATCTACAGGCGGATCTGTGGGATCGTCTGGTGGATTTCCTGGTTTACCGGGTTTTCCTCCCCTTGCATCTAATCTTACAATTGATTCTTGAGAAGATGTGGTAATTGAAGTGGTGATAACAGTCATTTGAGCTAATAGAAGCATTAATGCTAAAAACCCAATTAAGAACACTTTTCGCTCCATAAATATCACAAATTTGAATTCTCCATTTTTCTATTAAAGCCTTATGCCCAAATCAATTAATCTATAAATAATCGACATAACAAGATTGAACAATCCTCCAGTTAAGGATCTTTAGTGGTTTTCTGGTGGTAGGATACGAAAAGGAGAGACCCTAAAAGAGGCTCTAGCTCGTGAAGTAAAAGAAGAAACAGGTCTAACTGTAACTACAAGTAAACTAGTAAACGTGTACTCAAGAATATTTAACCAACGACACGACATGACAATAGCCTACCTCTGTAAATGCAAACCAGACAAAATCACACTAAACAGTGAACACTCAGAATACAAATACATAAAAAAACCACCAAAAAACACCCACCCATACTTAATTGAAATGATAAACGATTTTAAAAAACTCTAAAAGAGGGATTTTTGCAAGTAAACAATTGGACTATATCCATCATGGAACGAATAGTCATTTCCTTAGACGAGTTTGGGTTTGGGATTAAAATTTTACTTTGTTTTTTTAAAAAGGATCAATGTAGACGGGGATAGATTATGATTTTCGTTTTAATATGTAAATTTTTTCTTGGTTAATGTTATATGAATCATCATCACAATATGAAAAGTCTACATTCAATATACATTACTGAGGTTGTTAACTTGAAAAGACAATTGTTCTCTTTGTTTGTCTGCATTTTTTTGGTTGTTAGTTGGTTTTCAGTTTTTGTCACATATAGTCAAACTCCTGTTCCGGAAGGAATAATCGAAGTTGAAATTCCTGTAAGAGGCACATTTGTTAGAGCAATGGATGATTGGCCATATTATGGGCCGGGACAAAAAGAGTATGATGAATATCTAGAAGTTGCTGTTGGGACTTACACTGATTTTCGTATTGAAGACCCTGCCATTGTAAATTTGCAGTCTCATGGTATCTTTGAAGGTGATACAGTGTACATTGGGTGGAGAGGTGGAGTTTATCCAGATGGTGCTTGGAATCCTGCAGATCCAGGAAGCCGAACCATGGGACTAAGGGAGAATGAGAAGGTGCCCTATGGTGGACTCGTAGGTCTATTTAGCACAACTTCAGAATTGGAAGATATTGATGTTTTAAACAGAGTTCCAGGAGCTATAGATTTTGGTGATGATTTTGTAACTCCTGAGACTTTATGGGACGGTGGAAGATTTGAAATATCCCAAAAACTTGAAGAAAAAAATGTAGATTGGTATAATGGATCTTTAACTACCGATATTCCTGAAGATTTCAAAATTGAGCCATATACTGGTAAGCTAATCGAGATTCCTAGAAATGCAAAATTTCTTTTTATTTCTCTTATTGATGAATATTATCGAGATAATTTTGAAAGCCCAAACTCCCTTTTTGCAAATATAGAGAAAGATACTGATAAAGATGGAATTCCAGATAATTGGGAGATCAACGGGATCGATATAAACAAAGATGGAGAAATTGATTTAGACCTCTCCGCAATGGATGCTGATTGGGAACATAAAGACATTTTTGTAGAAATTGATTACATGGGTAGTTCTGGAGGTCACGATCATAGACCTCACGGATCAGCAATCAATGATGTAGTTCAAGCCTTTAGAAATGCTCCAGTAAAGAATCCCGACAACGTTCAAGGGATAAATCTACATGTAATAATCGATGAAGAACTGGAACATGTTGACGAAATCACTTTTGATCAATTTAGAACCCAAATAAAAACTGAAAATTTTGGAACAGAAGATGATGATCCAAATACAATTGCCGCTAAGAAGATGGTTTTTCACTATTGTCTTTTTGCTCATAATCAAACAGGTGGAGGGTGGAGTGGAAGAGGAGAAATACGGGGCGATGATTTCATGGTGTCTTTAGGTGGATTTGAGGCCTATACTGGAACGAGAAATCAGCAAGCTGCAACATTCATGCATGAATTAGGCCATAATCTTGGCTTGCATCATGGTGGAAATGAAGAAATCAACTATAAACCCAACTACATTAGCATTATGAATTATTTGTTCCAGTTGGATGTCTTTGGATCTGGAAGACCATTAGATTTCTCTATTGGAGATAAAATTTCATTAACTGAGTCTGGTCTTAATGAGCATATTGGAATCGGAGATCCAGTAAAGACTGTATGGAGGTTGCCTAATGGACGTGTTGCTATAAGTGATGGAAGCATGACCATAGATTGGAATCGTAATGGAAACCTTAGCGTGGGAGTGAGAGTAAATCTAAACAACTTTCCACAAGAACCAAGCACCGACAATAATGAAACATTAACTGATTATAATGATTGGGAAAACCTCTTTTACCGTTTTAAGAATACAGCAAATTTTGCTACCGGGGAAGAAAATCCACACAATGAATTAACATTTAAACAGTATGAAGATATGATGGATGACGCAAAAGACATTATTGAAGTTATTTCACCAGAACCAACGGGTACTGACTTTCTAGAATTACAAGTTGACGTTTCCGCTCTTGGAACATTCTTACGTGCTGATCCTATAATGGAAGAAGGCGGATCTCCGGTTGAGCCCCCAACGATAATTGATTTAGAAGCTACAGGAATACTCGGAGAGAAATGGATTTTTATTACCTATTCTGGAAAAATATTTCATGCAATCGATTGGGGAGACGGAGACCCCAAAGAAGATGGATATATTAATTTAATCGGAATATTCAGCACAACAACAGAATTAGAATCTATTGACAAGTTGAATCGTGTTCCTGGAGCAATTGCTTCTAACACTGGATTTGAAACCGATGAAACCTACTTCACAGAGATGCAAACAGACATTCCTGAAGATTTCCTAAGCGGAGATCATACAGGAACTACAATTGAGATTCCCGACGGAGCTAAATTCTTGTTCCTATGCAACCCTGATGTATATTATCCAGACAACGGTGGAACATTTCAAGTCACAATCAAAAAACTGGAAGCAAACCAATCCACATTTCCAATAGAAACAATAATTATAATTATTGTGGCCATAGCTGCAATCTTGTTTATAGTGTTCCTATTCCTGAGGAAAAGAAAGAAAACAAAACTCAAAAAACATCCAACACCAAATTAAACACATACCCCCAAAAGCAAACCTAAATTCCAAGAAGAGTCAATCCCCTATGACTCTTCGTAAACCATCAAATAATCCTCCCGTTAAGGGTCGTTGGTGGTTTCCTGGTGGTAGGATACGAAAAGGAGAGACCCCAAAAGAGGCTCTAGCTCGTGAAGTAAAAGAAGAAACAGGTCTAACTGTAACTACAAGTAAACTAGTAAACGTGTACTCAAGAATATTTAACCAACGACACGACATAACACTAGCCTACATCTGCAAATGCAAACCAACCAAAATCACACTAAACAACGAACACTCAGAATACAAATACACAAAAAAAACCACCAAAAAACATCCACCCATATCTACTAGAAGTAATAAACGACTTAAAAAAAGAAAATTAATAAACAATCATTAAATTCAACTCTAAAACATACACTTTCAATTTTTTTGTTAACATGCGTGTAACCGACACGAATCAGTACCGAATTTGGTAACGCATTTGGGATTTGGGGGTTAAAATTTAACACACTCTCAGAACAAAAAAACCCACAAACGCCTAGACTTTTTTCTGCGCCCGCATTCAATTAGCTCAAGATTTTTTCCACTTCTTCCTTATCTACATCCATAACATATTTAATTCCAGATACTCTCGCAGCCTCAGTAGTTAAAGCTACGATGTCATTTCGAGTTATATACTGAAGAGAGAATTTCCGGGCACCACACATTAACTGTTTCAATCCTTGGGCCAATCTCTGATTGTATGTATAAAGACCTATTGCGCCAGTAGGAACATCATCAAAATCTTTTCCAAACCTTCTCTTCAACACACTTGCCTCAACAAATACTCCCTCAACATCATTCCCATACCTTCCATAGTAGATTGGAAGATTTTCTTTGGAAATTCTTAGACCAACATTCTTACCGACCATTGCTGCGGTGATTGGAGCTCTAGCCAGACCTATAGCTTTCACGTAAGGTGAACCAAGAGCCAAGGCTTTAAAGATATGATCCTCCAATGTAACACCTCCCGCAAAGGCTATACTAGGTACATAATCTCCCTTTTTTGCAAACCTATCTACATATTGATACGTTAATGACCATATGTTTACACAAGGTATTCCCCATTCATTCATCATGCGCCAAGGACTCATTCCAGTACCTCCTCCCGCGCCATCAACAGTAAGTAGATCAATTTTAGCTATTGACGAGAATTTTACTGCCCTTGCCAAGTCTGCGGGTCGGTAAGCTCCCGTCTTTAGGAAAATATATTTTGCACCCAAACTTCTCAAATCTTTCACTCTATTTACAAAATCTTCTTGATTAACCATGCCAACTCGGGAATGTCTTTCAAACTCTGTAAATTGTCTTTTCTTAAATGCTTCAATAACCTCTGGCTTCTCAGGATCAGGGAGAACTATATATCCTCTCTTCTTTAGAAGCTGAGCTTTAGCCAGATCCTTAATTTTAACTTCGCCACCAATATCCTTGGCCCCTTGACCCCATTTTAGTTCAACTACATCAACTTCCAAATCTGAAATCGCATATTCAAGAACCCCAAGTGTTGTATCTTCTACATTGGCTTG
>JBHORG010000037.1:0-8126 GCA_042565955.1 Thermoproteota archaeon | reverse complement strand
TGAAACATCTTTAGCTTGGAGTGTTGCAGTTGAACGCAAAGGTCCAACTGTTATTGCCTTAACACGTCAAAAATTACCAATTTTAGATCCAAAGAAATACCCTATTAAAGAAGGAGTCCCGAGAGGTGCCTACATACTTTCAACCTCAAAAAAAGGAAAAACAGACTTAATTATTATGGCAACAGGTTCAGAGGTTCATTTAGCATTAGCAGCAAAGAACCAGCTAAAGAAAAAGGGCATCAATACAATGGTGGTTTCCATGCCTTCGTGGGAACTTTTTGAGGAGCAATCAGAAGAATATAAGAAAAATGTGTTTCCTTCAAATATTCCTAAGATTGCATTGGAAGCAGGAATTCCCTTAGGTTGGCATAAATATGTGGGTTTGGAAGGAGATATTATCGGTTTAAACCGGTTTGGTGCGTCGGCTCCGGGTCAAGTAGTTTACGAAAAGTTAGGATTTAACCTGAAAAATATTATGAAACATGCTTTAGAGTTATTGAAGAAATAATTAATGTCAAGAAAAGGGAAAGAAATGAATTCGCTTAAAAAACTTCATAAGTTTGGGCAGTCCTTTTGGTTGGATTATCTTAGGAGAAGTCTAATCACCAGCGGCGAACTAGATCGTATGGTTGATGAAGATGGGCTTCGTGGAATCACAAGCAATCCCACAATCTTTGAGAAAGCAATTGCAGGTAGTTCAGATTATGATGATGTAATAGAAGATTCTGTCAAATCAGATCTTCACCTAGAAATTGAAGCCCTTTTTGAAGAATTGGCAATCACTGATATCCAGCTAGCTGCAGATACATTAAGACCGGTCTACGAGGAGAATGATTGTGCCGATGGTCTTGTGAGCTTTGAGCTCTCACCTAACCTTGCTCGCGACACTGATGGCAGTATAGCTGAGGCTCGCCGTTTGTGGAAGATCATTAATCGAGTGAATGTAATGCTTAAGGTGCCTGCCACAACGGAAGGAATTCCAGTTATTGAGACTCTTATAGCGGAAGGAATTAACGTTAATGTCACACTTATTTTTTCTTTAGATCAATACGAAGCCGTGGCTAATGCTTACATTCGGGGATTGGAGAATTGTTCGGATCCAAGTAAGATTGCGTCTGTTGCTTCGTTCTTTTTGAGTCGTTTGGATCGGGTAATTGACGAAGCTTTAGAAGAGAATGGTTCCAAGGAGGCTATGCAACTCCGAGGAAAGATTGCAGTAGCTAACGCAAAGATGGCGTATAAACGTTTTAAAGAATTATTTAGCGGTGAAAGATGGGAAAAATTATCTAAACGAGGCGCACAAGTTCAGCGTGTCTTATGGGCGAGTACTGGTACAAAGAATCCAGAATATTCAGATGTCCTTTATGTTGAAGAACTTATAGGTTCTGAAACTGTGAACACTATTCCCCCGTTAACAATTAACGCTTTCCGAGATCATGGTAAAGTAAGAAAAACATTAGATAACGGATGGGAAGAGGCACAGGTAGCTCTCAACCAGCTTGATCAAATTGGTATTGATTTAAACATCTACACTGAAAAATTGCTGGAAAATGGCGTGAAATCCTTCGCAGGTTCTATGGTTGAATTATATTCAACTCTTGCAGAGAAGCGGCATTTAATTCTTGAAGGTCAGACGGACATTCGGGTTCTGAAACTAGGACAATACCAAAATCAAGTGGACAGACGTTTGAGTTACTGGAAAGAAATCAATTTTATGCGTCGGATATGGAAAAATGATCCAACTCTTTGGTTTCCAAAACCTGTTCCTGAAATTTCCAATAGACTTGGATGGTTAGCGCTTCCAGAAATAATGCATGAACAACTTGAGGGCTTTGTTTCTTTCGCGAAGAAAATAAAAGCAGATGGAATACGTCACGTAGTCCTTCTTGGAATGGGCGGTTCAAGTCTTGCTCCAGAAGTCTTCCAGAACATCTTTGGGAATATAGATGCTTATCCAGAACTAATAGTCCTAGATAGTACGCACCCATTAGCTGTCCTTTCATTAGAAAAAAAAATAGATTTGAATAATACCCTTTTTTTGGTTTCAAGTAAATCTGGATCAACCATCGAAACATTATCTCTTTTTCGATATTTTTGGGAAAAGATGGGTCTGGTTGATAAAAATAAGGGTCGCCATTTTATCGCCATAACAGACTCAGGGAGTCCTCTTATGATATTGGCAGAAAAAAAAGGCTTTCGAAAAGTTTTGTCCTCACCATCAAATGTTGGTGGACGATTTTCTGCCTTGACTGTATTTGGATTGTTACCTGCGGCACTAATAGGAGTAGACGTTCACAAGTTACTCGATAGGGCTTGGATCATGTCTGAAAACTGTGCTTTTTGTGTTTCATCACAAAAATCTTCGGGTTTGGTTCTAGGAGCAACTCTTGGGGAACTAGCTGAATTGAAACGTGATAAGGCAACTTTCATAGCCTCACCATCAATCAGAAGTTTTCCAATTTGGCTCGAACAGTTGATCGCTGAAAGTACAGGAAAAAAAGGTAAAGGAATTATCCCAATAGTAGATGAGGCTTTGGTAGGTCCAGAGCTTTATGGTAATGACCGTTTCTTCATTTACTATAAAGCACAGGAAGATGATAATTCTCATCTGGATGAATTCGTTGCAGAACTAGAAAAAAAACATCCCGTTGTTCATATCACCATAACCGAGAAGATAAATATGAGTCAAGAAATCTTTTGTTGGGAAATGGCAGTTGCTGCAGCTGGATCAGTTTTGGGGATTCATCCTTTCAATCAGCCTAATGTGCAATTAGCTAAAGACCTTACCAAAAAGATGATGAAAAAAGCCGAGAATGGGAAATTAGTAATTCAAGATGTTAACACTGTTTCTGCAGATGACGCTGACGCCTTAACCATGGCGTTAAAGGATTGGCTTAACAAAGCCAAAGAAGGAGATTACTTCACCTTACAAGCTTATTTGGCACCATCATATGAGACAAGTGAAGCTCTTCAGATCATCCGTGAAGTAATCTTAAAGAAACTAGGATTAGCGACTACTCTAGGTTATGGTCCAAGATTTCTACATTCTACTGGACAGTTACATAAGGGAGGCTCCAATACTGGTCTCTTTCTACAATTTATCGACGAACCAACCAAAGATTTTCTAGTTCCTGAAACCAACTACACTTTTGGCACTTTAATTCGGGCTCAGGCTTTGGGGGATTACAAAGCTTTGATGCAGCTGGATCGAAGAGTTTTACGTATTAATTTGAAAGATAATGTTTTAGGAGGTCTTGAAAGGGTAGCCGATATAATTCATAATCAATGATATTAATTTGTGAAATCAAAATGGAGGAATAATTGAATGGAGATCGGTATGATTGGACTTGGACGAATGGGAGCCAATATGAGTGAGAGGCTTATGAATGTTGGTCACGGAGTGGTAGGTTATGCTAGACGTCCGGAATCTGTTAATCGCCTTTTAAAGAAAGGTATTATGGGAACGTATTCTTTGAAGGAATTGGTTCAAAAGTTGTGTTCCCCACGGATTATTTGGTTAATGATTCCAGCGGGAAAACCGGTAGATACAACCTTAGAAATGTTATTGGAACTCTTAGATGAAGGCGATATTGTCGTCGATGGCGGTAACTCCAACTATAAGGACACTTTGCGTAGGGCTGCTATCCTTAAAGAAAAAGGTATACATTTTGTAGATGTTGGAACGAGTGGTGGAGTTTGGGGTTTGAAGGAAGGTTATAGCATGATGGTAGGGGGGGAAAAAGAGGTTGTAGAATATCTTCATCCTATTCTAGAGACATTGGCACCTGCCCCAGATAAGGGTTGGAATTACGTAGGATCTAATGGAGCTGGTCATTTTGTTAAGATGGTTCATAATGGTATTGAATACGGGATTATGGAGGCCTATGCAGAAGGTTTTGCACTTCTAAAGAGCAAAGAGGAGTTTGAATTTGATCTTCAAAGTATATCAGAGATTTGGCGTTATGGAAGTGTGATAAGATCTTGGATACTTGACCTAATAGCCAATGCATTACAGGTAGATCCAGAATTAAATAATGTAATGCCTTATGTAGAAGATTCAGGCGAAGGACGCTGGACTGTGTTTGAGGCAATTGATCAAAACGTTGCAACACCGGTAATAATCCTTTCCTTATTGCAACGAATAAATTCTAGAGACAAAGAGAAATTTTCAGATCGATTACTGGCTGTAATGAGAGAACAGTTTGGAGGACACAAAGTTAAACGGAAAGAATAGCCTGTCTATTTTAGATATTGAGCCCCATCTGTTTATTATATTGGGCGCTACAGGAAATCTTACTCAAAAGAAATTATTTCCAGCACTATATCGTTTATCTGTTCAAGGAGAGCTAATAGGAAAAACCAAAATTCTGGGTGTAGCTCGACGGAGACTAAATAATACTGATTTTAGGAATCAAGCTAGAAATATGCTGAAGTCAATTGGATTAACAATTGATCCAAATATCTATTTCCCATGGTGTGATTCTTGTCTTTTCTATCATTCTATTGGAGAAGGAACTGTTGAATCTTACAAGAATTTGAAGGTTAAAATCGAAAAGCTAGAGAAAGAGAATAGCTTAACTGGAAATCGACTATTTTATTTAGCTCTACCACCAAATGTTGTTCCATTATCAATTGAGGGTCTGGGCAAATCAGGGCTGAATCGTGGTCCAGGTTGGACACGATTAGTGGTGGAAAAACCCTTTGGACAGGATCTTGCTTCATCTCGAAATTTAACCAATTTGATCCATGAATATTTTTACGAGTTCCAGCTTTTTAGAATCGATCACTTTCTTGGAAAAGAAACAGTACAAAATTTATTTGTTCTACGTTTTGGAAATTCATTTTTTGAGCACATGTGGAATCGTGAACATATCGACAATATACAAATAACTGTAGCAGAGGACATTGGAATAGAAACAAGAGCCGACTACTATGATCATGTAGGCGCTCTACGTGATATGGTACAAAATCATCTCACTCAACTATTAACTTTAGTAACAATGGGAAATCCTAAAGTTTTCCAAGCTGAAGCAATTCAAAAAGAAAAAATCAAAATACTCCAGAATCTTTCTTCCATAAAAACGGAAGATGTGGTTTTTGGACAATATGATACGGGGGAGATTGGAGGAAAAACTGTCAACGGTTACAATGAAGAATCTGGGATTTCAAAGTCTTCCAAAACAGAAACTTATGTTGCAATGAAATTAGAAATAGAAAACAAACAATGGGCGAAAGTCCCAATTTATATTAGAACTGGTAAACGTATGTCTCGTAGAATAACACGGATAATAATCAAATTCCATTGTCCACCTGGAACCGTATTTCACCCTCATTCTGCAGGTTATCAATGTCCTATTGATCCAAATCTGCTTATAATAACACTTCAGCCCGATGAGGGATTTGATCTTCAATTTCAAGTAAAATCTGTAGGACAACCATTTCAACTTTCGACTCAAAGGTTGCATTTCCGATATTCAGAAGCATTCGGTCAACTTCCAGATGCATATCAAACTCTATTGCTCGATATACTGAAAGGAGATCAAACTCTTTTTGTTAGCTCAAAGGATGTAGATGAGTCTTGGAAGATTTACAATTCTTTATTAAAAAAAGATATTCCCGTAAGACATTATTCTGCGGGAAGTTGGGGCCCAAAAGAGGCAGATAAACTCTTGACAAGAAATATGGCAAAGTGGATAAACACATAAAATTTAGAAAGATCCCTATGAAATTGCATCTTTCAGCTCTTTTAATGCTCTATCCACATTCTCACTTTTGAAAATGTAAGATCCCGATGTAAAAATATTAGCTCCAGCGTTCTTGGTAAGCCTAGCATTTTCTGGATTCATACAACCATCAACCTCAATAGAAATTGTTGAATCAATTTCTCTAAGTTGCCTAATTTTTTGAAGAGTTTTTAGGTTAAATTCTTTATTGATGCAGTAGCTTCCAGGATCAACTGTCATTACAAGAATTCCATCGATTATTCCCATATAGTCTATAACAGTTGGGTATTTTGTTTCTGGAATTAAGGCTAAATTAATTTTTCTTCCTTCCTTTGTAACATAATCTATTACCTTTTCAATGTCTTTAATGGATTCAACATGAACTGTTATGATGTCTACTTTATTGACAATTTTATCTATCCATTTGAATGGGTGCTTGACCATTAAATGTGCTTCATACTCAAAATCATAGGGAATTTCAAAATCAAAATCTAAAGATTTGTTAGGAACAAAATCCCCATCCATTATATCTAATTGTACCCTCTCAACTTTTCCAATTACTCTTTGTAACATTTTTTCAAGTTCATTTTGTGATTTCGCAATAATAGCGGGAACAATAAGTGGTTTCATCCAAATTACCTCAGAAACAAAATCTAAACATCAATTTAATTGGTAAAATCATAGGAATAAAAAATTTGGGTAAGACCATTTATTAAACCATTAAATAATACTAAACAGGAAAAGACTTTTGGGATAACTAGTTGTTAAATCCGGAAAAACGGAGGTGAAGGTAAATGACTGAAGAACTTAAATGCTCTAAATGTGGAGCAACTTTTAAAACGAAAGATGAACTGATGAACCACAACCAAGAGAAGCACATGTAAAAAACTCCTATCGTTCAAGAATAGAAAAGAAAATGGTTAAGATGAGTCAACTAAATTAACAATTAGGGTTTATTTTTCCCGTAAACAGTGCTGAAATCGTTCTTACCCTCTAAGAAATGTTCATATGCTTGTCTAATTATCATAAAAGCTTCCCGGAAATTTTTAGCTATAAAAAGCAACTTCAAGTCCTTAGCGCTTATTAAATTCGTATCAAGTTGCCATTTCTTGATCCATTCCAACAAATCAACCCACATTTCTCCAAACAATATTATTGGAATCCCTATGATTTTCTTTACCTGCAATAGTTGCCAAGTATAATATAACTCCAACATAGTTCCCACTCCCCCTGGAGCAACTACAACCACTTTGGAAAGCTGCATAAAACTCTCAAGACGATTTGAGAATAAATTAAACTCCTTTTTTACGTTCAGGTGAATGGCCTCAGACTCTTCTTTTGGAAGCCTAATTCTTAAGCCGACAGAATGGGCTCTTTCATCCTTTCGTCCATCAAAGTGACCAGCACTCGCTGCATCCATTAATCCTGGTCCACCCCCAGTAATTATATCCATTCCAGCTTCTGATATGAGCCTAGCAAGTGAATAAACTTCATTGTAAACTGAGTCATCTTTCTCAATTCTTGCAGAACCAAAAATTGCAACACGAAAATTTTTTTCTTTAAGCTCTAGATCTAAACTTCCAACCATTACTGAATCAGGACTCCCTGGTATTAGTAATCTATTCTTTCCTATATTGTCTGTTACTGATCTCCTTCTTTTTGGTTTTATGACAAAACTAGTTTTCTTGTTGGAAAGAATTGATTATTTACTAATTATTTTGAATTCATTCAATTCTCTTATCCCTAGATTGAATTATTATGGAATAAATAATTAAGTTTCATATTTGCAAAAAAGAAGCTTAATAATGTGTTAGGCATTAAGGTCTAAATATGTGCCATAATCTTCATAATGGAATATTTTATTGATGACTTGTTTCAATTGACATGGGGGTGGACTAATGGTTGAGAAGTGTAAGATGTGTGGAACTACTTTAAAAAGTAAAGAAGAACTACAAAAACATGCCAATGATGTCCATAAGATGTGATTAACATTAGAAAAATTGGGTTCGAACCATTTTTCATTTTCTTCTAGATACAGATTCTTTAATTTGTAGATTGTTTATTTAAGATATTCAATCGTGGAAATTAGATCCTTAGCTGTATGATCGGGAGTTTCATCGATTTCTAAATTTTGAACTTCACTTTTTCTATTAACCCAGATAGTATTAATACCCACTAATTTTGCAGGATAAATATCTGTAAGTATTGAATCCCCGATACTTACAACTTGTTTACTTTCCCAAGATAACCGTTTTAACGCCACTTTGTAATATAATGGATCATCCTTCAAATGGTTCAACGATTCTTCACCAATAACATCCTCGAAATAATTCCTGCCAAAGAATTTTGTAATAGTCTCAGCTTTAACTATAGAATTTCCCCCACCAGAAGAGAGACAAAGCC
>JBHORG010000036.1:0-8426 GCA_042565955.1 Thermoproteota archaeon | reverse complement strand
TAATATTACTTACGGGTAATAATTGATGAAATTCATGGAAAGACAAACAAAAGAAGAGTCAGAACACGAAGTAAAAAAACTAGAAAAACACAAAATAGAGTCTCGTTATGAAAGAATAATTTTTGAAGTTTACTATTTTGGAATCCTACAATATGCTATTTACTCAATAAACCATAAACAAATAGCCCAAATAAAAGAAATTTATGAAAAACAAGGATATGATTTCAACAAATACTTTTCTTCAGCAGAAAGACAATTGAGAAAAATAGAAGACCCAGAAATTACGCTAAAACCCTTCATTAAAAGTTTAAACACTATCATAGAATCCTTCTAAAATCAAACACCACGTAAACCTGCCTTTTATTAGCCTAAACATGACTTTGCTAAACAGTAATTGAATAATAGTTTTTCATTAGGATATTACACAAAACTGGTAACGCTTTATTTAAAAAACAAAAGAGAAGCCAATATATATTTGTCAATGCGTCTTTCAAAAGGTATAGAACCCGATAAAATAAACAAAATCATCTCAAATGCGAGAGATGAACTGAAATAACTACAATAAAGGTGCGTAAAGATGGAAAAATTAATAATTTCTGTTAAAGGGCTTAGTCACAACTATGGTCAAATTAAAGCAGTTGACAATATTAGTTTTAGTGTCGAAAAGGGGCAAATCTTCTCTTTTTTAGGACCTAATGGTGCAGGGAAAACCACCACTATTAACATATTGATAACACTTTTGCCAATTCAAAAAGGAAAAGTGACCATTTCAGGCTTTGATTTGGAGAAGTATCAAGATGACGTTCGCAAATCCATAGGGATTGTCTTCCAAAATGAAACCTTAGATATGAATTTGACTGCTTGGGAATCAATGGAATTTCACGGTAGAATATATTCACTACCAAAAGAAGTTAGAAGACCAAGGATTGATGAGCTACTCACGGTAGTTGAACTGGATGAAAAAAGAAACGAGTTAGTGAAGAATCTGAGTGGAGGAATGAAACGCCGACTAGAGATTGCAAGAGGACTTTTGACTCGACCAAAGGTTCTTTTCCTTGATGAGCCAACAATAGGCCTCGACGTTCAAACGAGAATGAAGATTTGGCATTACATAAAGAAAGTGAACCAAGAAGGAGTTACAATATTCCTTACAACCCATTACATGGATGAAGCCGACAGATTAAGCGATGTCATATACATAATTGACCAGGGAAAAATAATAGCCAACGGAACTTCTGAAAGCCTAAAGAACTCTATTGGAAAAGATATGATTTACCTTGAAACTGATAACGATAAGAAAGCAACCAAAATCCTCAAAGAAATGAAAGAGATAAATGATGTCCGAAATTCCTCAAAGGGACTGGTTGTTTCATTGAAAAGCGAAGGGACAAAGTTTATGCCGAAACTCTTCGACAAAATCAGAAATGAAGGGATTGAAATCAGGAGCATCAACCTTAAGAAGCCTTCTCTGGACGACGTTTTCATCCAATATACTGGAAGAGGATTAAGAGACGAAAACAGAGAGGAGAACCAAATGATGAGTAGGATGAAAATGATGGGAATGAGTGGAGGTGGACACTAATGGGAAATGAGTTTCTAGCAATATATTGGAGAGATATGGTGAAATTTTTCCGTTCCAGAGCTATGCTCTTTGCTTCTTTGATTCAACCTGCCTTATGGCTCATTCTTTACGGTCTGTCAATGTCAAGCAACTTTGATATGATTGCCCAAAATATTCCTAATTTGCCTGGAATCATCTCGATTAACTATATGACATTCATTGCAGCTGGCATCATATCAATGACGATTCTGTTCACATGTTTGTATGGTGGAATATCTATTCAATTAGACAAGCAATTTGGGTTGATGAAGGAAATGATAGCATCTCCAATGCCCCGTTCAAGTATATTATCGGGAATAACTTTAAGTGGAATTACAAAGTCGCTGATTCAAACTGTTATCATTATAGTGTTAGGTGTAATTTTAGGTGTTCAATTCTTTAACGGGTTTACCGTTGTCCAAACCATAATCTCAATACTAGGAATAATTGGATTCGCCATTTTGTTTTCAATGGGGTTGATGTTTCTTTCTTCTTTGATTTCAATCAAAATCGATAGTCATGAAGGTGTGCAGGCAATGATAACTATGCTTACGCTGCCGCTCTTCTTTGCAAGCAATGCTCTTTATCCAACAAGTTCGATGCCATTAGTTATTCAGGCAATAAGTTACATTAATCCTCTGTCTTACTTCATAACAGGTATCCGATACTTCAGTCTGGGTTCAGACTTCTTTGCTTTGGGAACACAATATATGATTGGAATTAATGATTTGCTGCTTTCTTTTGCATTTTTAATTGGATTCAACATCGTTATGTATCTGCTCGCAGTTAGAGCATTCAAAAAGGCGAAGGTAACCTAAAGTTACAGTAACTAAAATCAATGAGGGAGCCCGTGAATAGCATTAAGTAGCATTTCATAACTCGTATTCAACCCAAAAAATACATATCAAACAACAAATCACAAACAATCAACAAAATAGAAACATTAGATCATATCCAACAAATAGAATTTTCCTAACAGTTTAGAATAAACCATTAAACATGCTGCAAAATAAACAGATAATCTCCCAAAACACGCGTCACGAAAAATTTACCTTTGGAGTATCATCTGCTTTCCAACGCCTTGTCAATCTTCCTCGAAATGCTTGTGTATTCATAGGCTTTGATTATTTTTATTAATGGGTTGTCACTGAAGTTTTTGGTGATGGAAAATGTCTGAGGAATATCATGGAGTTTGCCGTGCCAAGATACCATGGCACCCAACAATTGATTACAAAACATGTACTAATTGTGGAACTTGTGTTAAATACTGTAAACTTGGCGTATATGACATTTTAGAAGAACAAGGAAAAATGAAACCAATCGTTTCTAATCCTAATAATTGCGTAGTATTCTGTACAGGTTGTAAAGGACAATGCCCAGTCAGTGCCATTACTTTTCCTTCAAAACAAGATACCCGAGAAATAATAAAAAAACTGGAAAAAAATGAATAACAAAAAAATCACGGAGTTAATATCCCACCAGACTCTTCGGAAATTCCAAAATGAGCCAAAATATTCCACGAAGAGCTTTCCTTCTCGATTCCGGATTATAGTGTTTGGTTAAAACTTGGTTCGTTGCTTGTCCACCCGTCCTTTATTGTAACTTAATGTTTCTTTTATTGATACTTTAGTTACATTATTCGTTACCTAAATCTTATTGGCTGATAATTATGTTAGAAAACATAGCTTTTAGTAACTTGTAATGTTACCAATAGATAGTTCAGTCATTAATTTATGGTGAAACGTTCTAGCATTACCTAAACAATAATAATGAATAGGAATGTAAGATGTCCAAAATACAATACCCTAAAAAACCAAAACGGTCACAACAACAAACTGAATTATACAGAAGAGATTACCTGCCAATATGGTGCAAAGGAATCATGGGTGGCTGCGTAAACTGTGGCGGATGTGTCTAAAACCATAAAAAAACACTAAATCTAACAATAATCACCTAACATCCATCCTATTCCTAAGAAGAAATGCAATTTCTGATACATGTATTGATTAGAAGGAGTTTTTGTTTACCACTACAATTCTAGAACCATCATAATCTTCTAATCTTGAGTTTTGTCTATTTGTTTTTTCCAGTAATCACTAAAACACCGCTGAAAATCATTTAATGCTGGAGGATGAATCAAGAAAACCTCTATGTCGGAAGGAAGATACGATTGAATCTGCATTCGATTATCCTCAGTCATTATTAATAATGCTGCCTCACTATTCTTTATGGTATCATCAATAGTTTTTACATTTCTTTCAAATCTTCTTTTTAAAGCATCTCTATAAAATTCTAGAATCTTTTTTTGCACTTTTTTGCTTTTCCTAACCACAGATAAACAAATAGACCAATCCAAAAATTCATCTAAAACCTCCTCATCCTCCATTATCACAAGTTCTGCTCCCTGACCCATTTTCTCCTTAACAATACTAGAACTCTGTTCACTAATCTGCTTCACCATCTCCAAACCAGCCTCACCATCTTTGGTTACTGTTTCATAAAACACGTAAGAAATCTTTCCGGCTCTTTCAAGATCATCAATTTGCTTACCAGCCTCTTGCCAAAACAAATCAATGCTATTCCTAAGATCCTTTGAATCCTCCTCTATTTTGATAGAGGGGATTAACGGAAGACAAAACAATTTTCTAGCATCAAGAAAAACCGCTACTTTAGGCTTTTCAATTTGTCCTAATTTCTGTTCCATTTAATTCACCCTTAACATATGTCACTAAAAATAACTTTTTATGACTTACGGATGAATGTTTACATAAAACTAACGACCATTAGCCAACTCCACCAAAATCCGGACAAAACCGGAAAAAACCAGTTATTATCGGAAATCTCAGACCAATACCCCTCGTGAACTTAATTCCCCAGAATGTAACAAACAAAAAACAAGAAAACTCTGTAAACTTTCAATACAATAAGGACTAGACAATAAAAATCGAAAAATATAACTAATCTCAGTTTATTATTAAGGTAAATGGGAGTCTGAAAAGGGCAAAATGTCTTCTAAGCACGAAAAAAAAGGAATCAACATTGGAATAGAAGCGAAATATAAACGAAAAGTAGCCAACCTTGAGGCTTCGCTAGAGGAAAAGTCCAAACTTGAAGAGACCTATCTTAACCAACTCAAATACGCCCGAGCTGATCTTGAAAACCTTCAGAAACGTGTCCAAAGATGCGTCGATGAAGGAGTGACTAGAGAAAAAGTAAAGCTAATCCAGCAAATATTAATAGTCGCCGAGGAAGTCGACATTGTGTTAAACGAAGCTAAGAAAGCAAAAAATTCCATTCTCTTGGAAGGGATGGAGATGATCAGCAAAAAACTTTGGAAAGTAATCAGTTGTGAAGGTCTATGTCCCATAGAGGCTATCGGAAAAACCTTCGACCCGAACGTTCACGAAGCAATGCAAGAAATTGAAACATGTGACTATCCTGAAGGCATGGTATTAGAGGAGATCAAAAAAGGTTACCTCCTAAACGGAAAAGTTTTTAGACCCTGCTTAGTTAAAGTAGCATGCTCTTCTAGACCCTTTAACGTTAAGAATGATGATGAATTATGAGTAAAGAAAAAATTGAAAGGATAATAGGTATCGATCTGGGAACAACAAATTCAGCTGCAGCCGTGATTATGGGAGGTAAACCTACCATAATTCCAAGCGCTGAAGGAGCAACAGTATCAGGAAAGATGTTTCCTTCCGTCGTAGCTTTCACGAAGGAGGGACAGCTACTCGTCGGAGAACCAGCAAGAAGACAAGCAATTACAAACCCAGAAGGAACCATACGAGAAATTAAACGAAAAATGGGTACAGATTATAAAGTCAAAGTTTCAGGGAAAGATTATACTCCTCAACAAATCTCGGCATTAATTCTACAGAAGATTCTACGTGATTCTGAAGCATATCTTGGCGAAAAGATCAACAAAGCGGTAATAACGGTTCCCGCACATTTCAACGATAATCAGCGTCAAGCAACAATAGACGCTGGTGAGATTGCCGGCTTAAAAGTAACAAGAATTGTAAATGAACCAACAGCAGCAGCCCTAGCCTATGGATTAGATAAATCTGATCAAGAAATGAAAATTCTGGTCTTCAGTTTTGGTGGGGGAACAAACGACACCACGATTATGGACTTCGGTGGAGGTGTCTTCGAAGTTTTAGCCACAAGTGGAGATACAAAAACAGGTGGAGCAGATCTTGACCAAGCTGTTATGGATTATATTATTTCAGAGTTTAAACGCGAAACAGGAATTGATCTAAAGAAAGATACAAAAGCTTTGGAACGTTTGAGGGATGCAGCTGAAACCGCCAAGATAGAACTCTCTAATCTGATAACTACCGACATAGATCTTCCATACATAACTTCAGACGCTAATGGTCCAAAGAACCTTCACCTAACTCTAACAAGAGCAAAACTTGAACAACTAACCAGACCTATTGTGGAGAAAATTAGAGAGCCAATACTTAGAACCCTGTCTGAAACTAAGCTGACCCAAGTACAAATCGACAAGATAATTCTCATGGGTGGACAAACAAAAATGCCACTTGTTCAACAATTCATCGAGGACATAATAGGTAAGAAGCCTGAGAGGGGCATAGATCCGATGGAATGTGTGGCAATTGGGGCTGCCATTCAGGGAGGAGTCCTCACAGGAGAGATTTCAGATATAGTGCTCCTCGATGTGACTCCTCTTTCCCTTGGGATAGAAACTCTAGGTGCTGTATTCACAAAGATTATCGAAAGAAACACAACAATACCTGTTAAACAAAGCCAAACCTTTTCGACAGCCGTTGACTCCCAAACAGCAGTCACAGTACACGTACTCCAAGGGGAACGTGGTATGGCCAATGACAATATAAGCTTAGGTCAATTTAATCTCACTGGCATTCCACCAGCACCCCGAGGTATCCCGCAAATCGATGTAACATTCGATATCAACGCAGATGGACTTCTGAATGTTACTGCAAAAGATTTAGGTACTGGCAATAAGGTGGGAATTAAAATTACTGCATCTACTAAGCTTAGCCAAACAGAGAAAGATAGAATGATAAAAGAGGCAGAACAGTTTGCTGAACAAGATAAACGTGTAAAAAAGGAGGCTGAAATTCGAAACACCGCGGATTCCTTGATTTACACAACTGAAAAAACGTTAAGCGAGATCTCCGACAAACTACCTACCGAACAGAAAACAACGATTCAAGAAGCCATTCAGGGCTTGAAAGACTCATTAAAAACTGGAGGACTAGCTGAAATAAGCGCCAAGGTCGAAGACCTAAAAAAACTAGCTCAAGAAGCCGGGGCAACAATCTATCAGCAAGCTGCATCTCAAAGAGCTCAACAACAAACAAACCAACAAACGCCACCACCTAAAGAAGAACAACAGGGAAAGAAAACTGTTGATGCAGAATACAAAGTTGTGGATGAATAAAAAATAATCACTCACATTCTCCATTTGTAATCACATGTTCTGGTGATCGCTTAAATTGACAGGCAAGCTCGATTATTACGATGCATTAGGAATCAATAAAAATGCGTCCCAAAAAGAAATTAAACGTGCATTTCGAAAGCTTGCTTTCAAATACCATCCAGATAGAAGCAAGTTACCCAACGCTGAAGAAAAATTCAAGGAAGCTTCAGAAGCCTATGCTATACTATCTGACCCAAAAAAGAGACGCAAATACGACTCAGCAGGTTTAGAGGGAATAAATAAACAATACAATCAAGAAGACATATACAACCGTCAGAACTTCCAAGACATCTTTTCGGAATTTGGCTTTAATGGTAACGATCTCTTCAATCGAATCTTCGGGGGCGGCTTCACCTTTAAACAAGGTCAACCTGAGCTGCGTCGTGGTCGTAACTTAGACGCCCAAATGGAGATTACACTAGAGCAGGCCGCTTTCGGAACCGAACTAGAAGTCAATTTACCCAGAATGAAGAAATGCACCAAGTGCGGTGGTTCAGGAGTTGAGCCAGGCAGTAAATTGATTACTTGTCCAAAGTGTCAGGGTGTGGGAAGAATTGCACATCGAATCCAATCTAATTCAGATTTCGGACAGGTGATCACTGCATGTGATCTCTGTAATGGTAGAGGAAAAGTAGCTCAGAAAAAGTGTAAAACATGTGGTGGCGATGGACTCGAAGAAAGAAGGGCACGACTTCAGGTTAAAGTGCCAGCCGGTATCGATGATGGGGATCGTCTAGTCCTTCGAGGACAAGGCGAATATGGCCCATACAACGGTCCACCAGGAGATTTCTACGTTACAATAAAAGTAAAACCCCACCCATTTCTAAAAAGGAAAGGACTAAACCTCATTTATGAGACTAACATCAATTTTGCTCAAGCAGCTTTAGGTGCTCAGATAGAAGTACCAACCCTATCTAGCAAAACATTAGTCCGGGTTCCACCAGGAACACAAAGTGGCACCGCCCTACGATTAAGAGGCGAAGGGATAAAAAGTAGTCAAGGCCGAGGAGACGAACTCGTCAATGTAACCGTGCAAACTCCAACGAAGCTCACACCTAAAGAAAAAAAGTTAATCCAAGAGCTTTCCAAAGAATTCGATGCCAATAAATCCAATCGGAGATAGTCTCTAAGCAACATTTTCTCGACTAGAATGTCTAGTCTATATTTTTTTGAGTCTCCTGATAGGGTTTTTATCCTTCTCACATACTATACTTCTTCTATAGAGTCTAATATTCGGCGTAGTACAAGGCTCAATGTTAAAAAAGCTGATTGCCCAAACTCTGAGCATTGATATTTTCCTCTACTTGTCTTCTTTAGAAATCCTCCATCCTTGAGTTTTCTTGAGTTTTCCCAGAC
>JBHORG010000035.1:0-8615 GCA_042565955.1 Thermoproteota archaeon | reverse complement strand
AGAATAAACAAAATAACATTTCATACTCTGCGACATCTCTATGGTTCATTGGAATACTTCAAAACAAAAGACATCTTGCATGTAAAAGAAAGGCTAGGACACAGAGCAATTTCAAGCACTCTGGTTTATACACACTTGGTAAACTTTGAATCTGACGAGTTCCACACCGCAACATCTAAAAGTTTAAAACAAGACCAAGAGTTGTTAAAGGCAGGTTTCGAGTATGTCACCGAAAGAGACAGTATCAAAATCTTCAGAAAAAGAAAGTAAACTCGAAGTTATCGGTAAAGACGATAATGGAGACTTCATAGTTAAGCACCTTGAAAGTGGAAACATTTGCACCGTAGAGGACACTTACGCCGAAATGTTTCCCATGTGGGCGGGTAGAATACTGATAACAGCTGCCAACGAAAAATGGGCATTAATCGCAGCTAGAACCGCATCAGGATTTGCATCTTCAATCATCATGTCGCCAGCAGAAGCGGCAGTAGAAGGTCTTGTATCTTCAAAAGATACTCCAGATGGACGACCAGGAGCAATAATCCAAATCTACCAAAGTTCAAGAGGTGAACTCAAGCACCAAATGAGCCTACGAATTGGACAATGCATTATGACATGTCCCACAACAGCAGCATTCGACGCTCTACCCAAAGCAAAAAGAAGAATTAAAATAGGAAGAAGTTTGCGTCTTTTCGGAGACGGTTTCCAGAAAAAGGATGAAGTAAACGGAAGGAAAGTTTGGCGCATACCAGTTATGGAAGGAGAATTCATTGTTGAAGATGACTTTGGAATTATGAAAGCAGTTGCAAGTGGAAACATGATCATCTTGGCGAAAGATTGGGAAGCAGCCCTGAAGGCATCAGAGGACGCAAAAGAAGCAATCATCAAGAATGTGCGAGGAGTAATTATGCCGTTCCCAGGTGGGTTATGCAGAGCAGGATCAAAAGTTGGATCCCTCAATTACAAGCTTCCTGCATCAACAAGCCACCAATACTGTCCTACAATCAAGAAACTGGTGTCAGACACTATGGTTCCAGATGAAGTTAACAGCGTATACGAGATTGTAATTAACGGCCTAAACCAGAGAGTGGTAAAAGCTGCTATGGGTGTAGGAATACAGGCCGCAATCAAAGTTCCAGGAATTCTAAAGATTACTGCTGGAAATTACGGCGGAAAGCTTGGTCCATTCAAAGCAAATCTAAAAGAAGTTTTGAATCTAGAATAACCGTAGATTTTTGGAGTTTCTATTCAATCAATTTTATATATTCTTTTCCTTTTCCCTCAGGAGAACCAATAAGAACTCGATAATGTTCGTTGTTGCTATCTTTTTCTATTACACGTTCAAGTTTACCTTTAACATGTATTGTTTCGCCGTTCTCAGCTAAACTATCATATAGACCTTCGTAAGAAACAACCTCAGTAACACTCTCTAAGTGGGGACTATCCAGAAATTTCACGTCTTTGACATAATAAGTTGCAGGAAGAAAAAGGGAACAAGTATTGTCACTTACAACAGCTTGCATTGAAACTTGACTAGATGGAATGTATTCATTTTGACCATATTTTTCTGTAACTTCATGTTCAAGTTTTACAGGATGAATAGAAACCCATTTTCCCTCAAAAACTCCCAAGTTCCATTTCCGGCGGTAAATTCTTAATGCCTCCTTAGCTGACATTGGATACTGTAGGGACTTCTTAATGCACCATTCTTTGAGAGCCTTTCCCTCGAGATATTTTATGGGTAATTCATTACCACGATTTTCAGTCAAGGCTTCATGGAGAGCCCAACTGGCCTCCACTCCATAAACTGTTACATCTATATCTGAAAATGCGGGTTGATGAATATCTAGAAGAATGGACCCAGTTACACCCAAAGATCCCTTTGAAACATCAGTCGTATCCTCCAAAAATCTTGTGAAACGTATTAGGGTCTTTTGTAATGAATCCAATTGCGAAGCTTCTCTCAGTTGAGACAGCTTGTGCTCTGGCATGAAATGTCCCTTTATGTTTTGGTGAGGAACTGCGGTTATCTTGATGTTATCTACAGGAGAATTGAAAAGATAATGGGGGTATTTTTGCTCAAGAAAGTTGAAGGTATCCAGAAGATTTGGAATAGCGTATTTTTTCAATATTCTATTGAATTTTTTTTCTCCGCGTCCCCATCTTCCATTTATAGATGGGACATACTTAATGTAAGAAATGACTCGTTTTAGGGGATGTACTGAACCAACTACACAGAAAAAAAAGTTTTCTCTGGTTTGAATGAAATCGCGGTCCCTAAATCCTCGCATAATCTCACTATTCTTAAAAGCTGTTTATTATACTTAATTGAAAGAAACTTTTTGTTGTTGAATTTAAAGGTAAAGAGAAGCCATATATGCTATTGTTATTGTTACGGCATCGTATAGTCCATGCATCCAAGCGGTGGCTGTGGTGTTACCGTCAGTTTTTTGCCAGACATAACCCAAAAATAGACTAATTATAGTAACAGGAAATATGGCATGTAAAGAATTGAAGCCATGCAATAATCCAAACAATATCGATGTAATTAACAGACCAAGCATCTTGCCAAACGAATTTTCAAGACCGCGCTGAATGAATCCCCTAAATGCTAACTCTTCAGCAGGTCCAACTAAGAATATTGAAATTCCAATCAAAGCAATCAGTTGAAATGAGTCTCGAGGAAGCAGTGCACTAATCAGGTCTTCAGCCAAGGGATCAGGACCAAGAACAATCTCTTCGATGAGAGAGATTGTTCCTGCAAGTAAAATTAGGAAAATCGCAATAACAGATACGGTTATTATTGTTTTAAGACTTGGTCTTTTTAAACCAAGTTTTTGTAATGATGCTCCTTTCTGTTTGGCAAAGAGAAGCGTGATTCCGAGGATTATTCCTTCAGTGATGGGAAGAGATAGAAGAGAAATGGGGAATGACAATTCTTCGAAGTCGGCTCCTATTCCCAACACTACAAATCCCACTATAATGCTTCCAACAAGAATTCCAGCAATCAATGTAACATAACAAGTAATTGCTATTGATGCTCTCCAATAGGATTGGTTTTTCATCAATTTCACTTCCCAAACGTTGCTATTACTAGTAAAGTTTTCTATTAACATTTAAGGTTCGTTCTTCGTTTTTCCTGGAAAGGGTTGTTTTCATCAATGTTCCATGTTTAGTTCTCTAGGATATTCCATATCATTCGAAAAAGGAAAGAGCCTTAAAGATCCGAAAAATTTCAGGAATATTTAAGGGTGAAAAAGTAGGAAAGATGCAGAGAAACAATAGTCAGGTTATTGTACTATTAGCTGAGGATAAATGCTATGGAAATAAAAGATATGCTTCTTAGGGACGGCGACACCCTTCTCATGAAGGAGGGATTCATATTCTATGTTTTTGGGTATGAACATCCAGATAACAGGGTTCTATCTTTCCTAAAATATATTCCTTCAAGTTTTGTGACCAAATTTCCTGTACGTTTTCTCAAGCACAAATGGAATCTTGAAAAAACAGAACTTTCTAGACCAGAAAAGCTTTACACCGCTAAAAACTACCAAAAATTCTTAGTTACACTTCGTCACCACTTTCCGCATTACCTCTATTACTGTCCATACCGAAGAAAAGAAGTCTTGAGCGTCCCGTTAAACAACATAAAAAAAGTATATACATCAAATGAATGCCTAGAGAGGATTCTTGGAAAAGATAACAAAGATACTTTAGAAACAGAAACTGTAGAACTGGTTCATTTACTCTCAAAGGAATCTAAGGTGACAATCCAAAATTTTGGTATTCACGGCTCTGTCGGTCTAAACATGCATAACGAACACTCTGATATTGACCTAGTTGTTTACGGAGCACAAAACTTCAAAAGTCTAGAAAGTGCAGTTAACAGACTGGTAGAAGAGGGTATATTTACGCATGTTTTCACCAAAAAGATTGATCATGCAAGAAAACATAGAGGAAGATATAACGACCGAAGATTCGTATATAATGCTGTACGAAAGCCTGAAGAGATAAATAACCAACATGGATGGTTACGTTACACCCCGATCAAGAATGTTAATTTTACATGTGAAGTTGTTGATGATAACGAAAACATGTTCAGACCAGCAATTTACCTGATCAATAAGTACCAACCGCTTGATTCAAGATCAAAACTTCTAGAAAAGCAAGTTCCAGCAAGGGTTGTTTCTATGATAGGTTATTATAGAAATGTGGCAAGGAAGGGGGATAGAGTTAAGGTTTCGGGATCATTGGAAGGAGTAAAAAATCTTGAAACAGACGAGACATATTATCATGTTGTGGTGGGCACAGGTATACATGGAAATGAGTATCTTGAACCCATATAACAAATGATCGAGTGAGATGCATATGATGAAACTTAGAGACCGAGACGCCATAATAACAGATGATGGCATTATTTTCAGGGTTTACGGCTACATTCACCCCGAAGACGCCTACGTTTGTGACCCAGAATATGCACCACCAACAGTATTCAGATCATCTAATCCCAGGGCTTGTAGAGGAGAAAATAAGCTGTGTTATTGCAAATTTTTTGCAGATGAAGGAATAAAACTTATTCTGAATAACTATCCAAATTATTCAATTTTCTTTTGGCCTTTACAGAAGTGTTTAGTAGGAGTAAACGAAAAAGACATCATTGAAGTACGAAAACCGGACGTTGAATTACAACAGTTACTTGAAAAGGAAACTGATGATGTTCTTGTTAAGGCCTTTCAAGACCTGTTTAAATTAGTTTCGTCCAGATCAAAATTGTCAATAGTCAACTTTGGGGTATTTGGTTCTCTTCTTCATAACTTTTATCATCCCAACTTTTCAGATTTAGATTTTACAGTCTATGGTAGAGACAACCTGAATCAACTCCGTGAGGCGCTAGAAGATCTTTATGGTGAAGATAATTGTCTACAAAACGAGTTTGACAACATGAAGGCTGTTGCAGCCAAGGACTGGAAGTTTGTGAATTACAGTCTAAAGGAGTATCTTTGGCATCAAAGAAGAAAACTCATTTACGCTTACTATTATTCAAAAGATGCAGGAAGAGTTGTTAAGACAGAGTTTGAACCGGTGAAGGAATGGAAAGAAATCTGCAATGAATACAGCTCATTTACTCGAATATTTCATGTGGGCTGGATAAAGGCGATTGTTGAAATAACCGACGATAGGGATTCATCGTTTATTCCTTCGATCTATCAAGTTGATGTAATGAATGTTATTAACGGACCCAAAGTTGATGACATCACGCGGATTTTTTCGTACATGGAAGAATTTAGGATGCAAGCAAAAGAGGGAGAACAGGTACTGGTTGAAGGAAATCTTGAGAAGGTAGTAAATGGGAGCAAAGTTTTCCATCAGATTACATTGAGTTATGGTCCTCGCTATTATGAACAAACATTAAAGGTAATTAACAAAACATAAAGGATTTCTGAGGTTTTGGAACAACGGTTGTTGCCGGATGATTGTCATTTCAACCGTTTACAATCACTTAAAGACCAAACTGAAAAATATAAGTGCAGTATTCAGATATTTAACGTTACCAAAGAATAAATTAACCTAATCATAATATGGCTCATTTAACTGATCCAACAAGGAGAAAATAAAAAATGTCTAGGAATTCAGACAATAAAGAAACAATATGGTTCGATGAGCTGAGTATGCCAGAAGCGGAAAAAGCTGCTAAAGCAGGAATGGTTATTATTTTACCCTGTGGAAGCATCGAAGAACATGGAGCACATCTCCCGCTATCTACAGATAGTATTCAAGCAGAATATGTGGCTATGGGGGTTGCCCAAAAATCTAGGTGTTTGGTTGCGCCTCCTTTAAGGTATGGTCTTTGTAATTCTACAAGAAACTTTCCAGGCACCATAACTATAACTTTTGATTCACTACGCAAAATAATTACTGATATTCTGGAAGATTTCGTCCGCAATGGCTTCAAAAGATTACTAATCATAACGGGTCACGCTGGAGGATCTCACATGACTGCAATTAAACTTGCAGCCAAAACTGTGGTAATAAACCATATGAACGAAGAGAACAAACCCAGAATTATGGTTTGCTCTGACTATGATTTTGCATTTGATCTCAGAGACAAAGACTTTGACACTAGAGATTCCCACGCTGGAACCATTGAAACTTCAAGAGTAATGGCCATCCGATCAGATTTAATAAAAGGAAGGGGAACATGTAACTTCCCCAATTTGCCCCGATTTGAGATTACTCCAGATCCTGAAAACTATTTCCCGAGCGGAGTTATGGGTGATCCCACAATAGCGTCGGCTGAGAAAGGCGAGAAAATTAATGATTATATTATAGACCAGATTGTGAAATTGGTTGAAGACTTAAAACATTAAACAAAAAGGATGTACTGTATTAGGATGTAATGTATTTGACTCAAGCTTTAGTTTTTCTCGCAACAGGATTTGAAGAAATCGAAACCGTATCAATTGTTGACATCCTCAGACGAGCTAACGTAGATGTAACAATTGCTGGTTTGACACCTGGGGTTATTGAGGGTGTACATGCCATTAAGATTGTTCCGGATAAAAATATCAACGATGTGAAAGTAGAAGATTTTGAAATAATTGTAGTTCCAGGAGGAAATCCAGGTTATATGAATCTTAGAAAGGACCAACGCGTAATAGACATAATCAAAAAGGCATTTTACTCAGGTAAGTTAGTGGCTGCAATCTGTGCTGCTCCTGCAGTTCTCTCAGACGCTGGGATTCTGAATGGGAAGGCTTGCACGATTTATCCGGGAATGGAAAACGAACTAGAAAAAGGGGGAGGCAAACCAAAACAGGAGCTTATTGTGGTTGATGGAAACGTCATAACAAGTAGAGGTCCTGCTACTGCGATTCCATTTGCACTTGAACTTACAAAAAGATTGGTTGGAAAGCAAGTTGCTGAAGTGGTAAGTAAGAAAACGATGGCAAATGTATTGAAATGGTAGCACAATTCTGAAAGAAAATAATAAGAATTAGAAAAAGTTACTAAAAAAGAAATTAAGCTGTAGAGATTGCAATAATTATTAGTTGTAGAATAGTTCATACTCCTCTAAAATTTTCTATATCATTATACTTAAAATTAATAAACCTGAAACATTTGAAAAAAGAATTTTCAAAAATTAAAAAGGCTATCTTTAAATGTCACTTTTTTGGCGGCTCAACATGAATTGTCAACTTAACGTTTGGCTGCTCTGCATGTAATTCATTTGCTAAATGGTCAGTGAGATTATGAGCTTGCTTAACGCTCAGTGAACCATCAACCGAAAGATGGAGTTCCGCATATACTTGGTTCCCGTGTGTACGAGTTTTCAAATTATGAAAATCGATAAAATTAAAGGAATGCCTACCTAGAACTTCGATTATCTTCTCCTCTTCTTCTCTACACGATTGATCCATTAACCGATTTGAAGACTTCAAAACAAGTCCCAAACCCACCCTTAACACTAAAGCTGCAACCACAAAAGCTATAACAGAATCCAAGAAGCCCCATCCAGTTAAGTTAACAACAAAGAGACCCACCCAAACACCCAAAGTAGAAATAACATCAGAGAATAGATGTTTCGCATCACCCTCAAGAGCCGTTGAACCACAACTCTTTGCAGTTTTGGTTAAAAACCATGAAAATCCAGCATTTAGGCCAGTAGCAAACATTGAGATCCCAATAGCTATATCAAGTTCAAATATTTCAGTAGAATCAAATATACGGCCGGCAGCGGCATTGATAATTAGAAGGGCAGCAATAATTATGAAAATTCCTTCCACAAGGCAGGATAAATCTTCGATTTTTTCATGACCATATTTATGGCTTGTGTCTGGAGCTCTTTCTGAAACACAAACTGAAAACAACATTAGCCCTGAAGCCGCTATATTAACAATTGATTCCAAAGCATCAGACAGAAGTGCTACGGAGTTAGAAATAAAATATGCTGCCAGTTTAATGCAAAAAATTGCTACACCAAAAACTACAGCCAATAGTGCAACTTGTTTCTTTTCCATAATGGCTACTTCGGTTATCTCTTACTTTTAGGTATTGCCCTTATTATAAGACAGATAGTTCAAAGGCATGCATACAAAGAAACTAGAAAACATCTAATATCGGTAGTCATGTTGTTAGTAAAATTAATTGATGATTGGTCTATTTTGACCAGATTATTAAGAGTGTAATTTTAACTTTTCATGATATATTCTTTTTAATCTCAGGAAAGATTATCTATAGTATTCCATATACGGATATAGATGTGATTACTACCCGCAATTTGATTACTGATGGTAGTCATCCGAATATAATCATTTTAGACGTAAGAACTCAGAGCGAGTATGAAAAGGACATTTAGAGAATTCAATATTGATACCTGTGACAGAACTAAAATCAAGAATTGATGAATTGTTACAATTCATAAATATAAAAAATAATAGTCTACTGTCATATTGGCAATCGAAGTTCTCAAGCATCAAGTATTTTAGATTCCAATAATTTCACCAAAGTTTATAACCTTGGAGGGATTGCAACTTGCGAATCTGCCAACTACCCCGTTATTAAAGAGACTCAATAGTTGGTCATTTTACTCCTATTTTTTAATTAGACCTAAATTT
>JBHORG010000034.1:0-9669 GCA_042565955.1 Thermoproteota archaeon | reverse complement strand
TATGTTTAAAGTTCCATTTTACACTCTTCGCAGAGGTTTGTTCCATCAATTTCCTCAAGGTTTTCAGACCAGCTTCCGCATTGTTCACAATATCCTACAACAAAAGTGGATTCTGAAATTTCAGAATCTTCAACTTCAGGTTTACATTCTATGCGGGCTTTCTCCTGCATGTTTTCAAGAAGTTCAGGTGTAATAGCAAGAATGTCTTTACTTGAGATTATTCCCATTATATTTTCCTTGTAGATCACACCCATTCTTCGAATTTTGAGTTTATTCATGCGCTTTGCCGTTTCGGTCAGGACTTCATCAGGGTCTACGGTAATAAGGGGCGCTGACATGACGTCTTTTGCAGTTAATTTGTTTGGCCTGATGTTTTTTGCTAAAACTTGTTTGACAAGATCACTTTCGGTTATTATACCGAGGGCTTTTCCATCTTTGCTGGTTACGATGATACAACCCAGTCGATCACTACTCATTAATTGAGCAGTTTTATCAATGGGAGTGTTCTCGGGAGTGGTAATTGCTGGACTAGACATTACATCTTTGACTAACATTCGAGTTCTTAATCCGATTTCAGCCATGATACTCCAACCTCATACGTTTGTAATTTAAAAGGACTATTAAATTCTTGCTGAGTTTACCAACTGATGTCCTTTGTAAAAGCCCTTTTAGTCCACATTCTTAAAGGTTTTTATTCTTAAAAGATATCTCCAACTATTATCAAGAGAGTAAGTTGACTGAATCAGATCTTTTTTTAGGCAAAATACCGGGGTACCAATAGGTAGATGAATAAGAATATTTTTTAGGCTTTTTGCTGTTGGTATGAAAGAAATTATGAATATTAATGCTTATTTCTTTTGTAAATAGTGATAGGGAACTTAAAAGTGGCGGGCCCGCGGGGATTTGAACCCCGGGTTTCCGGCTTCGGAGGCTTACGCACCATCTTTGTGGGATTGTTCGGCGCCTTAATCCAGGCTGGGCTACGGGCCCTCGTTTTACACATCCAGTCCATTAGTCTAACTTAAAGTTTTTTTCATTGACACATTTTTGTCAGGAACTTGTTTTTCAGATCAGAATATGGGATTATGTTTTTATTGATTTTCTTTTAAGCCTTCAATAAGTTCGTAGATATCTCTGCTTACATATTCACCGATATAGCCGCCTTCCAGGACACCAAAAACTTTCTTTCTATACCGACCCACGATTCTACCAATCTCGCGATAACAATTGGAAGTCAAACTTAGAGAAGCTAAGTCTCCAAGATGTGCATCAAATCCCGCTGAAATAGCAACTGCATCAATATTCTCCATTTCAACTTTACTGAACGCTTTTTCCAAGGTCTTTAGAAACAAATCGTCCCCAGTTAAATAGTGCAAAGGAAAGTTTAGGCAATTGCCTTTTGAAGATAGGCCTGTTCCTGGATAGGTAGGGTGTCGGTGTAAAGATATGAATGAGACTATTTTGTTTCCTTGGAAAATCTCTTGAGTCCCATTTCCATGATGTCCATCAATGTCTAAAATTAAGGTTGACAAACCCAGTTTTTTAACGGCTATAGCGATGTTATTGAAATAGCAGAAGCCTAAAGTTGGTGCTCCCATGGCTCTGCCGTTTATTCCAACGTGGTGACCAGGAGGTCTCATTAAAGAAAATCCTTTTTCTTGGGCAGCTAAAATCGCTGCTCCAACTGAAAGCAGTGCATACTCATAGATGTTTTCAGGTGCTGGTGTGTCTCCGTCTATGTAGCTTCCATGTTTTGCATTCTTAATCAAGTCAACATATTCTTTACTGTGGACATGCAGTAGGTCGTCTTGTAAAGCGGGTTCAGGCTTCAAAAAAGGATACTTTTCCCTGAGGAAACCAATAGCAGGTACTACCCGCTCAGGTCTTTCTATGTGACCGGGCCAGTTATACTCTAAACATTTTTCTGAGAATACGATATTCATTTCTTGTTTCCTCTATTTAAGTTGCAGTTCTAGAGAAATGTTTGAAGAGTTAGAGTATGAACTTCGTTAGTTCCTCGCATCTGGACTTTACGGTTTCGTAAATTTTTTTTCTGAGATTTTCTCCATAAATATTTGACAGTCGTAATAGTCCCAGCTTCTTAGATAATTCTACGTCTCCAAGTGAACGAATCCAGAGTTCAAAGTCTCTACGATTAAGATGAAATTCGATGCACTTCATGTTTACAGTATTGATGTTGTCAACAAAATCGTTTAAGCTAGTTGCTTGAAAGCCCGAGTACTGGTCAATGTCATAATAAAAGTAGAAGGCTTCTTCTAATGATACTGTTCTCAATATTTTTTGGGCTAAATTCTTATCTACTTTTGGCAGCCCTATCGCTTGTTTACCAAGGCTTGTTATAGCGTAATAATGCTTCTTCGGTACAGAAACGTATTTTGCTTTTATGAGTCCCAGCAAGTAACCCATTGACGATGAAGAAGGTAATCCTAGTTTCTCTGCTATTAATTGTAAAGTCAAAGGCTTTCCCGCAGCCCATAAATTAACCAATATTTTACCCCTAATTTTACCTTCACTCATACTCATTGCACGCTCCCAAAAAAGTATCATAAATCCAGATTATAAATTTATTCGGTGGTCTCACCTGAAAAATAATTGTGACGTTAGTTCATGAACTGTTTCCTGTCTGATTTTAGTTAGCAAAGAAATATTTGTATTTCAGAATGGTTATTAAATGACTCTAGCACACCAACTTTATTAGATTCAGTAGTCATTGTTAATTAGGGTAATTTGCATGACAAAGACACTCAAAGAACAGGTAGCACAATGTATTGAAGAAGTTAGACCTCAATTACAGGCTGACGGCGGAGATATAGAACTGATAGACGTAGAGAATGGAATAGCTAAAGTAAAACTGAAAGGTGCATGCAATGGATGCCCAATGTCAGCTATGACATTACAATACGGTGTCGTAAACTGCATAAAGAAAAAAGTGCCAGAAGTAAAGAAAGTAGAAGTAGTTCAATAACATTTTCAGCAATTATAATAAAAAGAACAAAGTGCTAATTCTCCGCAAGTAGTTGGGTAAACTATAGGTTGTCAGTACAGTAGCTATTACAAAATGAAGTTTATTATCGGATCATTATGAGAAGCATCTTAAATCTTTTAGTTGCCTTCAACGCATGGGGTTTATTGGCGGGCATTATTACCATTTCATCTTTCTTTAGCTGAACAGCTTTGCCAGATATGATCACTTCAACTTCTCCATCTAAAGTATGAACTAAGGCGTCGAAGGGGGCTGTATGTTCACTTAATCCCTGACCTTCATCAAAAGCAAACAGGGTTACAGTTCCAGCTGCTTTGTCAACTATTGTTCGACTAACCACCGACTCGTCTTGATAATCTATCAAATCAACAAGCTTTACGGGTATAGCAGAAAGATACTTTTTATCATCTTTTCTTTTTTCTTTCATGAGTTTTCACATCACTATTTATTATTTCTAATGTATCAAAATCAGTTTTCTTTTAGGTGACACTTACCACCGGTTGGACAGAACTTCTGAGAATGATTCTCAATTGCATTGAATAATGCTTCGATTGTTTCCTTATTTGCAGAATAGATTCGTTTCTTTCCCTCTCTTTTGATGAAAACAAAATTGCACTCAAGAAGAGATTTAAGGTTATGCGAAACCATACTCTGTTCCTGTCTAAGTGACTCAGCGATTTCGTTTACGCTCATTGGCTTTTTTATCAGCTGCTCTAGTACGGCTAACCGTGTAGGATTAGCTAGATTTACGAAGAACCGATAACAGGTTTCGCTTAACCCTTTTTTCATTCTTAATCCAGCCATTTTTTTATTCAAGTATTGCTTTAAGGTCTTCCTCTGCTGAAGTTATGGGCATGATATTGAAGTTCTTCACTAATACGTCAAGAATGTTTGGTGTAATGAAGGCGGGTAAACTTGGACCCAAGCGAATATTCTTGATTCCTAGATGAAGAAGTGTCAGCAGTATGGATACGGCTTTCTGTTCATACCAAGACAGCACCAACGACAAAGGTAGATCATTGACTCCTACACCAAACACGTCTGAGAGAGCCACAGCTACTTTAATTGCAGAGTAGGCATCATTACATTGGCCAACATCAAGGAGCCTAGGCAAGCCGCCAAGGGTACCAAGGTCTTTGTCAAAGAACCTGAATTTTCCGCATGCTAAAGTGAGAATGATCGTATCCTTAGGAGCTTTCTCTACCAATTCGGTGTAGTAGTTTCTTCCTGGTTTTGCGCCGTCACAACCTCCAACCAAGAATATGTGTCTAAGGGCCTTGTTTTTTACTGCATCAACAATTTTGTCCGCAACACTTAAGATAGTATTTCGAGCGAATCCAACCATCACAGATCGTCCATTTGTGTTTTCTTGGAATCCAGACATTTCTAAGGCCTTCTCGATGACTGGAGTGAAATTCTTGTCAGCGATATGATTTATTTTTGACCAACCAACAAGACCTGTAGTGAATATGTTTCCTGCATATTTTTCGAGGGGTTTTTGAATGCAGTTTGTTGTAATTAGGATAGCACCTGGAAATGCCTTGAATTCTCTTTGTTGGTTTTGCCACGCGGTCCCGTAGTGACCATAAAAGTGTCGGTACTTCTTTAGTTTTGGATAACCGTGAGCGGGTAACATTTCTCCGTGGGTATAAACGTAGATTCCTTTACCTTCACTCTGTTTTAGAATCAACTCTAAATCTTTGAGGTCGTGTCCAGAAATGAGAATGGCTTTTCCTTTCTTTGCGCCAAGAGGTACTTTAGTTGGTTCTGGGTGACCATAGGTTCCGGTATTTGCTGCGTCTAGTAATTCCATGGCACGGAGGTTTATTTCTCCACATTTCAGAACTAATCCAACAAGATCATTTACAGTAAGAAATTTGTCAAGGGTAGCTGCAAGACCTTCATAAATGAAACTGAATACATTTGTATCTTTTTGTCCAAGAATATTGGCGTGATCGGCATATGCTGCTACACCTTTAATTCCGTAAGTAAGAAGTTGTTGTAAAGAAAGAATATCAGGATCCACATTTAGATCGGATTTAATACTAACCAATTTACCCTGTTCGACTAGTTCATTGATTGTGTTCTTTGGAACAAAGTTTACTGGCCCATCAGTTTTTAAGATTTTTCCAGCGTTTTCAACCTTTTTTCGTAACGAGTCACGCAGTTCCACAGTTTTTTTGATTAGTTTAACGAATCGATTTGTGTCAAAATTTACGTTTGTGAGTGTTGAGAAGAGCGCTTTACCTGTGAATATGTCGGCCTCTTCGTCAGTTATTTTATGTTTTCTGGCCTCTATTGCTACTTGTGAAAGACCTTTTAAGGTGTAGATCAGTAGGTCTTGAAGTGAAGCAATTTCGGAGTTTTTTCCACACACACCAAATTGTATGCATCCTTTTCCGTTTGCGGTTTGTTCGCATTGGAAACAGAACATTTGTTTTTCGCTCATTATATTATTGCATCCAAAACATTATTAATGAATGTTTCTTCATATGTAATATCGTTCATATAAAGTCATCGGTAACCATAAAATAACACTAGCTCTGTCCAAAATCTTCTTGTACAACTACAAGTAGGCTTCTGAAGCGTATCTTCGCATCATTCTGTGACTGTTAAAGTAATATGCAACCTTACCAATCGAATTCTCCATCAACTGTATCCAACCATCCCTATTCTTGTAGAAAGTAGGAATAATCAGATACTCAAGTTTATCATACAATTGCGTAATCTCCCGATGTCTTCTTTCAGCTTCTTCCATTTTTTCTTTTGGCGAAGGACCAATAGCCCAACCTGTAACTCCTTCAATACAACCCTCCACCCACCAACCATCTAAGACACTAAAGTTTATCACCCCATTATGAGCCGCCTTCATCCCACTTGTTCCTGACGCTTCAAAAGGCGGGATAGGAGTGTTCAACCAGACATCCACACCAGAAGTTAATTTGGTTGCCATCTGAAGACCATAATTCTCCAAATATACAACATCCATTATATCTTTTAGATTCGCTTTCATTTCGTGAATCTCTTCGATTAACCTTTTCCCCATCCAATCATTAGGATGAGCCTTACCCGCGTAAACCACCTGAATTTTCCCTACTTTATTGATTTCTTCAAGCCGCTTCAAGTTCGAAAACAACAGAGTCGCCCTTTTGTATCCAGTAAATCTACGTGCAAAACCCAACGTAAGCACATTTGGATCAAACTGGACACCAGACAGTTCACGAATATAACGTATCAGATTTTCTTTTGCTTCAATATGGGCACGCCAAATCTCCTCATCTGGAATGGTGTCAACTCGAACTAGCAATTCAGGTTCGTTTGCCCACCCCGGCAGATATTTGTCATAAAGTTTTTTGAAATATTCAGAAGTCCATGTAAAAGAGTGAACACCATTAGTTATGGCTGAAATGTTATAGCCCGGAAACAGAGTTAAGGAGAATTCTTTGTGTCTTTTTGCTACTCCGTTCACATATTTACTGGTGTTGAGTGCTAAACGGGTCATATTTAGTTGATCAGTTCCCCCAAGTTTCTTCATGATGTCTAGAGGAATTATTTCACCCAGCAAATCTTGGACAATATTGTAGGAGAATTTGTCGTGTCCCGCTTCCACAGGAGTATGAGTAGTGAATATGCAAAGGTCTCTCACGGCATCAATGTCCATATTGTGGTTTCTAAGCAACTCTAAAGTCAGGAGGCATGAGTGACCTTCATTCATGTGATATTTACCAATCGAAAAGCCTGCTGCTTTAAGCATTTTCGCGCCGCCAATTCCTAGAACAATTTCCTGCTTTAATCGATACTCTCTGTCGCCACCATACAAGAAAGAGGTGATTTCTTTATCCTCCGGAGTGTTGTCCTTGACATTTGTATCAAGAAAAATAACAGGAACCAATCCACCAGTAGGACTCTGATAATCATAGAGCCAAGCTTTCACTTTGACTGTTCGATTCTGTATTTTGACATCGATAAGGTTTGGCAGTTTATTCATTAATTTAGATGGTATCCAATCGTCTGGATGTTCAACCTGTCTTCCGTCCCTGATCTCCTGTTTCAAGTATCCTTTACTGCTAACAAGCGTAACACCCACCAACGGAATCTTGAGGTCCGCACTTGACTTTATCATGTCACCAGCCAGTACACCTAATCCTCCACTGTAGGTATGAAAATCTGGGTTTAACCCGAATTCCATACAGAAATATGCTATTTTCTTTCCCCGCAAGAAAGCTCGCTTGCAGTATTCACCACAGAAATGGTAAGTTCTTCCCCTTACTTCAGCCTTGAATTCTTTCTTTATTTCAGTTAATGGCAATCCACAAACAGGATCTCTAATCATAACCAAAAACCCCTTGACGAAAACCTACTCTCCGTAATTGTTTCCTTTTCCCCATTATTTGTTTTCATTTGTCATTTATTCCAAAAGAGGTTCCATCAGTAATTTTTTTCAAGTGCTTTATTCTGTTTGTAGTTGCTACTAGGAGCTTCTTACGTAAAGATTCTCCTTTCAATCTTTTGTTCAACCTAATCCCAGATATTTTATCGGCTAGTGCATGGTCACCCACAACTTCCCGTATCCAGCGTTCAAAATCTCCTTTTTCCATATGAAAACGAATAGAACTCAGATCAATGGTTCTTAATATTGAAACAAATTCGCTTAAACTATTAACAATAATACCAGATGATCGAATAAAATCATATGAGAAAACAAATCCCAATCCAAAAGGAAGTCGCCTTAGAATGCTCTTCGCTGCAAGCTCCGGTTTTTCTAGTTCTAAACAAACTCTAGCTTCAAAATCAGAAAGGATTCTGGAATATACAGCAAATGCTTCCACAGGGCTACCCATGGAACTGAAATAGTTATGTACATCTCCAGGTCCACCTCCTTTCATGCTAAGATAATACAAGTGATCACTCAGTTGGAGGTAACGCCACAACTCAATCAAATCTTTGTCGCCTATTCCTTTCACCAAATGTTCCAATTCTTTTAGAGTATCATAGCAAATGTCTTGCATGGGATTTCCAATCCATGCACTAGTGTCTCGTTCAATGTCAGCCCATGAAACTGTATTATATTCATGAACGTCAATCTCGCCGACTGGATCGTGCCGTTTAATAACTTCAGAGGGGGTTCGCCAATTCAGGTGATGCCATTTGTTCACTTCGTTTGGCAAAGCTTTTAGGAATTCGTGGATTCCGCCTTCTGGCCAATGGTGTTCTCCAAAGGTTTCGTAGTCAATAAAAATCACGATCACCTGTCCTTGGGTTCCAGCTAACCATCGAGCATATTTTGTTGCATCCAGAGGATATTCATTCCAATCAGTGGAAGAAAAACGGAAACCTATATCGTCCGAGAGGCGGTAATTACGAAGTAACACATGTAAATTTGAATCTTTAACTTTGTAAACATAATTAGGACTTCTCCCCAAGAGAGTCTTTCTAATGCCTTCCGTGACAGTACCAATGTATCCCAATTCTTCCATGCTTTCAGCTATGGCGTTGTTATATAACAGTTCAGTGTTTTCGATAAACTTTGGCTCATAACCTAAGAGGTCATTCATGAGTTGCCGATGCATCTTCACCTGTTCCACAAACTCTGAACGATCAGTTCCATAGAGGCTAGCTAGGGAGTGGTAATAGGTTTCTTCCATGAATTCGACACAACTAGTTTCGGCAAGCTGCTTGAAGGACTCTATGAGGTCAGAGTTCCACAGTTCACATTGTTCAAGAAAGACCCCTGAGATACCGAAAGCTACTTTGAATGGTTTTCCTGTGCTCTTGCTTTTATCAATTTGATCTAATATTATTTTGTTTGCTGGAAAGTAGCATTTTCTTGCGGCTCTCTCGAAGATGTAACGGTTGAGTCCATGATCAAAATAGAGGCAAAAAAGGTCCTTTGTTTTAACTTTTCCCCTTGACAGTAGGTCTAAGTGAAATTTTCGGTTCAACCTGAAGGGTTGATGAACCTCAAACATTAAACAAACATCTGTCATGGTTAACCACTAAGGCTTTAGGGAAAGGTTACCGATGAGCAAAATGGTTATCTTTCCCTTTTATAACTTCTTACTTACCAATAGTTTTTTGGGATTACCGATAGGTTTAGAGAAAATTCTTGGCGTATTACTTGTAGTTGTAGAATAGTTTTCACCATCATTATATTCGCCTGTTTCATAATTGATACCCGGTTCTATAACTTTTTTCGCTTCTTGAATATTCAACGCTATCGAACATATAGTTTCTCTTGGTGTACTGTCATATAGTTCCTCATAAAGGTCAACGTATCTTTGAGTTGTCATTACACCCCTGTGACCTAAGATTCTTTTTACGTGTTACATATTGTGTGTTTTATGAAATTCTCGAAGGACTTTACAATGTCGAAAAGTGTGAAAATGAATTTTCCGGAATCATGAATTTTCATGTATTTTAGCTAAAATTATCAATTATTTAGAAAAATATGGCTACAAAAGCCTAATTGTGACTATTAGAGAATAGAAATAAAAAATATATTAATCACATATTCGGTTCCTTAAAAGTCAAAAATTAACCGCATTTATTGGTAAATGCAATTTATAAATTGGCTAATCCCATAATTTATTAATACATTTATAAATATACTACATATTAAATTGTGTATTTCATGGTGAGACACGATTAAGATGAAAATAATAAGC
>JBHORG010000033.1:0-10941 GCA_042565955.1 Thermoproteota archaeon | reverse complement strand
ACCGTAATCTAATAATGTAAGGTTAAATTCTCTTGTTTTGCCAATTGGAGTAATTTTTTTTATGAAATCCCAGAGTTTTTTGTCTGTTCTTGCTCGTGCTCTATTAGATTTAATATCAAACACTCTTTCAAGAATTCTAAATATGTTAGTGTCCAGAACTGGAACATTCTTTCCAAATGCAAGATAGAGTACGCTGTTTGCTATGTACTGGCCTACACCTGGTAGAGAGATTAATTCTTCTACAGAATCGGGTATCTTACCATTATGCTTTTCAATAACAATTATTGCCCATTTTTTGTAACTTTCTGCACGTTTGTGCTCTAATCCTAAAGGGGTAATGAGTTCTTTAATCTCTTTAACAGATGCTTTTGCAAGATCTTTCGGAGATGGAAATCGGTTGATAAACTTTTGAATGAGGTCTTGGACTTGTTTTACAGTAGTTTTTTGTAGCATCATTTCTGAAACCAAAATATGGTAAGGATTTTTGGTGTTTCTCCAAAACAGGTAGTCTCTTTTGTTGTTTTCGTACCATTTCAAAATCTCAACAAATTTTTTTATTTTTTGTTGAGAAATAGAATCGGTTCCGGATAGTTTCAAGAATCAATGCCATCCTTAAACAGTTATTAACACATATACTGAATGTTTAGTAACTTCGATAGGTGTTACATTTGACTATATGGTTTGTTGTTCACGACTTACTTGCGTATGAACAACATCCCGATTTGATTAGTAACATCGCTATTAAAAGTAGGATTATGAAACCCAAATACAAGAAATTTGGAAAGATTGGAAAAGGGGATTTAATTGTTTATTATGCTACAAAGGACAGCCTTGTTGTAGGGATCTTCAAAGTAGTATCCAGAATGTTATATCTGCATCAGGATTCTTATTGGGGAAACGTGATGGTTTATAAAATAGAACCCTATAAAATGCCCCCCCAAGGTAAATATTTGGATTTCAAAAAACTAGTTAATGAGCCTAAAGTTCACTTCAAACTATTTCCAGTCAAAAAACGTTGGGGATCCTACATTCAAGGGAAAACCTGTATACTATTGTCGGAAATGGATTACAATATAATAGAAAATTCTTTTTCCAAAGAATCGTTAATGAAGAATATTGATGAGGTTAAAATATCAACTACTAGATGGCATGATAAATACGGAAAAGACCTTGAAAAACTACTTGTATCAATATCTGACACTGAAAAGGAAATATTAAAAACAATTATGAGTTACCGGAAAGATAGCGTTAGTATAGTTAACGTAAAAGATCTGATGTTAATTCCTGCATTTAAGGACATAGATCTACTTCATTATTTAATTGAATTAAGAAGAATGCGCCTCCTAAAATTTATGAAATTGATACGTAATAGAGAGCGCGTTTCAATTACAACTAGAGGACGAGCTTTCGTTCGATTAATGGATTAAATGAAGTACGAGTATAAGAACCACTTAATGTCCGTTTAATTGAAACTGACGGTTGTGATTATCCTCAGATTACGTTATGATATGATTTTCAGATGGAAACTTCTATTAAAAGTCGCTGTTTGGAGAAATTTATATTACAAAAGAAATCAAGTATGCCTATGGAAAAAATATTAAAAAGATGTTGGAAAACCAGTAATCCAATTTATATCAAATATCATGATGAAGAATGGGGAGTACCTGTTCATGATGATGATAGATTATTTGAATTCTTAACCCTAGGAGGTTTCCAAGCCGGACTTACTTGGGAACTAATACTTAACAAACGAGATGCATTTAGAGAAGCTTTTCACAATTTCGATCCAAAGATTATTGCTCAATATGATCAAAATAAGATTGAAGATTTGATGAGTGATTCCCGTCTTATTCGAAATAAAGCAAAAATACTTGCAACAATCCATAATGCACAGTTAGTATTGAACATTCAAAGAGAATACGGCTCTTTTGACTCCTTCCTTTGGAGCGTTACTAATGGGAAAAGGCTCAATCATAGCTGTAATTCCTTCTCAGAATTGCCTACAGAATCAACCGAATCTAGAGCAATGAACAAAGAACTTAAGAAAAAAGGATTCAAGTTTGTCGGTCCCACAATTTGCTATGCATTTATGCAGGCGGTTGGTATAATTAATGATCATTTAATACAGTGTTTCCGGTACAATGAAATTGCGAAAATCAATAAATAATCCTACGAGCTTTTTGTGAATAATGACGAAAAAATACTATAATTTCTATTAGTTTTTGTTAATATTGAACTATATTTACGTCTAACAGAAACAATGAAAATGGATAAACAAATCATTTTCCTAAAATAAAAAGCTAAAAGTATTAACTGAAATCCTTATTCCGTCTTTAAAATTCTTTCAAATAATAGCATATGAACTTTTTCGCCTTTTATCATTCGGCCTTTATGTCTGTTTTCTTTTCCTCCAGGTATGAAAATTCCATCACCCTCGTTAAATGTTATAGATTTTCCATTGAATTTTATGATAATTCTACCTTTGAGAACATAGCCTATATGTTCTTTTTCACACCATTCCTCTTCGGGATATTCATCAGTTAATTCTACAAGGCGAAGTCTTTGATTTTCTCTTGTATATGTTTTTTGTCGCTGACCAGAATACTCGCTCTCCCATTCTATATTCTGAAAATCAATTAGAAATTCTGACATAATATTCCCACAAATCACAACTATACTGGTTAGTTATTTTAAATTTACCTTAAAGCGGATTCATGTTTTTCTTTACTAACAGACATGATTGATCAGTGAATATATTAACGAATGCTACTTTGCGTAAACCAAATTAACCAACTTGAAAATCAAATCTTAGAACTAGAAAACCCATTTAATATCTATAAAGAAATTGTAATCTTGAATGAGGACAGTATTGACAAATATACTATTTCAAAACGAGATTGGTGGGTTTTTAGAAAAAGTATTCAAGGTGCTCTCATTAAGAAGAATAATTGGAATGACTTTAAGGAAAGTCTAGAGTCGAATCCTTCAATGTATAGTGAATTATGTCTTGATGAAAACAACAGAGTAATTTGGCATGGTATGCTTCCCATATTTTACTTTGAATATTAGCATTCCAATCTGTTCTGTTAGGAAGTCTTTGAATGTGATTTTATTTTGCAGTTAGAGATTCGAGGATTTGTTTATCCATTTTCATTGTTTCTGTTAGACGTAAATATAGTTCAATATCTTTGGGTAATTGAGAGAAGTGACGTACTCTTGATTTAACATTCCTAATACCACTGTTATTCGTTTCATTTGGTGTGTACAGATACTTCAAGAAAATTTTGCGTTAAACTTTGGAACTACAAAGAGAACATTTAGAGTGAAATTAATGTTGAAAAATATTATATCACAGTAACATTGACAGTTCACTTTCACTAGGGGAGAGATAGCAGATGTGGGAAAGTAGAGATCTTACACTCATGATTCTTTTGGCTGTTGCAAGTTTTGCTTATACAGCTTTAATAGGTCAAATGGGTTGGTTATTCACAGGAATACCTGCGTTTAATTTACTTTTCACAATCGGACATGCTATCCTCCTCAGTCTTGCTTTACTAATGTACGAGGGAAAAAGATGGAGATTTTTTTTCCAAACTATTTTATTTTCTATACTAATCATTCCAACTTATCTTCAAGGGACACCTTTTGAAGTATTGCCTAGACTGGGGATAGTAATGCATGGTATTCAGGCAGACATATTATTTAATACCATTTATGGGTTTTTTAAAGAACGAAATAAATTGGTTTGGTTGTCTATTTTTATTGCTGTTGAATTCTTTTTAGCTGCTCCATATATCAATACACTATGGTTCTCTTTAATCTACCCTCCAGCCTTTGTAACGGTATATATTAACGGTCTTTTGTTGTTGTTTCCATTGGTCGTAGTTGAAAGCCTTTTTGGGGGTCTAATAGGATACAAGATTTACCAAAGAGTAAAAGTAGTTGGATTGGTCAAAGACAAATAAATCCAAAAACGACAAAGCAAATTATGTAAAAGAAATCTATTATAGTATATTATTAGATTACTAAAAATCTTTGCTATGGTGGAGGATAAAAAATCTGGACTGATTCACGATCTATAGATCCTTCAGTGCCAGGACCTACATATTTAGATGAAGGATGAAAAAAGTTACAAAGGCTCCGAGATTATTGTACAAAATATCTTGTCTTCGTTTTGATGGAAAGAATATGTTAAACATTACAGATCTAACTTCTCCATATCCTTCAAATAGAATACAAGACGGTGGCAAGACATATTTAATCGGAAGTAATGGCACAGGAATGGTCCAACCTGCAAACGAAGTGTTACCATAGGCTCTTACATTCAATTGATCTTTGTCAACTAGAATAATATTTTCTCCTCCAAAATGGATTCTTGATTTCATTGAATTTGTTGTTGTTTTATTCTCCTGAATATTTATCATCCTTTGTTTCGATATATTCGATGTTACTTCCCTTAATAGTAATTGAAGCTGTAGTTGGTGCATTAATAGAGTATAAAATATAGACAAGAACTCAAAAGGTGTCAAGTAAATTAGATTATCAATAATAAATGGTGAAAGATTTTAAGGCTGATGAGCCAGCTTTGGCGGTTTTGAAATGAATATTGTCTCTCTTTCAAAAAATGCTTCAGTTCCAGATCCTACATGTTTTAATTGAGGAAGAAAAAATGAGCAGAAAGCATCAAAAGAATTATACCAACTCTCTTGTCTTCGACCTGAAAGAAGAGTATTGGTGTATATCCCGGATTTAATATCATCATATCCCTCAAAAAGTAAACATGCTGCCGGTAGAGTATAATTTGAGAATCCAAGCGATATGGGTTTTGTCCAACCCGCAAACAGGGTTTTCCCTTTTACCTTAACTTGTATTTCATTTTTTTCTACTAACATAATATTATCCGCCACAGGGTAACCCTCAAAGACCTTTATTCTAAAAGGGATTGATTTTGCATTATCCTGTATTATTGCAACGGGAATATAATTAAACGTCTTTCCATTTTTTTGAATCATATTGACATATATCAAATTTTCATTTCCAAAAGTGGAGTCTTTATCATGATGCATAACGCCTATAATCATATCAGGTAATGCAGAATTGGCGGGAGGATAAATTGCCGCAACACCTTTGTAACCAAAGTATCGTTTGATTTTTGACCAACTTCCAGAATTTCCGCTAGAAAGCTTCTTTTCATTTTTGATTTTTTCTATAACGTCTTTTTCAGTAATTTTTCTTTTTGTATATTCAATATTTTTCATGAAACTCATTTTTCTTTCTATAGAATGATGTCCAACAGATGGGTTCTCTGGGATTAATTGAAAACTAGTAATTGATCTCAAACTTTCTGAAGATGGAATCCGAGTTTTTCTCCAAAGGTCATAAAGTATGTTTTTAGTTTTTTGTACATAATTGAAATCATTAGTATAGAAAGTGTTCTCAAAAAACTCTGAATCAATTGGTTTTTTCTGTTTTTCAGTTTCATATCTGAATTGAAAGAGGTGATGCCCATCAATAATTGTGGTTTCAAAATAACCAAGAGGAATATGTCTAACTTCACCCCATTTTAGAAGTTGTTGAGCAAAAGCCAAATTCTTATTTACAATAGGAGCCATTATTTTAATTGAAATTCCTCTTTTTGACCAGTCTTCAAGTTTTAACCTATTTTTTGATAGTTCAATTAATCCACTAGAAGAGGTGACTATCAGGATTTCATCTTTGGCAGAGTCCAAAAATTCATAATAAATGTTTTTAGCCCTTTCTGGGTTTTTGATCAATTGGGTTTTAGGAGAGGGTTTACCCGTTTCAATTTCAACAATCAAATCTTCAATGTCTATCGAGTCATGCCATAAATCCTCAAAAACAACAATAAACGCTTGAATTATTTTCTTATTGTTTGTAAGAAGACAAGTCTCCCTGTCTTCTAAATATTTTTCATTCCTATCTGAAATGAAAAGGATAGCCTCTTCGTTATCTCTAATTACCATTCTGGAAAATGGAGGTGAACCCAAATCAGGATTTATTCCTTTAAGAACAAGGTTAGGCTTCAATTTTGGTTTGAGAACTTTTGCTGCTTTCAAGTTCTGCTTTGACAGTTGAGTTATAGCTTGAAATTGTATCTTAGATTTCATAGGATGCTTAGGTAATATATCAAAGACCCCAAACTGTTCAGTTCTAAACAGATCAGAAACTGTTAATGCCATTGATAACTGACTGCTAGTTTCCTTAACCATTTGAGATATTTTATGATGAATCTTTTTGTTTCCCTCAATGACAGCAAACTTCTCTAGTGAAGATTCAATTTCAGTTTGGCTGATTTTATTCCAAACAGAAATCAAGTTTTTCTTTCCTTTTTCTATCTGAGCAACTTCTTCTCGTTTAAATTTAATAAAAGAATCAATCACTTTCTCAAATGGAACAGCAGTAAAACGAGTTGGATATTCAAGAGTTGCTTCAACAAGACCCTTCTTTTGAAGGCTTTTTAGGATACGATAAATTTGCCCTTTGTCTTTTTTCATCTGTCTAACTATTTTTCGTCCCTTAAGTAGACCATGTTTTGCAAGGAAAATATAAACTTCTGTCTCTTTTTCAGTTAGTCCAAAATCTTTGAGAATATTCTCTATTGGTTTTTTATCCATTTAGGATTCTCACCCAAGTACTGGTGACTGACCCTTGTCACTCACCCAGTTTTATGTATCAAATTGGACTTAATTGTTTTTTGATGCTTGGAATTAGTTTCCTTACATCCCATAAGAGAGGAGGTGAAAAAATGAAAAAGAAACTTTTAGTTATTCCAGTTATCTTATTGACTTTTGTTTTGCTTTCAATTCCAGTAATGGCAGCTCCAGCAACAAAAATTGAAGGAGTTACATTGACATTTGATCATATACCCACACTTGGTCCTCAAAACTTTGTTGACCATACCATAATACAAACCAGAGGAGGCACAAGTTTTGGTGAAGCTACTCTGACAATACCAGGAATCCCTCTCCCAAAAGGAACATGGGACACTACATGGACTTCCACGGCTAAGTGGCCTAGCTTCCCTATTCCGGATCCTGAAGGTGGGAATATGATTAGAGAAAAAGTGAAAATGATTTTCACAGGTGTGGGGACTAATGGCACGTTTGAGGGTAGGGCCCAATGGAAGTGGGTAGGTACAATGGGAGCTTTGTTATCTATCGAAGTGCATATGGTACTTCGGGGTACAGGAGATTTTAAGGGACAAACACTGAAACTATCATCTGAACCAGCACTACCAGCTGTTATCGAAGGATGTCTCATAATACCCAAATAACCAAAATATAAAACTGTAGCACCATAATCTCCACTTTTCTTTTTTGTTAGGAAACAAGGTGTGGTGATTTGAGTCTAGAACTAATAATAAAAGCGCTAGTAAGTCTAGGATTGTCAAGATTAGATGCTGAAGTTTATGTATATATTGCTAAGATGGGCCCTCAGAAGGTAAAAGATTTGGACGGTGCTTTGAATTATTCAAGAAATCAAATCTATAAGAGTCTTGGAATGTTGACAACGAAAGCATTGGTTACTAAAGAGGGAATAACATTCTCAGCAATACCTTTTGAAGAAGCATTGGACCTGTTAATTAAACGAGAGAAACAACAAGCAAATCATATCAAAGAAAGCAAGAAGGAATTTCTTCTTAATTTGAAAAATGAAGAATAGCATTATATTTTACTGGTAAATTAGGGTGCGAATCACACTCTCCACACCTTTAAATTAACTTAAAAAAAAGGGAGTTTTGTATGGTTAAGTTTCTTTTATGAGTAGAACTGAAATAAAGGGGGAGGTTAAATTTTAATCTCAAACCCAAAATTTTACGTAATGATGTTTGTGTTGATTACTAAATAGAATAAAATTCCAACAAGGTAACCTAAGACCCACAATATCGAAATTAATCTCATTACCTTTTTCTTGGGAGCACAAAATAGTTCTGAACGAAAGCGCCATGAACCTACAACCCAGACGCCTAAAAGCACCGCTGAAACAGTAAATGAAATATGCAGAGCAAATAGAGCGAAATTTACTGGTGAGTCAAAGAATTGCTGCATATAATCTGTGGCGGTAGATGTTTTTTCACTCATAATGCCTGGCGACAATAATAGAAAAACCGCTATAGAAGAGATAACTGTTACCATCATCAATGTTCCATGTATTACAAATTTTCCTTTCATTTTAAAGACAAAACTCAACAAGAACACGACTAATATCAAAGACTGAATAAGAAGGTTTATCTCTGGTAACGACAAATAAGGTTCCCCCATTAACCATAAAAATCCTATAAAGATTTAAGACTTTTCACTGTTTCAAAACATTTCTACTTAACTAATAAACCAAAAAGAAATTGAAATTTTGGACACTTTAAGCCTATGGAAAGGACTGATCATTCCACGATGGTGATATTACCACTGTGTTTTTGCAAAACTCCCCATTTTTTTAAGGTTAAATTTTACCCCCAAACCCAAGAAACATTGGTACACAGGTTTACCACCAGTTTCTTGTTTTCTGCGTTATCTCCAATCCACCAACATCAACCTCTAAATCTTTGCCTTCAAAATTTGCTTTAACATGAACCCTGATATGATACGGATAAGCGAGAGTTTGCTTTCCTCTTGGAATAAAACTGATTTTAGGTAATCCATATTCCTGCTGGGTCATGTCAACAGAGATAATTTGGGAATGTCTTCGATATTCACGTATTTTCCAAAGTTTATGTTGCTCTACCATTGCCTTAGATAGAATGTTAAATCTTTGATGTAGAGTTTTGCCTTCCAATTCAGCGTTAAACTCTTTTATGCGATCTTGCTCCAGCCTACTAAAGTAGTTTCGACATAACCGGAAATAGTATGGTTGTATCTTCTTTATGTCTCGTTGAACTGTCTTTTCACTAACACCTAATTTTTCAGCGATTTGTTTATACGTTAATCCTTGTCCGGATAGTTCCCAACACTTTTTTCTGCGGTTTCGTTCGCTCCAATACTGACTTTTACTCTTGTAATATCGGTTGATTTTACGATATTCTGGCCCTTTTCGATGCTTTAATCGTCTAGAATTGTCCAAAAGGCTACTGAAACCTTGATTTTCTTGTTCTTGAAAAGCTAGTAAATCGCTTATTTTTGAAAAAGAATCGTTTTCTGCCCCTAAAATCTTGGTAAGCTGCTCTTTTTCTAACATTGATTGTAACCTTTCTGGACATTTTTCTGATGTTGAAGCATTGTTGTTTTCTGGGTGTATTGCAGGTTTTTCTTTGTTTTTTGTCCGTTGCTGAAGCATTTGACACCACTCATAGTGGTAAGTAATCCCTATTATATTTTTTTAAGCAAACAAAAGTAATAAACAATCTCATTGTTACCTACTACAGAGTCTGTTGACTTAGTTCAATATTGATTAGTTTAGGTTTGATGGGGGCACTGAATGAAACCAGATGTAATAGCGTCAGAGATTATTGAAAATCTTGAAGTTGCATTAGAACAATTCAAAGGCATAGTAGATGATTTGGAGTCTAAACAAAGAGAAATAAAATAAGCATAAAACGTGTGCGAATCAAGGTAACTTTTTTTCCTACTCTTTTTCAAGCCTAGAAGAGTCTTTGCGTCCAGCCTCAATTTTTCTGGTAAGAGAATTTATAGCTTCCTGAAGTCGGTACACCCAAAAAGGCACAGTCTCTTCAACCTCCACAGCATTCGGATGACTTTTATCAACAAAAATCTGGAGACCATGACTCTGCATAAAATTGTTAATAGTAAAAGGAGTAACTGGAGCTCCAATATCAAAAACCCAATGTCTTTCTACTTCACGCAAAGGAACATCCAAATATTTATTTAACTCTTCAACACTGAACCACCAAAAAGCTTTGCAAAAAAGTTCTTTAACTTGGGCCAGCATGACTGCCCCTTTCATGTAAAGTCGAACTAAACCACCTTTGTACCAATGAACCGAACCAAGTTCACCCTTGAAAACCAGCATACCATTCCTGTTGGAAGTGGCATTCCAATCCAACCCGCTGTGAAACTCTTCTGTCCCCAAATAATCAAACAAAAGATTTCTTGGAACATTCTCCCACACAAAAACACGCTTGTGAAGACTATGGGCTTTTAGGGCTAAGCCTATGCTGGGATTAGAGCGGAACTCGGAGAGAAGGTTATTGAGATATTTCCCATGTTCCCCATAGTTGAGTTTAAGGGAATTGCATGCTTTTTTTGCAGTGATATGACAATCCTTAATCCATAAATCGAAAACTCGTTTTCTTATTGGTTGACTATCACTAGTATCACCGTGAGATTTACTCAATGGTCTGCTCCAGACCCGTTGCGAGCATGACGATTTGTAACTTTCAGCAGTTGCATTCCCGTTTCCTTTTGCGCTTTTTTTCAGGCTGTTCGGTAAAGTGGTTACGCTCTAACTTTGTTGTTCGTGGGTGACATCTTGTATCTGATTTTTGACTGTTTCACGCAAAGCATTAATCGCTAATTGAATATTTTCCAGTTGTGTTAGAATTTTCTGGAAAAACTCAAAGCGACTCATTTTTGATCTCCTTGAATTCCTTTAGTTCTTTGCTCAGTCGGTCCCGGACTGCTGTTCTAACGAATTCGCTCTTAGTCTTGAAGCTATCTAGTTTGATGTATTCTTCAAGTCGTTTGTTTAGGTGATTAGTAACTTCAATTGACCATAAGATTCTTTTTGACATCTTGTTTTTCTCCATATTTCTGCAATATTTTAAATATTGGTTCCCAAATTAAAGTAAAAGGGAACCAAAAATGTCGTTGAACGCTTTTATCCAAAGAATCGAGAATCATAAAGAGATAACCCGGTTGGAAGGGAAAGACAAAGATAATGTCGACAAAATTATTTCAATAGTCCTAATGAACGGAGGATCAATTGGATCAGAAAACCTTCGGACAAGTATTTGTGGCTCAAGGAAAT
>JBHORG010000032.1:0-11206 GCA_042565955.1 Thermoproteota archaeon | reverse complement strand
CCCTCAAATCATTTCTCATTTATGTTAAAAAACATAAGTAATGGTAGAATACTTATGGTCATTGGATTGATTTACTTTGTCTTCGTTAGATTACGAAATTAATCTTCTCTCAAGATTGGTTGAGGTAAATACTGGTTCAACTCTAAAAACGGGTTACGATGAGTGTGCTTCTCTGATTGTAGATGAAGCAGAAAAAGACTCGCTAGATTGGATAATAATAGATGGGGAGAATGGTGCTAAGGATGGTCTGTCTCGTCCAAACGTTATTGTGACTCTTGACTCGGGTTCAGATACTACTTTGCTTATTGAGTCACATTTTGATGTTGTTCCCCCAGGAACCGGATGGACGAAACCTCCTTTCAGGTTGACTGTTAAGGATGGAAAAGCGTATGGCAGAGGTACAAAGCAGGTATCGTAGCGGTTCTGGGCGCCCTGCGCCAGTTAAGTAAAGAAAAGTTAGATTTTAATATCAAGCTTATCGCTGGGGTGGATGAGGAGATCGGGGGGAGATATGGCGTGGATTATGTGATGAGTGACTACGGACTGAAGGGCGACGCAGCACTGATTGTTGACGCTGGTCCAGAAGGTCTCTTTTTAGGAGCCAGCGGAATCATTTGGGGAAAAGTAACGGTAAACGGTAAACAAGGACATGCAGGTTATCCATTTAATGCCAAGAACGCCATCGAGGAAGCGATTAGACTAGTTTCTGAGTTTGAAAAATATCGAAAACTGGTTGAGAAAAAACAATCAACTTTACGGGCTCCGCCGGGGTCTCCACGAGATTTTCTTTGGGGAAGGTATTCAATGACTATGTTTAATGGTGGCGAAAAAGAGAATGTGATACCTGGGGTGTGCGAATTTCGGTTTGACCGCCGGCTGTTACCGGAAGAGTCTCTTGAGCATGCTGAGAGTGAGTTAATGGCTTTCTTCCAGAAAGCGCTCGTTGAGACCGGTGTTGAGGCATCATTAGAGCTTGTAAATCGGCAGCAAGGTTACTATACTTCTGCGGATTTGGTTTTTGTGGAGACGGTTTCTGATTCAATAAAGAAGACGACTGCCGAGTGTTTGCCTTTAGCTGCGGAGCTTGGGGGAAACGATGGAAGTTTTTTCGCCAAACATGGGATACCTGTAGTCTGTTATGGAACCATTAGAGCCGACACCAGATATCATGGAATAGATGAATTTGTTTACCTGCAAGATATGAAAAACACAAGGGACCTAATAATTAATTTGGGAAATGTTTCCAGAGAAGAAATTGCACAAAAATAATGACTTGACAATTCCACAGAATAATCAATTAATCCAACAAATTTTAAGCAGATTCTTTACTTTCACTTTTCTCTCCCCTTAGTATGATGTCGTTGCGTCGAGGATATTAAATGTCATTTATGCGTTAAGAGACATGGATTTACAATGACAACTGTAACTAAAACAATTGAAAAGTGTAACAATCCTTGGAAGGAAAAATGTAAAAACACAGACATCGAAGTCTTCATCTATTATAAAAACAAAAGGCTACCTATATGCAAAAAATGTTGGAGAAAAATCGCTGAAAAGGATATTGAGTGGTAAATCTTCTAATTTCTCGCGAGTCTATAACTAAACCAATGTTTTTTTATATCTGAACTAATTACAGGAGCTTTTTTTGGGCAATATTACCCGTGGAATTATATCTTTCGTTCTGAATTGTTAATCACAGGGATGAAAGTACGATGAGAGAATGCCCGCTAGGTTGCAATCATCAAACGTTCCCAGATCACTACAAGTTTTGTCCTTACTGTGGCAGTAAACTTATCGTCGAGAAATAGAAAAAATATGTCGCTGGTTTTGGATTCGAGGATAGGATCAGACAAGCGTTCTGGAACATTTTTTGCTAATATTTCTATATTGCACGAAATCAAGTCATCGTTTTTTTATTGAAATGAACTACAGTTTAATGTTTACTTGTGAAATAGAGTTTAATCGTTTTCTGATTTACAAACGCTATGCTAAAGCGAAAGATGGGCGAATAACTATTTTTCTTTTACGATTATAGCATCAACTGGGCAATTTGATTGGCACTTTAAACACCCTGAACAACTATTCGGATTTGAGACAATAGATTGATCATCAAGCAATTCTAAAACAACAATAACACAAGATTCAACACATTTTTTACACATTATACAGTTGGAGTAATCAACTTTGATTTCCACAACCATTACCCGAAACACCTAACGTCTCTGAACTCTAATCTTAGATTACAAATAACTCTTTTTAATGTTTGAATTTGTAATATATGAGAAAACAAGATGTTATGCGGAATTAGTGAGGTAAAGTTTATAACTTGACGTTCTTATTGGAAAAGACGAACTGCGACTAATAATACAAGAAGGATATTAGCATGGGTCATAGAAAAAAGCATGCTCCGAGGCATGGTTCATTAGCTTATTTACCTAGAGGACGCGCCAAACGAACGATAGGCAGAATTCGTTTCTGGCCCAAAGTAGAGGAAGGACCGACTATGCTCGGCTTCATGGGCTACAAAGCCGGAATGACTCACATCATGATGGTAGAGGATAAACCACGCTCACTTCACTTGGGCAAAGAAGCAGCTCATCCAGCAACAATATTGGATGTTCCTCCAATAATCGTTTGTGCAATTCGCGCTTATACAAAAGATCAGTATGGTTTACACACTTTTACTGAAGCTTGGATGAAGAATCCCCCCAAGGATTTTGATCGGGCCCTTGTCTTGCCTGAAGAATTCAATCCTGAAGAGAACCTAAAGAAGATTGAAGAGAACATCGAGAAAATATCGGAGATTCGCCTCCTAGCTGCGACACAACCAAGACTTGCAGCGGTTCCAAAAAAGAAACCTGACATTTCGGAGATTAAGGTGGACGGCGGCTCAATGGCTGAGCAACTTGAGTATGCAAAGAACCTGCTGGGAAAGAATGTGTCGATCACGGACGTCTTTAAAGAAGGCACTTACATGGATGCGATTGCAATCACCAAAGGAAAAGGCTTCCAAGGTCCTGTAAAAAGGTGGGGAGTCAACATTTTGCCTCGTAAATCTAACAAGACCAAACGTGGAGTAGCCTGTATCGGTCCATGGAAACCTGCAAGGGTTTTATACACGGTTCCTCGTGCTGGGCAGATGGGTTACCATCAGAGAACTGAATATAATAAGCGTATTCTAAAAATTGGTATTGATGGAAAAGAGGTTACTCCAAAAGGCGGATTCATAAAATATGGAGAAGTAAAAGGTACTTATATTATTGTTGATGGAAGTCTTCCAGGTCCTGTAAAGCGTCTTGTGCGTTTGCGGTATCCTGCTCGTCCTCCAGCAAAGGTTTCTGATTCACCCCCGAATATCTCTTACATATCTTTGGAGTCTATGCAAAAATAATTGGTGATACATTATGGGTAGGATTTCAGCTAAAGTGTTTGATCTAAAAGGAGAAGAAGTAAGCCAACTTAATCTTCCTCAAATATTCAACACACCAAGCAGACCAGACGTAATAAAGCGTGCTGTAGTTGCCATCCAGTCTCACAAGTATCAACCGCAAGGGAGAGATCCCATGGCTGGAAAGAAAAACACTGCAGTATCACGACATTCTGGTTTGGGTATATCACGTGTGCCCCGATTAAGAGAAAGGGGTCAGCGAGCCGCTTTCGCTCCGGGTACTGTGGGAGGCAGATCAGCTCATCCTCCAGAGGCTAAAAAGAAGATAAAAAAGAAGATTCCGAAAAAGGAGATGCGATTAGCTATACGTTCGGCAGTCGCCGCAACTGGCTCTAAGGAAGCTGTAGCTTCTAGAGGGCATATTGTGGATGACGTTCCCGATTTTCCTTTGGTTGTCGTGGATGACTTTCAAACTTTGAAAAAAACCAAGGACATTGAGGATGCCCTAGTGAACCTTGGAGTTTGGTCTGATATCTTTCGTGTTAAAGAGAGCCGCAAAGTTAGGGCTGGTAAAGGAAAGATGCGCGGACGAAAAATGAAACAAGCAGTTGGTCCTCTGCTCGTTATAGCTAAGAACGATGGCATTGCTGAGGCTGCTCGGAACCTTCCGGGAATAGATATTGCTTCAGTTGAGAACTTAAATGCTGAGCTTTTGGCGCCAGGAACTCACTCTGGGAGACTTACCGTTTGGACTAGTTCTGCATTTGAAAAATTGGAGACCGTTTTTGGAGGTAATTAGAGTGGATCCCTATAAGACTATTCGGTATCCTCTAATGACTGAGGTTACCAATCGTATACTTGAGGCAGAAAACAAACTCGTTTTTATGGTTAGCAAAAAGGCTACGAAACGAGACATCAAGATGGCTGTTGAAGAACTTTATGAAGTTGTTGTGGCTAATGTTAATTCAACCATAACTCCTGAAGGTGAGAAAAAAGCGTTTGTGAGGCTTAGCCCAGAGTACAAAGCAGTTGATGTGGCCATTAAACTAGGAATCCTCTAATGATAGAGGGACTTTTGGTTTTTTTAAAATGCCATCGTCTGCCAAAATTCTTCCTGCTCTTATGTTTCTGTTAGTTGTCGGAACTTCTCTAATTCTTTTTCTTCACCCAGAGATTATTTATAATATACTGATTTTGGTAATTGAGTCTTTCCAAGCTGGAGGACTTCCTCTCTTGTTTGTCATGATGGTTATACAAGCTCTAGCTATCCCAATTCCATCTGAACTTGTTTTGATTGCTGGAGGGTTGGCTTTCGCATTTCCATTTGGATGGCTTGTTGGAGCCTTGGGATCAATAGTTGCTGCGATTGTAAGCTTCTACATCTCTAAAAAAGGTGGTAGATCTCTCGCAATCAAACTAATTGGCGAGAAAGGAATCAATTTCGCAGATAACTGGTTTAGTCGCTGGGGTACTTGGGCTGTTCTTTTGGGAAGATTTGCACCTTTCATACCCTTTGACGCTATTTCATATGGTGCGGGTTTGACTACAATGAAACTGAAGAATTTCATGATTCCCACAATGATAGGCACATTGCCTCGGGCACTCTTTTACACTTCTTTGGGTGGCTTTTTTGGAGTAACATTTCAAGAACTTATTATGTCCTATAAAGAGACTGGCGAGATACCTCAAAACCTTCAACAAATGGTTTCTGACTTCAATTACGTTCTATTGGCAGTGGTTGTGTTAATAGCCGTGATTTTTGTCGGGTATACGCTTGTAACCAGAAGGTATTCGGTCGAGAAGAATACCAAGAAATGAGGTTTGATCTAAACAAATAGATCATGTCTACTCGATATAGTAAACATATTTTTTTATTAGTCTCACATGATTAAATATTCATTATAGATATAGGAGTAGAAAATATGGATCTTCTAAATCTCAAAAAAATGTCTTCAAAAGAGATTGAAGGGATTATCGATAGTTCTTCTGACATAAAGTTAAATCCAAAGGATTACTATTCTGCCTTAGAACACAGATCACTGGCTATGATCTTTCAGAAGAGCTCTACTCGAACTAGGCTTTCCTTTGAGGTAGCCATGACACAGTTAGGAGGGCACTCAATCTACCTTGATTGGATGACCACTAATCTGATTTTAGCGGATATTGTAGATGAGTTCAAGTCTATTTCAGGTTATGTTGATGGTATAATGGCTCGGGTGTTGAAACATTCAGATTTAAAGATTTTAGCAGAGGTTTCTGACATTCCAGTGATCAATGGATGCAGCGAGAAACATCATCCTTGCCAGATTATAGGTGACTTGGTGACTGTCAAGGAGAAGAAAGGATATCTAAAAGGGCTAAAACTTGTTTACATAGGAGTCCACAATAACGTCTGTAACTCTCTGATAGAGGGCTGCACTAAGGTAGGTATGAAAATAACGACTGTGACACCTGTAGTGAATAAACCTTCAGTTGACATGGATATTGTGGATAGGGCAAAAAGAACAGGTTTGTATGAGACCTCCCAGGACGTTAAGACAGCTGTTGAGGATTGTGACGTTGTTTACACAGATACTTGGGTGGATATGGAGTTCTTCTTGGACCCAAATTTCAAGAAGGAAAAAGAGAAACGAATCAAGCTAATGTTACCTTATCAGATCAACAAGAAACTAATGAAGGGAAGCGATGCTTTGATAATGCATGACATGCCAATCCACAGAGGCTATGAGATAGTAGATGACATCGTGGAAAACCGAAACTCAGTGATCTACACCCAAAGCGAAAACAGACTATACTCTGCAAAAGCAATACTTCTAAAACTCCTAAGTATAAAGTAATCTACTTGAATAAACTCATTTTGTAATGGTCATTTAATATTAATTATTTCGTACAAACTATACAAACTGTATTTAATGAAATAAACTCACATGAGAACTATTATTGGTGAATAATGATGAGGTTTGATGCTGTTCCTTTAGCTTTTTGGAAATCAGAAAGGAACAACTTTGATTGGAACGTGCACCCACAAAAATTGACTTCTATTGTTAATAAATTGTTGATGATCGATTAATCTTACAAAAAAAGTGTGTTTTTTTATCGAGAAAAACCTATAAGTATTTAAAGTGTTTTGTGTGTAGAACCTAAGCGTTTCATAGGAAGATGTGACAATTGGGTAAGCGAATTCGTGTGCAAAGACGCGGAAGAGGGTCTTCAACTTTTAGGGCATCAAGCCACAAAAGGGTAGCTGCTGTTAAGTATCCTCCAGCATCCCTTACTGAAAATAAAGGAGTCGTTAATGGTAATGTTAAGGCTTTAGTTCATGATCCTGGAAGAGGTTCTCCTATGGTCGTCGTAAAGCTTGCGACTGGAGATACATACTACTCTGTAGTTCCAGAAGGCGTCTTTGAGGGACAATCTACCCAAATCGGAAAGGATGCAGCAGTGGATATAGGAAATGTTCTCCCAATTGGAAAGATTCCTGAAGGAACTATGATTTGTAACATTGAGTTGTCTCCCGGAGACGGCGGCAAAATGGTGCGGTCATCAGGAGCCTATGCAACAATCATTTCACACACGGCTGAAGGAACAATCATAAGACTTCCCTCAAAACACACAAGATATGTTAACGATCTTTGCAGAGCAACAGTTGGAGTAATCAGCGGAGCCGGACGTACAGAGAAGCCATTCCTCAAAGCAGGAGCAAAGTTCCACCTAATGAAAGCAAAGGGACACATGTATCCACGTACTAGAGGTATCGCCATGATAGCAGCCTGTCACCCTTACGGTAGCAGCAATAAAGGTGGACGAAAAGTAACAACAGTCTCGAGGAATGCTCCCCCAGGCAAAAAAGTCGGGCTAATCGCGGCACGAAGTGCAGGCAGCAGAACCAAAAGAAAACGTGTATAGCCTTAAGAGCAGTTTTCCAGAAAAAGGCTGGTATCAACAATTCAGCGTTATTAGCCTTCAAATATGAGTGATGATTTTGTTCATGAAAAAGGTACAGGGATTGGGATTCGAATCCCTACGGGACAGTAATTAGTAGATTCTTTGTCTATAATCATTGACATCTTTCCGTTCTCCCATTTATAGATACAATAAGAACTGAAAGAACATCTAATAACACAATTTTTGTATGAAAGAAAAAAGTGCTGGATTAATAAGAGACCAAATATACTTTTTTAGTATTAGGATTCTCTTATTGGACGTTTACAAGACTATAAGTTTTGTCGTTATTTTTGGGTTTTCTATCGGTTAGATATTGGATGAAGGAGGGAAAGTAAAGGTTTGTCTATGTCTGGGATTCAATTTGAAATGCAACACAGAATTGTCCGTAAATTTGAGAAAGCAGGAGCAACTTCTGAAGAAAAAGCTGTTACCTTTGAAGAAGCAAAGCTGGATGATCGTGAACTGTATTGGTTAGACTATTTTGCAGGAGCTTTTCTTGGTAAAATAAAGAAGACTGAAAATCATCTGTACTATGTTTAGACCACACTAATACGGTTAATACTAAAGCCATATACACTAACTAAACAATTAAAGCTAAAAACACACGAAACATCCACACTTTTTTTGTGGTTTAGTAGGGGTATTTGGTCACTTGTTCCAGTGAAGGCCCCCGGAACCCATCATTAACACCTTTATTCTTTGATAGACAAAAACAAAAGGAGCCTTTTTCGAGAAGTAAATTAATATCTATTAATAAATGTGTACACATTGCAAACGTTGCACATGTTGCACAGGTTGTTTTAGATCAGGCTGTTCAGAAAACCGAAATAGCGAGGTCTATCTATGCACGTTCAAGAAACCTAAAAAAAGCTTCTTTTTTAATGTTATTTACCGCTTCAAGGGAAGTGGTAAACGTTTCAGGGGTTAAATTTTATCCCCCGAAACGAAACGACGAACGAAACGACGACGAGCTTAATTTTAGCTCCAAACCCAAACCAATAAAAATATTAAGCATACAATATTTTGTTTTAACTATGTTTTATGATAATTATCAACTAAAAAGGAGATGCTATCCAATATGGACTTAGGTAAAATTATTGAAGGTATAATTATTATTATGTTAGCTGCTTTATTACTTGCTGATGGGGTAATTGCTTTTTCCCCATCGCTAGACTGGGAACCATTGTTCTCTCTTCCAGCTTTCAAATTGCTTGTGGGGATTATCGGACTTGTATTAGGTGCATCCTATATGTTAGAAAGCAGAAAATAATCTTCGGTTTTGTAGACCAAAATACATCCAATATTTTCTCATTTTCTGAGGAATGATAGGGTTAAATTTTAACCCCAAACCCAAACCCAAACGTTTTTCCCTTTCAAGTTTTCTATAACCCTTCTCCAGTTAATTTTTAATGCAACATCTGTCTAACTTTATTATCTAAATTCGTAGTCTGTGGGAGGGGTATGAAAAGTACTTTTTTGTCATCCTTTCTCAGATTAACAACTGCAAGGGGGAGGTGAAACAATTTATGGAAATAAAAATTAAGAAAACAATATCAGTAATAGTAGTTTGCATGTTGGTGTTTACTGTTTTTAGCGTAGTTATGGTTTATTCAAAACCAGAAAGTGGGGTAAGCACTCCTTTTCAAGAAGTAAACGTAACAAGATGGCTTCATACAACAAAAACTGATAGCGCTGATGTGTGGATTGTTGGTTCAAACTTGCCAGTTTTTGAGGAAGATACAACAGGATATAGAGAGATAACAATAAAATTTTTCATTTGGGAAGGGGGAGATGATGTTGAATTTAATGTATTATTCGAGATAGACACTGGCGCTGCTGTTGGTGGCTTTGTTGTAGATACATTTAATGTATATGATAGTGACATCAATGGAGTTGTTAAAACCTACCCAGTGCAAGGTACAGATATTGTGGTTAGAGCTAGTAAATTATCGGCTGATGTGAGAGTTGTTGTATGGTATTACATTACCACATAAATTACAAAAAGTAATTTTAGGATAATTCGTAATACTCCTCTACTTTTTTTTCCAAAAACAATTTTTTTGGTTAAATTTTAACCCCAAACCCAAACATGAAGGGAAATTCTAATCAGTTGAATAAATTTCTCTGACGGGGATGCCGTCACACCAGCTTTTCATTAAACAAGTAGAGCAGGTGTATCCATGCTTTTTTCCGATACAGGACATGTATCTCATGCGGGAGTTATCAACAAGAACTTCAGTCACTTGAACACCTTAATAAATAACTGATAAAATCTGGGTAACATTTACTTAATTGTTATCTTCCCAATGAAGAAATGTTCTTTTTTTTGATATTAGGAAAATCTTTAAAAAAGTATTCACTTCAGTCGAAAAGAAACTTTGGGAGCATCTTCCGCAAAACTCCCCCTTTTTTTACTAATCAAGAAATTGTGTCTATCAAGAAGATAATTAATCCGGTTAAAGCAATTATTATCCCGAGAAATAGAGGAATAAATGATAGAAATACACTTGATATCGAAAGAAGTGTTCCAATTATTAAACAAGCAATAGCTAAGATAGCCCTAAATGCTGCTTCTTCACTCATTTTCTTTCAAGATATTAATCCGAATTTTTTATATTTAAATATAAATTACATGTGTAATAAAAAATTCCATTGAAATTATTTCTATCCTTCCCCCAAATCGCCCTTTTTATTCCTATTTTTTTCTTGATGATTTACAGATGGGACAATTATCAAGTGATTTATTAAATGCAGAACCACAATATTCACATGGAAAAATCGAGTGATTCTGGCTCTTTCTTAACTATGTTCTTAATGTGTTGTATAACCTTTTCTTCTCTTATTGTTTGGAAAACACCTAAGATTAGTAGAATTAATCCGATTACTAAGAATAAAAAGTTATAATGATATAATTTTAAAGTGTATGTAAGGCTTTTGCCTGTAGTCCAACTCATTGTGTTATCAAAGTTTAATAGATAAGAATCAATAGAGGGGGACCTCCAGCTTATTTGTTCTCGATATAGAATCCTTCTAACATCAAAAACAACTTCTTCTTCAGAATTGGTTAAATAAAAATCAATAACCTTGTTAGCGCCACTAATTGTAACATCCAATTCTATTGAACTTTGATAAAATAAATCAACATTTAATCCATGGACACTTCCAGGCATAACTTCATATGAATCAGAAATATTTGACCACTCAGGTAAATAATGTTCTAAGGTAAGCATGCTAAGAACCAATAAGAGAACAGAAAAAGCAAGAAATATCCTACCTTTTTTCAATAATATACCCGTTGAACAGATTACATCAGATTTATTTTAACTCTTTCTCTCTTATAGTTTATCAAATAATGCTAAGAGTAAACCAAAATTAAGAAGAAACTCAAGTAAATGGCTGTTCGTAACACCGTTGGTGATGTCACCCGTTTTACTCCCGCAAATTCCCCTTTTTTATTCTCTATTTTTTAAGAGGTTTAATAATCACGCCTGTCCCATAAGCTGAGAATATTGTAGCGGTTCCGTTTAGTATATCGCTTGTTTCAAAATCTGTACGAACGATTGCATTTGCACCAATACTTTTTGCATTATCAATTAGTCTTTCCATTGACTCTTTTCGAGCTTTTTCTGCCTCAGAACTATAAGACGTTACTTCTCCGCCAAACATTCCTTCAAATCCAGCAATAATTTTTCCACCAACACCTCTAGTCCTAACAGTCAGCCCATGAACGGTCCCCAAGGCTTCCAAAATTTCATATCCCGGAATTGTGGATGTTGTAACTACCATAAATTTACTTTTAGTCGTAGCTGCGGCGAATGATGCTCCACATTTTGGACAGAATTTGGTATCTGCAATTGATTCTGTTCCACATTT
>JBHORG010000031.1:0-11366 GCA_042565955.1 Thermoproteota archaeon | reverse complement strand
CTAAAAATATTTTTAGTTTCTTTAGGCTACAAACCTATCAGTTCTTGAAATATGTTGCTGAAAGAAATAGTAATTATAGATAAATTGTGGCTTAGAATGTTTATCGGAGTGTAAAAATTAGGTTTGAAAATCCATTCTCGCTTGGTATATTTAGGGGAAATCAGGAATGAACAAAATACACACATATTTTGGCTTTAAGAACGGAAAGTTGGTTTCGATACTACAGACCGTAAATGGCGACGTAAAAAAAGCCGTAGATTGTAACTACTACATTACAGAACCCCAAGAAGTGGAAAAACAAATAGACAAATGGAAGAAAGATAATTCAGCATAAAAATAAATTCGATTGTTACTGCACCACACGATATCTGATTTAAACCATAAGTCATTAATGGTGGATTCGCCTCATCTATGTTGAGTTTTTAAATATGATTTTATCCCTTGACTTTGTTGGACAAATTCTTGACTTCTTTTCAAGAAAGTAATAGAAATGTTGATGATATATGAGTGAGAATCCAAAGGCTTATGCTGAGAGAAAAAAGATTGCATACGTAAGCAGCTATCCTCCACGAGAATGTGGGATAGCAACTTTCACAAAGAACTTGGTTTTCGCAACAAATCAACTTGGTATTTTTAGGAAACCTCAGGTTATTGCGATAAATGAAAAGGAGGCAATCTACAATTATGATCGATTGGTCAGATGTCAAATCAGAAGAGATTTTCAAAAAGATTATGTTAAAGCTGCTAGCTACGTTAATTCATCCAAAGTGGATTTGGTTAATCTTCAACACGAGTTTGGTCTTTTTGGAGGAGAGTGGGGAGAATACATTAACTCTTTTTTAGAGGAACTTCAAAAGCCGGTAGTTTCCACCCTCCATACCATTTCTCCTAGTTTTGAACCAAAGGCTCAAACTATCTTGAAACAAATAGCAAAGCATAGCTCAAAGATAATAACTATGACCAACACTGCAACAAAAATACTTATGGCATACAATGTTCCACGTAGCAAAATCGAAATAATCCAACATGGGTGTCCTGATGTTCCCTTTGTTGAAAGTAACAAAGTAAAACGATCCCTATTTGGTTTGAAAGGAAAAATCATATTTTCAACTTTTGGACTATTAAGCCGAAGTAAAGGCATACAACATGTAATTAAAGCTCTCCCAGAAGTTGTGGAAAAATACCCAGAAATTGTCTATCTAGTAATCGGGGAGACTCATCCAGAGGTAAGAAAGTTTGAAGGGGAACGCTACCGCAAGAAACTTATCAAACTGGTTGACGATCTAGATCTTTATGAAAATGTCAAATTTCACAACCGCTTCCTCCGTGAACGTGAACTAATCAAGTACCTACAAGCAACAGACATCTATATCACACCATCCCTTGAACCGAATCAAATCAGCAGCGGCACACTCGCTTACGCTATGGGAGCTGGTAAAGCAATAATAGCCACACCTTACCTTCATGCACAGGAAGCACTAGCCGAGGGCCGGGGACTTTTCTGCAAGTTTAGAGATCACAGATCTATTACAAAAAATATTATTCAACTTTTGGAAGATGAGAAACAAAAAAGAATCATGCAAAGAAAGGTTTACAATTACAGCAGAGATTTTACTTGGGCCGTAGTTGCAAAGAGATACGCTGAGCTCTTCAGGAGAATGATAAAATTTTGAAAGCGAATTTGCTTCAGCTGCCACCTATTAAACTAGACTATTTAGTATCGATCACAGATGAAACAGGGATCTTCCAGCACTCAAAATATGCAATACCTAACAGAAAAGAGGGTTACACCACAGATGATAACGCTCGCGCCTTAATCGTTTGCGCAAAACACAATAGAATCCATAGAAACTCGAAAACAGCAAAACTCGCAGACATCTACTTGAGCTTTCTATATTATATGCAAATGAAAGATGGCCGATTACACAATTTCTTGGGCTATGATCGCCGATTTCTCGACGACGTAGGTTCTGATGATAGCCTAGGCCGCACACTTTGGGCCTGTGGTTATGTCATCAACTCCAATCTTGATGAAGAAAAAAAGTTGCTTGCCAAAGAGGTTTTTGACAAAGCACTACCACATGCTCTCACCTCCACCTCACCTCGGACTAAAGCCTTCGCAGTCTTGGGTCTTAGCCAATATCAGCGCACTTTTTCAAATGATCAGACCCTTTCACAAAGAATAATAGAACTCATCAAGCAACTTCTAAAACTATACACGAAAAGTTCTTCTGATGAATGGCGCTGGTTTGAAGCGTACCTTACATACTCCAATGGCAGGCTTCCACAAGCACTCTTCGAAGCATACGAACATTTCAAAAACGAAAACTATCTTCAGGTGGCCAAGGATTCTTTTGATTTCATTCTGAAAGTTCAGATGAGAAACGGTATATTCTCGCCCATAGGTAACAACGGCTGGTATAAAAAAGGTGGACTAAAAGCTCTATATGATCAGCAGTCGGTAGAAGCTTCATGCATGGCTGAGACTGCCTTAGCTGCTTTTCGGGCAACACACCAAAGTAATTTCAGAACCGCAGCTCAAACCATCTTCACATGGTTTCTTGGAAAAAACACTAAGGGCTTAAGGGTTTACAATCCCAATACAGGAAGTTGCTATGATGGAATAACTCCTGAAGGATTGAACCTCAATCAAGGTGCAGAAGCCACCGTTACCTACCTTCTTGCCCGCCTAGACCTAGAAATGATAAGGAGTTAGAGTTTCGTTTTCCTGAATTTCTTCATATTTTACATTATATCTAGGTTTATTGAAAGTGACACCATCTCAGGTGATGTGGTTTTGTGGATTTGTTTTAATAGGTATTATAACATAGTAGAGATCGAAAGAGTTGAACGCTGATATGTTACTGGTTAAACATATGATGTTAACAAACGTTATTACAGCGAGCCCAAGCATGACTGTGAAGGAAACTATCGGAATATTGTATAAAAAACACATAGGCTGTGTTATTTCGATTGATGAGAATAAAAAATGTATAGGTATATTCACGGAAAGAGATGCTATCAGACTCGTAGCTGAGAACGTTGACTTAGATCAGCCTCTAGACAATGTGATAACAAAGAACGTCATTACTATTCAAGAAGACTCTTCAATTAATGAGGTAAGAAGAACAATTCAAACACACAGTATCAGACATCTTCCGGTGGTAAACCGAGAAAACAGGCTTGTGGGTTTGCTATCAGTGAGGGCATTACTGGATCAATTTTTCGGGTTAAATTCTCAAATCTGCTAGCAGGAAGCAAACTCGATGAAACGTTTTCAGGGTAATCCAATTCTTAGACCAATACCAGAACACCAATGGGAATCCAAACTGGTCTTCAACGCAGCTGCGATCTCCCTAGAAAAAAACATTCACATTCTATATCGGGCGATGGGCAACGACGGAGTTTCTCGGATTGGATATGCAAAAACTTCAGATGGCTTTCATATAGATGAGCGTTTATCCCTACCGATTTTTGAGCCAAACCTTGAAATTGAGAGAAACGGATGCGAAGATCCAAGACTAACCCTGATTGATGACAAGTTGTTCATGGCCTATACTGCATTAGCCGAGCAGGATCATTGGCAGCTTTACCAGATCTCTTTGACATCAATTGAAGCCAACGATTTCCTCAACAAGAACTGGAGCTGGAACGAACGGATTTTACCGTTCAGAGGAATCCGAAACAAAGACGCAGTAATATTTCCACGAAAAATAGATAAAAAGTACGTCATGCTCCATCGTTTTGATCCTGACATCTGCATCACATACTCTGATGACTTAAAACGTTGGTATGACATCAGATCCTTGATTGGACCTAGACAGAATAGTTGGGACTCTTGGAAGGTAGGTGCGGCTGGGACTCCCATAGAACTCAACGAGGGATGGCTATGCATTTATCATGGTGTGAACTATGAAAAGGTATACTCTCTTGGAGTTGTCATGCTCGATAAGGACAATCCTGAAAATGTAATATCACGCTCAAAAAATCAGATCTTAAAACCTACTAAAGATTATGAACGCTACGGTAAAGTACCCAACGTGGTCTTCAGTTGTGGAAACGTTGAGGTTGACGATGAAGTTCTGATCTACTATGGGGGAGCAGATAGCGTCTTGTGCGTTGCAGCTTATGAACTCAATGAACTAATCCCCAAAAAATAGTATATTCACCTTGGGGAAAAAGGTTAAATTTTATTCCCTAAAAAAGGGGGAGTTTTACAAAAAAACCAGCGGGCATATGTCCATCATGGAACGAACAGCCCTTTCCGTAGAGACCGCTTAGTTTTGGTTTGGGTGTTAAATTTTGACTCCTTGGATAAACAAAGAAAAAAATTAAGAGAACTTGAAAGCTTAATTAGAAAAACCAAGGAAAAAAATAATACATATGTTATGAGCATCTGTTGCTTATGTTTCCAGATTCTATCTTTAGCCATTAAATGATTAAGCCAATAACCTTATAAGCACGTAAGCACATAATAACTTATAGGAATAAGCAAATTAAGGTATAAAAATTGATGATAAAAATAAAACGGGTAGTCAGCATAGGACAATTTGCTTATTGGAAAAACATCTAGCCTGTGGGGCTTGCAAAAAAATAAAAATATGAAAAATTAGTGTGGTTGGTAATTGAAATGGGTAGAATCTGCGTTGCAATCTCTAATGAACTGGAAAAGTCGCTCAGGTTCAAAACTATCGAGAGATTTGGCGGGAGAAAAGGGGACCTGTCAAAAGCTGTCGAAGAAGCTATAACAACTTGGATTGCGAAAGAAAAATAGATGCGTACTTAGAAGAAGAAAAAACAACATAGTTGACTAATTCTCCAAGAGATGCGCGCACACCACACTACAAATTAGTGTTAGGTTTAGTATATTGGGGGATTTTCTTCTTGCATGTTAGGCATAAGTATAAAATGATTAAAGAAAAAAGATTTGGTGGAGTCGAATGTGGATGCTGTATTGACAAGTCTAGCACTTTCTGTTGGCGGCTATGTTCACTTAATCGCTGGAAAACGAATTATTAGAAACAAATGGGATTGCAGATTATTTTGTAATGCTTAAATGTTTTTTCGGTAGACCTTGAACATATGAGAACTAATTATTGGGAGGTGAAAAGTTGACTGTGAAACCTAAGATTATACAAATAGAAAGAGTACCTGAGACTTGTGACGCAGAAACATGGGTAAACTTTAATGAAAGATTAAACGATTTAGCGAATCAAGGATACAAAGTATTACGAACAACAGATACCTACATTCTATTAAGCAAGAAAATAGCTTCAATTAGAAGAGAAGAATAATCTCAAAGATTGAACTTAACAATGTGTGTTGCCAAAACTACTCAGCGTCAATAGATACAAAACTGTACATTACGATTTGGAGATAACAGAGTTCAAGAGTTCTATGAATTCCAAGATGGTGAGGAGCAAGAGAATTATAAAAAAAATTATTCTGCTATATAAAATAAAAGATAAATGAAATAGGCAGCATGTGGGAGGTGATTATGTGAGTGAGGCAAAATCGAATATAAGCTATGACTGCAAAAAATGCGGTTCAAAAGGAACTTTAGTAGAAAACGTAGCATCTATAAATTTTAACGAAATCAAGAAGTTACCCTGTGGATGTCAGGCGGATAACGGCAAATTTCAATTTCTACATCCACGGTCATAAAATGTAAGAAGATATAGTTACAACGGACGCTGATTTAGTCTTCAGTGTATTCCTCTGCAGCGAGATCAACTGAAACAGTGTCTTTATGTGAGGGGTGTTTTCTCTTTTTTGGAGTCATTTTTCTTCCTTGCATGAACGCGTTTTCGGCAGCAGTAATTCCATCTGCTTCCAACATTTCTCCTCTCTGTTTGTCATCATAAATGTCCCCCGTTTCTCGCTCAATCTGTTGTTCAGCTTCGTCAGTATCGATATGCTTAGTCTTCTTTCTTTTTGCCTTGCTCATGCAGTCACTAGGGTATTCAAAGACCAATTATGCGATATAAAGCTGTTGAAGTGTTCTTTATGTTGGGTTCAAGTTTTATGAGCCCGACAAGACATAAATTCGTGAAGATTAAAATAGATTTTTTTTATCACTGAACAGATTTCAGCGGCTGTTACTGATGTAACACTCTGCAAGTTGCTTTTGTTTTGTCCCAAGATTCAAAAAGTTGGACATTTGAACATACATCTTCCGCAACTTCTCAACGTCTTCACTTGATATCTTGAAAGGCAATTCTTTCCGTTCGTAAGCAGCTAATATTGATGACAAGCCATCGATGTACCTCCTATTTTCCATAATGTTCTCACGTTTTTTCCTGAACGTTTTGAACCATATTGAGACATTCTGGTTGGTTATTCTGCCTATGCAGTTATAACATGCATTCAGTCTACCACCATCTTCGTTTCTAATAACTGAAACGTTAATAATCGGATAGTTACCATAAACATCACATTTCAGGTAATGTGATGAAACAAAATTGTTATCAAAAAGATACGTTTCGCATTTATACTGAAAAGATCCAACGCCACGAACATATTCAGGGATAGTTCTACTTAACGCCAGCAAAATATCATCCGTTTTTGTCAGTTTGCACCACCTACTAAACAGTTATGTCAATGGAAATCTTCGTTTCAAATAATCCTTTGCAAATTCACGGTCATGTGCTAATTCTGTGCTTTTAACAATTTGACCCTCAAGCCTATCCAAAGCTAACCTGAACGTCTGCTCGACACCCCATCCTTCACTTGAGCTGAAAAACGAGCCCTTCCTCGTTCTGAATTGCAGTCGACAGTGAATCAACTGATCGCCCTTGAAATTTGTACCATGCGTCTTCATGTAAACAAATAGCGTACCAGACTCCAATGTTTCTCCGTATCTGTGTGTGAAAGATTCGAAATCGTTAATAATGTAACTTCGTTGAAATCCATCAATTTCCACGTCTTTAACTGAAAAATGCACCATAAGCCTTCTCAATGGCTTTTCCATTTGAGCTAAAGGTTCAAGAAAGTCCCGTTTAGTCAAGATACCGACAGGCCTTCCTTTGCTAACGACTACCAAGGAAGAAATGTCGAATTTGTGCATTTGATCCTCAGCTTCTGGCAATTTGGTTTCAGGCAAAACAGTGACCGCACGCTTCATTATACCCTTCGCTGACATACTTAGAACAGGAACTTTCTCGCCCACTAGTTCACCCCTCCTTTGACTCTGTCTCGGTTGAAATATATTCCTAATAATATCGAAAATACTCACAATTCCCACAAGTTTTCCATCTCTGACTATTGGAACGTGAGAGATCCCCTTTTCTCGGAAAAGGCTTAGAATACTCCCTACCGATTCGTCTTCTTCGAGTACAAACGGCTTCTTAGTCATTATCTCCTCAACACTGGTATTACCCCATCGCTCCATTACAGCTCCATGGATAACATCATCGTCTGTAACAAAACCCAAGAGTTTCTTTCCACTGTAGACTGGAAGTTGTCTAATTTCGCTCTTAATCATCAACCTAGCGACCTTGCCAAGAGAGTCATGCAGAGTAACAGCAGGTGCTGATCGCATCAAAGTCTTAATTTTAGTTCCTGAAGAATCAAAACTGGACCGTATTATCCATTTGCGAGAAATTACCCCTTTATATTCACCTTTACCATCTAAAACGGCCAAAACAGATGGTGTCTCTTTTTTGAAAAGTGATAAACAGGAAGAAAGTGTATCATTTTCATGAACTTCTAAGAACCCTTGTGAAAAAACATCTTCAACGATCTTAACCATAGAAAACCCTTCAGTACTATTAGTCTCATGGCGTGATTTAAACATTAAAAGAATAAAGTTGTATGTATGCATTATAGATTTACTAATGAACATAATTCGCAAATGCGCGGACATCACCCTTCAAAAATAACAAAGAACCGGCAGAAAGACCTCATTTAATCCACAAAGAAGCATACCTTTATCGGCTACGCGATCAGATTAGTACTGGAGAGATATTATGGCATATTTAACACAAACCCAGTCTGGACAACCTGTACTTATTTTGAAGGAAGGAACTTCCAGGAGTAGAGGGAAAGAGGCACAGAAAAACAACATAATGGCAGCCAAAATTATTGCTGAAGCTATACGATCTACCCTTGGACCCCGTGGCATGGACAAAATGATTGTGGACAGCTTAGGTGACATAACCATAACTAATGACGGAGCAACAATACTTGATGAGATAGATGTTCAACATCCAGCAGCAAAAATGATCGTTGAAGTCGCAAAAACCCAGGATGACATGGTGGGAGATGGAACCACAACTGCGGTAGTTCTAGCTGGAGAACTATTAAAAATGGCTGAAGAACTGCTAGAACAGAAAATTCATCCAACATTGATTGTGGAGGGTTACCGGAAAGCAGCTCAAAAAGCTCTACAAGTCTTGGATAAAATAAGCCAAAATGTGGATTTGAATGACAAAGAGACGCTAAAGAAGGTTGCTAGGACGGCGATGGGAAGCAAGGCGGTTGGTGCAGCAAAAGAACACTTTGCTGACATAGCTGTTGACGCAATTAAGCAAATAGCTGAAAAACGTGGAGGCACATGGGTTGTTGACATCGACGATGTCCAAGTTATAAAGAAAGAGGGAAAAAGCCTTCAAGACACACAGCTCGTTAGTGGCATAATATTGGACAAAGAAGTTGTTCACTCAGGTATGCCCAGAAGAGTGAAAAAGGCTCAAATTGCCCTTGTGGACACAGCGTTAGAAGTTAAAAAAACTGAGGTTAGCGCACAGATTAGAATTAATGATCCTGCTCAAATCTCGGGATTTTTGGATAAAGAAACGAGTATGCTAAAGAAGATGGTTGAGAAAATCAAGAAAGCAAACGCTAATGTTTTGATTTGCCAGAAGGGCATAGACGATACAGCTCAATATTTCCTCGCAAAGGAAGGAATACTGGCGGTTAGACGCGCCAAAGAGTCTGATTTGAAAAAACTCTCAAGAGCAACAGCCGGGAAAGTTATTACAAACTTAGATGATATTAGACCGGAAGATTTGGGTTATGCTGAACTTGTGGAAGAACGAAAGATTGGCGATGATAAGCTGCTTTTCGTCGAGGGTTGTAGAAATCCTAAATCTGTTTCAATTCTGATACGTGCAGGTTTAGAGCGAATGGTTGACGAGGCTGGGCGTATTTTGCATGATGTTTTGTCTGTTATTGCTGATCTATACAAGAAAAATAAGGTTGTTGCTGGTGGTGGAGCCACAGAGACTGAAATGGCTAAACAACTACGAGAGTATGCCGTCCAGATCGGCGGTAGAGAACAGCTGGCAGTTGAGGCTTTTGCAAAATCTTTGGAAATAATTCCTCGAACCTTGGCTGAGAATGCAGGCTTAGAACAAATTGACATCTTGGTTAACCTGAGATCCGTTCATAATAAATCCAAAGGGTATTTTATGGGTGTTGATGTTTTCAGTGGCAAAATTGTTGACATGTTCGAGAAAGGAGTTATCGAACCGTTAAGTGTTAAGGAACAAGCAATAAAATCAGCTTCAGAAGCGGCAACTATGATTTTGAGGATTGACGATGTGATATCTGGCGGAAAAACCGCGGCTCCTCCTGGCGGTCCAGGTGGAATGCCCCCAGGATACTAAGACTTCAGCGCGTGTAATTTGGGTTGACACTGAAATGCATTTGAAGTAAGGGGGAATAGGTTTTCAAAAAGATGCCCACTTTTAATAACGTATGGGTAAATGTAGAAAGTATGAGTATGCGGGTGCATACGTTTAAGTTTTATAAACTATCATTAGCAGTAATTAAAAGTTATTAGTCCAGAAATTATTAAAGTGTATAATGCTGAAATCATCTAACCATGGCAGACCATGGGGTAATTGATCTTTCTAAGAAAAAAATAGAGGAATACGTTTTTCTTGAATCGCAAGCAAATTGGAAGAGGTTTTATGATTTCGTTGTCGAACTGAACCTTAAACCTTATTGCTTCCAGCATAAAGAAAACAGATACACTTGTTGGTACGTTGGTTTTGTTGATGTTCAAAAATCCTACATTCTACATTTCAAAATAAATAAAACAAGTTTAGCGCTATGGTTTAGGCGACCACAATTTCTATCTAAACTCGGACAAGAAAAAACTAAATCAGATAATAATTACAGATACGTTGCAATCCTCTCAGTGGATAATACTATAAAACAGATATTATCTGATTATGTGAAGGCAATCGAAAAACCATTCTATCAGGGAAAAATCAAACCTGACCAAATTGACCAACACAAGAACTGCTAACAGCCGCACTAAGAAAGTTCATTGTTATGAATAGTAATTTTTTTCCTTGTTACATCCTCGAATATTTTTTGAGGGGAAAGTTTGTGTTCTGTTTTTTCCCTTCGTACTCTTAATTATCCATAATGACATCCTTGTACATTCCTATTCCATCAATTACCATTCCATAAACAAGGGAGAAAAAGGTTAAACTTTACCCCCAAACCCAAACGTAAAGTCAAAGAAGGGAGAGGGTATATTTACTAGCTGACATATGGAAGTGTGGGGGTTATGAATTGATTCATGGATATGTTTTCATAAACACTGAGAGGGGAAGAACGTTGGATGTAGTTTCGAAAGTTGCTAAGATTAAGGGTGTCAAAACGGCTTGCGTAATTGCTGGTACCTTTGATATAGTGGCAACCTTTGACCTAGAAGGTGTTACGGATGTTGGCGAGATGGTTGCGAGAGGCATAGATGGCATAAACGGAGTTTCACTAACACAGACAGCAATATGCCTCAAATGTTGTTCACAATAAGCCTCCAAAGCCCCTTTTTATAATTATAGGGTTAAATTTTAATCCCAAATGTGCATGTTGCCTCTTAATTTCTTAGATGTTTTTCGTAGAAACATAGAATTGTAGATCTTAAGAGGGTAACATTATGGATTATTATATGTAGCATCGTCTGTATAATTCTAGAGGTAATACCGATGGTCAGTAGTCTTTTTTATACTACCAAGAAAAGAACCTGCAAAATAGTCTAACCAATACTGCTCCTGCAAATCTAGATTAGCCTCTACAAACGTTACTGCAGTCTCATGTGATATTGCTCCTACTTTCTTAAATTTTCGAATAAGCCGTTGGCGTATTATAAATTGAATCCCAGACATAGACAATTTTTAAATCTCTCCTGCTTTCTCCATATTTTTTCTAAGAATAATACTCAAATTAATGATAAATCACGACAAATCTTTTGTCGTCATTAATTAAGAGAATTCGATTGTATAATATAATGCACGGCTACTTATATAATATAAGGGTATTCGATTAAATTTTAGCCCCAAACCAAAACCCAACGGATAAAAACAATCAGAACCTACGTTAAGCAAAGTTATAGCGCGAACAAAAACCAG
>JBHORG010000030.1:0-11417 GCA_042565955.1 Thermoproteota archaeon | reverse complement strand
TATTAATAATACCTGCACATAGTGCCCCTGCTTTCTAGGTCATGTCACATTTCTTGCATATTTCAGGGTAAAATTATAACCCCAAACCTAAATGATTATAACGTTGCGGTCTTTTGTTATATCCTGTGGGGGATCTGTTTTTAGTGCGTTGCTCGAATTGTGGGATATGCTGTGAAGAAACGCTAATGGAGCTTTCAAGCGAGGATATCGAAAGGTTAGAGAAGATGGATTATCGATTAGAAAATTTCACAGTTATTGATGATGGAGTGACTAGGCTTCGAAACGTTGATGGATATTGCCATTTCTATAGCCGCGATGATAAGAAATGTGAAATATATAAGAAGAAACCCTTGGGATGGTGCCTCTATCCAGTTGTGTATCTAGTAAACGAATGCGCAATAGTTGATGAATTATGCCCAATGGGACAAACGATTTTAGAACAAGAACTCAGAACAAAAGGGAAATGCCTTGACAAACTCTTGATAACGTTAGAAAATGAAAGTGTATATTGATCAAATATTGTAATCGTGCGTCTAGTATACGCAAAAGGTTTTTACTCTAGCGAGCCAAAAAAAGTGTTATATGAGAGCTATAGACGCAAAGATTCTCGAAGAGTTAGAGATGCTTTATGGAGACAAAGATTGTTTTGCTTCCATTCACGATTGGTTTGGAACCGCAGAAGCCTACTGGAATAATCTGGAACGTTTCTTAGTGATTGCAGATTATGAAAAAAAACAAAATCCATCCCAAGCTGAAAAGATAGTTGCACTTACTGAACGAATTGTTAAATTATTTCACCAAACTAGGAATTATGCTAGTGTATGGGATTCTAAGCCCAAAGAAAAACACGAGCTTTCCACAGAGGATTATACAGAGGCTACAGACAAAAGTTGGGATGTACTAAATAAATGGACGGTTTCTCAAGAAAAACTACGAGATGCAATCTTGGACCTCATGGAATTGTTGTAATTCCTACCTCCAAACTGTAATGTAGTGAGTGTTTTTCTCTTAAATCCTTAGAAGTTGAAATGGTATGTTATTTGAAAACAAGATGCCCAGTCAAATAAACTCAAGTTAAAGATGTGTGAAATAAATGAGTAGAAAAGAAAACTGTCCTAAATGTAGAAGTAAAAAGATTGGGATAACTCTAAATCAAAAGGAATGCAAAGTTTGCAAAAATACTTGGGTAGGAAAACATCTAAGAAAGGAAAAGTTCGATTTTAGAGGTAAATTATTAATTGTATACGTTCAACTAGTTCTTTGTACCGGTTTCTTATGGTTACTTCTGTTACTTGAGCAATCTCTGAAACCTCTCTTTGTGTTCTTCTTTCGCCAGTTAATATGGAAGCAATATAGGTAACGGCTGCTGCAATACCTGCAGGACCTCTTCCTGAAGTAAGTTTCAATTCTTTGGCTCCAAAAAAAATCTTATGGGCAATCTCTTCAGCATTTCCTTCCATTGCAAGCTGATTAGAGAATTTAGTTATATATTGGTTAGTTTTTACTGGTGGAACAAAATAGTTGAGTTCTTTTATTAGGAAACGGTAGCATCGTCTCACCTCTTTTTTGTTTGCGGTCGAAGCTTGAGAGATATCTTCTGAAGTTCTTGCTAGTCCACATTGTCGGCAAGCAATATAAATAGCGGCTGCTGTTACTCCTTGAATAGACCTTCCACGTATTAGCCGTGCCTTTACGGCTTTTCGATAAATCATGGAAGCGGTTTCTAGAATATTTTTAGGCAAATTCAGATTATTTGCTATCTTTGATATTTCAGAAAGTGCAAATGCAAGGTTTCTTTCTGTTGCATCCGAAATCCTAATTCGTCTTTGCCACTTTCTTAACCTATAAATTTGAGCCTTCTGTCCGTGAGGAAGTCTTTGACCATGGATATCTCGATCATGCCAGTCGATCGTAGTAGAAAGGCCTTTATCGTGAATTGTTAATGTGTTTGGAGCACCAGTTCGTGCACGTTTTGAATGTTGTTCGGCATCAAAGGCTCTCCATTCTGGTCCTTGATTTGTCTGTTCTTCAACAATTACATAACCGCAACCCATGCACACAATTTCAGCAGATTTATAATCTTCCATTATACGATTGCTTCCACATTCTGGGCACCTTCGAGTGGTCGGAAATGGTGGGATGTTTTCTGTTGTCATTTTTTTCCTTCTATGTTATCCAAATTAAAATTTTGGAGTGGATTACATATAGAACATGATTTACTAACTGTTCTGTGGGTTATTAATGTATGGTTCACAGCTACGTAAGGTGAGGACGTGGGGATTGAAAAAATCAAAACTATTCTGACTTGTTTGAAATTTTCTTTCGCAACTTGATAATTGATTCCCGGATTATTTTCCGCCTTAAAGCTCATATTTTATAATGATTATGTGAAAGATAGTCAATTTTATTTAAAATCTTATTGTCCCTCACAAAAAATATTGTTTATTCAGTGCTTTTTTATGTATTCATTTTCTAAAAATGATTGAAAAAAATGTTGGATAGCTTAAGATCTGCGGATAGACGGAATAAACGGAGACCTGTATTATCTTAAGTTAAATCTTACTTTAGGACATTTTAAAAAACAATTATTGACTTAATAAAACATAACTTATTTAGTTCATCAAGTTTACATTTTTTATTTACTAATATGTTTAATAAAAATATCTTATCTAGAATGAATAAGATATTTCAGACAGCTTCATAGTAAGCTCTTTGGGAAATTGGGAGGGGAATAATGACTTGGACAAAGTTAGGCAACTCGATGAAAAGAAGCGGACCATTACCAGATCCTTCCGAATTAGAAAGGAGTGGGACGACGTTCTGAAGGAAGAATCGGCAAGGCAAGGAGTTAGTGTTAACGTTTTGGTAAACAAGATTTTCCGAAAATTCTCCCTTTATTCCAGGTGTACTGAAAGGACTAATGACATGAGTTTCCCTCCTCGAACTCTCCGAGAGATTCTAGATGCAGTTCAGGTTGAGAGTTTAGCGGAAGCTGGATCCAAGTCTGGAGCTTTAGATGCAATAAACATCATAAACGCCTTGGGACTACCAATGGACTATGACTCCATCGTTTACATGCTGACTGAACACTTTGGAGGTCCACATTTCGCGAGGTGGTTCTCTTGTTTCTTTCATTCCAGTGGAAACAAGGATGTCTTTCACATACAGCACGACCTTGGACATGGATGGAGTATTTATCTTGACGGATATTTTCCTTCTTTCTTGAGATCAATAATTGATATTGATGTTAAATCAAGAGTCTATGATTACGCAGTAACGTTAGAGGTAACACGACCCAGAAAAAAACACAGTGATGGGCTAAGATGAACTAACTACAGCCAATGAAAAATATTTTCGGAAAAAACTCTGTGATAAAATGCTATTTTTTTACACTTTCAAAGTTATTTATCATATTGGAGAATTCACTCATGTTCTTTTGGATCTCAAGAGCGTTCGAAATAATTTCTCCAATATATTCTGCTAGAGACTCGTAATTCTTGATCAATTTGGTAGTGAACATGTTTTCACGAGGATCATTCATTTGAATCAATCCAACATTTCCGTTACCTCCTCTGAGAGGGATCAAAGCCACTGATTCGTAGCCGCTGTTATGGCACATATTTCTTGTTCTACTTTGCCGTTCTTTCTCGGTGGTGTTAGCTAATAGATGCGTTGTGCTGTTAGTCCAGAAACTTCCATTCTCTGTGAAAAACACAAGCTTCGGATCAAATTGTCCCTTGATTACATTTCCACACATACACTCCAAAAGAGGGCTACCCCTCTTATCGAGAATGTGCTTACCTTCACTGTCTTTCATACAGAGACTGTTTTCCTTAAGAATGAAAAAACCTGGGAAACCCTCTTGGACGTAATAGGGGTAATCAGCACTGTTATGTAGCCTAATACCGACGCACTGACAATTAGATAAGGCACGAATTGCATCTAGAATTTTCGTCATGATCTGTTTAAACGTGACACTATCAGTAGATTTCTCTGACAACTCTTCAAAGTCCACCTTTGTATCCTTTTACATCTAGCTTATACAAAAGCATAGTGTCTACATTTGAATATAGTGCAATACAGTGTAGAAACTAATCTTAATTGTAAATTCCAGCAAATCAAGTCAGAGCTAATGCGTTGAAGTCTTAGAAACTGGCGAGATAGATTATGGGAAAATTATTTAGCATTTATAGGTGGGGGAATCCGTGTTCATCAAATATAAAAAACCTGAAACATATGGAATCCACCCAGAATATAAAGTAAGAAGATAAGAACTCTTGATATTTTCAATCGTTACTAAGTTGACAGATTTAGTAGGGATAACAGTCTAATTCTTTTACACACAAGTGCATGAGAGTAAAAATTCAAAGATACATTTCAAATGTGTGATTGCATTGTATTGCAGTGTATACTGGCATTTTTTATATGGAATTTAGAAATACGTTGCTTTGTAAATAATAAAAAAGAAAAAATGAAGGAGTAAAAATGCAAATTTCAATAAATAAGACAAAATTGACAACGATGTTCGTTATAATCCTTTTATCTGTTTCTGGTTTTATAATGATGATCAATACCGCAGTATATGCTCAACTTCCTGAAGAAATAATCATTGGTCCACCTCCAGCTGGCGTAACCGAAGACATGAGAGTTCCAATGGAGTTAGGCCTGATGATTAGACCTAACCCTATAGGGCTTAACCAAATTTTCTTGGCCAACATCTGGATGGTACGCGCACCAGGTTCTCAACGGGCATTTTTAGGATACGAAGTTACAATAACGAAACCTTCCGGCGGCCAAACCGTCTTTACAATAGATTCTTATGTTGCAGATGGAACCGCATGGTTTGAATGGATTGCAGACGAAATAGGCGATTGGACAATTCAGGTGGATTTCCCTGGCAACTTCTTCCCCGCAGGATTTTATATTGACGGAGAACGAGTAAATGCCTCGGGATCATCAGGATTTTTTGGAACTGGTGGTACCCAATATAATGATCCAGTTTACGCTGAACCCGTTTCCACTCCAGTAACAACATTGACTGTACAAGAAAACTTTGTTCCTATTTGGCCTGAATCTCCGCTTCCAACAGACTACTGGACAAGACCTGTAGCTTCTGAAAACAGAGAATGGTGGCCAATTCTGGGAAACTATCCTTGGTTTGGTGAAGGAGGAGGAGCACTATGGGATCAATATTATCCTAATTCAAATGCTTATCCAGCCCACAGTGGAGGCACACCCAACAGTGATTACGCTTTTGTTCCATGGGTTGAAGGACCAGACTCTGGACATATAGTGTGGAAACGCCAGGACCAAATTGGTGGACTTATTGGAGGCGGTCAAGCTATAGGTTCTGACATTTTCTGGGATCCAGGCTGGTATAACAGACCAACGATGATCGTAGCTGGAAGAGGATACCAAACAGTCACAAAACCTGCTCAAGATGGACCTGAAAGTCAAACATACTGGCAATCTTACGACATTCGAACAGGAGAAATATTCTGGGAAAGACCGCTATTTGCAGGAGAACAGGAACCTAACCTCATTGAGTATTCGCCATCTGCATATACTCAAGGTTTGGCAGGACGTGGTCTTGGTGGTGTTGTTCCAAAACTAAGTAATCCGTGGTTACTTAGAATAAGCGGTGGTCGCATCAAAAAGTATGATCCAATGAACGGAGATTTGGTTGTAAACCAATCCATATCTCCTTTGAGTGGCAGTGGAGGCACTTACTACATGAACGGATATTGCCTAGCTACACAGAACCTTGGTGGCGGTAATTACCGTTTGATTAACTGGACAACAATAGGATCAGCTAGTAATTTCGAGGATCGAGTAGTAAGCAACTCATCATATGCTCGAAGCAGTTTGCCTAGTCGTATTGATTGGGAAACCGGAATAGGTGCTGTTGTAAGTAATGTTGACAGAGGAGGAATACGTTGGGGACAGAGAATAAGAGCATATGATCTTTATACGGGTGAAGAACTTTGGGATAAAACTGTTGAGGCACCTCAATTCAGTGGTTCTGCTGCAGTAGCAGATCATGGAAAAATCGCTATTGGTTCAATGTATGGACACTTCGAGGCATATGACTTAAGGACAGGTAATTTAGCGTGGCAAACAGAGACAATGGACTACCCGTGGGATAGTACTGGCTGGGGATCATATGGTATGATTTCAGCCTATGGCAATCTCTATTGGGGAGCACCTGCAAGCTATTACGCTTTCAGTTGGGAAAATGGTGAAACGGTTTGGAAGTTCCAAGTTCCAGCAGATTTTCCATTTGAAACTGCTTACGGTGAAGGAACTTCTGCAGAAGACGCTAGTACTGTTCATCCGTTCCATGCTCCTGGACTTTGCGCTGACGGAAAAATATTCGTGTACTCTTTGCACCACTCGCCTGAGCCGCCCTACTTCAGAGGTCAACCAATGCTAGCAATTGACGCGTTTACTGGAGAACTTGTATGGAAACTTGGAGGCTTTTCTGGCTGTGGTCAACATACCCGCTCAGCTATGCAGATACGTGTAGCTGATGGTTATTTGGCACTTGGTGCAAGAGACGGATACATGTATGTTATTGGTAAGGGCAAAAGTGAGACGACAGTTAGTGCACCTAAAGTTGCTATACCTAGAGGAATTCCGTTAACTATAACAGGTTCAGTTCTTGACATGTCTCCTGCTCAACCAGGCACTCCATGTGTATCAAAAGATTCAATGGAAACTCAAATGCAGTACATACATTTGCAGATGCCAATTGATGGAATACATGGTGATGTAACAATCATGGGTGTTCCAGTGACATTGACGGTGGTGGGATCGGATGGTTCATCCGTTATTCTTAACACTGTTACGACCGATGGATACTCTGGCACCTTTGGTTATACTTGGACTCCAACAGCTGAAGGAATATACAAGATCATTGCCTCATTTGAGAGTGATGACTCTTATGGCAGCTCATCAGCGACAACATGGGTAACCGTAGGTTCGACACCTACGCCAGGACCACAAGGAGAACCAGGACCTACAGGAGCTACAGGACCTTCAGGAAGTCAAGGAGCACCAGGACCAACAGGACCAACAGGACCAACAGGATCAACCGGACCTCAAGGAGATCAAGGACCAGAAGGACCTGAAGCAGAAGCGGGCTTAATTACCCCAGAAATAGGCGTCATAGCAGCCGTTGTCATAGCAGCAATCATAGGCTTAGTCACCTACTTGCTAGTCAAAAAACAAAAATAAACCCAAAATTTTCCCTCCCTCTTTTTTTGGGAGTAACATTTAGAGGAAGAAGGGACTGAAAAAGCTTAGAACAACGGATCGGTAATTCTCATCCCCCTAAGTTGAGAAGACCTGAACTCATCAACAACCGTTGGTCTAAAGCCTCAGAAATCCCTTCTTCCAATACTGATACAATCGAAATGTGAAAGATATTCAAAAAGTCATCAGGGGACTGAAAAGGATTAACATGGGAAATGATGATAAATTTTTTATTGGTTTGAAATTTTCATCTTATTCTCCTTGAATACTTCCCAATGTTTGCCTCAGATATCCCTTGAATCTGATTGAATATCATTTCCTATCACTTTTTTCTTCATGAAGTCAGAAGCCATCTTCAATTCTTTGGCAGTTATTCCCAGTTCAATAGCCTTTGGGATCCATGTTAAACCGACTTGAGAGTCTGCAAGTTTTCCTTTCAAGGTGTCGATTTCGCCTTCGAGTTTTTCAACCTTTTTTGTTAATATCTCCGTTGTTGTTCTGTAACCGTGCAAATCTTTATTTAGTGTAAGAACCGCGTTTTCTAACTTTTCTAATTCTTCTTTTTGTGGCATGCCTACTCTAGTATCAACTGTAATCAAGGGCAAAACTTTTTTGTAATTTTCTCTAAGTTGTAAGGGTTTAACATAAGCACTTTCAGGAACTTCTTTACCCACAATCTGTTTCCAACGATTAGTTTCCATGATCTGCGCAAGTCGAGTAATAAGGAAAACCCTAAGCTGATGGAATCTTATCTTTTCGTTTCCTGTATTTACTCCAGCTCTTCGAGCTAGCCGCTTTAGAATTTGGCTAAGTTCTTTTTCACTTATCTCTATCATTGGTTTATCAGGATCATACCGCTTTTCTGACTTCAGGACGGTTAGCCATTGTTTAGCTGCTTCTCTTCCGTCAAAACCCAAGAATGGTTTTGCAGTGACTCCCTCTTTGATCGTGTAGATGTCTCCAAGCGGTATAGGTGGTTCTTCAGTTAGATGCGCAGTGAAAGTTCCTTGCTTAAAGGATGCAAAGTCACTAGCTCTAAGCCCCAGTTCTTTGCCAACAATCAAGATATAACGTTCTTTGGGTTTGCTCACACTGAACATCTTTTTGATATCTTCAACGGTAAAGTCATAGTATTTCCGTTTTGGCTTTGGCTTCTTTGAGATTTTCGTCTTTTGTTGGTGAGTAAAATTTACATCCAGCCTATGAAAAGAAAAAAAGCTCCTAACCGCTCTGAGGTAACTTTTTCTTGTGTTATCGCTGAAGTTTAGATTATATTCTTTCAGCCAGCTGTAGAATTCTATGATTTTGTGTTCAAAGGCGTATGAGCGTTTCTGGACATCCTCTATTCTTTCTGTGATTATCCGCTGGTCATCCCATTCTCCTTTTTCAGTTTTGTTCATGAATTCAATAAATATGCTATAACCGTTCTTGTAGACCTTGACCGAGTTTTCGGCAAAACCACTTAACCAAGCGTCCTTCCCAGTTCTGGTCTCCACTGTTAACAATCCCTTCTTGTACCTCCATTTGTGTTTTCTTTTCAGATAAAGATAACGGAGGCAAAAATCCGATTTATTTTAGGTTATTCTTGTGTTTGGTACATGTTTCTGTTTTTGTTTGTTGACTTTGGGTGTAGGTTAGATGTTTTTCCGGTTGTTTGTATGTGTCGTTAAGTGAACATATATCCATTTTCGTCATATAAACCACAATGAAATAGCGTATATTAAGTAATAAGATTTGATATGTAGCAGGGTAGAACAATGGAACAATTGAACAGAAAAACAATACCCATATTCACAACGAACTGGTACCTATATAAAACACACTTACATCCAATTTCCTCAAAAGCACTAAAACAAAACTCTGGAAAAGAAACGAGCAGTTACTTGACAAAAAGAAATAAGAATAAAAAAACACCAGAAAACAACTAACTTTGAAGAATTATTAATAGAATCAATAGATGAAGGCCTTTCGGTTATTGGAGAATCCACAAAAAAGATAGTCTATGCATATTTGGAAAGAAAATTCCAGATGACCAGACATGACATCCCCAATAGAATCGAAGATTTCACTAAAGCTATCGAGAACATCTTTGGAAATGGATCTAAAATACTTAAGCTAAAAATAATGAAGTGCCTCTTCAACAAAGTTGATTACACACTCAATTATTCGGACCAAAAGAACCTAACATTTATTGAATACATAAAAGCTATCAGACTAGAAAAAGAGAACCTAGAAGTCATTGATGTACATCAATTAAATTAAGAACACAAAATACAATTGGAAAAAGACAATAGATTTTCTAAAAAACCGGAAAAAATCAAGTCCTTATCCTGGAAAAAATTTCAGGTATTAATTTTATGTGCAATAACTTTATATTTGATGATGCATTTTGACGCTCTTGATGGATGGTGAGGGGATACCGAGAAAATACCCCTGTTCTCCATTCGCCAAGAGACATACCCTCTCCTTGAGCGATCGACGGTGCATACGCGCGCATGTGCCAAGTCCCCCACCTCCCTTTAATTTTCGTTCAAAATAAAAGCCAGCAAAAAAGAGAACCACTACAGAATTATTTTCAGTTAATGGATACTAGTTCTCCTAATTTCGAAGCCTTTAAGCGTTCCAGTATATTTTCCCCATGACACATTCGCTTCTGCAACATAAGCACCTGAAGGTCCATGTCTACAAAAATCAATCAGACATGCTACATCTCTTTCATCCCCCTCAAAGATTGCCTCCACCCTTCCATCAGAGGTGTTACGAACCCAACCCGCAACATTTCTCTTCAGAGCCTCGCGACGGGTCTCTACCCTAAAGAACACGCCTTGAACATTGCCACTTACGAATATATGAGCACTAATATTCATGTTTCACATCTACCAGCAGTAATCCAAACACAATTACTAAGCAAAGAAAGAATATTAAAGCTCAAATAAGAGGTGTTTTTTAGGATACTTTCTTAAAGTGAATGGATTGACCGTATAGTTCTAATTCATAAAGTTGATTCACATCAAAGTCAATTCCAAGCTGTTCATATTCGCTCTCAGTTAGAAACAAAACCATCTTAGGAAGAACGAATTGCGTTCTTTGGGTAGCAAGCACTGGAAGTTGCTGCTGCAGACCCTTCATAACTTCTTGAACCATTCTCGCTTCTTCCGTTGCAGGTCTAACAGCAAACCTAGGAATAACCCGATCTTCAATCAGCTCGATACGTTTACCTAGGTTGCCTTCAGGATCTTTAATAGATTCAATCTTCTGAACCCTAACACGAGTCACAACAACCACTTCACATACCGTTGACGCCCAGAAGCCTTTATACATTTCTTAACTAAAAAACGGTTACTTCAACTCAATAGGTGCAGGGTGTTTCGTTTTCAGTAGATTAGAAAATTAGGGCTAATACTAAAATCCGTTACATCATTGCTAGATCATTTTAGACGTCTAGAATCCCGAGATATTCTACCAGAAGAATGGAAAATATTCTCTTTCCGTAAATTTTACTCCAAGCCTTTCAGCTAGTTTCTTTACTTCTGCAATCTCAATTTCGGGGATGGTTACGGCTGTTGCCTCTGTTTCCAAACCCTCTATCTTAGCATTTATTATAAACTGCAAAACGCTTTTGTATGCATTCTCGAACATAGGTTTACAGATTTGGTTATAGGTCTCCTCATTATGGGCGTTCAAGCTTACACTCACCTTATCTACACCCGCACTAGCCAACTCTCTCACTACATTAATTCCTTTATTAAGCAGGTATCCTTGACCATTAGTGTCAACTCTAACAGTTTTCCAATATTGCTTCTTTACCTTTCGAGTTACATCTAAAACAAGATTCAATCGTTCCATGGGTTCTCCGAAGCCACAGAAGACAACTTCACCCCAATTCTTTCTGTGGATAATCTTCCGTAGTTCCTCCATCACCTCTTCTGCTGTGGGATCCTTTTCCAGCTTCAGGTTAAATGTTTGAATCCCATCTTTGAATTTTCTGAAACAAAAATAGCAACTATTGGAGCACCTGTTAGTTATATTCAGATATAGGCTATTGCCAAGCCAATAAACAATACTGGGATTTCTCTTTCTAACATACATTTACTGTTGAAATATATATTCCTCTTCTTGAATTTTTTCTTCTTCTCCAAAATCTTCTTCCACAATGAAGGCAT
>JBHORG010000002.1:0-259812 GCA_042565955.1 Thermoproteota archaeon | reverse complement strand
ATACTATTTTGCTAATTTTTTTAACTTTTTTTTGGGTTTTTGGGGTTAAAAATTAACCCAAACCTAATAATATGAAACCGAAAAAGGAATAAAATCGCAAACAGAATTATATCTTACTTAAAATTCGATGAAATATTATTATGAATTGAAATATAATGCTGGGATAAAATGAAATTTGAAAGAGCAGTCATCATTTCTCATGGAAAGGTAATAAACAAAGAATTTTTTAAAAAAATGATTAAGGAATCAGATTATGTTATTGCCGCCAATGGAGGTTCCAAACATGCAAAGAGTTTTGGCCTAATTCCTGACGTTATTATTGGAGATTTGGACTCTATCAGTAAGAAAGATTACTTGTTTTTTCTTAACAATGGAAGCAATTTCAAAAAATATCCCCCAATAAAGGATAAGACAGACATTCATCTGGCATTAGAACATGCAATGGAATATGGATTTAAAGAGATTCTTTTGTTATGTGTTTTTGGCGACAGACTTGACCATATGCTTGCTAATATATTTCTTTTAATGAGGGCTGTTGAAGCGGACATAAACGTAAAAATTGTTGATGAATTTCATGAAATTATCTTGATATCCAAATTAGGAAGAATAGATGGCAATATTGGGGATTTTGTTTCATTAATTCCTTTGACACAGACAGTTTCTGGCATAAAATTAACAGGTCTAAAGTTTGTACCAAAAAAAGGAAGATTAAAGATGACTGAGACTCTTGGTATCAGTAATGTTCTTACAAAAAAATCGGCTACAATTACGATTAATAAAGGAAAATTGTTACTAATAAAAACCAACTCTTCCCGTTTATAAAATTTAACCCCCAACCCAAAACCAATCCATAATATACTGGGTAAAGGAATTAGTTTCTAAAAGTGGTTGGATACATGGGGATAGATTTTGGTTCTTTAATAATAGATTTAGAAATCCTTGCTTCTAGTTCAAAGGAAGATTTTTCAAAAGAATTTTGGAATGATTACGAAACCTACTTGAAAACATATAACTTGTTATTAAAAGATTTACAAACTCTAGGCTTTTATAAAGAATTGAAGTTCATTAAACAGGTTCCTGCTTTTGATCATTCATTTAAGTCTGGATTTAGTAAACATGAACAAGCAAAATTAAGAGAAATTACTAATGCATCCAAAAGTTTACTACGAAAAGTAAAGTTATTGCTATCTCCACCTAAGTCAGATATTAGAATGAACAATCAGGTTAGATCAAATAAGATTTTTGTAGTTCATGGACATGACAACAAAATGAAATTAGATGTAGCTCAAATCCTGCAAAAGTTAGATCTTGATCCCATCATTTTACACGAAAAACCAAATAGAGAACGAGGTATAATCGAAAAAATTACTGATTATGCGCACATTTCTTTTGCGATAGTCCTTTTATCACCAGACGATCTAGCGTACCCCAAAGAAGAAACTCCAGCTGAAGCAAAATATAGAGCAAGACAAAACGTAATTTTTGAATTAGGTTATTTTCTAGGAAGGCTTGGAAAACAAAACGTGATTGCACTTTATAAAAAAAAGAAAGATTTCGAAATTCCAAACTATTACAACGGAGTTCTTTGGATTGAATATAAAAGTGGGTGGTATTTTAAGCTAATTAAGGAACTGAAAGCCTGTAATTTTGATGTTGATGCGAACAAATTAGGGTGGTTATAGGAGGAATACACAACCATCAATAATTCACACTACTCGTGAACGTGTGCGTGGGGGTTTTGCACGTTAGGGTAGGTATGAGAGAGAATAAAATTTAACCCCTAAACTCAATCGTATTCTTGTTCCTGTTTACGTAAATTCTCATTCTTGCCACTGTTTGATCTAAATTCTGAAAGACTACAGAAATAGTTTAGGATCATATTTGTTTTCTTGAGATTAGCTCTTTAACTGTTACTTTTTTTATTTCAATTCTGTAATTTCTTTTTGCTCTTACTATTCCTCTGTATATATCGTCACTAAAACTAAAAGCAACAACAATGCCATTTCTTGCGTTTTGGCGTCCGATTACAGATGCGAAGCTATCAATTACATTTGCACCAACGTTTTCGGATTGTTTTATTAAGAGAGGAGTTCCTTCGACTGTATATCCATCTATTCCAATGTTGGCTTCTCTTTGTGAAGCATTTTTTCCTGAAAATCTTTTCACTACCCAGTTTTGAAATTCGTTTAAGGAGACTTCACTTAGGTGACTTTCTGAAACTTTCTTTTGTTTTACAAAAACAAAGACACCTACGGCAACTGCAGCAACAATGCCCACGCCAAGGATGGGCCAATCAATAGGGAAGGAAATGTTAGTATCTTGTCTTTGTCCTCCATCAAATGGATCACCATTTGTTGGAACTCCGTTTCCAGTATCAATAGGAATATTGATGCAATCTGGACAGTCAATATTTCCGGTTCCACCGCAGACTATACAAGTGGGATTGAGCTTCCCAAACGTGTACAGATTGCACTCGGGGCATTTCACTACTTTAGCTCCTTGACATGTTGGACATTTGGTCAATGCTTGTGCCAGATTAAAAGCTGAAAAGAGAAATATTAGAATCAATGCAACGTTTATCATTTTAATCTTAATCGCGTCTCACATCCTCAAAAATGCATGATCAATTATGTAGTATATGTTCAGCCGTTTTAAAAATTCTGTGTTTTGTGTGCGTACGTGCGGATTTTGCACACAAGGGTATGTAGGAGAGAGGTTAAAATTAATCCCAAACCCAAAAAAATAGGAAAAGACAATCAGCTTCATCGGTGTGGACTTAACAAAGAATAGAAAGCAATCATCAGAACACAGATCACTGCGATAAATACAAGTAGAAACTGTGTTTGAGGCAAACCGAACATATAGGATTCAACTTCATAATTTAAAGTCACCAACTTATTCTCAGCCAAATCGTTGTTCACAAAACACATCTTATACTCACCCTTCGTGTCGCCTATGAAATTATAGCTAAACAAACCCACCTCACCAAAGTTTATTTCAGTCGAATTCGGATATACAAGAGAAAAGGAAATGTAACTATAATCTGCCCCTAAGACATTGAACTGTATACTAACATGATCATCAACTTTCAAGTCCATTATCTGATCTACCTGTTCACCTGCAGGCACAGTAATACTCAACGTAGTTGCCCATAATGGAGCAACAAAAAACGTAATTGACACTAATCCAATAAGAATATAAATTGAAAATTTTTGTTTATTCATGATAATAAATACTAAAAACTAGTGGTAATAATTTTATGAATCCAAAATAAACAATCCTAAACGAGCAACAAGGCTACCGTTGTCGGAAAGTCAAATAATGTTTATAATTTTAAACCCAAACCCAAAGTAAATCGGTTCTAAGGCACAAAAACACGCCACAACAGCAATAGCCCATGCAGAGAAATGTAAAATTATAGAGAAGGCAGCTCAAGATTTGTTAGAAAGATTTTAAATTTGTTGTTACACTTTGTTTGGCAGGTTAATCCTGATGAATTCAATTGTCATCTATTCAACAAAAAGTGGCAACACTGAAAAAGTTGCGCTTGAAATCGCCCAAGAATTAGACTGCAAAGCAATCAAAATTTCGAAAGAACTAGATTTTTCAACAATATCACTTAAAGATTTTGACCTTGTGTTTATTGGTACGTGGGTTCGGGGTGGGGAACCAAGTCCAAATATGCGCAGTTTCTTAAAGCAGTTGAATTTGGAAGATAACAATAAGCGGTTTGCTCTTTTTATGACCTGGGCAGGTGGCGGTATAAGCGATGTCTTGACGTTTAAGCGAGTGAAACAACTATTAGAATCTAAAAACCAAAGGTTGCTTGATGACTACTACAAATGTTTAGGCAAGACCTTCCGTTTTGCTAGGCGGGGGCACCCAAATACACAAGATTTAGTCGATGCCCGAAAGTGGGCTAGAAAATCGTGTTAGTGCGCCCGAAACTTGTGCAAAAAAGAAGGAAAGGTTAAATTTTAATCCAATATCCAAACTCGAACTTTACCATGCAATCAAAATTATTAGGATACCGGTAACTAAGTTTAGAATAAACCAAGAAATTCTAAACCTCGTTGTTACACTTATTCCTATTTCTAATAATTTCCAATCCAAAACCAGTAATTTAGACTATGGTAAATCATTACCACTCCCAGAATCCATGCTAACTCAAATACCCAAGAATGTATAAGTATTGGAAGAAGGGATTTCTGAGGCTTTAGACCAATGGTTGTTGATGAGTTCAGGTCCTCTCAACCATTAAGGGGGATGAGAATTTCCGATCCATTGTTCTAAGCTTTTCAGTCCCTTATTCCTCTAAATGTTTACTCCCAAAAAAAGGGAGGGAAAATATTTGGTTTATTATTCTTTTCTGAGTATCCAATAGATACCTAGGCCAATGAGAGCTGCTATAATAACGGCTCCAATGAGGGCTATTTCTGGAGTAATTAATCCCGCTTCTGCTTCTGGTCCTTGTGGTCCTTGATCTCCTTGAGGTCCGGTTGATCCTGTATCTCCTGTAGGTCCTGTAGGTCCTGTAGGTCCTGGTGCTCCTTGACTTCCTGAAGGTCCTGTAGCTCCTGTAGGTCCTGGTTCTCCTTGTGGTCCCGGTGATGGTGCTGAGCCTATTAAAACCGCAGTTGATCCAGCTGAACTGGCATAAGATTCGTCTCCTGCAAAAGAAGCAATAATCTCGTATCTACCTTCCTCTGTTGGAGTCCATGCATGGCTAAAGGTTCCATAATATCCATTAGTGATAGCTGTTCCAAGGTCAATAACAGAACCGTCTTCTCCAATAGCTGTCAATGCCACGGGAACGCCTGATATTACTTCGTCACCCCAAAGCCCGCCAATTGGCATCTGCATGTGCAAGTACTCCATTTGTGTCCGCATTGAATTTGCAGATACACATGGAACCCCTGGCGCAGCAGGAGACATATCAAGAACTGTTCCTTTGATCAGAAGACCTGTGTCTTTTGGTACTGCAACATCAGACGCTGTAACAGTTGTCTCACTTTCACCCGGACCGTAACCATAAGTGTATCCATCATATCGGCCTGAGGCTACTAAGTATCCGTCGGCCACAGCGCCAGGTCGATTACATCCCAATATACTCCAAACTTCTTCGCCTGTGAAGCAATCGATAGCGTGTAGACTCCATCCTCTGGTGATTGGGTAACTTTCTGTGTGCTCATAGTTCCATGTGAAGAATTTTCCGTCAGCGATTATTCCACCTTGTCCGAAAGAATAGAATGGATAAACGGTCTCTTCGTTTCTTGCCGTGTAGGGACTTTCATATACTGCTCTTGCTGGGGCTTCGTATTTCCAAGCTATGCTTCCGTCGTCCCAGTCATAAGCGTAGACGCCGTCCATAGATTCTCTGTATAGATAACCGTAAGCTGACATCATAGAGTAAGCTCCGAATCCAGCTGCTGCCCAAGGATAATCCATCCGTTCACCTTTCCACGCTAAGTCACCTGTGGCAAGGTCAACACATACGTAATATCCATTTCCGCTGATATCAGCGACTTTTCCGTGATCAGCGACTGATCCAATTCCGGTGTACCAAGGTTCATCAAGAAATTCTGTTTCCCATATCTCTTCGCCTGTATACAGATCGAAACCTGTAAACACCATTCCAGTCCATACTCCGGCTGTAGTAATCGCTCCAACATTTGCGCCTAGACCAACATTCCAGTCGATATTGCTAGGTAAGCTACTACGAGCATAGGTTGTGTTACTTATTACCCTGCTAGCAAAGTTGCTCGTGCTTCCACGTGTGGTCCAGTTAATCAAACGGTACTCACCGCCACCAAGGTTCTGCACAGTCAAGCAATAGGGATCCGTATTACGCGCGTATGAACTTCGAACGAATGTACCTCCACTCAACGGAGCAATTGAAGCATTAGTTGTTATTTCGCCAGTGTATGGATCGAACTTGTACAGCCTATCACCAGCAATACGCATTGGATTTATTGACCAACCTCCAGCTGCTTCAGCACCAGATACTTCAGATGTTGTCGGACTTGCATATTCAATCATATTAGGTGCCAAAGGAGCATATGAAGTACCAAAGAAGAATCCTGGGACTGCAATTAGCGGTGTTTCGTATTCCCAAAATATTTCACCTGTACGGATATCGTAGGATCGCCAAAAATCAGTTCCTCCGGTTCCTGGTTTCGTATATGTATCATAGGCTCTTCCAGCAAAGATTACGGATGGGTAGGGTGGTCCCGAAGTCATAACGCCTCCTGGTCCTGATTGACCACCTATAATACCAGCAATATCTTCTTGTCGTTTCCATGCAATGTGACAACTGTCTGGTCCTTCAACCCACGGAGTAAACTTATGATCTGCACTATATAGTGGGCTAGTATCAGGGTATACTGTATCCCAATTGGGATCACCATAGCCTGCATAACCTGTACCTGGCCAGTTTCCTGTAATTGGCCACCAGTCTCTGTGCTCTACCTGTACTGGCCGTGTCCAGTAACCGGTTGGAGGTCCAGGTTCAGGCCAAGAATACACTATATCTTCCTGTACGGTAATGGTTAGGTCTCCAGATGTGGATGGAGTGTAGTAGGTTGATGGTAGGTCAACAAAAGCACCCTCAAAGAATCCACCAGGCACTGTTCCTCCAGGGAAGTAGGTTCCTAGGAAGTCAAATCTGATAGTCCATTCGCCAACCTCATCGGCAATCCATTCGAACCATGCTGTTGCGTCAGCAGGATATGAATCCATTGTAAAAACGTGTTCTTGTCCACTAGGCTTCGAGATTGTTATCGTATAGTCTGAATGATGTCGACTTCTGTGCAATGCAGGTGTTACCCATAGGTTAACCAAGAATATTTGGTTGAGTCCTACGGGGTTAGGTCTAAAGCTAAGGTGAGCATTGGGATTAATTGTACCGTCAGGAGTAACACCTGGTGGTAGTGGTCCGGGAACACCTACTTCAGTTTCTTGAGCTTGAAGTGGAGTTGCAATCAACATTAAAGAAGAAATTATCAGAATAGTCATAATGCTTAAGGCTATTGTTTTTGTTTTGTTTATTGAAATTTTTATTTTTGTTTCACCTTTTATATTTTTATTATTTTTTGGGCGAAAATTGAGAAATTAATCTAATCATCCCCCATAGAGCTTTGTATTAATGCAAACCATATATAACAATATGAGTGTCAGCCCCTAACTGACAAATATTAAATTCAAATCATGTTAAGTGGAAACGGTTTTACAGAAAGTTTATTTTAAGAAACTTATTATCCATCAAAAGTTTATGCTTACTGTGGAATGCATTGAAGATCAAGAGTAATTATGGATTTTTTCTGTTATTTCTAAGCTTACTCATCCTAATGACAAGTCTATCCGTATTAGTTGAAGCAAAATCGATTGTTCTAAATTCTGAAGAAAATTTTACTATAGTAGTATTACCTGATACCCAGTTCTATTCCAATAACTACCCACGGATTTTCGAAAATCAAACCCAATGGATAATTGAGAAAAAAGAATCAATGAACATTGTTTTTGTCACACATCTTGGAGACTTAGTGGACCATCCGTTGAGCATAAAGGAATGGAATAATGCAAACACTAGCATGAGTAAGTTAGATGGAAATGTACCTTATGGTGTACTTCCAGGAAATCATGATGGGGCAGGATCTGGTGGTGATCTAGCCAACTATAATAATTATTTTGGTTTTAACAGATTCAATAACGAAAGCTGGTATGGTGGAGCATATCAAAATATCAATACAAACAATTATCAACTGTTTTCAGCTGGAGGAGACAACTACCTAATATTTCATATTCAATTCAATCCAACTGATGACATATTATCTTGGGCCAGTAACGTAATTGACCAGTATCCCCACAGAAAGATAATTGTATCAACTCACGATTATGTGGACGGATGGAATTTTTTTGCTGATTCACGATCAACCATTGGAGACATCATGTGGAAAAAACTTGTGGAACCCCATGCAGATCAGATTTTCCTTGTTCTTTCTGGACATTACGAAAACGAGGCAAGATTAACTAGTTCAGTTGATGGAAATTTTGTTCATCAGTTACTCTCTGATTATCAAGCCAGACTTAAGGGTGGAAATGGATGGCTTAGAATAATCGAGTTTTCCCCAAAAAAAGATGAAATATCCATCAAAACATACTCTCCTTATTTAAACAAATATGAAACGGATTCAAACAGCCAATTCATATTAGATGAAATAATCACAGAAAATAATTTCATGTTTCCAGTTTACATGTTTCTACCAATGATTATACTTAGTGTAGTTATCATGTTTATAGTAAGTTATTTCCTATTCAGAAGATCTCATAAAATCAAACAGTCTGGTTCAATATAAAATGTATTTTCAGGATTAAATTTTATCCCAAACCCAAACCAGTTGAGAAATGTCGATTAATTTTTTGAACAAAATTAATGGGAATAAAATGGGAATTGTGAAAAACATCATCGATGAATTAGCAAAACATAAGCTATTAGTATATTTCGATACCCTTTGGGGGCAATGTTGTTCTTACACTGTAGATAAAATAACAAATCCTTAATCAAAGTCTCGATGGACTGTATCTTCCCTACTTTTACGCTTTGAATTTATGGAAAATATAAACTCTTATTGGTGGACATGTGGAAAATTGATGAAAATAATGTTTATGTCTGAGAATTAATTCTTCGTTTCATTTCTTGATGCTCATATTCTTCACCAATTCTCCAGGACTCAAAACCAATTGCAATAAAGTAGATTAATCCAGCAGGGATTAGAAGGGTTAGATTATTATGAAGTGGGTTGTCGCTGGCAATCTTTTGCATTATTAGATACATTTGACTGCAAGTAACAAATAATGGAAGGGGATGGAACTTTTCTAGAATAAACAGGACATCGAACCATGGTTTCTTTTTCTTCAAGAAAAGACGCATCCTAACAGGTTACCAAAAAAGTTGATTGGCAAGAAAAACAGAACACTAAATTTTATGTTTTTAACCATTATTATCACATTTTATTCAAATAATCAAAACGGTGTTAAAATTCACCAAACTACATCAGGAAAACACTAATTTACATCAATTTTAAAGTGAAACACGATATATACCTTAATTCAAAACAAGAAATATGTCAAAATCTGATAAAATAAAACAAAAAATAGGAAAGTTAATTGTCTTTTTCTAGGTCCTTGAAGATTAAATAAACGTAAATGAAGATACTAACGGTTCGAGTAAAGGTCCGTGTGCCTGTTCTATGTATGTTTGGGGTTAAATTTTAATTTCCCAAACCCAAACTTTACCTTGCAATCAGAATTGCTAGGATACCTGTAACTAAATTTAGAAGAAACCAAGAAATTCTAAGCCTGTTGTTACACTTTCAATTCCAATTATGATGATTTCTAATCCAAAACCAGTAATTTAGATTATGGTAAATCATTACTACTCTAGGAATCCATGCTAACTCATATGTCCACGAATGTATCAGTATTGGAAGAAGGGATTTCTGAGGCATAACACATAGAATTTATTGGAGATGAAAAAATGAAACAATCCAACCAACTATATTCAAGGTGAATCATGCTTCATTCTTTTGTGTTTTAGCCTTTTCAGTCCCTTATTCCTTTATATGATTACTCCCCATAAAAAAGGGAGAGAAAATTGGGTTTATTGTCGCTTTTTAAGTCCCCAGTATGCAACTATACCAATAACGACTGCAACTGCTACAGCTGCAATGATAGCTATTTCAGTGGTAATCAAAGGTGTTTCTGGTGTTGGTTCAGGTTCGATTGTTCCTCCAGATGAAGCTTCAGGACCTACTGTAACCCAGGTTGTCGATGATGAGCTGCCATACGATGCGTCTCCCTCAAAGGATGCGATAATCTTGTATGTTCCTTCCTCTGTTGGAGTCCATGAATGGCCAAAGGTACCAGAGTATCCTTCGGTAATAACAGTACCAATGTCAACATAAGATCCATCGTAAGCTATTGCACTTAACATCACAGTAACTCCATTAATCGTTTCATCGCCGTGGAGTCCACTTATTGGTCTTTGCATATGTAAGTACTCCATTTGCGTACTCATTGATTCTGGTGAAACGCATGGTGTGCCTGGTTGAGCTGGAGACTGATCCAACACTGTGCCCTTTATTGTAAATGCGGTTCCTTTTGGTACTGCAACGTCAGGTGCTGTGACTGTTGTTGCGCTCTTTCCTTTCCCAATGACCAGGGTTTGTCCCAAGTAATCGGCATCGACTACAAGGTAGCCATCGGCGATAGCGCCTGCGCTCCCATATCCAGCGATTTCCCATAAGCCTTCGCCTGTAAAAGCATCTATGCAGTGGGTGCTCCAACCTCTTGTGAGGGGCTGGCCGGGTGTATGCTCTTGATTGCGAGTGTAGACTTTTCCGTCAGCAATAATTTGAGAATCACGGAATGGGTTAACTGCTGTACCATCGCTATTAACATATGCAGTTTCGAACTCGAATTCTGTTTCGTCCTCGTAGAACCAGACTATGCTTCCGTCATCCCAGTCAATGGCATACATTCCGGCGTAGGTACCATCGATAATCATTCCGTATGCTGAAGATACGCTGTAAGGCCACCACATTCCCCAAGGAAGATCTGTTATTTCACTTTTCCATGCTTGGTTCCCTGTCCTTAGATCCCAAGCCAACCAATAACCATTACCCATAGCGACCGCCCCTTTTCCGTGGTCGGCAACTGCCGTGCTACTGCTGAAATATTTGTCATCTTCGATTGTTTTGCTCCATAGTTCTTGGCCTGTTTTCATGTCGGCAGCCCTTAGTGTTAGTCCAACCCATGCTCCAACAGCAGGCGGAGTAACAGCACCAACATCAAAAGCTATCATTGACTCGAAATCTTGGGAATCACCCAGATTATTCCATGGCCATGTTACGTTGTTCAGCACTTCCACTGTGTAAACTGTTTGTAAACGTGGAAGGTTTTCAACTCCTAATGTCCATTCGATCAAATAACGTTGTCCGCCTAGATTCTGCAAGCTGACGAACTTATCATCACCATAGAGTGTCGCTGAAGTCAATGGAGAAAGGTCGATTTGTTGTGATAAAGCACCAGTCGTCGGATTATACCTATTTAGATTTCCACCGCTAATACTACACAGATACATGTTCCTTCCAAAAACCTCACCACCGCCGGGAACTTCTGAAAAACCTTTTTGATACATTACGAAATTTGGTGTAGAAGTATCGATATCACGTTCCCAATACACCTCACCGGTACGAAGATCATAGCACTGCCATACACTAGTCACCAATCCATCCACGACTTTCGTAACGCTATCATAGCATCTTCCAGCATAGATTATACTTGGAGCATTACCGCCAGAAGTCCAACATTCTTGTGGAGCTACACCTCCAATAAGACCTCCAATGTTATCAGTTCGTTTCCATACTATATGAGAGGTTTCTGGTCCTTGGACATATGGAACAAAGTCATAGTCAGGATTCATGTAGATATTTGTGTCAGCTGGCCAGCCTTGTCCTCCCCCTGTCACACCAGTGGACGGGAAGTATCCTAAAATCGGCCACCATCCTCTGTTCTCTGGAGATACTGGTCGTTCCCAGTAGTCGGTTGACGGCTCTCCATATGGCCAAGAAAGCACTGGCTCCTCCTGTACCATTAGTGTTCGCGGTGCAGCAGCTTTGGGTAGATAGTAAGCTGATTCCACAAAACTCCAGACCTGAGGACCTATCCAAGCCCCAGGATACGAAGTGTAGTTCCCAACTGGGAAATAGGCACCCTGAAAGTCAAATTGGATAGTCCATTCGCCTATCTCATCGGCAATATATTCAAACCAAGCCGTAGAATCCGCTCGATAGGAATCAACTAATATGACGTCTTCGGTTCCGCTAGGTTTTGTGATTGTCACCTTGTAGTCTGAAAGGTATCGGCTTGCGTGAACTGCGGGTTCAGTCCATAAGTTGACCAAGAAGATCTGGTTAAGTCCTATGGTGGCAGGTCGGACGCTAAGGTAGGGGTTGGTAACAACTTCATAATCAGGGGTAGTACCTGTAGGTAGTGGTATCGAACCACCTTCTTGTACATTCGTGGGAGTAACGTCGGAAGGTACCGACGTTTGAGCTTGAACTGTAATGTTTGCTACTAGTATAAATGAAGAAGTTATTAATATAGTCAAAATGATTATTGCTGTTGCTTTTGTTTTGTTTATTGATTTTTTCATTTTTTTTCCTTCTTATTTTTTTCTTTCTTTTTCTTTTTTTAGCTGAGTTCTGGTTGTTTTCAGTTGATGAGAAAATGAGGGTTAGTGCTATGTTGAACAGTAGTGAAAATGAAGAACAAAGTTTCGAGACTTGTGTGTTCTTTATAGTGCTTTGCTTTTGATATCTTGATTACCCCCTGAAACCAAGTTACTTTTGTTAAATGAATTGGTATTTTAAAACGACCATACTCAATAACGAAGGAGATATCTCAATGGTTGAAAATATAAGGTTTTTGTAATTTTTCTTTTGTTTCATAATAGTCGCTCAAAAAACAATCGAGTTTTTTTACGTTTCATTTCTTATATATTTCCCAAAAAGTAAAGCCTCTTAACTACTTAAATTTCCAATAGTCTGTTTTTTCCAACTGTGATTCTTTGAATTTCAAATCCTTAGGGGAATTCTCTTGATTAAGTGTTCAGGATAATGTAAATAGCGATAATTGGTCGAATCTATTGAGGTTTCATTTAGAGTTCGGATTGTGTAAGAGTTTACGATAATTATAAATATTGAAACCTGATGATTGATGGTAGGGGGCATTATGAATCTTAATTTTAAATTCTTGAAATCGATATTAGTCTTAACAAGTTTGATTATTGTTAGTACTGTTCCATTAAATTGTGTATTTGCTTCATCAAGTAATTGGAGTGAGGTAGCAAGATTTACTTATGCAGGAACTAATACTCACACAACAGATTCTTTCACATGTGAAAATGTTGAATGGAGGATTAAATGGGAATACGTTCCGACTCAATTTTCATATTTCAATTTCGATGTTTATCCCATAGGAGAAGATGTAATTTTTGCTTCCGTTAATTCAGCAGTTACTGGAGAATTAATCGGAATCTTGGACATTCACAACCAAGCAGGTACTTTCTACATGAAAATCAACTCAGGTAATGTTGAGGGTTATACGGTAATTGTTGAACAAGATTTGGACTCTATCCCAGAGTTTCCATTATGGATTATTCTACCATTATTCATAACGGCTACAATAGCTACTTTGGTATTGAGAAAGAGACTTTATCGAATAGCCAAATGAAGTTAGTGAATTCTATCAGTAGCAACCAATCTTATGACTTTTAGGGTTTAGTCTTCTAGACTTCTAAAACATCCTTCTTTAATTTTTATTCCTACGTTACTACTACAAACCATTCCTAAAAGACATTAGAGATAGAACACTAAAGGGAATTGCACCCTTACAAAAGGAACTAGTAGAACTAGTCTCTTAACTCCCTTCTTTTTTCTATTACTTAATTAAAATTACTCGTTCCGTCACATCTAACCAAATTTGTTGCTCCAATACTTAGGTGTGAATGATAACTGAACTGAGATTTAACTTGACTAGTATCCAACGTTATACAAATTATATTCCAATGTTACTGTTTTCTGGAGAGAAAGAAAAAGATGAGATTGAGCAGTTTAATTTACAACGGGTACAAATGAATAACCTAGAAGTTTTGATATAGAATTATTGATTTTTACGGTAGTTATAAATACTAAAATCTGACAATTTATGATGGGTTTAGGGGGGGCATGATGAAACTTAATTTGAAATTCTTGACATCGATATTAGTCTTAACAGGTTTGATTATTGTTAGTACTGTTCCATTAAATTGTGTATTTGCTTCATCAAGTAATTGGAGTGAGGTAGCAAGATTTACTTATTTAGGAAGTGTTACTCAAACAACAGATTCTTTCACATGTGAAAATGTTGAATGGAGGATTCGATGGGAATTTGTTGAGGCTCCGCGTACATATTTCAATTTCGATGTTTACAAAGAGGGGGAAGAAGTAATTTTTGTTTCCATGGATCCAGCAGGTACTGGAGAAACAAGTGGAACCTTGGATATTCACAACCAAGCAGGTAATTTCTATTTGAAAATCCACTCAAGTACTGGTGAGGCTTATTCGGTAATTGTTGAACAAGATTTGGATTCTATCCCAGAGTTTCCATTATGGATGACATTACCAATAGTAGTAACGGCAACTTTGGCAATTATAGTCGTTAGAAAAAAATTGACAAAAAGTAGTACACAGACTTAGATTTATGCTAGCGACGGTTACCTAAAAAAGGAGACATCACGCATACGTCTCCCACAAACTCCACCTTTTTTAAGATTCTTTGTTGAGTGGGATGAATCTCTTGATTGATCGGTCATAGGTTTTTTCTATTTCTGGGGAAAAAGGGTTGAATTAACCCCAAACCTCCATTTTTTAATGTGAAACAAATTTGAATTCACCCAAGTCAGAATATCCAACAACGAACTAACGATTATTGTAAATGTGAATAAAACTAGAAACGAAAAGTTAAATAGAAATTTCATCATTTAAATACCAGGTTTTCTGAATGAATGACAAACACAAGAAGTTAACCACAAATTTTGGGAGACCTGTAGACGACGACCAGAATTCAGTTACAGCTGGAATACGAGGCCCAGTTTTACTTAAAGATGTTCACTTGATCGAAAAATTAGCTCACTTTAACAGGGAAAGAATACCAGAAAGAGTTGTACACGCTAAAGGAGCTGGAGCAGGTGGATATTTTGAAGTTACAAAGGACGTAACAAAGTACACCAAAGCGAAATTTCTTTCAGAAGTAGGTAAACGGACCGAAGTTTTTGTACGATTTTCTACAGTAGGCGGTGAAAAAGGTTCAGCAGACGCTGAACGTGACCCCAGAGGATTTGCAGTAAAATTATACACAGAAGAAGGTAATTATGATCTTGTTGGAAACAACACACCCGTATTCTTTATCCGGGATCCGCTAAAATTTCCAGACTTTATTCACACCCAAAAACGTAATCCAGAGACAAACCTGAAAGACGAAAACATGTTCTGGGACTTCCTATCTTTGACCCCAGAATCACTTCACCAAGTAACAATTCTATTCTCTGATAGAGGAACCCCAAGATCATTCCGAAATATGAATGGTTATGGAAGCCACACCTACAAGTGGTATAACGAGGATAACGAATCATTCTGGATCAAATATCACTTCAAAACTGATCAAGGAATACAAAATTTTACCCGACAAGAAGCCGAACAAGTAAAAGCAACAGACCCAGACAGTGCTACAAGAGACCTTCACAATGCAATAAAAAAGGAAGACTATCCTTCCTGGACCCTACAAATTCAAATAATGCCAGTAAAAGACGCTGAGACCTACAGATTTGACGTGTTTGATGTAACCAAAGTCTGGCCTCACGAAGACTATCCTGTCATTGAAATAGGCAAAATGGTTCTAAATCGAAATCCAAATAATTACTTTGCAGAAGTAGAACAAGCTGCATTTTCCCCGGGAAATTTTGTACCAGGAATTACAGCTTCACCAGATAAGATGTTACAAGGTCGTCTTTTTGCATACAATGACGCTCATCGATACCGATTAGGACCAAACTATCATCTATTACCGGTTAACCGACCTAAAGCTGTAAAAGCAGAGAACTATCAGCGTGACGGGTATATGCGTTTTGATAAAAATGGTGAAAGTACGCCCAACTATTATCCTAATAGTTTTAGTGGCCCAGAACCAGACATTGAAACTGTAGAACCAAGTTACGAAGTTACAGGAAAAGTTGCTCGTCAAAAATATACTCATACTAACGATGATTTTGTGCAGCCTGGAGTTCTATACAGAAAAGTCATGACCGATCAAAATCGAGAACATCTAATTGGAAACATAGTTACTCATCTGTGCAATGCTAAAAAAGAAATACAGATTAGACAGACACAAATATTCTATAAAGCCGACCCAGAATACGGACAACGCGTTGCAAAAGGATTAAACATAAACATCTAAAAGAAAAACACGCAATTCACGAAAACAGGTTTAGGGATCAAAATTAACCCACTACTAACGATAAATATTACCACTTAACCTGCGCACACAATATAGGACAAGAGATATTTGCGTTGGCAGTTATCTAAATGATAGGTGTAATCTTGTGAATGGAAATCAAATGTTCTGTTATCAATGTGAGCAAACGTCTAAGGGAAAAGGTTGCACAACTTTCGGCGTCTGTGGAAAAAATCCTGAGGTCGCCGCGCTTCAAGACTTGTTGATCTATATGCTCAGAGGATTATCTCAGTTAGCATTAGAAGGACAAAAAGTGGGCGTCAAAGACGAGCAAATAAACCTGTTCATATGCGAGTCAGCTTTCACCACAGTAACTAATGTAAACTTTGATCCAGACACATTAATCGAATATATTAACAAATCAGCAAAGTTCCGTGACATCTTGCGTGAAAAGGTGCGATTAGCCGAAGGATATACCGACTTCCATGGTCCAGTTGATTTGCCCCTTGAAAAGACGAAGGAAGCTCTGATCCGACAAGGAAAACAGGTTGGGGTGAAGGCTGATCCCTCAATCGACCCTGAGTTGAATGGGCTTCACTGGCTCCTAATTTACGGATTAAAAGGAGTCGCAGCCTACGCTTATCATGCATATAGCCTTGGAAAAAAGGATGACAAAGTTTTCAAGTTTATTCAGCAAGGCCTCGCAGCAACCCTTGACAAGTCGCTGGGTATCAATGACTTTTTAGATCTCGCTGTGAAATGTGGCGAAATCAACATCAGAGCCATGGAACTCTTGGACGCTGGAAACACAGAAGCCTACGGTCATCCAACTCCCACACAAGTTCCATTGGGCCATAAGAAAGGCAAGGCAATTCTAGTTTCAGGTCACGATCTGAAAGATCTAGAGAAAGTTCTAAAGCAAAGCGAAGGAAAAGGAGTCTGTGTTTACACGCATGGAGAAATGCTTCCAGCACACGCTTATCCCAACTTAAAGAAGCATCCTCACTTCTATGGCCACTACGGTACCGCATGGCAAAATCAACAAAAAGAATTTATGAATTTTCCAGGCGCAATTCTAATGACCACCAACTGCCTTCAGAAACCTACCGGTAAATACAAAGGAAACATATTCACTTCTGGTCCGGTAAATTGGCCAGGTGTAACTCACATTGAATGTTCTAACATAGCATGTGGCGACTTCTCACCTGTCATAGAAAAAGCATTAGAAATGGCAGGATTCAGCCAAGACAAGGAGGATAAAACCGTAACTGTTGGTTTTGGCAGAAACTATTTTCTTTCATTGGTGAACAAAATAGTTGAATCAGTAATGAAAGGGCATGTCAATTCTTTCTTCCTTGTAGCCGGCTGCGACGGCGCTAAACCAGGACGTAATTACTACACCGAGTTTGTTGAGAAAACTCCTAATGACTCTCTCGTACTAACTTTGGCTTGCGGAAAATTTCGGTTCTTCGACAAAGACATAGGCCAGATCGACGGCATCCCTAGATTACTAGATATAGGACAATGCAACGATGCATACTCAGCTATTAAAATAGCTCAAGCGTTTGAAGAAATCTTCGAAAGTGGGATAAGTGAATTGCCATTGTTCTTTATACTTTCGTGGTATGAACAAAAGGCTGTAGCCATTCTGCTGTCTCTTTTCTACCTGGGAGTGAAAAATATTCGCTTAGGACCAAGTCTTCCCGTATTTATGACCCCAAAATTACTTGAAATGTTCAACGTAATGCCATTAAAAACCCCAGATGAGGACCTAAAAGCAATTATCGATTATGTCACAGGTGTTGTTGCCTAAGCCATCAAAAGACAGGCTCGAATAAGCAACCAAACGTCTTGTTGCAACTTGACCGTAATGATGAGTAACTGTTGCAATAACAATAACTCTCTTTTTCCTTTTTTGTCCAATCTATCAACTTGAAGAAGTAATAGCTACGCGGAGGTAATTTCTTTTGGAGAGATTTCTAGCGCAGTCCCTCTCATCTTTTCCTCAACAAAAATAGTTTATTAATTAATTTTAGCAGACCAAAAAAATGATTGAGCCTCCTAAAGCCAATATTTCTGTCACAGGTCGCATGTGAATTAACGGCAACATTAAAAGAGTATTTAATTATTAATTATAAAAGAAATAGGAGTTAGTTTTGAAATGTCTTGGCTGAAAGCTATGAGAGAGAAAGAGCCACCTGAACCAATCAATCCAATTGGAACCGTTGTGATAGGCACTCTTAACCCAGACATAATGACCACTGCTAAAGATATGGTCAGAAAATCACTAAAGGCTGCTCAGTTTAATACTATAGATGTTGGACGAGGAGTTTCTCCCACAACTTTTGCATCAAAGGCTAAAGAAGCAAATGCTGACATTATAGTCGTCTCTGTTTTGCTATCAGCTGCTAAGAAGAATCTTCCAAACCTAATTTCTGCCATAGAACTTGAAGGACTAAAGGACAAAATTGTAATCATGATCGGGGGTGCAGCAGTGATTAAAGAAGATGCAGACAAAATAGGTGCACTATTTGGCAAAACAAGGGAAGAAGCAGTAGTTTTAGCTAAGAGAGCAATGGATCAAAAGCGGAATAGACCCCGATAATTTATTGTTTGAGTAAATCTCTTTTGTAGTGTATATACTCGTTTTCGATCATACATAGTTACTATGTTGTCTTCAATATGGTACCTTCCATCCATTCCTCAGGGTAAACAGATAGGACCTCAATACAAAATAATAGAAATTTACGTATAATACGTACTTATTTTCTGAAGTTTACAATTGTCAGTTTATGGCATTAATTTTTTTCAACTTTTGGCTCAGTGAGATTTTTAGAGCCTTTTTCATTCGGATGTAAGTAATTGAGTCAATCTTTTCATCTTTGAGCATGTTTTCAAGAATTCCTCTTTGATCAGAAGAACTCTTATCAATTGTTAACCTATTTTTAATCCGGAAGAACCTTTTTTGTCAAGTTTTCCTGAAAGTTGCATTTGTCTAAGTTGTTTCATTTCTTTTTCATATTCAGTTTCTGAACTTTTCTTAGAATAATAAATAATCAAAACTAAACCGATTGTAAATACCAACATAGGGAATACAAGCACAGGAACTTGACTAATGTGCATAACTCAAAATATGAATTTGATAAATAAACAACTTATGAAATTACAGTCTTTATTCTAATTCCGAACTCGAACAAACATCAAAATGAGATGAAATTCAATTGAAGAGACTTTTGTTGAATAGCTACCCATTTTACAATAGATTGAATCAATCCGACCATTTTTGCGCACAAAATTAAATTCGTTCTTAAACTATCTGGATACGGTATAGAATAAAGAACGTATCAAATAATACAAAAAACTCCAATATTAATACGGGTACCCAAAATTACTTGGCATTTGGGAGATGAAGTATAATCCCAAAACCAAACAGAAGTATAAATTCATTTTGCGGTTTACTTGGAAGAAAGACAGTAGTACCCCAACCAAAATAAAACTGAGCCAACTCTGGGGGGAGATAAAGCTTCTAGTTTCAGATTGGGGTACCACTTCCCCCAATGAGAATTGATATAATTAAATATTACTGATATTCGATCCACCATTAGTTTCTATTTTGTCTTTCTCTAATTCTCTTTTTCTTACTCACCTACTCTCACCTGTGAAACGTGCACGCACGCGCATGCATTTTAAATAATTAACTGAGGTAATTTGTTAACATGGAGAAAAAACGAATGAAGGGCATAAATGAAAACAACAAAACTGTTGCGACCCAATTCATCGAAGCTTTCAACACCAATGATTGGGATACTGTTCGCAGGGTTGTTGCGCCAAATTATGTGTTCCATCATCCCATTGGTGGTACAGTTCAAGCGGGACCAGAAGGCATGGTTAGAGCTTGGGCATCATTTAAATCCTCACTGCCAGACTCATGGCATCCAATCCCAGTTATGATTACCGATAATGATTACCTAGCCGTATTGTTACCCACATACGGTCATTTTACAGGCGAACCTTATCACAATATTCCACCAACGCACAAATGGTTAGAATACGGTATGGTGAATATAGTACGCTTTGAGGATGGCAAATTAGCTGAAAATTGGTTCGGAATGGATCCGCTTGCAGAAATGCAATACATGGGTGCTGCTCCGCATATGCTACCTCGTCAGCTTACCATAGCTGAAAAGGCTAACATCGAATTATTTCAACAGACAATAAACACCAAAGGTCAAGAATATGACAATCTGACCGCCTTTGGAAACGTGGTAGTGGCATTGGGACCTCCACAACATGCAAAAGATGTGAATACACGTAAAGTCGAGATCTATCGTGCAATAAACAACTCATTTGAACTTGTCAGATCCCAGGAGTTCACCACCAATCCTCCATATTCTGGTGATCCGTTAGTAGATACCGAACTCAGTCGCAATATTGTCAAACGCTTTTACAAAGATGTACTAATAGGACACGACCTTACTGCTCTGAACAAGATCGTTTCGTCAGATATCCTCATCCATTCAACAGCGATGCCATGCGAAGCAAGTTACTATGGAATCAATGGTGTGAACATCTGGTTGGAAACTCAATGGAAAGCTTTCCCCGACTTGACTATTACCAATTACTTCACGGTCGCACAGAGAGATATCGTCGCAACACACTGGGAAGCTCAAGGTACTTCAAAAGGTAATTTCCATATGTTACCACCGACGGGTAATACGGTTGAGTATACAGGTGCATCAATGTATAGAATTGAAAACGGTAAGATCGTAGAAATCTGGGAGACCCGAAACACATTGGGCATTATGGGTCAATTAAATCCTAACATCATTAAGGGTAACTAGGGCCATTAGATACTTGGAAGGTAAATTTATTCCCAACCCAACTTTACTTGAAATTAGTATCGATAAGATACCAGTGTCCAAATTTAGGAGAAATCTGGTAATTCTAAACCAAAACGAGTGGAGTCATGTGAGAGGAAAAAATAGTTAGGGTATGTGTGACATGAATATGTTTCAGGCTTTGGCAATTTGTGGTATGGTCAGTCCGATCTTGTATACTCTGATGTGGATTCTTGGGGGTTTCTTGCGGTCTGACTATAGCCATATCCGCAATGACATTAGTTCGTTGATTGCTGTTGGAGCTCCAAGAAAACGGTTCTTTGATGCTTTCATCATTGCGTCTAGTGTGTTGTTGTTTATATTTTATCTTGGGTTACATTGGGGGATAAACAATGGACAAGGGTCAGTTATAGGACCCATTCTTTTCGTAGTTAGTGGGTTTTCGGGTGTTCTTGGCGCATTATTTTTCCCTCTAGACGCTGGGGGTGAAATAATAACTCTAAGAGGAAAAATGCATCTAGTACTTGTTGTTATATCTGGACTCTTGACAATTTCAGGTATGGTTGCACTTTGGTATCGATTAGAATTGGTGGAAGTTTGGAGCACTTTCGCAACCTATTCACTTATTTCAGCAATTATCTCATTCATTCTAATAATTATAAGTGCGATTTTCATTAAAAGCAGACATAGGGGTTTATTAGAAAGATTCGGAGTTAGCCCCTTCCAACTTTACTACTTTATCATTAGCTTGATGGTATTTTTGACAAATTGATTAAAACGATATTATGAATCTATAAGCATCCAAAGATTGTCACATTATTCCAAAAACCTAGCCATGGTCAATGAAGCAAAAATATTAATTTGGATTAGAATTTAACCCTCAAATCCAAACCCAAAAATAGTCATGCTCAAAAGTTCAGATGTATTGGTTGACTTCTGACGACTCTAATACTCTATGAACACAAACTAGAAAAAAGAATTAAGAAATAATACAAAAGAATAGTTGGGAGGCAAGGGAATCGAATCTTAGAAGATTTATTTCAAAGTACAAAAGAGCCTTAATAGTTGTTATCGTATATTTCGTCCTATTGCTCTGTTTAAGTTTTTATGTTAGATTAAACGAACTTTTCGATGATCCAATATACTTGACTCCGTTTGTCCCAAGCAATGACATGTATGTACAGGTAGAATTAATTTTACTTGTAATTGTACCAGTTTCAGCGTTGATTGGAGGATTAGTTGGGGGATACCTCTTGGCGCCAATTTTTTTATTTATACACAAAAAAATCTTCGGATTAAAATTGTTTTATTGGATTCAAGATCGACCTAGATCGCAAACTTTTAGAACAATGATCCGCGGATATTTTCCCGCTCTATTGGCAATTAACATAAATTCTATAATATTATTTTCTGCTCCTTGGATACTTGAGTTAATTCTTAATGAAGAATTTCTAGAGCGTGCACTCACAGATGGCGTGTATTCAAATCTTTACATACCAGGATTTCTTGTTCTATTAATGTTCACCATTAGTTTGGGCACTCTAATCTTTTCGCCTACTTGGTTTCTGAATGATGCGGGGATTATGTATTCTAACAAGGAAAAAGTAGAGGGAACTCCTCAACTGGTTGAGGCACGAGCAGTTGGTGGGAGATTCACAGATTTTCTGAGAGGCTACGCAGGAATCGGAGTCGCCTTCTCATATCTCCAGTTTCTTTTAGTTTATATGAACGAACTAATGGGTCCGATTCTAGCAAATCCTATTAATTTAATTGCGTTTTTAGTGTTCTTTTTCGGATTGCCGATTTTTTTGCTAATTGCGGTAATTCCTTCGTTAATTATCTTAGATATAACAAAAGAACATAGAATACGTTTTGTTAGAAATTTCGCGGAAAAAATGGGAATATCAGATTTTGTAAAAATATCGTTAGAAAAGATAAAACGGTCGTAAAGTCGCACTTTGGGTTTGGGGACTAAATTTTAATCCCTTTTTCATAAAGCTTGTAGATTGGACATCTTAATCTTGGGAATTGGGATAAGTTAACCATACTCTGTGATCGAATTCTCCAGAATAAATTAGTTTGTCAAGAGTAAATTCAATGGTCAGTTTTCTTGGTTTCTTATATTCTATTTGAACTGATTCAGCTTTGGAAAAGGAAACATTGGTCGCTTGATTGGTGATTTCTACCCAAACTGTGGTTCTTCTTGGACCACCAGGATTATACAGGTATACTTCTACAGACACACATCTGTAGTTTGTTGCAAGTTCATCATTGCTTTGGAGCATAGAACCAGTGATGTCAACTTCTGATTTGAGTATTAGGAGACTCATTAAAAGGTGAAAGAGAATAATAAAAGAAACCATTACCAGAATCGCTAAAATAAATAATCCAATTCGTCTCTTATTTTTTGGAATTTGTTTGAGAGATATCTTTAGCTTTGTCCTCATTTTGGATCAAACTTATTTTGATTATGTGTAGGGATAATAATAGCTTATTCTGGTTCAGTTCATAAAAGTAACTTGTTTTTGCAAATCCTTCTTTTGGGAGTCCAATAAATTTTTTAAATTTCGATGATTATTACAAGTTGGGGATTGTTTGTTGACTGAAAAAATATTTAGTTGTACTGGTTGTGGTGATCCAATGAAAGTATATTCTCCAGATGATATGCATCCTGATGCTGCAAGAAACAAAAATGCCTTAATGCAAGAAAATATTATTGAAATTTCTTATAAATGCAAAAAGTGCAAAATAATAAATATCATATATTGGGGTTTTAAGAAAATCCCGAGTGGTGTAATAATTTAAACTACATTCTCCAATCTTTTTTTCCTCTTTTCAGTAACAGTGTTTAGAAAGAAAACAAATTGTTTTAAAAGATAAATTCGCTGAAATGTTTACCCTAGTGGTGACATCTCCACTATTCTCCAGCAATCCGAAATCTAACTTCCGATTTCTACTTTCTCCAATAATTGATTAACCAAACTATGTTAAAAAGAGCTATGGTAGAAAATTCTAGAAATAATCAACATTGTTGCCGTTTTTATTGTAATAAATTACTTTGTGATGCAAAGTATTTTATATTAGAATATAGTTTATTACATAAGGCGATTAAATGACCAATAAAAACAGTTTGAGGGAAATCGAGAAAAAAACTTACATGTCATATCATCAAGACGGCTTGCTCGACATATTTGTTGGCGTTTATATTCTATTAGTGGGCACAGGTATTTTTCTACTGACTATGACCGACTTTAGCATGTGGTTTATTATTCCAGCAATTTTTCCTGCAATAATGATATCCCTTTGGATTTCGGCAAAGAAGCGGATAACAATGCCAAGAATTGGATATGTAAAATTTGGAGTTAGAGGCGTAAACAAAATGATGGCAATATTTCTAGGACTAATGGTAGTGGGTTTGGGGGCATTCATGGTGTTTGGTTTTGGAGCATCTATGGGTGAAGGATGGGCATTAACATTAAGAGATTTCTTTATTTCAAATAGCATGATAATCATTGGCATTGGAGCGGTAACTATATCGAGCCTATTCGCATACATTATGGGTCTCAATCGGCTTTATGGATATGGATTGTTAATATTTGTGCTTTTTTCCACAGGTTATTTCATAGTGATTCCATTTGAATATCTCTTATTAACCAGTGGGTTTGTAATCGTTATCAGTGGCTTTGTTCTTTTGATGCGATTCATACAAAAATATCCACTACCACAAGGTGACAAGATTAATGCCCAAGAATCCCGCTAATCTCAAGAACATTGACCGAGTTATACATGAACCTGCTAGATTGATGATTATGACCCAACTCTATGTTGTTGAAAGTGCAGACTTCTTATTCCTGCAAAACCAACTTCAGATAACTCCTGGCAATCTTTCAGCCCATTTAACCAAGCTAGATAAGGTAGGTTATGTAGAAATTGTAAAAGAATTCATTGAACGAAAACCCCACACAGCACTGAAATTAACAAAAAAAGGACGTAGCGCCCTTAAAGAATATCAACAAAATCTAAAAAAAGTATTCAGTGATTTACCAAAATAATTAATTGGAAGTGAGCAACGGAATTGAAAGAATGGAAATGTGTGGATGTAAAGCATCACAAGGATGTCGGTAGAATAATTGAAGAATATCAAAGGCAAGGTTGGTTTCTAAATGCATATCAAGTGGCGGGTATGGGTGCAGGACCGATTTCATACAATGCTAATCATTACTTATTGTTTGAAAAAGGCGAGTGAGTGAAATAAGTCAATAATCACGTTTGCTTTTTTTCACTTTCTTTCCACATCCCCATCTTAATTATTCTTACGGCGAGAATAATTAACTATAGAACTAATAGAACTATAGGACAACGGTAGAACCGAATCATACCGTCATAATGACTATTTTGAAATTGGATTCGCATTAATACCGCGCTTTAAATCGAATCCAAATTCCTTAATGAAGAATGTCCTTGGTTTTCATTTAGGAAACTTTATTTGGGTTTATTTTCTTTCTTGAATCGAGGTCCTATGAGCACAATATTTGTCAATCTCAAATTGAAGTATGAAAACTTCAAAAAAGGAAACGAAAATCCATACGCCGTTAGAACTGAAGCCTTAAGGGTTTTAGAAGAAACTAGAGAAAATAGTGATAAAAACATGATTGATGAGATCGAAGATATGCTTCTCGATATCGAGTATTCGCTCAATGAAAACAAATGTAACTGCAACCGGTCATCTTGTTAACAATCTAATTAACAAATATTTCTAGATCAAATAGGTTTTTTTAAAGAAAATCAATAATGAGAAAAAGTTAATTAAATTATACTATAGAAAACAATAATTCATAATCTCTAAGATATTTCCACAAACCGTTTTAACCATTACAGATTTTAGTTATCAGTCTTGGATGTTTCAAAGATGGAGAGCGTCATTGAAGTAATATCTATTCTCGAATCTGGACAATGGTTAAATTTTGAGACAATAATGTCAAATTGTTCGTTGCAGGAATATAACTTAAAAATAATTTTAAATTACTTAACTAAATATGATTTAGTTCAATTCAATAAAGAAAAGAAAATTTTTCGACTCCACCCTAGCATGATTGGATTAATAAATCGATTACAGGACAACTAAATTGAAGAAGTTTCAACAATAACTCGATTTATGATCTTAATTATTAATTTTCATTCTTAACCCGATTATAACTTCTTTCTTATCAGGTATATTTCAAAGAGTATCCGAAAGTTAAGAAATAAAAAAATAGTAGAATAAAGGGATTAATTTTAGCCCCAAACCCAAAAAAATGCAACCATAAAATTATTAAGTCTGATTATAGATTAAGTCCTATTAAAGATTTGAACTATAATGAGATCAATTCATTTTTCAAAATATGATATCGCTCTCTTCATTCACCAAAAAGGAAAAACACGTTGGAGCCATCTTCTTAAAGAATTTGTTGAAAATGGGTTAGAGAAACATATCTCAAGACAAAGATTAACTAACTATCTAAAAGAGTTGGTTGACGAGGGGCTTGTCAATAAGACTATTGATCCGAAGGCATTAATGTTCAGAATGTATTGGCGGGTTTATCCAATTTATACTATACCAAAAAGTCGAAAAAATAGACTGCAAGAAATTAGAAACAAAAAGGACGTTCTAGAGTTTATTGATTCTGCAACACCAATAGAAATTAATGAATTACAAAACCACATTAAAGAAAAACAAAAACTCTAAATCAAGGATTCTTTTAAGGAAATGGCTGTTACCTTAAGGATGGAGATATCTCCACTGTTCTGCCGCAAAACTTCCCCTTTTTTATTTTCACTCTTAATTGCTTTGATTATTAGAAAAAGCATATTTAGAATTAATTATACCCATTAAAAGAGTGGGGATTTTATGAATCGTTCTCCGTGTGAGAAAACAAATTGTGTCTATTATAAGAGTGGATTCTGTACACAAAAAAATCCAGAGAAGTATGATGATTCATGCTTAGATTATGAAGACCTTGCGAAATCTTTTAGATCGAAAATTAGATTCAAAAATGGGACTCTTACAATAGGAAAAGAATGATAGATTAAACCCTTTGGCTTTTTCTTGAACGTTGGATATTGTCCAAATGTTCGTTCGCAAAACTCCCCCTTTTGTCCAATCAAGAAAACAATTGTCTTAATTTAATAAAAAAATGTGAATACGTTGCTAGTAACGCTAAAAAAACATATAAATTCAGATTCCAATGATTTAAAAAGACATGTTATGAATAAATCGGGAATGATAGAAGCTATCGAAAATTTTGTTTCTAATTATTTAGCTTGTACTATTGGAGTGACTGATGATCCCAAACGGGGTAGGAGTAAACATGGTAATCCTATGTATTGGCATGAATGGAAAGCTGATAGTGAAACTATCGCCCGAAATGTTGAAAAACATTTCTTGCATAAGGGTATGAAAAGTGGCGGTGTCCTCGGAGATCATCCTATTTTTGTCTATATGTTCTAATCTCCCTATTTTTTCAAAGTTTTACAGTTTAGTCGAAAAGAAGTTAAAGGAAATGGTTGTTCGTTCCACATTGGAGTCAAGAAACTATCCTCTACGCAAAACTCCCTCTTTTTTTTAAATTCTTTCAGGAAGATTTCAAACCGATTTATTATGAATTAAAAACTTGCCACTCCTTTTTTCTCTGAGAAGTCATACCGTTTCCACAGCTTTTCGATTTCTTCTTCCGAGTAACCATTATTCTTTAGCATCTGCTTGAAAGAACGGACTGGTTTCATTTTAACTATTACGGAATTTAGAGCCTAAAAAATATTCTTAATTGGTAATTAGAATCTGTATACCTGTATAACACATATACAGTTAACGAACAGCCCAACGTTCAAATTGAAACTTAGTCCAGAAAAGTTCTTATCACCATGAAACATCTGTTAAAGAGTGAAAATAATGCCAGCTATGCCAAAATTTGAAATGTATGCTGACGCTGCGGGCAAGTGCAGATGGAGACTCAAAGCACCAAACGGTCAAATCATCGCCACAAGCGAAGGCTACGAATCAGAAGCCTCCTGCAAAAACGGAATTGAATCCGTCAAAAAGAATGCACCAATAGCAGAAGTTGTTAAATTATAAAAAAATACTTTAGCTACCCCTTTTCTTTTTTTGATAAGGAAAATTTTAAACGCAAAACCCCATAGACTAGTTTTCATTGGTGAATATAATGACAAAAGAAGAAGAGATGCTCAATGAACTAAAACAGATTAAAGAACTGTTAGCAGCAAAACCAACCCCGCCACCACCTGCACCTAAGGGACTATGGAATGAGTTTAAAACGTTCATTCAAAATTACAAGGTCATGGGTCTTGCTGTTGCTTTCATTTTGGGTGTATATCTCGGTCTGCTGGTGCAATCGTTGGTTTCAGATTTGATAATGCCAATAATTGGCTTGGCTTTGCCCGGCATAGATAACCTGTCAACTATGACAATTGCTGTAGGAACCCAAGAGTTCGGAATTGGAAGTTTTCTGGTGGCTTTGATTACTTTCATCATCGTAGCCTTCGTTATCTTCATACTAGTGAAGGTCACCAAAAAATGGGGAATCCTATAACCCCTACTCTCCTTTTTTATTAAAATGGATTAATCCTAATGACGCTAAACTCTAATCTCAAAGACAAACTTATTGAAATTCAAGAAAAAGAAATCACGGAATATACGGTCTATAGAAAATTATCTGAAAAAACTAAAGGAAATAATTCTAAAATTCTAAAACAAATCTCTGAAGATGAACTTCGTCACTATAATGAATGGAAAGAGTATACCCAAACCGAAGTCAATCCAGATAAACTTGTAGTTCTAAAATACTTGATTATTTCAAAAATTTTCGGCATAATGTTTATGATGAAACTGTTAGAAGGAAAAGAGGAAAAAGCACAAACAAATTACAAAAAAATATCAAAGGAACTTCCAGCAGCTAACAATATTTTGGCAGAGGAAGGCAAACATGAAAAACTATTAATTGAAATGATTGACGAGAAAAGGTTAGACTATTTGAGCTCAATTATTTCAGGCTTAAATGATGCAATGATTGAGTTGGCAGGAGAACTTGCAGGTTTTACTTTTGCTCTTCAAAACCCTGCATTAATTGGATTTGCAGGACTTATTGCTGGAATAGCTCAGTTTCTCTCAAGCTCGGCCTCTGAAATAGAATTATTCCTTACAGAACGAACCATAGAAAACAAAGAGGCAATTAAGAAATCATTTTTTGAAGGAAGTATATATTTAATTACAGTGTTTTTTCTGATTATTCCATTTTTCTTTACCCAAAATCCTTTTATGGCTTTGGGAATTTCTGCTTTCAATAGTTTTCTAATCATTATCTTCTTTACTTATTATGTCTCAATAGTCAAAGAATTATCACTAAAAAAGATGTTTTCAATAACACTACTGATTACTCTAGGAATTGGTACATTGTCATTCATTATAGGTTGGATTGTTAAAACTGTCTTGGGACTTTAACAAATTTTATTAACTTAGTTTGAAACATCAATATTTGGTGTTTTATTTTGAAAGCTAAATATCAAATTTATAAAGACATGGCTGGAAAATATCGATTTAGACTTCGTGCCGCAAACAACAAAATCGTTGCCGTAAGTGAAGCTTATGAGAGCAAAGCTGGCTGCATGAATGGTGTCAGATCTGTTCAAAACAATTGTAACTCTCATGTCGAAGATAAAACAATGGACATGGAAAAGCTTTCTAATCCAAAATATGAACTTTTCACCGATGTAGCATCTGAATTCAGATTCAACCTAAAAGCTGCAAATGGGGAGATTATTGCTGCAAGTGAAGCATATGAGACTAAGCAGGGTGTATTGAATGGAATTGATGCTGTGCAAAGGAGTTGTGATGCAGAGATCGAGGATTTAACCGTTGACCAAGTGGTCAAAGGGGAGAATGAAACTGATGGTGTTGAAGAAGTCTGCAAAGAACCCACTACTGGTGTTAATGATACTGTTTTGTTGTTGGATTCCTTACCAGCGTCTGTGGGTTCTGGTTCAACAGTAACTTTCAGAGGAAAACTGACGATGCATGATACAGTTGAGGGGGTAGGATGTGCAGAAATTTATATTATGGAAAAAGATCGTTCATTCATGAGAGATGACCTTCTTGTTTCTGGTGCAACAAACAATGATGGGACTTTTGCTATTGATTGGGTAGCTAAACAGAAGGATTTTTGGGACGATAAGATTCAGGTTTATGCTAGCTTTAATGGATCAGAGAACTACAGACCATCAAAAAGTGATGTTCAACATTCGAAAGTTCTTTGGCATGCAAAGAACAAATAGCATATCAAGGTGGGATTATTGTAAACAGATTGTTGCAATGCTGTGGAGGTGAAATTTTTATGGATTTGAAATGTCCAAAATGCGGAAAAATACTCGCTACAAAAGAAGAAATGGCTGAACATGCTAAAGTGCATGCAAAAGACGCTATGGATAGTATGAAGTCAGGATTAAAACTATAATTAATACAAAAGAAAAAATTGTTAGGGCTGACTATTCTTTTTCAAGTTTACTATTGGGCAACACATGCAATATGGAATCTTCTATTTTTGTCGATCTTTTTCTATCCTTTTGAAAGGCTTATTAATAATTGGTTTATTCCCGTAATGTTTTTGCTAATACCAATCATGGTAATAGAGGGATTAATAGGCGGATATACCGGATACAAAATCTTCAGAAGAGTAGAAAAACTTGAAGAATGAAAAAAAAGAAAGATGGAGGGGATGGCACCATCGGTCTCCAGTCCAAGTCCAGCCGTTAATATAAAGTTGTTAGAAATGGGTGAACATGCGAATTCAAACGCTTTCAAGAAATAGAGGGACATTGTATCAAAAATCTGATTTGTAAAATCCATAATTGAGGTTATTTTATTAAAATATCTCGAATTTAAGCTTTATTTTGGAAAAGAACCTTGGTGGACGGGACGGGATTTGAACCCAGAAACTTTTGTAAAAGTTTCATCAAAACTACTATTTTTCATTAATGATTCAGCCTCCAATAAAAGAATGTGTAAAGTTGTATTTACTATTTGCTTTTTTTAGTTATTTTCCTGTTTGATTTTACAATGAATCCAAAATCTGACAATTACAGAACCAAATCGCATTCAAAGACATCCTAACAGAACTGAAGAATCTGGAGCATTCTAACCAATTTTTTTGTTAATATTATCAATTAAACTTAAATGTAACATATTATTAATAAAAAAGTCATATTCAAAGTGTAAGGGGGAGAAGACAAATAGGTAATTTTTGTCAATCCTTCTCTTAGGTAGAAAATATCAAGGGGAGGTGAAAAAGAGTGAATAAGAAAAAAAGTTTAGTCATTGGATTGCTTTTGGTTCTTTCGACAATTATTTGTTTTAACATTAACCCTATATCTGCTCAAACTAGACAAATAGACTCAATAGATCATTATTTTAGTGGAACTGACCTCATTCTGAATATAACGGCTTCCCATCAAGCACCACAGGCAGACCCTGGAGTATGGGGGATGATGAATCATATAGATCGTATTGAAATTGATTTGGATGGAGATATTAATACAGTGGGAGATGTTGTAACGGTGAACACTGCTAGTATTGAGTCCACACATTTTTCTGTGCAATACAACATGGGGGAAGTAACTGGCAACCATACAGTTTATGCCAGAGCGATAGATAACGTGGGTACCCTGGGTGCATGGAAAGGTCCTGTTGTAGTTCCTGAGTTCTCATTGTTTCTTTTAGTTCCATTCTTCATAGTCGGATCAATTGCAGTGTTACTAATAAAATCAAAGATTACAGCCAAAGTACCAAAATAGATAGAAAACAACATGTACGCATCTCCTCTTTTTTTCTCATAATAGAACATTAACATCAGATTATATCTTGTATCTTGTACACAATAAAGGGTAGTTTTGACTCGATTAAGTGTATAGAATTATTACGGAATTGATGCAATTTGTATTCTGGCTGATCAAATGAAGCTAAAAACATAATAAATAATAACATTAATTGACGACTACTCAATATTTTCTTGTAGTAATAGTTGTATTTAATTTATGTTTTAATATTAGTACAAAGTTTTAATTTCTTTTTTGTTAATAATCGTATTGTTAACCTTTTGGGGGAGAAAGGTTACGAATTCAGTGCTAAAGCCTAGGATAATTCCAATACTACATAGAAGAAAACATAGACTTCATCATTTATCAAGTCAAATAAAGAAACTCGATTCTTCTTTTTGTGATAAGAATCTATTGTTCTCATTTACTCCCCAAGAAAACGAAGGAAGAAATGGGAGGTGAAAAAATGAAAAAGAAAATTTTAGGTGTTTTCGCTAGTTTGTTAGTTGTTTCTATTTTAACTTTGACATTGTCTGCAGCTTATGCGAAAAAATCCAGCTTTCTTCTGGTTGCTGAGAATACGTTTTTACCCCCACCAATAGATGTCTTAGGACGTATGGAAGGAAAAAGTGGTAACAGGCATACCTATTTACTTGGAAACTATTTGTGGACAGGGGACATTGAGGGAAATGGGATTGGAGAAAGTTGGAGATTTTATACTAATTGGCCCACACGAGAACCAGTTAGGGTTCAAAGCTTTGACACAATTGGAAATGATACTCATCCAGCCACAGTGTGGCTAAATGGTGATCCCTATAATGGCATACTGACAATAAGACGTCAATTCTATAGAGATGTTGATCTGCTTGAAAAAGGAACATGGGTTATCATAAGAGGCACAGATGATCTTGCGAATCTTAAAGGACAAGGAAAAATATTAGGGGATGGCAGTTTCTCGGGTATGGTCCATTTCGCTCCATAACCAACAATAAACAGACACCAAACCCATAATCTCCTCTTCCTCTTTTTTTATCTCCAGATAACAGTAATATTAGATTACATGGTGCTTTACTCTCCAATCAGTGTTGTTTACTCTTTTAAATAGACAAAAAACATTAAATATTTTGTTACCTCAAAGTAATATCTGATTAGAATGGCTTGGGAAAACATAACTGTAACCCAGATTCTTGATACACGCAACAAGCACAAGCTAAAATGTAGTCACCAAAACTGTAACAGATATTTCCATGTAGGCGAAAGGGTCACAAGGCAACAGAGACGAGCAGCTAACCGTTACTTCTGTCCTGAATGTGCAGAAAAACTGAGAATCTAAAAAGTAGGGTAGTCACCAAAAAAGCGGTGACGGAAAGCAGAATATTACACTAACACTGATAATGAACCATATTTACCCGAATTAAGCTGTAAAACGTCACGGAAAGAACGAACATAACCATTACTAATTTGCACCTTATCGCCTACACGAACTTGCTCTATTTGCTCATTCCAAAGAGTTAACAAGATTGTACCCGAATCGTCTTTTATTGTTGCATTTGCTACTCTGAAAGCCTCATCAGTAACTTTAGATATTCCATTCCTTTCTTCTGATTTGTCTATCACTTCGGCAGTTAACTCTATTTTTTGTTGACCATCTTTTATGTCTTTTATTTGCATATTTTCACCCCCTCAAATTATAGGAATTGTGCCACCGTTTTCGCTTCCACCCTGTTTTCACTATTATAAAGCCTCGATAGCGCATCCTCTAAAAGATGAATAGCATTTTCTTTAGGGATGCAGATTTCTATTCTAAAATATCCATCATTAAACGCTCTTTCCATCTTGATTTTAGGCGGCTCAAGACTCCAAACAACAAACTGGACCTCATCACCATAACGATAGCTACCTTCAGTCCGATCTATTGTAAAAGTTCCCGTCCACTTCTGATGTTCTGCTCCGGAGCAAACAGTTGCATGAGTGATAGGGTGACTAGCTAACTCAAAGATAGATAAGCCGTTATAGTCACGCTTTTTTATGCCTAAGTCTAACATTAAAAAGCCAACCCCATATCAGCTAAATTGTCTAACTTATTACAAGCGTCAATGTTTCCCCAACTAAACAAGATATTATGTGTATGTTCATGCTCTAACGTGAGAAACAAATCATTCAAGAATCCAGAAATAACACACTTTAAAGAATCCTCAAATGTTGGAACTTCATCTTTTCTGTATTTCCATAAAGAAACACTGTTTACTCCAATAATGTTTATTATTGGAATAAAGCAACCGTCAGAATCTAAGCTCTCATAAAAGAAGTCATAGTCTAACATTCTGGAGTTTCCCCCAAATCCACAACAAGTTTAGCGTTCTTCAATGTCGGATGTTTAGAAGCCTCTTTTATGTGGTAAGCTCTACTTTCAGGTTTTAGTTTTGACCACTGTTCAAGCACACCAGCAAAATGTCTATTAAGCGCTTTTCTTTCTGCAGCTCTCGTCTTCACTACAATATTAGATTCTAAAGCACGATCTAAAAGACTCGGCTTAAAATCGTCTAATGACTCGGTATAACGATTCTTGTAGAACTCGTATTCTTCAGGGGAAAGTTTACCGATAGCGTTCAATCCCTCAACAGTCAAATACATAACAGGGAAAGAGTGACCAAGATGCAGTTCTGATTGAACACCTATGATTTTAAGATAGAGACAGGTATCAAAATGAGAAACGAATGTGTTGCTACTTTTTTTAACGATACCCACTACACACTCCCTCCTACGTTTAATTTAATTTTTTGATTTTTTGAAAATGGGAGGGTGGGGGGAGTCAGTGAGTCAGTCACGTGTGGGAGGTTTTGGGTGGGGGGGTGCAAGGGGGGGGACACTGTTTGTTTTCTTATTATGGCTCTCTTTACGTATCGAAGGTATTTACCCACTTCCTCTATAGTGTAGAGTGTTTTAGGGCAATATCGTTTAACTTCTGCAAAAGTACCATATACGCTAAAGTGGGTTTGTTCTGCACATTCTCTTATTATTGCTTTCGCAAAATCTGAAAGTTTGTTTTTAGAAACTGTCGAAAAACTTTTAGGTTGATTTGTTCTGTTTTCTAGGTTGTCGGAGACTGAACCTTCGGGTTTTGTTTTCGATTCTTCCATTTTTTATCTTTTCCATAGAACTGCCGCCTCCAATTTCCAGCTCTGGTTATACATATAACCAAAGAGCTTATATATTTTGTGGTTATACGTATAACTATGCCTTATGCAGACAAAGAAAAACAGAAAGCTTACGTTCGTGATTGGACAAGAGAGTATCATAGGCGTAAGAAGACAGAGCAAGAAAAAAATCAAAAAGAACTCCTTGAAAACTATAAAGAAGCAGTTACCAAACTAACTAATCTTAGAAACCAAAAATCATTTGATCCTTTTTCTGAAATGCTGTCTCAGGCGCACACAACCGCTATTCTATCAGGGGGAAAACCCGTTTCTTTTGATGAATTGTCACCAAGAATTAAACAAATATTCACAATAGGGAAACAAAAAGTAAGAAAGTGAATTTCAGAAATGACCACTCACAATCCTGAAACAATCGTGGAAAGAAGAACCGAATTATTAAAGCTGGAAGGAGACGGTTTTTCTCGGCCAGACATAGAGAAACAGTTGAGCCAAAAATATCAAGTAACCGTGAGAACCGTAAGTCGAGATTTTCAAATCCGTGCTGAATGGCAGCCTTCGATAACTCATCTAACTGACAAAAAACAAGCATTTTATAGTGTTCTGAACAGGTATGAGCAAATTTACCAGAAAGCAAGTTTTACCTATTTACATTCTAAAAACGAATCTGTCACTATTGCAACTCTTCGTGTAATGTTGGATGTTTTGACTAAGATCAGAGAATTGGCGAACATAACAGCAGAAGAGGGGGAGCCTACAGAATACACGATAAGATGGAATCAAGGACAACAAATCACTGATGCTTTGAAAGAACAAGAAGAGTTTACCAATTGGACAAATGAAAACCTTTCACAAGAAGAAAAAGAAGCGCTCACGATCACGTCACGTGCTTACATACGTTACTCTTTAGCTAAGAGCAACAAAGGAAATAGTTTACATTGAAAACTCATGATGCAGATTACGAAAAAAGGTTAGATAAACTCGTTAAAGACTATCCCATTCAGAAACAAAAAGCAATAGTAAACAAGGCCTTAGGAAAAGACAATAGCCGCTATTTACACAGAACAATCCAATACATAAACGAAGAATCTTTCACTAAGATAATACGTGAGGTTTACCCACACGCTCACCAACTATTCATTATTGAAGCAGATAACCGAGATGCAGATAATACGCCTTTAATAAAAACTAAACAGTTCAGGCGAATAGAAGCAGTTACACAAACAAGAACAAATTATTATGGAACTCAGCGAGAAACATTTGTAGCGTTTACGCTCATATGGGCTTTTGTAGAGAATGGAAAAGCCTACATTAAATTATTGAATGTTGCAAACGATTACCGAGCTAAAGGAGTTTGTGAATGAAAATATGATATGTACTTTTTTTATCAATCATTAACTCTTTTCTTCCTTGAGAACTTGTTTCAAATCTTCAATATTCATTCTCGTAATTTTCTCATTTTCCTCTAATTCGATAAACCTTTTCCAAAAGCGTGCTTCAATAAATTCAATTTTTTTAGCATTTTCATAAGCCATCATTGCGACAATAGCCATAAACAACTGTGATACTATGCTCCAAAATACAAAAATTAAAGAAAAATCAGTTAAGAATAAACCAAAGATGGAAAAAACAAAATTCAATAATAGCATTATTGCGGGTATACTTCTATCATCCACTATGCGTCCCTCTTCATTTGTTACTTGCAGTTTAACTTTAACTTTTTCCGCCTTTTTCGAGAACTTGTTTCATTTTTTCGTATTCTGATTTAGAGATTTCTCTGTCGTCTTTATCACAATACTTCACTTACTTTGGTTTTCTGAACAGCTTAACATCTCCCATTTCGGTTACATATTCAAAACCACTTTCTATCAGTTTAGTGGCCTGCTCTACAGTTTCGACAGCTCTTACAGTAAACTCTTCGTCACGAAAATCTATCAAATGAGTGTAAATCAGCGTAGTCTCAAGCCGTCTATGACCTAACTTTTCCTTCACTAACAAAATGTCCTTAGTTTTATGATAGAGCATAGTTGCGTAATAATGACGCAAGTCATACAGTCTAAACTTTTTTAATTGAGGCTCACACAAGCGTTTAGCTAACCTGTTTCTAATCCTCATAAAAACGTGACAAACAATATCCGTGTTCGGAAACATACTTTCATTTAAACTAAAGTTGTTTTTAGTCACATACTCTTTTAACATAGCCAAAGTTGCAGTTTTCAGCTTTAACGCTCTTGCACGTCCGCCTTTCGCTGATTCAGGAAAAATGACACCCTTCTCTAAGTCAATATTCTTCATTGTTAATCTGTGAAGCTCTACCGGACGTAAACCAGTATCACGTAAAACACTAAAAATCATTGAATATTTTCTTCCAGAATGAGCTATTATCTTATTCACTTGCTCACTTGAAGGAACATTAGGCAACCTTGCAGACCGTTTATACTTAGGCTTCACCCATTCAAGACCATAAAACCGCACAAAATGAACATACCCATTAACTACACTCTCTTTATACGCATTAGACCAGCCTTCTTGACAAGTAATAAACCGCTTAACTTCATCAGTATTGTCCAAATCAGTGTTTTTTGCCAAAAACTTCAATCTTTTACTATAGCCCTTCACTGTATTTTCAGAATACCCCTTACTTTTCAAATCCCAAATAACCCTAAAAACACGTCCATCACACAATAACGGGGTTCGAGTATGGTGGACGGGACGGGATTTGAACCCGCGGCTTCAACGATGCCAACGTTGCGATCTTCCAGGCTGATCTACCCGCCCATTGACACTTTATCCCAGACAAGAACGTTATTAAGCGTTACGGGAAAAAAATTCCGTGATTCTGTATATTAATCCTTACGTTTATTGGCACTTATAGAAACTGAAACTTAAATACGAGAAAAACATCCTAAAATGTCGGTAGGGCCGGTCGTCTAGTCTGGTTAGGACATCTGCTTGACGTGCAGAAGGTCGCCGGTTCAAATCCGGTCCGGCCCACCATCGAACTTTCGGAGAAGAAGGTTTATCAAGAAAGTTTGAGCTTGAGTTAGTATTTTGTGGTTCTAAATAGTCTAAAATGCTGATTAAAGCCTGTTCTGCTATTCTGCTAAGATTTAACTTATGAAAACGTGCCCGTTCAACTGTTTTTTTTGAGAGAAAGATACCTACTGTTGTTTTCTTTGAAGATTTCTTATGAGATTTTCCTCGAGGACATTTGGAGTTTTCACTCGAGGAGGTTTCTTTTATTTTACTAATTACCTTTTCCTCCTTTTTTCGTTGATTTCTTTTGCTATTTTTTCTTGTGGGCCGTATAATGTTAAAAATTTTTCAGCCATATTCAGCTTCTCTCCCTTTTTATGTAGTTTCCTGTAGTATTCACCCACGCCGTATCCAATTTCTTTTTTTATCCGATTATGAAACAAATTGTTCCATTCTTTCATTGGTATATTGGGGTGTGAGTTTTGTATCTCGTCCCTGACTTTTTGTACTTCGTGCGAATAACGTTCATGCAAATTTTTTTCAAAAATTAAGTGCTCTTCCAAAGCTCCCTCAGTTTTTGTGAATGCAATAGGAAAATCACCTACGAAAGTAAAACAATAATTATCGGGCATACGTGTAGGATGTTCTTCTTTTATCTTAATGATCATGTTACGTGAAGGTTTAAACCACCTTTCATCAATTTCTGATATTAAAGGAATAAGTTCTGATTCTCGAATCTTTCTTTTTCCATTCTCAGAAAGTGAATATTGAACATTCTGATGGCCTTTATCACATCTTGAAATATAATCTTTGGCTAGTAGTTTCTTTAGTTTGCGAGTTAGAATGACAGCAAAAGTCTCTTCAGTATAAACAAATTTACTGGTTTGTTGTAATTTAAATTTCGGAAATAATTTTTTCTTTAAATCTCTGAAGCGTAGGGGCTCTTTTGCTAACTCCTTCAAGATTGTAACTTCAAAATCTGGCGATAACATTTGTGTAATTGTTAACATACATGTTACTTATATCTCTTTTTGTAGTAATACTAGTGTGGTGAGCTAATCTGTCTCCACTAATAAAGAAGATAATAACCTATGGAAAAACAAGCAAAGGCATAATAATTCCAAAATCTTGGCTTCAGTTTCATGAAAAAATGAACAAACAGAAAATTCGTAAGGTTGGCATGGAAATTAACGGTAAGATTGTGATTTGGCCGATTTTGAAGGAGTGGGAATAATTGGTGAGTATATATATCTGTGTGTTGTCGTCTGTCTTCTCTTACTTCTTATCTTCTATCTTCTATGTACTAAACAATCTTCATTCATATTCTACCATCCATTCACAACCAATTCAATACACATATACAGACACACCATCAATGGAGACTTCTTTATGGTAAGACGTGATGGAGCAGAAGTCAGAAAAGAAAGAATCCAAGAGATAGCTAGACTTATTCACCGTTCTCTTCATAAAAACGGAGAAATCCCTCTTTCAAAAACTCTAGCAACATTACAATACGAATTTGGATTAACCCGAGGTAAGCTCCAAGATTACATTGGAATATTGGAGGGTTTAGGGCAGTTCGTTATCGAGAAAGAAGAAGACAAAATCAAAAGAATGACAGATGGTTGAAAAAATTGGTTTTATTAACGCTTGTCGATGGTAAAAAGGGCCCAAACGATATTCTTGTTTTAGTAACTTCTTATAATGAGCCGTTAACTTTTGCCGAGTGGCTTTACATTGGTAAGTGTTACTTAGATTCAGAGGCTAGCTATTATCCAATTAAAGAAGGTTACAGGGGAAATGCTATGCTATTGAACGCTTTGATCGAAGTGGCTTTTGGAGTAGATTTTGATAACGTCTTGAAACGATATGAACTGAAAAGAAAGGGCAAAGGGTTAAAAATAATTGACAAACGAAAGGTGTTGAAAAATAGGCTTTACGAAGAGTCTATGGGGGGCATGGTTAAAGAAGCATGAATTACGCCTTAAATGATGAAAAACGCCGAAATAATGCTTCTTCAAATTTTGATGATATTGTTAATCGGAACATGATTCTCCAATGGCTAAAAGAAGATATTTCATTTCTTCGTAAAATGGCTCGATGTAAAAATCCGATAAAGAATCCCATCCGAGTTAAATTGTTAAGAGCCTCGATTTACGGTTGTTCTGTTTTGCTTTCGGGTTTGAAGGATGAAGAGTTAGAGTTGAGAATTGTTGAGTTAGAAGAAAAATTAAAAAATGGGCTGTTAATTCCAATTGAAAAACGTAAATAAGAAATTGCATGAACTTGAGAACAATGTTCTCCCCGAATTACCTGATGAAGTCTCAATTTACATTAAGAATGAGGCTGAAATCGAATTATCAAGAAACGCTCAGACAATCCGAAATATGTATCCCGATGTTTCAAACATCTGGAAAAATCCTAATTTAACGCTCCAAGAAAAAAAGGAGAAAACAAAAGCAATATATCAGGAACTTTCACCCAAACAAAAACTAATTCTTAGTCGAGACTCAGCATTTATGACGAGACGATTACGCGATTTAGTCAGGACGTATTTCAAAACAAGTTTTCCGGTGAACAGTGAAAAACCGTTCCTAAGAGTTGAATGGTTCTTCACAGAGATGGATAAACTAGCTCATGCTGAGCATATAATTGATTCAGATTGGAATCATAATAGAGATGAGGATAAGCCGGATTTTGACGATTATGCCTGGTGGAATCGAGTGGATTTGAAAATACAAGAACTTTATCCTGAAGGTATATTCACTGAAGAGAGCTGGAACAAAACACGTGAGCTATATGACAAAATTCTATCAAAATATATGGTTCAATATTGGGAAACTCATCCTGAAGAGTTTGAAAGACTGTCTAACCGAATTGAAAACGATAAATCGTCTGTTGATTGACTTTAAAAATAACAAGTTGGTTTGAGTTCTATTTTCTTCTTCTAATAATGAAATAAATGATTACAACAATTACAATACTCAAAATTATTCCAATAAGCAGGAAATTCAAAAGTTCACTACCATCTATTGGAGAACTACCAAGTTGTATTATAAAGTCATGGTTACTATGAGGAAATGTAACAAATACGAGCCATGAATCATCTATTGATGTACTCGTATAATCTACTTTATTATTGTCGATTCTGATTTCAACTGAATTTATTTTATCAATTAGAGTCTTTGAAATTGTGATTCTCACATAACCCGTAGTTCCTGATTCTCCAGTTGTTATAAAGCGTAATTCTTGACGCTTTGAATCAAAACTTAAAGAAGATATAGTTGAGTTTGATTCAACTCCAAAAAGATATTCCTCATTCTCGAATAAAATGTTAAGATTTGTAGTTTTTAAAGTAGGAGCGTAAGTTTCATTTCCATCCCACTCAGTTCGTAATGAATATTGTCCTGTAGCAGTAGGAACCCAAACAACCCAAAACTCACCAAGATTATTTGTTATAGCAGATGTTATTGGGAACCATTTACCCGCTCCTTCAAAGGTATAACTCAACATAACGAGTTGATTCTCCAAAGGCTCTTGAAACATACTTAGAAGAGTGCCATTTATATCAACAGCAAATCCAACAGATGTTACTTTAGAAATTGTAATAACTGAAATCGAGGAAGCTGCAATCACTCTAATTGATCTTGAATAAGTGTTGGAAAGTCCTTTTTCATCAAAAACTGTTAAGTTGATAAAATATTGCCCAGGAAGGCTAAATGTGTGGTTTATGGTTAAAGAGGTTGTTAAAGTAGTGTTACCGTCGCCAAAATCCCATGAAAAAGTGACAATATTTTGATCTAGATCGTAGGAAAACGAGGAATCAAAAAAAACATCTTGAAGCGCATAAACAATTTCAGGAGCATGTTCAAAGCGAGCTACTGGGGGACTAAGGTGTTCATTCCAAGGATTTAAAAGTGGATATGAATCTCGATTATTTTCATCGATAACATAAGTGGTATCTCCGATTCCGTCTCTACAAGTTTCATTTTGAAAAACACCACTGCATAAGTCAAAACCTCTGTAATCACTCCAATAATTCCCACCTTGAGTGAATCCATTGTCCCAATAATTGATATTGTTAGAATATAGGAAAATTTGTTTACGATTATTTATGAAATCATTATGATAAAAAATATTCTTTATTGCCCAAGGCGCACCAGATAGCTCTACTCCACAACCATTTTCATAACTCCACCCATTGTTCTCTATCCTATTTTCTATAATTTCATTATAGGAGGCATTTGATCCTAGATCAATTCCTTTCAAATTATTCATAATCGTATTATTACTTACTAGGTTGTACCAATTCTTTTGAATAGCTAAACCAACGCCATTGTGGGTTATTTGATTCTCTATTATTTCATTATTTGAACCAGAATTGCTTAATAAAATACCATATGAGTTATTGGCAAGGATATTACTAGAAATTCTATTGTTAATCAGAGGCGAATCATTAGTATCAGATTTAATACCAAACATAAATCCCCTGATTTCAAAGTTTTTAATTGTAACATTTTCACCATTGCCAGCGATAGAAATTCCAATTGGATACGTATCCGTTTTTTGAGATGTAAATTGAATTGAATATCCTTTTCCATCTAAAACAACATTGGTTCTCTCAATAAAAACCACTGAATTACCAAGGATGTTTCCAACGATATTTTCAGTTAATTCATAAGTAACTTTGTCTAATGTTGAGATAGGCGCATTGTTGGGCTCAATGTTTCCGTTTTCTCTTATGTAAATTGTTTCAGTCCAACTCCAGTCTCCTTTAACTTGCAGAGTACTGGCACCTGTAAAGATGGCTATAACCAATAAAAGAGCTGACAAAAGAGAAAAAACACGTAAATTCCGGGCGGTTTTTTCTGTCATATTTGTCACAGTTATTTCTCTAGTTGTTATTTTTAACTTAAAAGATAATGCTCTATGCTTAACCTGTAATTAATTACCCTTGGGTTTTCTTTTTTATAGATTTCCTTCAAAATGGCAATTACATTAAGATTATTTTATTGTTTAAGTATAAAAATCAATTAGTTGGGTTTATCTCTTCAATAGGAGGAAACCATCCTGTCCGTGACACAGACTCCCACCGCAAGATACTTTCAATAGAGAAATCTAAACAAAATCTCGCACAGTCCTTTAAGTGGGATAATCCCATCTTTTCTAACTTCTCATTAACATTTTTTCCTATTTCGGCAACAATAGTGTTCTGAGAAAATCTCGAAAATGGTGTAAGATTACGAGAAATGTCTCGATATTTCTGATATTTCTTGTAATCCAATCTTAATTTCAATATCTCTAGTTCTTCAGTTAAAATATGCAAATATCCTTCAATCTCTTTTTTCGACTTTCCAGAACTTAGTAATTTTCCAATAATCAACCCACTTCCATGCATTAGAAATTGCTCGTTATTCTTTGCTAATTCAAACGCTGCCACAGCATGAATTGTTGCCTTGTTATAATCTGCTTTTCCAAACGCAATATCTGCTGTTATGAAGAGTTCACGAACATCATTATCTTTTATCAATTCACCCAAAGATATGTCCGAAAAACGCAAACCAAAAAGTTTGGATGTTACCTCTTCTACTAGATTTTGAGTTAAAATAGCATATCTTCTCACTTCTCCAACATCAGGGATGATTCCTTTATGTTGAATTGCATTTCTGGCGTGGTGTAAATTACTAATCTCTCTTAATTTAAGTAACTTGTTCGCATCAATTGTCTCATTCTCTTTTTTTACTGCTTTAACAGTTGACTCAGTTAATGTATTGAAATTTCTCTCATATTTGTAGGGTGCCCCGAAATACTCGAGTATAATATTCATTAACATCTCTACAGTATTATCAAAGTGGAGAATTGCTAATACCGCATCCATAGCATTATCTTCTTCTGTGTGCTTATTTCCATGCATCAAAAGGGCTTTTAAATAAAGTAGTCGCCGTATAACGTGTTCGTCCATTACTCCCACATCTACTTATTTGGTTTAATTAATAGATAAGCATTAACTGAGAGTTAGGTGGGATCTGTTTTTTCTAACACTTTCAAGTTTGCTTTATAATAAATCTACTTCAACATCGCAATTCCATGCGGGTTATAGTGTTTGGCTAAAACATTCTTGTTTTTCGATGAACAATTAATATACATCTTTTATAGAGGGAGGAATAGTCATTGGGGGTAGAAAAATGCCAAAAACGGAATATGAGATACTGAAATTTGTAATGACTGAGTATGAATCAGTTAAACGTGATTCAATGGAACGACTCAAATTACAAATGCAGATGTATCCGCTTGCCTTAGGAGCAATTTCGACAATCTTTGGATATGTTCTATTAGAAGCAAAATATGATGCTCTTCTGTTATTACCTTTTATTACGATTTTATTGGCGTATCGCTGGATTTGGGATGTAAAATTAGTTGATGTAAATAGAAGGTATTTATTGAAATTAGAGAAAGAAAAGATTCCAAAATTGCTTGACAAGATAAAAGAAAAGAAAAATCACGAAAACCATTTTAAACTGATTGAATGGCAAACCTATTATGAGAAATGGCGTTCCTCTCAATCAATGGCATGGCTCATTTCTGCAGTTCTCCTACTCGGAGTACCTACCATAATCTCTATCAGTTACTATATTGGTTGGTTTCTGTTTAATCCTTCATCAATAACTCAAAGTCCTCATATCTTCTACTTAATGGCTCTGATTTCATACATATTACTGAGCATTTGGATCTGTTGTATAGCCTATAGAACATGGCAAGAAAGAAAAGCCCTTGTTAATCCACCAGTAAAGCAGCAAGATTGAGACTTATGATAACATCTTCAAGTTTGCTTTTTCATAAATTTCCTTCAACTGTTCAAGAAGATAATCCGAGTAAGTGGCCAAGATCGTATCAGCGCTTAATCAAAAGTATTAATTAGTTTTTTCATTCAATATGAAATGGGGGAAAAGTGTTTAATGAATGATTATTTTACTGTGCAATGCCCTTGTAAAGAGTATAATTCACATAACCATAAAATCTCAAATCCGGTTATAACTAAATTCAATCTTTCAACCAGAATTCATAACTCTAACGGAAAAAGCATCAAGATTTTTTATTATACTTGTGAAGAATCTGATCATAAATGTCAAGTCTGGATAGACACTGAAAGCGGTGTCCAAAAAAGTGGCAAATGTAAAGTTTGCAAGAGTTAGGAAGGGGGCTATCAGTTGTCAAGTATGGTAAAAGAAGAACGAGATTTTTATTCAGAATTAGCAAAGAATTTGATTAAAACATCTATCACAAGGATTGAGAGTAACGCATCAAACACTCTTGCAATAGTGAGTGCTATTGCAACAATTTATGGAGCAATAGTGGCTTTTTGGGTTACCAGTCAAAACACACTTACACCCACAGGAGCAATAATTCTTGCAATTCCAGAGGTACTTTTGATTGTATCAGCTATATTTATCGCTATAACAATTGTTCCAATGTCACTCAAACAAATTAACATTCTATCTCCCGATCTTACCTACGAAACTTATTCAAACATCGTAAAGTCTAAAGCGTCATCTATGAAATGGAGTTTCAGATTTCTGATCTTAGCATTATTTTTTATTCTAATAGTGATGTTATCACTCACAATGTTTAGAGAAATAGTGCTAAAAGCAGTAACATCAACTTAAAATATTCAAGTTTGCCTTTTCATAGATTTCCTTCAAAGAAGTCAATAAAAAGAGGGAAGTAGATTATTAAAGAATGTATAATTCTATTCCCATGAATTCTAACATTCCCCGTTCTTCGTGAAACATATCGGCATGCCAGAACGTCTGAGGAGGTGGACAGTCTACAAGAATTGCTACATACTCCTCTCCATCAATCTCTTCTGATCTTATAAGATTCCCATTTATGTAAAAAGCTGCCCTTGCTCCCTCTCTTCCTTTTAGATGATATATCAAAAGATATTGGTTCTCTGGGGTTGCGTTTGTTGAAAAGCCCATATTAATCCTGGAATTCTTGAAACTTGTGGGAATTATTGCTGTAGGTGGGGGAGAAGGCATGGCCATACTATACATAACGGCTTTGTCTTGAGTGGATTGATCAATTAGTCGCCGTTCACTCCAAGCGTCATACCATACTCCATAACATCTTAGAAACATATAGTGAATAGAATGTTCATTTGGATGGCCATACAAAGATGAGAATGGATTTAATGGCGAGAGTGTGGCTGTTGGAGTGGGTGGCATGAATTATTTAGCCTCCTTAATTCTCTTCATACATTCTTCCATTTTTCTATCGCGATCCTCGAGTAGCTTTGCTTCAACCTTATCTTTCCTCAATATTTTTTCATATTCTTCAGCACTGATCTTCAGCATTTTTTTCGTTACTCTAATTAATTTACCCATTCAAAATGACTCCTTTCAAAAAAATTTCAAATTCTCCTTGATATTATATTGTTTTCAAAATATTTTTATAACTTTTGGCTAAATCCAACATCAACATAATATTTTCAGGTTTGCTTTTTCATAAATCTCCTTCAACACTACGTGTATTATTACGATACCAAATCTTCAGCTCTATAGAATGGATAACAATCTCTTGCATTTCACTAACTTCTATTGTAAGTAACATTTCTGGAGACAGTAATTCGCATGAAAGCTTTACACTAGACTTTTCTGGTTGGAATGTTATTTTAGGTTCATTTGATTTCTGCCATGTTTCTTCGGCTATAAATCCATCAATTATTTGTTCCGACTTATTAGACAAGAAAGCTGGTAAAGGAGAAGGTTTATTCTGTATAAAGAAAAGCGTGGATTTTCCAACATTAATTTTTGCAATAGCGTTTTCACGTTTGCCATTAAAACATAGTTGGTTAATATATATTTCAGAAAATCGAGCTTTAGGAATAATTTCATTAGACACCAAGAACTTATAGGTGACAACTCCTCTTTTTCCGACGGTTATCTCACCCAATATTATTGTTTCTTTCTTCCACTTTTTGAATGTTGTTCGATTTATTTGGCGGGTTTCAGGAAATTTTATTATTTCCCCAAAAGATTTATTCTTGAGGTAAGATTTTCCAGCTTTACGTGAATAGAAGAACTTCAATGGTGTCATAGCAAATTATTATAGTCCTAAGTTTAACTTATAAAATTGAGTAAAAAAATGTCTGAAAGGGAAAAATTATCAGTTCACCTCACGGCAAATGACTTATTTTATTATTTTGATAATAAAACACCCAAACGTTTGAATAGGGATTGGTTATTCGAGCCATCAATTTTACTCCTTCCAGAAGAATTGATTGTTGATAAACAAGTAATTACTCAAGAAAGAAAATTCAAAGACGAAAACGTTACTTCAAAAATAATTTGTGATATGGTAAAGGACAAAATATTAAAACCTAAAAATTTTCGTAAATATTTTTCTTCTGAAAGAATTAACGAGATAAACACTCAAGTTGATGAATGGGAAATTAGAACAAATAGGAAAAGAACAGGTATAGCTCGTGATGGAACAGATATATTGTTTAAACATGAAAAGCAGAAATTCACAATTATGAATCCATTGTGTGCTGAAGCTATTTGGGAAGAAACAGGATTTCCTCCTATAGACGCAAACTGGCGACAATCTCATTATTATTATATATGGAAGTTTAATACGGGTATCCAGGATACAGAAAGAGTATTGAGTAGAGTTCAAGCCTTTAATATCCTAAAAGAAGAATTTCGAGAAATTGTACATCCTGAAAACAAAATTCTTGGAACATATCCCATTTTCTTACCAAGACTCGAATTATTGCCAGATTTGAATAATAAAGAGTACAAACACGTTCTGAAAAAGTCACCAAGCAAGTGGGAAGATTTCGTTTGGAACAAAACCGAAGAAAATTATGGCAAACTAAAAGATGCTCTTAAACACAATCAAATCGATTCTCTCAGAGAGTTTTGTCAAGTTTTCTCAAAAATGTTAATCGAAGACGAAAGAAAAGCTAAGAAAGAACTGAGAAAAAATCTTAAGGAAATCTATGATGAATACTCCAAACCATGGGGATCAGAGAATATGCCTGTTCAATGGAGATGTTTGTGGAATTTTTCATATTCGTCACCATTTATTGCTATTATGCTGTATGTAGTTTGGCAAAATCCTATGATTTCTAGCATTGGTATCAGTCAGTTAATACCTACCATTATTACAAAAATTCATAAAATCAGATATAGAAGAAAATGGGCTAGTTCTCCTAACCCTGGCTATTTTTTTTGGCTTTACGATAATTATTCGTTATCAAAAGTTGATAATCTTCATACTCTGCTAGAAATTGCAAAAAATGGAATGAAAACATTCACCTTATAATAACAAATTATGGCCATTATTGTTAAGAATTAGAGAGAATTAAGTTAAGACATTGATGTTTGCTTTTTCATAGATTTCTTTCAATCATTCTGGATTATAATCAGAATACTGTGTTTGGGTGAACTTCGATAATCTTCTTTGTTTAGTGTAAAATCAAATTCTCCATACATAATGTTTATCTTATATTACGATTTAATAAACTTGGTAGTCGATGAAAAATAAACTACTTAAAACGTTTTTATATCGTATTACTGCGTCAGGTTTGGCCCAAAGTTTTTCTTGGATTCTATTTAGTAAGATAGAGGTAAATGCAGTCGTTTTATCTATTGATTTAATACAGATGGTATACTATTTCATTTTTGAGTCAGTTTGGGGTATCGACAAAAAGCAAATTGCATCAATGAGAAAAAGATTTGATTTTTCAATCAAAACTTATCTAACCCATCAAAGATACTCCGAAAAAGCTGCAAGAGAAATTTCCAAATGGTACGGTGTCTAAGAATTCAGAGTTTAATCCATTGATCCTCCTTCTAAGAAGTTGGTTTTCCCCTGGTTCTCATTATAAAATTGTAGAGTTATTATAATACCTTCAAGTTTGATTTTTCATAAATTTTCTTCTGTTTTTTTGGTTGACAATCTTTATAATGGTTTACTGAAAGGGTTAGCGATTCTTCTACTGAATAACCACATACTAACTAAATGAGGCTTTATTATTTGGTAAATTTCATTAATTATTGTGGGTAACCATGTTACAGTTGAAAGCGTTGTTAATGCCATTGTTAATAGAACAAACGCACCGGTAGATACCGTCATAATAGGTGACGATTTAACAACTTCTGCAACTGTTATGAAAACTATGCTTATTATCCATCCAATACCAATGCAGAAGAATGATTTTATTGGTACTTTGAACTTTTTGAAAAACCTCAATAGAAAAATCCAAGGAACAACATAAACAACTGCGATTAGTGAACTTGCAACAAATCCAGCGATTACAATACTCATCTCAGGAATAATACTAAAAACTGAGAATGATGTCGAACTTAGGTGAAGAATGCCCATAAGGGGATATAATACTACCTTCATTCCATCTTTTAGTCCAATATTTTCTGAGATGGTTGGAGCAACAGAAGGACTCCAAGAATAGTAAAAAGCATTGAAGGCTTCCATGAAGTTACTTCCTGCAAAAGTGGATAATACTGTGTCATCTCTAAATTCTCTTAAAAATTGTACTTCTGGACTTAGCTCAGAACCGTAAGTAGCAGTTGCTATTATACACTTAAGAAATGCACCAGAATCTTTAGGGACAACCTCAAAATAGTCAATTTGGCTTGTAGCCCCCTCATACTCATCGTTACCATCCCATTTGGCGAGAACCTCATACTTTGCATCCATAGCAAACGTATGGGTTAGGGTATATTCCCCACGTGAATTTGTAGTCTTTGAGAATTCAAGATATACTGAACTATGAAAAACAATAGTTACTTTTACACCTGCAACAGGTGGTGTAATTCTCCCTGAGAAAGTTACCGGCTCGTCATGATATGCTTTCAATATCGTCCCGCTAACTCCCTTTATTGTTAACGAAATCCATGTTAGAATCTTTCCCCTCACCCAAGGTTCAACCAGAGGATAATAATCCCGAATATCATCATTAGGATAGACATCGTAAGTATGATCCCACACTCCGTCACTTCCACTTTCAGTTTGATCCATACCACTTGCTATATCATTAAGAGGATAACCTCTTGAAGAATAATCACTCCAATAATTTCCCCCTCCATCTCCACTATAATCACCATTCCAGCGGTTGAACTGCCCGTTATAAGCTCCAACTTGAAGATTGTTATCTATGAAATTATTATTATGAACAGTGTTATCATTTGAAGAATCACTAATATCAATTCCCGCTCCCAAGTTTTCTTCAATTCTATTACTATTAATTTGCGTATTACGGGTTTGATCCCTCAAACCTATACCGTCTCCCAGATTTCCTAATATCATATTTTCGATAATATGACACCAACTTGAAATTCCTCTAAATTCAATTCCACAAATAGTATTCCCAGTTATTGTGCTATAGTCAATCCTACATGTACCACAATCTTGGAGTATTATCCCGTATTGATAGCCCTCTATTCTCAAATTTGTTATTCTAACACCTTCCCTATCTTGAAGCATCACTCCAACTTCAAGATCCGTGGTTGACGTTAGTGAATAGCCTGCTCCATCAATAGAAACATAGTCCATTTCTATTCGCAATTCTAAGTTGGAGATGTCAGAAGTAAAAGTGTAAGGAATTCTGCCACCTACTGGATCGCCTGCAATTATAGGCGAACTTTCAGGATCAATACTTCCATCGGTTCTAATAGTGATTATATTTCCTTGAGCTTGTATATCTCGAAAACCAACAATTAAGCCAAAACTTCCAAAAAAAATAATTAAAACGATAATTGCAGCTGACTTCTTCAAACTAACACCAATACTTCCCTATGCCTGGAAAATGGATATATCTTTTAGCCTAGATTTTTTTTAATCTTACCAGAAGGCAGTAAATGATTTAATAAATACGAGAATTTTTTACAGAAATAGTTTAAGCTTATTTAATTTGATAATTGTTAGATGAGATAGTGGAAAGTTTGGTAGGGAAAAATGGTAAACCCTCCATGTCGTCACCGATTATGGGACTTTCCAATGCTCATTTAATATTTGAGAGTACTCAAACTGATTAGCTAAAGGCTCCTGGTTGAAACCTTTAAAATTTTACCATCAGTAAAGTACTCATGGATTACATAGATTGTTTTAGCGGGATAGTTTTTGCCGTTATGCAGTATGATTTTTTAATCCAACAGTAACAAATATTGTAACTTAATCGTAAATGGATTTACCAATAAAAATAAAGATTTGTACACAGTCACTCAAATTGTTACATTTATCTCAGATAAACTAGACAATATGACAAACTATGAAATATTGGTGGCTTTTGTGATAAATCACTGTTTAGTCTGATAATATCGTCAGGTTTGCTTTTTCATAAATTTCCCTCATTCTTTCCGGTGAGTAATCCAAGTAATGTTTCGCAAGAATGCTTTGAGGTATCCTTCCACAAAACGAATCAACATAGCTGTCGCTTACACCTTTAGAAACCATCTCACAACAGAACCATTCTCGTAGTCGCTGAGGAGTAATGTTCAACCCCGTCTCTGTTCTGGCGTAACCCCACAACTTATGACTTTCAGAGTTTGACATTGGAAACAGTCTTGGATTATCATCACTTCTCGCTTCCAAGTATTGTTTCAGAACAAGAGATGTTTCCTCATTAAAGAAGCTCAACCAAGCTTTCTTAGTCTCTCCGGAATGAGCCTTAGGCTTAATCATTCGCTTCTCGAAATCAACGTCCCTAATTAATAGGTTTAAGATTTCCATGCGTCTCAAACCGCTGGAAGCATACAGCAAAAAAAGAGCCCTCTCCTTTGTTGAACCCAGAGCCTCATAGAATTTCTGCAGGGCCTCTCTAGAAGGAATACTTTTGGGCTTAAAGTTTTGTTTGGGAAATCTAAAAGTCTCTACGACTTCAGGCTTGCTAAGGAAATCTCTGAAAAACACTTTCAGACTCTTGAGCGTGTTTGAGTAAGTCGCAGTTCCAACACCATTCAAGCCTTTGAGGTAACTTCTAACGTCTTCCCTTGAAATCTCTGAAGTGTTTTTTGTCACTACTTTGAGAAACTTTCGAATATACCAAACCTTTTCCTTGGCAGTTCTTTCGCTTCTCTTCAAATCTACAATCTGGAAATCAAAGAAATTTTCCATTAAAACTCCGATTTCTTGCCTGAGATTCTTTTCTGAAAGAAGCTCAACATCTGCTTGACGTGCAGAAGGTCGCCGGTTCAAATCCGGTCCGGCCCACCATCGAACTTTCTCTTTTACCGAAAAGAGAACATTCAATAAGAGAAAACGGTTCATTTTTAGGCTCCGAAGTTTGAAGAATTGTTGAATATGGGGAATTAATAGTTTGTCATTGCTGAAATTCTGATGGGACACAAATTATGAAAAACATTCAACATAGACCTTTGTCACAATATAAACAAGATAAAAGACTATTATTGAAGGGGAAAGTTAAATGGTTATGAAAACAGTTACATACAATATTTCGAGGGTAAGTTGTGGTCATTGTAAGATGAATATTGAGCGAGAGGTTGGGAAACTCCCCGGAGTTGACTCCGTCACTGTTGATGTTGCCGCCAAAATGGCCATAATTAAATATGATTCACCTGCGACCAAGACCGAGATTGAAACGCTGCTCATAGAAATTGGTTACCCGCCAGAGAATTAATCCCGTTTGCTTCCCCTGAATGATTAAGCTAACCCTTTAGGTTAGCCTCTTGGCAGAAGGGCATTAATATTCCAAATATTTTTTGATATATTTTAAATTTGGATATAATCCCAAGAACAAAATAACGATTATATTGAGTCATCGTATACAATATATTATAATGGAGCTGATAACATGAATTTGCTAACAAAACTACTTAGCAAATACAAACAAAACAACAATAGTTATCAATTTGAAAAAGCGATAAGCGAAGCTTGCGAATATAAGCTTTTTGAAATTGACAGTTAATTGCGCGCGCCTTAGCTCACGTTACCCAATTCAATGTTCATCAATAGTTCTGCGTAGACTTTCAACGCTTTTTTCTTTCTTTTTCCCCTTTTCATGGAATCTATTTCTCTGCGTCTGAGGATTAGCTCCCTCTTAATTCTGCGTATGAGTTCAAGATCGCTCAAGTATGGAACCTTCAACTGGGCGCGATTAGCATATTGCTTGGAATTTGCAATATGTTTTGTTAACATAGAAAAATATCGCACACTATATGAGTTCAAAGTAAACGATTTGAAAAACGATGCTGCGTTATAACTTTCTGTGTCAACTAAAAACAAAACTTTTCGGCTTGAAAGACGAATTTATGTTTAAACTTCTAATTTATAACAATGTATCAATCTATCACTCTGAGGTTAGCCTCTTCGTATACCATGTCAAATTATTTGTACAACTTCAGGACATCTTAGATTTAATTTTTGTTTAGTTTGGGGAGGTGATAAAATGAGTAATACAACAGGGGAAATTTCCATGAAGATGTTCACAGCCGGGATAGTAATTGCAATTCTGGCTTCCAGTGCTCTATCAACCGTAATTGTTACTCAATTAGCTGTTGGAAAAGGATTTGGTGCACCAGACTACGATAGTGGATGGACAGTTATCAATCCGGGAACAAATGTTAATATAACACATAATCTTGGAACCGGAGACTTACTTGTTTACCTTTATGGACGCTTTAGGAGCACTTTGGGAGATATGAGATGGATATACCATCAAACTAATTTGGGAACTAACATTTTTGGGTTAGGGGATGAATGGATTCAGAGAGGAGCACAATGGTCATCAGATGAAAATTGGATAGTAGTATTCAGAGAATATACTGATGAGTCTTGGGAAGAATTTCGAGTAATCATCTGGAAAATAACCTAAACTCAAAGTTCCCATCTTTTCCTTTCTTTTTCTTATCCCAAAAAACATAAAATCAGATTATTACTTTCAAGTTAGCGGTTTCATAAATTTTTTGCAATCGTTGTGGATTATAGTCAGCATAATGTATCCTACCCAAGATGACTATACATTACGAATCTATAGTATTGTCTTAGAAATATAGTGCATTACGAAATAGTTCTTTTATTAGAATTCTCTAAATTGTTTTTTATGGAAATCGTACAATTGAGTACCATAATATTCCCTTTGACCATCATAATTACTATTTTAGTCTCTGTAATTTTGTATTTACGCAGAAAAAATGAAGGAACTGATTATGAGAAGGAAATGAAAAGACTTCGACAGTTGTTACTGAAAGGAAAACTTGATAGAAAATCATTCTTACGTGTTCGAGATAATTTGAAAGTTGAGGCACTTTTTGCTGATGAAATTAAAAGACTTGATAATATGTTGACACAAAAAAGTATTGATTCAGAGAGTCATAGACGAATGAAAAAAATCCTTGAAATGAGTTTTACTGAAAAATTAGAAATAATAGATAGGAAATATAAGTACGTTAATCAAAAACGCACCTCGCAAAAAATGACGCCAAGTTAAATAAAATGTAAAATTTGCATATTTATTCCTGGGTTATATGCTCTATTGATTCTGTTTTCTGGTGAATAGGTAAATAACAAATTTTGATATATTATCTCTAAAAAAAGTCGCCATTTTAGTAACTTTTTTCGTAAAACTTTAGAGTTTGGACAATGGGCTTGGTATTTCTTTGAGAAAGATTGGCAACAGAAGACTGATTTTTCCTTAGATTCCTTGACATGCAGAAGGTCGCCGGTTCAAATCCGGTCCGGTCCACCACTATTAGGTATGGAAAACAATTTTACATTATAACATAGAATGTAATGTTTGTGGTCTGCTGATGTCTGGTGTTGATGTTTCAAAAGATCAAAAAGAAAAACAGTTACATACTTGTGAGTTATGTATGAACACGGTTGTTCATTCGTTTGGTCATTTTCAGGAGCAGATTGCCCACTTGAAGCGAGAGAATGCAAAACTTCATGGGGAACTAGAGAATGCCAAAGAAGAACAAAAGGAGCAGAAGCGGATTCTGAAAAAAAAGATTAGAGCATTGGAAAAAAAAGTGGCAGAGCGATACAAATAGCAATAATTAGAAGCGTTATCCAAACCCATATCTAGTTGTAGACCAATTGTATTAGTGGGGGAGATGTGATGTTGTTTGAATGCCTTGATTGTAACGGAAAAATATCAAGATATTATGCTGAACTAAGGGTTTGTCAGGATTGCCTAAAAATCGTTAATCTTGCTGATTTGCTCAAACTTCTTAATAACTTGGGAGTAACCGAGCAAAACGTTAGACGAATCCAAGATAACTTGACACTTCCAATATTGTATGCAGCATAAATCCAGCACATATAGTATTACAATAGACTGAACTAGATTGTTTTAGGGTAGAAAAAGCAAAGAAACTATTTAGCACACATTTTTGGTTTGCTGTTTGATTTTCAGACAACTAATTAGTTACTATTTGTTCCCTGTTGGAATCAATATATTATATAAGACAACCAATCTCTTGTTCCAACTTCATTACTTTTCCGTCTGCCTCTTGTTTTAGCTTCTTTAATTCATCATTGAGGCTGGATCGTTGGGTTTGAAGTTTATTGATCTTTTTCTTTACTTCGTCAAGCGACATCATCCATATCTGCATACCTATTGTATCTTTTGACTCGATATATCAACCATTTATTCAAAAAACAGCAATCAATAAACGAAACATTCTTGACTTCAAACTATTCACATACAGGTAACAAGCAATAATATCTTGGAAATCACACAATCCAATTGGTAAGTATGCAAAACCACAAGTGTTCCTGTGAATCCTGTGAAAAGGAGTTTGAAAAACCAATTATGGTTACCAACTTTTCTGTTGCACCACAAAAAAAAACTTACTACGCTTGCCCTTACTGTTTAACAAAGATTAGCAGCATATCCCAAGAATGCAATGAGACACAAGTATCTCCTAAAGAGACAGCATTTAGTAAAAACAAGAAAATAGAAGAAAAAAGGATAGTCCCTCCCATCGCTACACCGCCACAAAGAATCCTATATAGACATAGTGGACCTCAGGCAATAACAATTCGAAAACTTGAAAGTTTAGAAAAAGAAAAAATGAATTTGCTAGCCGAACTAGATAAACTTAGAGAGGGTGCAATACAAAAAGTCAGCAACCTAGAGGAAGAATTATCTACCCTCAAGGAAGAGGCCGAAATCCTGAAAAAAATGATAGACTAAAAAGCCAGTAAACACGGTTCGACAATAAAAAAACTTCCAGTCAGACTATTAACACGATGTAAGTATTAACACCCGCACTCTTTGTGAACAATATAATTACGAGATGTTAACGAGTCTAAACTCGCTAACAGGAGTGTTATCTTTTGGACATACTGCTTTACCAATTCTCCTATTCCATATAATCTGAGTTCCATTACAATCTGGGCAACAATAATTCGTCAACATCAATCCCCCAATAACTATTCATGTACACTTAGCATTGATAGATTTTGCGGAAAAGCCCTTTTGGTTGACGTTATGTACGGCTCCAAGCTAGCATTTCGATCATTAGACTTAGTAACGCAGAATACGATTAAGAGTCGAAAAACAAAATCAATATTTAAAAATACTTTAATTCTCCAATGGATCCAACCAAAAATTGGTGACGAAATTGCCAAAGAATTCCCCAATCCAATATCTGAAATGTTCTCTCTGATAAAAAACAACACCTAGTCGAAAAGATTTACTTTGTCTCACTATGGGTAACATTTGTGACCCTAAATGAGTAAAATTTGGCAGATATCTTCCCGGATAACGGGGCAAAACATTCGACAGCTGTAGTGTACATCATACTCTTTGAAAATCGCAGGTTCGTTAATAACTAACTGCAGAAAAGATTCAGGTCGTCCTTAGAGTAACCAACCAAAAAATAGTCGATATAGCCGGTGTTCTAGAATTGTTAGGGTTTTGGCTCTTCCAAACACCCTGAAGTAGTTTTTTCCCATAGCTTCAATCATATCACCTATGTCATATCGGGGGAAAAGACAGGATGAGATTATGAGCCTACCCCACTCTCCTCGTTTTAGTTCATGAAGCATCTTTGTGCCTTTTCCAGTCTCAACCTCAAAATAGTAAGCATCATAATTCGGGGAAACATATGGAAGGTCATCAAGCTGCTGCGCAAACGCCCCCTCAGTAGCGCTGTACATCTCAACTATTGGAACCTCACCAAAAAATTTCCTGAGAACAGGACCATACTTAAACTGAATCTTCCTTACACTAGTACAGACAAGGGTCTTAAAGTTCCAGAGGTCTTTAGGCGTCTTTCCATGTTTACGTTTAATATATTTAGCAAAAGAAAGGATCACAGGGGTTACGCCAATTGCTGCTACCACAGGCTGATTAAGTGCAGACTGGTAGACCAACTCGAATCTTTTTTCCCAGTCTAGTCTGGTGATACCTGAACCCAACGAATCTATTTCTTCCTGTCTAGGCAGAAGGCTAACTTGGTTTAGCATTGGATTGAGTTTCGCGTATGTTCCAGAACTGTAACCATAAGTGATTTTCTGTCCTTCAGCGTCAATAGTAGTTACTGTTGAGGGAAAATTGAGGTTTAGTATTTTTCCTGCCAGAACATCCAAACTTTTCTTTCGAAGAGCATAATTTGTCAGGGCTCGGGCTCCGCACCAAAAAATTTGTTCAATGTGAGTCTTTGTAACTGGAAGAACCTTTGATGTACCTGTAGATCCCCGGGTCATCACCCAGCATAAAGGGGGCTCAGGTAGAATGACTGAGTAATTTCCGGCTTTAACATCTTCAAAGTAAGGACGAAGACCAACATAGTTGATTGCAGGAAAGTTTGTACGAAAATCGGAACCATTTTCAATTTCATGAATAGAACGTCTTTTTCCATAACCTGTTTTTGCGTAGCCTTCAAGCAATTTTTCTAGGATATTTCGTTGTGCCTCGGCGGGATTCTTTAAGGCTTCATGCCAAGGATTAACAATTTGTTTCAGAATGTCTATGCCGTCCATTTCTGTCCCATCAACCAACAATAGCAAACTGCACGTTTCGTCAAGTTACTGTTGCTTGTATGTGTTTAGGGCCTCGGATTTTTTCCTCTAGCCTTAATTACGCCAATTAATATACCGACAATAACGATTACACCAATAATGATTAAGATGAAGGGAAGAAACGACCTCAAGTCAAGACTACCTGACACTGTAAGATATAATATGAATCCGAATAATATCAGAACGACTCCACCAATTAAGGGACCTAAAACTCCAAACTCTTGCTTTTCATATTTTTCTTGTTGTTCGCCTTTTTCCATCTTTTCGTCTTTTTCATTTTTCTCTTGTTTCTCTTGCTTCTCTTGTTTTTCAGCTTTCTCGCTTATGCTAGGTTCAGACGACATATGTGGTCTATGTACTCCAGACTTTAGAGAGACGCCACATTTAGGACAAAAAGAGTTTTCTTCTTTGACTTCTGAGCCACACTTATAGCAATATGGCATATCATTCACCATTTACAATACTAATCATCTATTATCTTAATAATGAGTATTTAAAATATGCACTCCTAGTTACTCAAAGAGAAATATTATAAGCACTTACAACAAGAAAGCAATAATGTTGAGGTTAAGTTTTTGACCGAATATAATGATACACCCCGCAAACATCAAGAAGGACTCTTCTCAGCAATTTCTGGAGGATTTTTCCTCCTGCTTGTGGGAATAATATTCATTATCACACCTAACCTGTTTGATAACCTATTGAATTTCATTGGTGATTTCCAACTAGTTGATGTCCCAACCACGGATATTGTGTTCTTTGGACCACAGTCACCAAGAAGCCATTTGACAGTCTATCAGGCTGTTGGACAAGTCAGCATAGCTGTTTGCATATTGCAGATAATCATCTTATCACTACGATTCGTTATTCCTTCATCATGGGAAAAAAGATCGGAAACAGTGGGTAACTTTGTTTACTGGGGAGGAGCAGCGTTTCTCATCCAGCTATTCCTTGTCGAAAGCACACAATGGTTTGTTTTTTGGTCTACGTTAATAATAATTGTCGGCGTTTCCCTGGTTGTAAGAGCAGGCGTTATGGCTATTTCACGAATCTAATGTATTATGTGCCTAGAAGTTAGACTTCTAAACAACCATTTTTGAGTGAATCTGGGAGACTAGGCAACTGATGTATTGGCGAATCTATCACTGTATTTTTGGTGAAGATCCGTTGAAGTTATTAAACCACCCACCAAGTCAAGAAGCAGTAGAATAGGATGGACTTTGCTTATGTTTCGTATGAATGCTTTGTCTAAGCTTGGGTTTCCATCTGATTTTGTTGAAACTTTAAGACCCATTAACCCTTTCCCGATTGTAGAGCCACGATATGACTCTGCAAAAGCGAAATAAAGAATGTTGAGCAATCCAACTATGAAGGGAAAATTTAGTAAATTAAAGACCGAACTTAAATTTGCTATGGAAAACGGAAGCATTACGATAAGAGACACAATCGCAATTGCAACAGCCACAATTACATTATCGATAATATATGCAATAACTCTTCGTATCCAATGATCTCTGAGTAAGGGATCTTTTTCAAAGCTTTGAACAACAGTTTCTGCTTTTGCTTCAAGATTTACAGGGGTCCCACATTTTGTACAATACTTTGAGCCTTCGATCAGTTCTTCTCCACACTTTGAACAGAAAATCATGAACACCATCCTTTGGATTAAATGCTCTTTTTTAGTTTATTAATCATTTGCACGGAAATCATGAACAACTACTTTAAACATCACAAATAGAATCCGATTTGATAACTTTTCATTAGAATGAACACGCGCTTGTTAGACAACCGCTTGTCTACTGTGAGTCTACATTCGCACATTTTTCGAGTTTAGAAAAAACAAAAAAGGAAAAGGGGATAGATTTAGGTTTGTTTTTGGTTTATGTGATGCTACTAAGTTCGTCGTTGAGCCATGGATAGAGACCTTTTAGCTTCTTCATAGCTTCGTTGACTTTCGCTTGTGGGTACTCATATGGAAGCATATTACCGTGATTGTAGTCGTCATAAGCTTGCATGTCGAAGTGACCATGACCACACAACAGGAACAGTATTGTTTTTTCTTTGCCGGTTTCTTTACATTTGAGTGCTTCGTCGATTGCAGCTTTTATTGCATGTGCTGGTTCAGGAGCTGGAATTATTCCTTCAGTTTGGGTAAACAGTATTGCTGCTTCAAACGCATCAAGCTGGTTGTATGCTCTAGATTGAAGGACGCCTTCATCTTTTAGTAAACTGACAGTTGGAGCCATTCCGTGATACCGTAATCCTCCAGCGTGGATTGGTGCAGGTATGAAAGTGTGACCTACGGTGTGCATTTTGACCAAAGGTATTATTTTTGCTGTGTCTCCGTGATCGTATGTGTAGTATCCTTTCGTAACCTTGGGACATGCCGTAGACTCAACTGCAATAAACTCTGCTTCTTTTTGGGCTTTACCTTTAACTTTGTCGTGGTAGTATGGCCAGAAAAGTCCTGAGAAACTACTTCCTCCACCTATACAGCCGATAATCTGGTCAGGATATTCGTCCACAATCGCCATCTGCTTCTGAGTTTCAAGACCAATAACAGTCTGATGAAGCAAAACATGGTTAACGACGCTTCCTATAGTATATTTCACGTTATCGGTAGTAAGGGCTTCTTCAACAGCTTCACTGATAGCTATTCCAAGACTACCTGTGCTGTCGGGGTCAGACTCCAAAATTGCTCTGCCGCTCTTTGTTCTGTTTGTGGGACTTGGAAAGACTTCGGCGCCCCAAGTTTCCATCATAATTTTTCTGTAAGGTTTTTGGTGATAACTTGCGCTTACCATATAAACCGTAGCGTCAACCCCAAATAACTGGGCACTGTAGGACAAAGCGGAGCCCCACTGTCCTGCTCCAGTTTCGGTTGTTACTCGTTCTAGACCTTCTTTTGCAGCGTAATATGCTTGAGCAACAGCAGTGTTTGTTTTATGGCTTCCGGCAGGACTAACTCCTTCATATTTGTAGTAAATTTTGGCTGGGGTCTTCAATGCTTTTTCGAGACCAGTTGCCCTGAAGAGTGGACTAGGTCTCCAAATTCGATATGCTTCTCGTACTGGTTCAGGTATGTCTATCCACCGTTCCATGCTGTACTCTTGCTTGAGGCACTCAAGTGGAAACAGTGGAGGCGGAAGTTTCACGGGTTCTCTTGTTCCCGGGTGAATCATTGGAGGCAATTCTTTGGGAAGATCGGGTAAAATGTTGTACCATTGTTTGGGTATTTCTTCTTCGTCTAACAATATTTTTTTAGATACCATGAATTTTCACTCTCTTTATTTGAAGAATTAACCTTTTTTACTTTGAAGTGTTTATATAAGCTTTACCGAACAACAGTGTACCTTTAGGAGAGCCTGACATGTGGAGTAGAATTGAGATATTTTTCAAAGAATTGCCTGCACAACAACGTGTTGCACAGCTTTTGTTTGAAAGAGGCTTCCAAGTCAATAAAAAAGGTAAGGTAGTCAGCGGTGGAATTGAAATCCCACATACTCAAATCGCCAAAGAAGTAGGTGTCGAACGCCGAGCAGTTGACAGCACAGTTCGAACGATACTCTCCACTGCTGAACTGAAAAGAATTTACATGAACCTTAGGCAAGTATGTTCACTTCAAGAAGTCGCCCGCGAGTTTAACTTTAGTGTGATTGTTTTTGTTCCCCAAGACGCTACACAAACGGGCATAATATCAAACGTAACAAGAATAGTGTCAGAGAAGGGACTGGGTATACGTCAGGTTCTAGCAGAAGATCCCAGCACGAGTGCTCGTCCCAAGTTGACATTGATTCTTGAAGGTGACATACCTTCAGAGATGTTTGGTGAAATAAAGAGACTGCCCGGAACCAGAAGTGTAACATTATACTAACAGAAGCGAAGTTCTAGACTGTTTTGTTAGTATAAATTTTGATGGCAGAGTACATAATCCACGCAACAACAATTTTTGATATTGTTTCTGGAACCGCTATGCCAATATTGAATAGTGGTAAGGTGTAAAGCAGCCACGAAAACATAACAATCAAAAATGTAGTTAGAGCCAATTTTGATCTTTTTTCCATGGAATAGACTATGGATGTTAAGATCAACATCAAAAAGTGAGGTACAGCCACAACATAATGAAGCGAACCATACGTCTCATTGAATACTGCTATCAATTGAACAAAAAATGTTGAAGCCAACAAACAATAGCTAGTATACTTTGCATGTTTTTTTAAGACAGTTGCCGCATAAACCATCAAAAGAAAACCAGCCAACAACAACCCACCATTAAATATGGCTGCAACATCGCTGTTAATTGCGTGTCCAAGATCGCTTAAAGCGTTACTTTCCCAACTAAACCATGGCGAAAGAAACAGCGATAATCCAATTGAAACATAAAGAAGAACGGGCCCAATAAATCCAAACAACGCGTAGACCCGTTCTTCCATAGTAACACATCCTTTAGCAATTAATTTGTATGTTTATGTTAGACTTCTTTTTAGCTGTAACTTCTAAACTTCACTTCTTCTGCAGAACCGGCCTCAATTATTTGCTTCTCTAACTCTTCCAACCTACATTTGCATCCAGAAATGTCAGCGGTTACAACCCATTCAGCAGATTTTCCCCTGCGAAGAGTCCTAGATTCGCTAGACAGCAGATCGACACCCTGAGTTGCCAAGATATTTGCGGCTTTTGCGAGGGCGCCTGGAATGTCAGAGAAGGAGATGCATAATTCAACAAGTTTTGCTTCTGGGTCAGCAAAGGGTGCAATTCGAATTTCTTTCTTGTCTAAGTCGGCTATCAACATAACATACATTCCTTCTGAGAGCCTTACGGCTTCACGAATGGATGAGGGCATTGTGATTCTTCCTCTCGAGTCTACTCTGACTATTTCGGTCATTCGCATATTTTTGGTCTCCACTATTTCTTCCGGAAACCTTTATATAAGATGTGTGGAATATGGGTTTCAACCCACAAATTACCCACGGAGGAAAAATTATGCAAAGGAGGAATAACATTCACACGCCTACACACCCCAAAGGGAACAAGAGATGTTCTCCCTAAGGAAGTCAAACAATACAGCTACATCGAAAACCAACTAAGAAAAAATTTTGAACTATGGAACTACAACGAAGTCCGCTCTCCTACAATAGAATTCGTCGAAACCCTATCAACAGGCGTAGGATCAGAACTAGTAGACGCAATGTTCAAATTCCAAGACTTTGATGGAAAACTTTTGGCACTAAGAGCCGAAATGACCGCACCAGTCGCCCGAATCGTGACCACCCGAATGCAATCTGCACCAGAACCAATCCGCCTATTCTACGTCAACAATGTTTTCAGGTACAACCAATCTTACCTCATAAGAGAAAGAGAGTTTTGTCAGGCAGGAGTTGAGCTTGTCGGCTGTAACACCTCTGAAGCTGACGGAGAAATACTCGCTCTACTCACATCTTCGCTTAAACAGATTGGATTGAATGATGTAAGAATTGATTTGGGCCACGCCAGTCTCCTTAAAGATCTTTTGAATGCGACAGGGTTAAACGAACAACAAAAAACCACAATTAAGAGACTTCTAGCGTGCAGAGACTCAATAGGATTAACAAAACTCATGGAACAAAACAATTTCTCCTCAAATCTAACAGACACGTTCATTGAGCTTTCTCGATGCAGAAGATTGAAAGATGTTTCTTCAGTTACGCTCAACGGCCAAAAATACGATAAGGTAAACGAGCAAATAACTAGTCTAACTGAACTTCAAGAAACATTATCAGATTATAAAGTAGAAGATGTTGTTTTCTTTGATTTTTCCTTAACTAAAAAGATTGAATACTACACGGGAATGGTATTTGAGGCATCAGTTCCAAATTTGGGTCTCCCCATCGGAAGCGGAGGAAGGTATGATAATTTCATCGAAAAATTTGGAAAACTTAAGCTACCCGCAACGGGATTTGCTCTGGAAATCGGAAAACTTCTCCAAGCACTCACAGCACAGGGCTTTGAAATTCCAAAAAACATGAAAACGAAAGTCATAGTAACATCAAAATTCAGGAATCCTGCAGTGGAAGCAGTTGAAATTCTTCGAGAATCTGAAGTTATCGCCTCACTGGAAGTAACAAGAAGAAGTCTCGAAAAAACAATAGAGTATGGAAAGATCATGAAAACAGATTACGTTGTTTCTGTGGGTTCGTCCATTAAAGATCCTGTGACAGTTTACAATTTAGAAACAGATGCTTCAAAAAAAGTAACGTTCAAAACGTTCTTGAGAGAACTGAGAGGTCAATCCTAAAATGAAAAAAAAGATTCGTATCGCAATTCCAAATAAAGGCCGCATCAAGCAGCCGACATTGGATGCATTAGATATGGCAGGAATAACAATATTGGAAGAGAAAAGGACCTACGTTTCTAAGACCTCTGATCCCAGATTTAAGGCGATATTCGCCAGAGCCAATGATATACCTGTCTATGTTCACTACGGAGCAGTGGACCTCGGAATCACAGGACATGACCTCATTCTTGAAAGAGAAGCAGATGTCCTAGAACTAGTGGACCTAGAATTCGGAAAGGCAACTCTTATTGTTGCAGTACCAGAAAGTTCACCAATCAAAACAGTCAACGATGTTCGAACATTGACAAGGATTGCAACAGAATATCCAAACATCACTAGAAAATATTTTGAAAGACAAGGAAAACAGGTGGAAGTTCTTGAGGTAAGTGGAACAACAGAACTTGCACCGAAACTGGGTTTGGCACAGATAATTGTGGACATAACGTCAACCGGAGAAACTCTGCGAAAAAACAAACTTAAGATAATTGGTACAATCCTTGACACAACAAGCAGATTAGCATGCAACAAAATTGCATACAGAACATTCGAGAATGAAATTAACGAACTGCAGACCAAACTGCAAAGAGGAGAATGAGCAAAATGAGAATTGTCTCATCAAAAGAATTCAAAAAAGATGCACTAAACCAACTCCTGAATAGAGGAAAAGAGGACATAGCTTCGATTGTTTCCTCGGTTAGAACTATAATAGATGATGTTAAACAAGAGGGGGACAAAGCCCTTCTAAAGTACACCGAAAAGTTCGATAAGATACGCCTATCCCCAACAAAATTGAAGGTTCCCGAGAACGAAATAAAAGAAGCATACAAGAAGCTGGAAAAAAGCCAGATCAGGGCATTACAAAAAGCCGCAGATAATATCGCAAATTTCCACACGAAACAACTCAGGAATAAATGGATAACACAATTAGCAGAAGGAGTAACGCTTGGACAAGTCACTCGACCCTTAGCATCTGTTGGCATTTACGCTCCGGGAGGAAAAGCATCCTATCCATCTACAGTTCTCATGTGTGCTATCCCAGCCAAGGTAGCAGGAGTTGAAAAGATAGTTGTATGTTCACCACCTGGAAAGAACGGAGAGGTTAGTCCTGCTCTTCTGGTTGCGGCTGATATTGCGAGAGTAAGTGAAGTATATAGGGCAGGTGGGGCACAGGCAATAGCCGCTATGGCTTACGGTACAAATACAGTTCAGTCTGTGGATAAAATCGTTGGCCCAGGAAATGTTTTCGTAACAACCGCAAAACTGGAAGTAAACAAGGATGTAGCTATAGACTTTCCAGCAGGACCAAGCGAGGTCCTAATAATTGCAGACGAGACAGCAAACGCATCATATATCGCAGCTGACATTCTTGCCCAATCAGAACACGATCAAAAAGCATGGGCGATTCTCCTAACTACATCCGAAACGTTAGCATTGAAAGTCAAAAATGAAGTTTACAAACAAATAAAGTCCCTGTCCAGAATAAACATCATAAAGTCATCACTCAAGAAAGGCGGATTGATAGTAACCGTCAAAGACATTGAAGAAGCAATAGATTTTGCAAATATGATAGCTCCAGAGCACTTGCAAATCCAAACAAAAATTCCCAATGAAGTATTCAACAAGATCAGAAACGCTGGAGCAGTCTTCCTAGGCGGCTACTCGCCAGTACCGTTTGGCGATTACTCGTCCGGATTGAATCATGTCCTACCCACGGCAGGCTACGCAAAAATTTTCTCTGGCCTCTCTATCCTAGATTTCGTAAAGACAATAAATTTCCTCCAATGTAACGAGGAAGGCTACAGAAACCTGAAAGAAGCAGCAGTCACAATCGCCGAAATGGAGGGTTTCGACGCACATGCAAAGGCCGTATCCATCAGAAAGGAGAAAGAAAAATGAAAATCAAAGACCTAGTTCAGAAAGAAGTCAAAGACATTTCATGCTACGAAGTCAAAACCATCCTCGGACAAAACAATAAAGAAAAGATCGTGAAGATGAACTTGAATGAGAACTTCGCCATGCCAAGCGATGTTATCGAAAAAATGTTGCTTCAGGCTTGCCGAGATATTGATGTTCGTGCATATCCTCCTCCCCGAGGCAGCTTAGCAATTAAAGCAATCTCAGAGTTTTTGGGTTTTAACGAATCAGAAATCTCTGTGGCGAATGGTGCAGATGAAATCATGGATCTTCTCATGAAAGTGTTCATCCGAAAAGGCTCGAAAGTAATGGTTGCCGAGCCAACATTCCCAATGTATACGTTCTTTGCCGAGTTGTATGGGGGCAGTAAAGTCACGGTAATGCTTGAACCAGACTTCAGCTTGGATGTTGATACAATATTGAATAAGGCAGACAAGGATACTCGGCTGCTTTTCATTTGTTCTCCAAACAATCCCACAGCCAACCAATTTCGACAATCGGATATCAAACGGCTCTTAGAGGAATTCAAGGGCGTTGTGGTTGTGGATGAAGCTTATGCTGACTTCGCTTCATGTTCGGTTCTAAACTGGGTAAGAGACTATGACAACCTTGCGGTATTGCGAAGCTTTTCGAAGGCGTTCGGTTTGGCTGGGCTTCGTCTTGGCTATCTTGTTTCAAATAAGTCCATCGTGGATTATGTTCAGAGAGTTGTGGGTCCTTTCAATGTGAATTCAGTATCCCAGAAAGCCATAGCTTTGGCCCTACAGAACTGGAGTTACTTCAAAGAACAAATTGATATTGTAGTCAACGAACGGAAATGGCTAATGAAGAATTTAAAACAAATCGATAAAGTGAAACCGTATCCATCAGATGCAAACTTCATCCTATTCAAAGTGACAAAAGACAATCTCAGCTCTTCAAACGTAACTGAGAGAATAGCAAAACGAAATGTACTAGTAAAAGATAGGGGACACCTGCCACTCCTAGAGAATTGCATACGGGTCACTGTTGGAACACGAAACATGAACGAAAGCTTCGTTTCAGCTCTAAAGGCGTCACTGGAGGAGTAGACAATTTGTGTTACCGATTGCTGAATAAAGAGAGGCAAGTGTATGTTAGAGAAGATTCTGAAGAGACTCTTCGTGGGATTGAAAAGATAATATTTGATTTCGATGGTGTTCTTGCCCAAACGAACCAGTCTTACCGCCAGACCATAATAGAAGTAGTTGACTACTATTTCCTAGAAATATTGGGTATTGAAGGAGAAAAGGGAAAACTAACTAATTTAAGGGATATTCAAAAGTTCAAGGATACTGGATCATATAACAACGACTGGAATCTGTCCCATGCCATAATTACATATTACATAAATCTCATACTAAAGAAACTTGAACAAAAAAACGCTTTCAAGAAATTCACAAAACAGTTCAGTAACATCCTATTCTTGGATGTTCAGAGTTTCATACAAGACCTGAAAAAGGTTGGTAACTTTCTTAGCAGCTATGGAATCAAAGGTGCTAATCTCGCTAACCTAAAGGACGACATTATTGTTGGTTTGGATGTTTTTTTGGCGCAATCCAGCCTTGAGAAACCAAAACCGATCGTAACTTATCTTGAGGGCACTAACCCAGAGGGTGTAGAGATAAAAGAGATACTTGTTAGGAAGCTGGTTCCATATGACCTCGAGAAACCTGATCTGCTGAAGCGATTATTTGAGGAAACTTATCTGGGTAAAGATCTCTTTAACAAAGTCTATAACACACCATCTTACTTTAGTTTTAACTCCAGTTTTATGGACAAAGAAAAATTCATCCCCACCAAAGAGACATTAAACGTGCTTCGCAAAAAGTTTGGCAAGTTTGGAATCTACTCTGGAAGACCTAGACAACAAGGCATGTACATTCTAGAGAAATACGGTTACACAGTATACTTTAACGAAAAAGAATCAGTATTCCTTGGAGAAATACTCAAATCCGAGGATGAAATGCAAAAACTTGGAAAACCAGATCCTACTCTATTTATCGAGTTGATAGAAAAAAACGTGAAAAAGGGAACAGGAGTCGCGTATGTGGGAGATAGCATGGCAGATGCAATATTACTTGAAAAAGCAAAAGAAAAGGGGCTTGAGAATTTGTCCTTTCTCGGTGTTGTTTCCTCGTCAGAGGATTCAAATAATCTTTTTGCTGAATACAGTAAACATGGAGCTGACGCCGTAGTAACGGACGCAAATGATGTTCCATACCTGTTTACAAATCTGGGAGTAATTGATTGAAATGAGAAAAGTAGAAGCTAAAAGAAAAACAAAAGAAGTAGACATAATTCTGGAACTAGAAGTTGACGGAAAAGGAACGGCTGATGTTGAAACGGGCATTAGATTTCTTGACCACATCCTAATCACTCTATCAAAGCACGGTCTTTTCGACCTGAAAGTCAAAGCCAAAGGAGACCTCAAGCATCACATAAGCGAAGACGTAGCCTTGGTCTTAGGCGAGGCACTACATCAAGCAATAAACAAGGGCAATGGTATCAAACGGTTTGGATCCGCTTACGTTCCTATGGACGAATCTCTAGCACGAGCCACAGTAGACCTGGGTGGAAGATCATATTGCGTTCAAAATCTCAGAATCATGCAAACCCAAATCGAAGACCTGAAAACAGAGGACATAGAACACTTCTTCGACTCCTTATCTCAATCATCGAAAGCTAATATTCACCTAACTGTCCTCTATGGTAGCAACGAGCACCACAAAATAGAGGCTGTAATTAAGGCACTAGCACTTGCCCTAAAGCAGGCTCTAACAGTTGAACCGAGAATCGGAGATCAAGTTCCAAGCGCAAAGGGGGTTCTATAGCAATACCCCAAGTTGCAGTTGTAAACTATGGCGTGGGAAACCTGAGAAGCATCAGAAAAGGACTGGAAAAATCGGGAGCCCATGTTCAGATCACCCATAACCCAAAAGATTTGCTTACCTCTGATGCCATAATTCTTCCTGGTGTTGGTGCTTTTGCACCAGCAGTCAAAAACATGGCTCCAATAACTGAAGTTGTAACGAAAGCAAAGGAGAATGGAAAGCCTATCCTTGGAATCTGTTTGGGACTTCAGATTCTCTTCACGCGAAGTAATGAAGGCGGATCAATCAAAGGATTGGGCTTCATTTCTGGAAAGGTTATTAAGTTACCTGAGACTGTGAAGACTCCTCAGATGGGATGGAACACAATTGACCTTGAACAGTATCATCCGCTACTAGAAGGAATTAAAGACAACTCCTACGTCTATTTTGTTCATTCATACTACCCACAACCCACAGACCCAAAGATTATCATTACAACCACAGATTACGGGATCAGGTTTGCTTCAATGGTTGCCCAAAAGAATCTGTTTGCAACACAATTTCACCCTGAGAAAAGCAGCAAAACTGGATTAATTATGCTAAAGAATTTCGTCCGGATTGTTAAGAGGTAGTCAAGATGCTTATTATTCCAGCAGTTGATATCTTGGGCGGAAAATGCGTTCGGCTAGTTCGTGGAGATCCAAAGAAAAACAAGATCTACTACGAGGATCCTCTAGAGGCGGCTCAATTGTTAGAAGCACAAGGAGCAAAGCTCATTCATATAATTGATTTGGATGCAGCGTTAGGCTCTGGACAGAACATGGAAGCAATCACGAGAATATTAGAGAACATCAACGTAAAGGTGCAGATCGGTGGGGGAATTAGAAGCCTAGAAAAAGCTGATTTACTGCTAAAACTTGGAGCTTTTCGAGTGATTTTTGGAACAGTAGCTGTTAAGAATCCCGGTTTGGTCAGGAAGGCTGTTAATCGTCATGGGTCTGAGAGTGTTGCCATAGCCATTGATGAAAAGGATGGTAAAGTGGCCGTGCATGGCTGGAAGAACAAGTCGGGAGTTAATTACTTGGATCTTGCTCAATCTTTTGAGAGCATAGATGTTGGTGCATTAATTTTTACGCCAATTAGTGTTGATGGAACATTGAAGGGCCCTCAAATCGAAAAAACAGTGAAGCTTGTAGAAGCGGTGAAGGTTCCGGTTATAGCCTCTGGTGGCGTTGCAAAACTAGAGGACTTGGTTGAGTTAACCAGAACTGGTGTAGAGGGGGTAGTAGTCGGGACTGCCATTTACGAAAAAAAGTTTACAGTAAAAGAAGCATTGGAGACTGTAAATAATGCTAGCTAAAAGAATCGTGCCTTGCCTAGACGTTATGGATGGACAGGTGGTTAAGGGCGTTCAGTTCGTGAACCTAAGAGTAGAAGGTGACCCTGCAGAGCTTGCCGCAAACTATGAAGAACAGGGAGCAGATGAAGTTGTTTTCTTAGACATAACTGCATCCCACGAAAGAAGAGATACAACTCTAGAGGTTGTAAAAAAGACAGCAGACATGATTTCTATCCCATTTACTGTAGGTGGAGGAATCAGAGCCATCACGGACATTCATAATGCTCTTTCTTCGGGGGCTGACAAGGTCTCCGTGAACACTGCGGCGGTGAATTGGCCCAAACTTGTGGAAGAGTCTGCTGCGGTTTTTGGTAGTCAATGCATTGTTGTAGCGATAGACGCGAAAAGAGTTTATGTAGAAAGTGACCTGCCGGACAAGACTGTTGTGGAAACGTCAAAGGGAAAATGCTGGTGGGAAGTCTACGTTGAAGGAGGAAGAGTACCCACTGGAAAAGATGCAATAACTTGGGCTGAAACAGTAAAAGAACTAGGCGCAGGAGAACTGTTACCAACTAGCATGGATTGCGATGGAACACAGAATGGCTACGATCTGGAATTAACTCAAGCTATGAGTAGAGCAACGAATTTACCGATAATTGCAAGTGGAGGTGCTGGCAACCTTGAGCACATATACGAGGTTTTCACGACTGGAGAAGCTGATGCTGCATTAGCAGCTTCTATTTTTCATAGGGATCAGTATTCTGTGGGAGAAGTTAAGAGGTACCTCGCAGAGAAAGGAGTTCCCATGCGTTTAGTCTAATGGAGGATGAAAATTTTGGTGCTGAAACTAAACCAAAAAGAAATTGAAGCTTTTATAAAAAAAGTGAATTTTGACAAAGGGAACGGTCTTGTTCCAGCCATTGTTCAGAACAAGTCAAACAATACGGTGCTAATGCAAGCATACATGAACGAAGAGGCTTTACGTTTGACATTAACGAGTGGGAGGATGCATTTTTGGAGTAGAACAAAGGGCAGAATCTGGATGAAAGGAGAAGAGTCCAAACACTATTCCTTAGCAGAGAATGCTGTTTTAGATTGTGACGATGATGCGATTCTTTTTAAGGTTCAGCAGGTTGGCGTAGTTTGTCATACTGGCGAAAAGACGTGTTTCCACAAGCCTTTGAAGCCAGAAGATGAAAGGGGGATTGATGCAAGGATGCTTGAGAGACTTTTTGAGATTATTCAAGAGCGGATCCGTAATCCTAGCAACAAATCATATGTTTCTCGTTTAACATCAAAGGGAGAGGATGCTGTTCTTCAAAAAGTAGGCGAAGAGGCAGTGGAGTTTATTCTTGCAGTAAAATCTGATAATTCCAAAGAAGTAATCCTTGAAGCCGCCGACGTAATTTTCCACATTTTAGTGTCTTTCGCCCAAAAAGGTTACAATCTCAACAGTATCTTTGAAGAACTAAACCAAAGGCACAAAAAGAAAACAGAAAACACTCAAAACTGAGTAATACAATTAATACAAACGTTCATTCGCTAAAAATCGGAACGCTTATATTATTATGTATTTCATTTTGTGGTTATTCTATAACAGTGTTTAGAGGGATTTAGATGGCTGGTGAACGTTTTTGTTCAAGCAGAAAGCTCATTACTAGTTTCCGAGGAAATATTCTCTAAGTTCTATCTCGAAAAGATTCAGCACCTTAAACAGAAAATTGGAAAAACTCCGTTAGTGCACATCGATACCGTAAACGGTAGCTCTATTTACGCAAAACTTGAATATTACAATCCGTTGAGCCATTCGGTTAAGGATCGCCCAGCAATCTCAATGCTGGAGGCTGCAATAAAGCAGGGACTAATAACCGCTGAGAAGAGCACTTTTGTTGAGGCTTCTTCGGGAAACCTTGGAATCGCATACGGACAAGCAGGCAAGTTTCTGGGCCTTAAAACCCTGATTGTGATACCCAGCGTTGTGGGTAAAGAAACATTCAACAGAATCAGCGCGACCGGAACAGCTGTTGAAATTACTCCAGATGGTTACTGCCCACTCCGAAATGAGCGAGACGGGGCTATAGCAAAAGTCAAGGACCTGTTCTTGGATGACCCGAACATGATATGGCTGGATCAGTACACCAATGAGAATAACTTTAGGGCACACATTGAGGGAACTGGACCTGAAATTTGGAGTCAGACCGAAAAAGAAGTGACAACCATTGTTTTGGGTGTTGGCACCGGAGGCACGATAGTGGGCATTACACGTTACTTGAAGTTAGAGAATCCTAAAATTGAAAGTGTTGGAGTTCAGCCTCAGGAGAATCATCACATTCAGGGACTGCGAAACTTCAGTGAATCCTTGGAACCTGAGATAGTTCGAAGAAACAGGGATGTGATTGATAATTGGATAAAAGTCAGCGACGCTGACGCTTTCGAGGCTACGACATATCTATGGAATAAAGGTTATCTTGTCGGTACATCGTCAGGACTCAACTACTTTGCTGCAAGAAAAGTCGCGAAAGAAAATAAGGGTTCAACATTGGTAACTCTGTTTCCGGACACGAGTCTTAACTCCTTCAAAATTACTCAGGATCACATCTTGGGAAAAAGCTTTTAGAAAACCCCGACAAGCCTCTGTAGTAACTGAATTTCGGCTGGGCGTATATTGAACTGGAAAAAAACATTAGATAAGTATAGCGCAGTTATCGAGGAACATCTCAGAACGTTTCTGAATCAAAGAGTAAAAGAGGCAGGCGATTATCATCCATTTATTGAAAAGGTTTACTCTGACATTGAAGAGTATATACTTAGAAAAGGTAAACGGTTAGCGTCATGTAGCACACTCCTGACATACAAAGGCTATACTGGAAAGGTTGACGAAAAAATCTTAAAGGTTTGTATTGGAATAGAGCTTTATCGCCATGCCATATTGGTTCACGACGACTTAGTTGATCTAGACACTCAAAGAAGAGGCGGAAGCACTCTTCACAAGAAATTCATGGAAAGCTACAGCCCATACGACAGCCGATTTGGAGACGGAACTGCGGTCTTCGCTGGAAACATTGCATATACCCTGGGTGTTCGTGCCTTAATGGAGTCTGGTTTTTCAGAAGAAAAGATCAGTAAAGTATTGCTTTTAACCTCTGAGGGTTACCGTGCAGTTAACGAGAGCCAAATCCTTGATCTATTGTTTGAGCAAAAAAATGTGTCCATTAATGAATGGCGAGTTATGGCAAGTAAAAGAGCCGCTTCGCTCTTCAAAATTACACTTCTTACAGGTGCAATCTTCGGTGGTGCCCTAGAAGAAGACATGTCTCTACTGGGAGAAGCAGCCGAAAATATGGGTTACTCGTTTGACATTCAAGACGATATCATTGACAGTTTTGCTAAAAAAGAAGAGTATGGCAGATCAACATGCTTAGATATCTCAAAAAACAAGAAGCCCCTCCACGTAATCTTTGCTCTACATGCAAAAGACAAAAAGAAATCTGAGGCTTTGAAATGTATTCTTGGCAAGCAATTCCTTAACTTTGGAGAGAAAGACCTAGCAAGAAAATTGCTCAGAGAGAGCGGAGGATTAGACGCCGCAAAACTAACATCAAAGAACCATGCAAAACAGGCGAGAACACAAATAACTCAAACAAGCTTAACGGAGGACGCCAAAGAATTCTTCAACAGCTTTATCCTGTACATAGAAGAAAGCCTAGATTGGTACAAATAGAAAAAAGAGCGCTTAAAGCTTTATATTTATGCTCGGCCATTCAAGGATTTAATCTGGTGTCGTGGATGAGCGGTGACCGCGAAATTCAAGGCTAATTCTAAGTTAATGTTAACCCAAAAATATCGTCCACTTGAGCTTGAAAGCGAAGTTCGTTCATTTTGGGAAAAAAATCAAACCCAGAAAAAACTGGCAGAATATCGTAAAAAAAATAACAAGAAACTATTAGGCTACGTTGAGGGTCCCCCAACTATGAACGGTATCCCGCATGTTGGTCATGCCCGAGGCAGAGTTATTAAAGACTTCCATTATCGCCTCAAAACTATGCAGAATTACTATGTTCCATTTTGGGCTGGATGGGACACCCAAGGCTTACCTGTTGAACTGGAAGTAGAGAAGACTCTTGGCGCAAAAAATAAAAAAGAACTCATAAAGCGAGTAGGCGAAGAACGTTTCGTTGAAGAATGTAAAAAGAGCATAATGAAGTATCACAGCCAGTGGGTTGAGGCTGATAAGAATCTTGGATTATTCATCGACCACGACAAAGCATACTACACCCACCAGGACAGATATATCGAACGGGAATGGCAATACCTCAAACGAGCATGGGAACAAGACCTTCTAGGCGAAGGACATTACGTTGTTGCCTACTGTCCACACTGTCAAACTTCTCTTAGCAACGCCGAAGTAGGACTTGGCTACAAAGAGGTTGAAGACCCCTCCATGCACTTCAAGTTCCTTCTAAAAGGAACAGAAAACGAGTATTTTGTTGTCTGGACTACAATGCCCTTCACCATTATCACAGATCTGATAATAGGCGTTAATCTCAAAAAGGAATACGCAAGAGTCAAAGTAGGTAACGAAATTTGGATTCTGGCAAGAGCACGTGTCGAACCAATAATGGAAGAACTTGAAATAGAAACATTTGAAGTGCTCAAGGTCATGAAAGGAAAGGATTTGGTGGGTGTAAAATATGAGTACCCATTTATGGATATAATTCCTAAACAGTCAGAACTTGACCAAGTTCCCCTAATCCACACAGTAGTAGCGGAAGATTTCGTGGATGTTACTACAGCCACAGGTATAGTTCATCTTGCGCCAGCAAACGGTGAAGACGACTTTTCAGCAGCTCAGAAACGCAACCTACCCATATTTGCTCCATTTGATGAACAGGCAATGTTTACTGAAGAAGCCGGTAATTTTGCGGGATTCTTTGTCAGAAAAACTGATAGCATTGTTGTGGAAGAACTCAAAAAAAGGGGATTATTACTCAAAATAAGTAAGGTAAAGCATGAGTATCCGACCTGTTGGCGGTCCCATCACAAATTGGTGTGGATGGCTCGTAGAGAATACTTCATCTGGTCAAACAAAATAAACGACAAAGTTATGGAAGCCGCACAGAAGGTAAAATACTTCTACGACAGCCCCAAGAACAGGTTCCTAGCATTCTTGTCAGAAGGAAAACCATGGTGCATCTCAAGAGACAGAATATGGGGTTCACCCTTACCAATCTGGGTTTGTGAAAAATGTGAAACAAAAACGTTAGTGGCAAGTAAGAAAGAGATAATTGAGAAAGCCTTAGAGCTGCCTAGTAAGGACTTTGAACTCCATAAACCCTGGATAGATCGTGTGATACTAAAATGTGACGAGTGCGGTGGTAGAATGATCAGGGAGAATTTTGTTTTGGATGTCTGGCACAACAGCGGTGCCTCACCATACGCAAGATTCACAGACGAAGAATTCCACAAGCTAGTTCCAACCAACTTCTTAACTGAAGCTGTTGATCAGACTCGAGGCTGGGGAAACTCACTTCTCCTTGAACATGTCATATTAACAGGTAAACCAGAAGCACCCTACGAAGAATTTCTGTTTCAAGGCTTTGTTTTGGACGCAAAAGGTAGAAAAATGAGCAAGAGCCTTGGAAACGTACTCGAAATCAACAAGATGCTACAGGAACGCTCTGCAGACATCTCCCGTTTCTACTTCATGTGGAAATGCTCACCAATCGACTCCATGAACTTTGATCCCAACGAACTGAAGGGACGTCCATATCAGGTTCTCAGTACCCTTTATCATCTTCACAACTTTTTTATGCAAAATGCAAAATACGACAATTTCAACCCCAAAAAGCATACATTACAATGGTCCAAAAAAGAAAATGTCCTGAACACCCCAGACATGTGGCTTCTCTCCAAACTTCAAAGTCTAGTAAAAGAATTCACAAAAAGATCAGAAAAATGTGAATTCAATTTTGCATTATCCAAACTAGAAAACTTCGTTGTCAATGTTTTGAGCCGCGAGTATGTCCCCATGATCAGAAAAGACCTGTGGAGCGACGATCCAGAAACCCTGAACCGCAGACTAGCAGTCTACTCGATCCTTTGGCAGGTTCTGAAAACGTTGGTTTTTATATTCAACCCGGCAACACCATTCCTGAGCGAAGCATTGTACCAGACAGTCTACAAGGATTTGGATAGTTCACTTCCAGAAACGGTGAATCTGGAAAGCTGGCCCACCCCAGACACAAACTTGGAAGATGTCGCCTTAGAAGAAGAATTCGAGATACTTCTAACAACACTTCCCATCATATATACTGCAAGACAGAAGTCTCAACTGAAAAGGCGATGGCCTTTAGCCAAAGCAATTGTTGTTGCACCTAAAAAGGTTCAGAATTCCATTAAGAAACTAGAAACATTGTTTCTTGAACTTGGAAACATAAAGGGAGTTGAGTACACAGATAAGCTTCCTGAGGTTGACTCAGAACGATGGGCAGTGGCTTCTGAAGGTGAAACACATATTCTACTGAACAAAATTCGGAACGACGCTCTTGAAGGAGAAGGGCTTATGCGCGATCTAGCCCGCCGAATTCAAGCTTTAAGAAAAGAGCTAGGATTCTCACCCACGGACATTGTTGAGGCAGTCCACGTTGCAGAACTAGACACAAAAGGAATAGGCCTGCTAAGACCTTACATCACTGAGATGCAGGAGCTTGTTCGAACCAAAAAGGTACATGTTCACGAAGAACAGAGTTCAGTCAACGTAGATTGGCATGAAACCAAATTAGACAAAAAGATAGTATACATTGCTGTCTTATAGAAGACAAAACCAGTGAGTAAAGGATTGAATGTTATCTATTCCTGGGCTGTTTCAGGTTTGTATCTAAAATGATAATCCAATAGGAACTATTGAAAAAATAAAGATAGCTACGAGTACGATTGCACCCATTTTTCTGTTGGTTGTGAGTTTAGAAACGTCATCCAGTGGTCCAGGATGTTTAGTTGAAGAGAAAAAGAGCGCGAGGACAGCCATTGGCCACCATCCGCTGATAGCCAATAAAGCGATACCTAAGTATGAAACAATCTTATGTGCTCGATCCCCAATTACACTTCGAGCTACGTGCCCGCCATCAAACATTCCTGAGGGAACCAGATTTAACATAGTTACGACCATTCCAACCCAACCAGCGAAAGCAACGGGATGAAGCATTATCATAGCTCCTGTTCCACTAGGTGGAACCAACATTACGATTAACTGAAACATAAGAGGCACAGGAAGTAATGATGCTTCGGGTTCAAGAGGAACAAGTGAAGACAATTGAATTCCTATTATAGTCACTATAATTGTGATTATGAAACCTGTTAGTGGCCCCGTGAAGCCTATATCAAACAAAGCGTCCCTATTTGGGGGAAGAGATTTCTGTCGAATAAGAGCTCCGAACGTACCAATAGGAGGAAGACCTGGAATAAAATAGGGGTATGTAGCGTCAACGTCATGTTTGTTTGCTAATAGCTTGTGTCCCATCTCATGGGAACCCAATATAGCCATAATCGCGCCTGTAAAAAGTATGGCACCTAAAATGTCAGCAGATTGAGTGTAACCGGAAACAAAAACGGTTCCAAGTGTTGCAAAAAACAGAGCAATATTTACTATATTTCGATTAGGTTGGGTTGGAGGTTTTGACAAGATTTGGAGAACAACTTTTTTGTTTTTCTGTCTTAGAAGTGGGAGAAGATCCAGAGATTCCAAACGTTTTGTAAGCTGAAGGAATGCTTCCTTGGAGTCATCTCGATAATTTACATGAAAAGTGGGGATGCCGTGTTCAATATAACTTTCTGACACATCAAATTCTGAATTAACAATATTTTGAACTTTTTCAAAAGAAGGCATAATAACAGGGTCGATGAAAGAGTCGTCTGATGATGCACAGCACATGATGACCTCATATTGGAGTCGTCGGGAAGTATTATAATGTTATGTAAATAATATTTTATTCCTAATTTTTGAGCTTCTATTGAAAAGCTGCATTGTGGATAAAGGTTATTAGATGACGGGCAATAACTTTCTTTCACGTTTTCGGTAGGTTTAAGGAACAGTAACGGTTTAGGTCCTAAATGTTCATGGATGGTGGTGAAGATTAGCCAAAACATTTCTGGAGTAGAATATGTAGAACGAATCACCAAAAATCTTCTCAGAATAACGAAGAAGGAATTGCGCCCTCTGTATGAAGAATTAAGAACCGCTGATTGCATCGTATGTAGTGGGTCAGGAAGATCCCTCCATTCTTTGAATATTGCAATGAGCCAAATAGCAATGATGAAGGAACCAAAAGTAATTATCACCCGAGAAGATGTTGGTTTTCCTGGAAGAGGAATGTATCATGCAGCCTCAGAACTGGAAAAGAGACATCGAAAAATTGTTCTTCTTATTAGTTCTGGAAGTGGTGAATCTGATGATCCTATACACCTTGCTGGAGAGCTGGAAAAATATTTGTCAGAGACTGACAGCTCCAAGTTTTCTATGGGATTGATAACATCCAACTCCAAATCTTCAATCGCAAAGATTGTACAGCGACGTGGACATGTGGTTGTAGTCGCGGGCAGGGAAAAGAAGCAATTGCCCTCAATTGATGATTACAGCGAAACAGGAATAATGGGAGATATTTTTGAGTTAGGAAGCTTGTTTTTGCTCCAGATGATTACCGAAGCGTTATCAGAAGACAGTTCCGTGGAGAGAGTCATCGAACTCATAGCTGAAGAAGCCCCGGTTCTAAGAGCCATTACAGATAATGCAATTCATTCTGAAGCAATAGAATCAGCCCTAGATTTTCTTGAAAGACGCAGCGACGTTTTTTTGGGTGGACGAGGAACAGCCGAAGAAGTAGCCAAAATGACTGCTGTGAGGTTGTTTCACATTAAAAAGTTTCTGGGAGACAACGTTTACATTGCACGAGGAGTAAACACACCTCATCCACGTGCTGGTGATCTGGAAATTTTGATATCATATTCGGGAAGAACCAAGCCTGTTGTCGGATGGTGTACCCGGTTTAGGGACTTGGGGGGATCTGTTTTTTCTGTTATTGGGCGCAAAGGAGTAGCTCTTGACCTAAATTCTGACATGAAGATTCTACTTGAAGAGACGGTTAAACACGGAAAACCAAGAAGATTCTACATGAGAGCAGCATATGTACTTAGTTGTCTGCCTATCTTGTTGACGGAAAAACTAAGCTTAAGAGGCCTCATTCTGCCAGAATACATACTAAACTGGTATCACAGCATAATTGAATAAAGTGAACATTCAAACAGTTGACCGGATTTAGATTAAACTAAAACACAAGGGTTAGTTCTGTTTTAGAATACTTCCCTTGTGTGCAGGTTCAACAACCTGGGAATAACGCACAAGATAACCTCTTTTAACGTTTGGTTCTTTTGGGGTCCAAAACTTTGCCCGTTTAGCCAGTTCTTCATCACTTAGTTTCACGTTCAGTCTTCTTTTCGGAACATCAATTTCTATTATATCCCCATCTTTCAGCAAGCCTATTGGTCCACCAATCGCAGCCTCAGGAGACACGTGTCCTATACATGGTCCTCTTGTTGCTCCAGAAAATCTTCCATCAGTAATTAATGCAACCGATTCGCTCAACCCCATGCCCGCTATAGCAGCTGTAGGAGAAAGCATCTCTCGCATTCCTGGTCCCCCTCTTGGACCTTCATAGCGGATAACCACAACGTCCCCTTTCTGAATTTCTTTGCTCAGTATAGCATTCATTGCAGCCTCTTCAGAATCGAAAACTTTAGCAGGACCACTATGAATAATCATGTGAGAGGATATTCCCGCAGCTTTAACTACGGCTCCATTAGACGCCAAGTTTCCAGTTAATACAGCTATGCCACCCTCTTTGTGAACTGGATTATCCAATGAGCGAATCACATCAAGATTATGAACAACTGCAGATTCAATATTGTCTTTAACGGTCTTTCCTGTTACAGTAAGGGCGTTTAGGTGAAGCGAATCCTTGAGTACATTCATTACTGCAGGGATTCCTCCTGCTTGGTCTAAGTCTTGCATATCGTAGGGTCCACTAGGAATCATGCTACTAATATGTGGAACTCGTTTGCTCAATTCGTCGAAGAGTGATAAGGACAAATCAATTCCTGCTTCATTTGCGATGGCCGTAACATGCAAAACGGTGTTAGTCGAGCCGCCCAGAGCCATATCAACCATAATCGCATTCTCGAAGGAGTCAGAAGACAAAATATCCTTGGGTTTCAAATCTTCTTTTAGTAACCCAACAATCCGTTCTCCTGTTGCCTTCGCAATTCTCAACCTTTCAGCACTTACAGCAGCAGGTGTAGCACACCCAGGCAAAGACAATCCAAGAGCCTCAGTTACACACGCCATAGTATTAGCTGTGAATAAACCATTGCACGATCCACAAGTGGGACACGCAACATCTTCAAGACACGCCAACTCTTCTTTACTCATATTGCCTGCCGCAACTTTGCCGATAGCCTCAAACATAGTAGCTGTTCCCACTTTCTTTCCGTTGTAGTTACCTGAAAGCATTGGACCCCCAGTCACCATTATTGCGGGAATGTTGAGTCTAGCAGCAGACATCAACATACCTGGAGTTATTTTATCACAGGTGCTGATTAGAACTATGCCATCAAATCTGTGGGCTTGAACCATAACCTCAACTGAATCGGCAATCAATTCTCGAGAAGGTAAAGAATACCTCATACCGCTGTGACCCATGGCTAATCCGTCACAGATGCCTATTGTGTTGAATTCGAATGGAACACCACCGGCACCGATTACTCCATCTTTAACAGCGGCAGCAACCTGATTTAGATGAGCATGACCAGGAACAACATTTGTGAAACTGTTCACTACACCAATGAAAGGCTTATTCATATCGCTATTTGTGAGTCCGAGAGCTTTTAACAGGGCACGATGAGGAGCCCTCTGAAAACCAACTTTTATTGCATCACTTCTCAAGTTCTACCCCTCTGTAACTGATTAGATAAAGAACTGATTCTGTTAAGTCTTTTGACATAACAGAAAGTTGAGTTGTCGCTTCTCGGCATTCTTGAATAAACCATAATTTTTCAAAAAAGCATGGGGGTGAAATTCTAATTATTCGACTTGTAGAATGTAGAAGACATAGCCGTAGTAGTCTGAATAATTACGGAACATCTCCATCTCCGTTTCTTCAACGGTAATAAACTTTAGCGCTTCTGCATCATCTCTATATTCAGATTTTAGAGACTGAAGCTTCACTTCTATCAAAGTGTAGTAGTTGTTCCACCAACTCTTTTTTGGAAGAACAAAAGAGCCAACTATACGATACTCACTGTTTCTGGCAACCTCAAGGTTCTCCTCTATTGTTTTAATCGCCGGATAACCATCTTTCATGAATGTTTTGATTTCTTCGGGTAAATCAGACCGTAGCCAAGAGAGTTCTGAGACAACAAGGTATCCATTAGTAGATAACAAGCGTCTCCATTTGCGTAAGCCTTTTTCGAATCCTATTATGAATATTGCTCCTTCAGACCACAGTAGATTAAAGCTATTATTCTTGAAATCTAGATTGAACATGTCACCATTAACAGTTCTAATTCTATTTCCAACACCCTCTTTCTCGGCACTCGTATTCAAATCATCCAAGAACGGCTGATGATTATCCAAAGCGATTATTCGTCCACTAGACAACTTCGCCAACTCGATTGTCTGCATACCTGGACCACAACCAACATCTAATATACACGGATTTTTTGGCAAATCTTTGAGCATCATATAAGCTTTCTTTGTTGACTTGTTATCACCTGGACCTTCTCTTGGAAGACCACTGTGAACTTCCCAAAAGACTTTGGGCAATTCTTCGGACATCAATGATACACCTCGTATTGTTGAAAAGAATGAAGATGGAACAACAATAAGAGTTTTCGGCATTTTTCTGTCATCAATGAAACACTTAAAGTAATGGAAAAAAAGAGAATGCATAGAAAAACTTTTATATCAACTCTTGAGTTGTTGAGGTGAAACGAGGAATGAAAAGTGAGGGATCAATGGGTTCTCGAGGAACATAAAATGGGGGATCGTTTTATCCGCTAAGTTCCCCCAAAAGATAAGAGTTTTTGACACTACCCTCAGAGACGGCGAACAAACCCCAGGAGTTTCTCTAACTCCAGAAAAGAAATTAAAAATCGCTGAGAGCCTAGATAGGATCGGGGTCGATGCCATGGAAGCAGGTTTCGCCGCGGCTTCTGAAGGAGAAATGGAAGCGATAAAACTCATTGCCAATGCAGGACTTAAAGCAGAAGTTTATAGCATGGCTAGGGGCGTAACAAAAGACATAGACGCCGTACTAAAAACTGGCGCTGTGGGAGTACATCTTGTTATTCCTTCATCAGATTTACATCTCCAATATAAATTGAAAAAGAGTAGAGAACAAGTTCTAAAAATAGTGGAGGACACCACACAGTACGCTAAGGATCATGGCCTCATAGTTGAGTTTTCAGCTGAGGATGCAACAAGAAGTGATCTTGATTTTCTTACTCAAATATTTAGGACAGGGGTTGCTGCGGGTGCATACAGATTATGTCCATGTGACACTGTTGGAGTTCTGATACCTGAAAAAACTAGCGAACTATACGTGGAACTAAAGAAAAGGTTCAAAAATGTTCCACTGAGCGTTCATTGCCACGATGACTTTGGTTTAGCAGTGGCTAACTCTATAATTGCCTTGCAGCATGGGGCAGTTCAAGTTCATGTAACAATGAATGGGTTAGGCGAGAGAGCGGGTAACGCTTCCTTAGAGGAGATAGCGGTTGTCCTTAAGGCAAGATATAATGTAAATATGGGAATAAAAACTGAGCTACTTTACGAGACGTCTCGTTTGGTTTCTCGAATAACCGATTTTCCTCTACAGCCAAACAAGGCAATCGTAGGTGAGAATGCGTTTGTCCATGAGTCAGGTATGCATACTCATGGAATATTGGCTAATCCATCAACCTACGAGCCTTTCAATCCTGCGATGATAGGTCGCACAAGAAGAATAGCTGCAGGAAAACATTCGGGTTCAACTGGGATCAAGGCATCTCTAAAGGAAATGGGACTCGAACCGAATAAATCGCAACTACAAGAAATTTTTCTACGCGTAAAAAGCATAGGAGACAAAGGCAAACGAGTAGCTGATGCTGACCTACAGGCAATCGCTGAAGTAATTATGAATTTGCCTGCGAGTCGCCCAATAAAACTTGAAGAAATAACAGTTGTCACAGGCAGCAGAATTACCTCAACGGCCTCTGTGCGATTGAACCTCAAAGGTAAAATGCTCACTGAATCGGCCACTGGAGTAGGTCCAGTAGACGCTGCGATTACCGCAATAAAAAAGGCGGTTGGAATTGTTGAACCAATACTACTCGAAAACTATTCTGTTAAAGCTATAACTGGCGGCACCAACGCTGTAACCGAGGTAGCGGTAAGCCTCAGTAAGGGGGATAGAAAGTCCACGGCTGTTGGAATTAACGAGGATATAGTCATAGCAAGCGTTGAGGCAATGCTTAGCGGCATGAATGTGTTAATGACCAGCCATAACAATAAAAAAAGTTAAGGAGAAATCATGAAAATGACAATAATGACTGGAGCAAAAGCTCTCATAGAATCTTTGAAACGAGAAAAAGTAGAAGTAATATTTGGCATATCTGGAGGAGCCCTTCTGCCCATCCACGATGTCCTATGTGACTCGGAAATACGACACATCCTTGCTCGTCATGAACAAGGTGCAGCCCACGAGGCAGACGGCTATGCCCGAGCAAGTGGTCGAGCAGGAGTGTGTATGGCTACTTCAGGTCCAGGAGCCACAAATGTTGTCACGGGATTAGCCAATGCATATTTGGATTCTTCTCCAGTTATTGCTCTTACTGGACAGGTTAACACCCATTCGGCTAATACATCATATATGATTGGACGGGACGCATTTCAGGAAGCAGATATAATCGGAATAACCACGCCAATCACCAAGTATAATTATCAGGTGAAAAGTGCTGCAGAGATTCCTAGGGCAGTGAGAACAACATTCCATATTGCCACAACAGGCAGACCCGGACCAGCATTGATTGATCTTCCGAAGAATACTCAAACTGGAAAAGCAGAAATGGACTTTCCAGATAAAGTACAGCTAAGAGGCTACAAACCCAATACGGAACCCCATCCAATCCAAGTTAAAAAGGCGGTAAAATTACTTCTCAAAGCAGAACGTCCTATGATATTGGCAGGAGGAGGAGCAATCATTTCAAACGCTTCCCCTGAACTGTCGCAAATTGCTGAACTTTTGATGATGCCAGTGGCAACAACGTTTATGGGAAAAAGTTCTTTCCCTGAAAATAATCCTTTGTCAATGGGAAATATTGGCATGCACGGAACCATGCTGGCAAACAAGATGATTCTGGAAGCTGATGTTTTACTGGCGGTTGGAACAAGATTCCAAGATAGAGCCACAGGAACATTGGATGATTTCTGTCCAGATGCAAAGATAATACACATTGACATAGATGCTGCGGAGATAGGAAAGAACGTTCCCGTTGAAGTACCGATTGTTGCTGACGCAAAAATGACACTGAAACTAATTCACCAGCAGTTAGTTCACAAAATGAAGAAACAAAAGGATTCTCCATGGATCAATAAAGTTAGAAAAGCAAAAGAAAAATATCTGAGCGAGTTGGACCTTGGCAAAGGCGACTTAACATCACCAAAGCTTCTAAGAGAGCTTCGAAAGATTCTTCCTAAGAATGCCATAATAGCCACTGAGGTTGGACAAAATCAGATGTGGGCGGCTCTTCATTTCCAGACAATCAAACCTAGGACTTTTATCAGTTCAGGAGGACTTGGAACTATGGGTTTCGGTTTCCCCGCTGCTATTGGAGCTAAAGTAGCATGTCCTTCATGTCCAGTGGTGGATATAGCAGGGGATGGAAGCTTCAGAATGACCGAGCAAGAGCTTGGAACCTCAGTTACTGAGGATATTCCTGTAGTAGTGATCGTGCTTAACAATTCGATGCTGGGAATGGTGGCTCAGTGGCAACGGTTGTTCTATAAGAAAAGATACTCTGGCGTGAAACTGGGAAGTGTTCCCGATTTTGCTAAACTGGCCCAAGCGTATGGCGCAGAAGGAACCAGAATTGGCTCAATAGAAGAGTTCTCTGAAGCAATAAAAAAAGCTTTAAAGACTGAAGTGACCACGGTCATTGATGTCCCGATTTGCCCGGACGATGATGTATTTCCGATGGTTCCACCTGGTAAGGGTCTAAAAGACACGATTGATGGGGTATAAACCATGGCACAAAAACATAATCATATAATTTCGATAATCGTTGAGCACAAGCCCGGAGTTTTGTATAAAGTCTCAAACCTTTTCAGGTGCAGAAACTTCAACATTGACAACATTTCGGTTGGACCAGCCGAAGAGGTGGGCTTAGCCCGAATGACAATAATGGTAAGCGGAGACGACAGAACCATCGAGCAAGTAATCAAGCAACTAAATAAGTTAATTAACATCATCAAAGTCACTCAGTTGAATCCAGAAAACATTGTGACAAGAGAATTAGCACTAATCAAAGTGAATGCTCTGAACACTAAGGCTCGGTCAGACATCATTAATTACGCTGACATTTTCAGGGCTCGGGTGGTCGACGTTTCGTCGGAATCTTTGATGATGGAACTTACCGGAACCTCCGACAAGATAGACGCATTTATCAACTTAATGAAACCGTTTAGAGTGAAAGAGGTTGCTAGAACCGGGATAACTGCTCTTTCCAGAGGAGCAAAATCAATAAAAGTTGATGAATAAAAAGTAGGACCATACATATAATATCAAAATATTAATGTTGTGAATAATAGTCTAGAAAAGTTTCATTGTGAGAAGGTAGCAAAAAAAGTGAGGGAGAGAAGAGGACCCTCCAGATAAATCAGATGTAATGCATTCCCTTTAATGCAAAACTCTGATTAATTCAAAAATAGTTCCAACTATATTTGTTGAACATATTTAAGATTGTACATCTGGTCTTAATGACCTCACTGTTTTGCCAGCTCTCCACATCTCAGAATTTCCCATTGTTTCTAATTCGTCGGACAATTTCTTTGCATAATCGGATTCTGCACTTTTTTCAAGAACAATTTTCACTTCTTCTCCTGAAGCTACCAGTTCATATAGAGAATCAAATAGAGGTTTTGCACTATCCCTGAATCTTTCTTTCCATCTTAGTGCTCCTATTCTTGCAGTTTCACTGCAATTGTTGTACATCCAATCCATTCCGTTCTGATCGACTAACCTGATCAAACTTTGAGTTAATTCTTCTACGGTTTCATTGAAGGCTTCACTAGGACTGTGACCATTTTCTCTTAGACAATTGTATTGTGCTTCCATTATTCCTGCGAGTGCTCCCATTAAAACTCCTCTCTCTCCCGTTAGATCACTATATACTTCTTTTTCAAATGTGGTAGGGAATAAGTAACCTGAGCCAATAGCAATTCCAATGGCTTTTACTCTATTTTCAGCTCTACCTGTGAAGTCTTGATGGACAGCAAAACTACTGTTTATTCCACTGCCTGCCAAAAAATTCCTTCTTACAGATGTTCCAGATCCTTTTGGAGCAACCAAAATAACGTCAATGTTTTGGGGAGGAACAACTTCCGTGAGTTTGCTGTAAACTATTGAAAATCCATGTGAAAAGTATAATGCGTCACCTTCTTTGAAAGTGGTTTTGATTTTTGGCCACAATGTTTTCTGTGCAGCATCCGTTAGTAGATACTGTTTGATGGTTCCTCTTTCCGCAGCTTCCTTTAGTGAAAATAGTGTCTCTCCAGGAATCCATCCATCTTCTAGGGCCTGCTCGTAGTTCTTTGGGAATTTCTTACTTTGTCCTATAATGACATTAAATCCATTATCTCTCATGTTTAATGATTGAGCCCGTCCTTGAATACCATATCCTAGGATGGCAATTGTTTCGTTCTTTAGAATTTCTTTTGCTTTATCTACAGGAAATTCTTTTCTTGTTGTTACAGTTTCTTTTATTCCTCCGAAGTCCAATTCAACCATAATGACTCCTCACATATTTTTATTAAACAGGTTGCAGTTAATAAGAAATTCTTTTTTTGGTTTTTAATCTGATGTTTCTATTTTGGTGTAGGTCGTAATATTCCGAATATCGTAATATATTTCGCGGTAGAGGATGCTATTTATAGAAAAATAATGAATCAGTTCTAATGCAGAAGTGGTTAAATGAGAAGTTCCTTCGAGATAATCGCTGAAATTTTGGGTGCAGCCAAGAATGGAGCAAAAAAGACACGGATTATGTACTCCTGTGGGCTCAGCTACAAGTTTGTTCAGAAGTATCTGGAGTTATTACTGGAAACTGGTCTTCTCATAAGTGGAAATAATTATCATACAACCGAAAAGGGTAAAGGATTTCTTCGTAAATATCAAAGATTAGAGTTATTGATGAATACAAGAAATTGACTAGCGAGCAATATCTGTATCGGGAAAAGGTTTTATGGGTTCCCTAGTAGAATGAAAGTATGATTACCAAAATATTTACTAATAAAGAACGTAAAATCTTGGAATCCCACCTCATTAATGCAAAAGTAGACAAAAACGAGATCACTAAAATCCTTGAACAAATCAAGACTCAGAAAAGCCTGTTTGATGATGTGTTCCTTTACCTCCAGGTTAAGAAAACTATGAATATATGAATTAAGACGTTGTCTATATCAATGTAATAATCTGTATATTCTTAGTTTTTCCTATGAGTAGTAAGGGAGATATATTGTCTGAAGGTACAGCATTTTAATTTTTGGATTCATAGGACAGATGGGATGTTGGGGTTTGATGATATGGGATCAAGCAGTCACAAGTTTGGATAATGCTCTCATCATTCATGCAATTGGTGCACCAATTGTATTTGCAATTGTATCTTTTGTCTATTTTAAAACGCTCAATTACACCAGTCCCATAGTTACAGCCTTCACTTTTGTAGCCGTAGTTGTCCTTATGGATTTTTTCATCGTCTCACTTCTTATAAATCAAAATTTTGACATGTTTCTTAGTCCTATTGGAACATGGATTCCCTTCGCCTTAATTTTCACATCAACATACCTAACAGGTACATACGTGAGAAAGTAGAATTGAAAAAAGGATTTGGGCTAATTTTTACTCCCCAAACCCATTTGGGTTACCTGATCATAGATGGTTTTTTACGTTATTTCGTATCTTTTTGTAATATGCCTGATTCATTAGATCAAGAATTCTATGATCGAAAAGAATGGTGTATATGGCTTAAAAAAAATCATGCTGTAGAAAAGGAAATCTGGGTAATTATTCATAAGAAACAATCCTCAAGAAAAGGATTAAAATACCAGGAAACTGTGGAAGAAGCAATTTGTTTTGGTTGGATAGATAGCAAAATGCAGAGTATTGATGCTGATACATTTCGTCAACGATTTTCTCCCAGAAAAAAAATAGCATCTGGTCAAAAAAGAATAAAGAAAGTGCTGAACGAATGATCCAAGAAAAAAAGATGAAAGAAGTTGGTTTTACAACAATAAACAATGCGAAACAAAATGGAAACTGGGATGCAGCTTATTCTTCCAACATGATAATGGAAATTCCAAAAGATCTGCAAAAAGCTTTAGTGGAGAATAAGATAGCTTGGAAAAACTTCATTAATTTTAGTAACTCTACAAGAATTCAATACATTTACTGGATTAATAGTGCTAAAAAAGTTGAAACCAGACAAAAAAGAATCAATGAAGTGGTTAAGAAAGCTTCTCAAAACATAAAACCTTCATAAAGTAAAATTTTTACTGCTTAATATCTGAAATTTTTTTTCTGCTTGGATAAACCACTTAAGTTGAACAAAACTCAGTTACTATCTGCAATTCTTGGAAACCACACATCATATTCATTTCTTAGACATTTCGCCAACAATAGAGCTTCTTAGTTAATCAAAGGCTCAATAGTCTTTTATTGTTCCAACTCATATTCTTGAAATATTAATAATGGATTCGAAAAAAATATTCGAATAGTGAATTATAAAAGAAACCGGGGGAAAATTGCTAAATAGCCTTTTTTTGTGGATATTCATGCCTTTCATTTAAGGTATTCTTCTATAAATCGCAACAGCTGATATCCAAACAAAATAGCTGCAACATAGGTAGGCCACAAAAGTACAGGCCAATCTCCTGGAACGTAATGCCACAAATCAGAACGAGTTGAGAATACTTCCATAAGAACCAGTGAAAACAGTCCGCCTATAGACAAGTAAACCTGTTCCTTAACATTATTCCTTTTACCATTGCGTTTTCGGTTAAGCATTAGAACAGCCCATGCTCCGATGAAAGCAAAGAAAAGGACATACCAATTGGGATTTGTGTCAAATATTAGTGGCATACCCAAAAAAACTAAGGTTAAACTATAAAAACTTTTTTTCCATTTTCATTTTGTTGATTATTTTTTTCTGCTTTTCTTTCTTCGACTCCGAATAATTATTCTAACTCGAAGAAAACAGAATTGCCTGGTTATAATTATTTGCTACAAATATGAGATTTTTCCTATGGTGTTTTTCCAAACAATCACCAATGTTAAAAGAGGGAAAAATTTATGGAAGTTGAAGAAGACAAGAATGTGATTTTAAATGAGACTTCTGGGATTCAAAGGAAAAGTTGGTACTAACCAATGACCGTATATTAATTCAGCAATGAAAAAGAATTATTAGGTTTTCATGAAATAATGAAATTTCTTTCGGAGAAAATGAAGATTATGGGATTATGGATAATTATACATCTCTTTCAAGCTTAACATTGAAGTTAAGAAACAAAGAACAAATACATTTCAACTTGACTAATTGACTCTCAAATACCCAACTTAGTAAGAGATGCTAAGACTTTAATTCCCAGAAGTCAAGGCAATTACGGACAAACATTTTACTGGAATTAATCATCAAATTAACAATAGATAAATAGAGAAAATTAAACGCTAATAGCGGAGTTATCTAGCGCCACAAATATCTCACAGGTATTTTTTTCTGCATTTTAATCACTTGTATATACGTTGGACAAAGATACACATATCAGATTTGTTGAACAACTCCCCAAAAAGGTGAAAATATTCAGAAATTAGTTAATAGGTATACCAAATTAATAGATTATGATTTAGTTAAGGTATCTTCTAACTAAAAATAAAAAAGGGGCGAGTTAGGGAGAAAAATAGGTGATATCTCCATCATGGAACATACATCCGAGTCTATAACGTTTTTTCTGTTTCTATGTTCTACACTTTGTTTTTTCAAAAAACAGATTTAACAATTTCATTTTCATAGTATTTAGGATTCAATAATTAAGATTATTCGTTTCATAGATGCAAATTTTAAAGGATTTTATGTTCCACATCGTTTCTTGATATTCCTGACGGTCACATCAAGCTTTTTATTTGAATTTATCATTCATATTTTCATGTAATGTGTCAATTATTGACATATTGTATGGTCGTAGAACAATACAACAATAAAAATGAAGATAAAGAAGGAATAAAAGTTGAATTTACCAGAAATAAGAAAAATTGATAAACAACTCACCAAAGGCCTCCTTGACATAATCGTTCTTGGTATGCTGAGATCAAAATCCATGCATGGCTACAAAATAATTACAAGCATTCGTAAGAATTTTGGAATATATTTCGGTCCAAGTACAATCTATCCATTCCTTTCCAATCTAGAAGAAAAGGGCCTCATTAAAAGCCAATGGGACACAACCCATGACCGTCCTAGAAAAGTTTACTGCCTAACTCCTGATGGTAACAGTATCTTAATTGGATGTGAACAATCATTCAACAACATGTGCTTGCAGCTTAACAAAATTGGAATGAGCAGGTTGCCATCCATTAATGCCAACCAAAATAACATCATACTTGATCAGGTTGGGGTACAATAGATGCAATGAAGTTGACTTTCAAAAACAGAATTCAAACTTTTTATTCATGCATTGTTAGCTAACGACGGACTTAAAGTGAAATATCAAAATCCTACGGCATGGAGAGGTTATTAAACGCCGCGATTGAAGAAATCAAATCCATCTTGATGAATGAGTGAGTCCGACCTTTTTTCAAACCTAACCACACCGAGATCAAAGCATAATATTGCTCAATTTAAAAACGTGTTAATGAAATCGGTTTATTACACCCTTTACAAATCAACCTTTTTCCTTTCAAGGAACGAAGCCTATAGGGCATCATCCGTCCGCAATTTACACATTTGGCGAACTTAAGCTCTTTTCCCTCTCGTTCTTTGATGGAATGATTCAAAGTTACGAATGGTCTATCAGGATTAAATGATGGCAATTGTGATTACCTACTTCAAGAAGATTATAAACAGGTGGAATAAAATATTTCAGAATACATGATCAATACAACAGATATAATTTCATAAAGAGCTGCATTTTGAATTTATACATGAAAAGTGTTTATATACAAATTAAGAAATAACAAGTGCTCCATCCAAAATATACTCCCCCTCTAGGTTATAACCGAAATTTTAACCCAGTATTCATTGTTTGGAGATTTACGTTTTCTGCATGCATTCTAATAAGTTGGTACAAACTAAACATTCTTGTGGGATTTGGTTTTGTTGGAGTCGACTTGTTAGATATCCAATATTATGAGTACATCGTAATGAATTTGTTTCCTCATGTTCTACGGTAGTTTTTTGTTCTCCTTTTTGAATTTGAAAAGTGGCAATATCAACTTTAAAAAAACAATTTGGACAACCACTAAATGTTCGTATAGACTTGTTTGAAAAATCATTAATTATTATCGGTTCTGAGATTTCACGCTTACATTTAGGGTTTGAACATTTAATTAATTTAGCTTTCTCTACCAAGATGCATCCAATCACATAATAGTAGAATATCCTATATTAATATTTACGAAACCCTGCCCCTAAAAAAGTATCATCATTTTACCACAACAAAATCACCACAATTAGAAGCGCTTGTAATCTTGTTTCTGTAACAAGTTCCGCATATTGGTAAAAAAATACAAACAAACAGTAACCAATGGTTGATTTGGGGAATTAATTATAACCCTGAACACTGATTTCTTTTTGTTTTTTTTCGGGTCGTTTATATAACGCCGTTATACTGGATAATCGTGTTATGTCGAAAGGCGTTTCCAGAGTTATTTCAAGGATCCAAGCAATTATTATCATCGCGATTTTACTTTCTTCTATCACAATTCAGATATCAACAAAGAACTTCATTTTTTTTGAACCTCAAAGAAATAGAATAGAACCAGAATTCCTAAATGGGGACCAATTACTTGGGCCCTCAAACACAGATCCAGAAGCTACAACTAATATACCAACAGTACCTCAAGAACCTATTAAGCCAATAGAATCCGATCAACCAATCGAACAACAACAAAATGATAAGCCAACACTTGAACCACCAAATAGTGAGCCGAATGCTATAACTAATGAACCAACCGAACCAGGAGAATCCAAACAACCAGACGAAACTGAACCTAAAGAAAACCAGATACCTGAATCTTCAAATACAGAACCAACACGATTAGAACAAGCAAGTGTAAGAGTGGGGAATGTTGATTTCAATTTTAATCCAATCCAAGTAGAGAGAACAAGACCCGACCTTTTCAATCCTGGATATTTTTCAATGTTTGATGTATTATTACATTTGAACAAACTTGATTTGATAGATCTAGAATATCATTTTGAAGAATCATTAAACTCGCACATAATAGATTTGATAAACGGAGAATCCAACTGGTGGTACCAAACATACTACAATGGTGGTTGGACAGAAAATAACGTTTTCAGACCAGACCACTACCCATGGAAAGAAGGAACAACTCTATCATTCTTCAAAACAAGCCCTCAGAACTTAAACGGCATATATTCAGTATGGGAAGAAGAAGTTAAAAGGAAAATAACCAACAATGGCAAGATAATCATTCCAGAAGTAATAATAATGGGAGAATCCCGCTCAGAGCGGGCTCTAATCTTTGAAAATGTTGAAGTTACACCCCATAGCCTAAGAAAAGATATCTTCAAAGAAGATGTAATCACAGCAATAGACGTAATCCTCTCGTTAGGAGATCAGGAAAAAATAACCTATGAGCTCAAATGGTACGAAAGCATCGGCACCGCAAACATAGTCAAGAACTACTGGGTCGATGCCATAAACGAAGACAAAGCGTATGGTCGAAGCGGTTTTGTATATGAGGCTGGTTCCATTAGATATCAATTTTCTAGTGGTAATCACATTCATCTTCCCTCAGATGTCAGAATACTAAACTCACCAGAATATGTAAAATATTTCTGGATAAACATATAATCAATCGAAACCTCGATTCACACATATAAAGGCCTCTAATCACTGAACGGTTATTCCAAATCAAAGTTGTATTCTTCAAAAAGACACCCATTCTTAGAAAATTCGCCTGCCTCATTTGGGATATTAATAAAAATCCAAATAATTTATCAAAAATTGGTACTTTTTGAGATATCTCCAAGACTATAGTAAAAAAAGTTTAGTAAAGGTTTATTCATAAAAAGGTTTTTAATAAGTTATATTTGTAGAACGTGTTCAGTGAATGTTTTGAATCATACTGGTGTAATCTTTTCAGTATTTATTTTGGCTATTCTTCCACTTCCGACAGGTAATCTAGGGCTAAATGCACAAATTGAAAATACCATTATTTCAAGTTCTGACCCAGAGGTCTTCTATGTGGGTGTTACTTATTGTGGTGATTCAGTGTCTGATGCAAGATTGTTAATCGATAGGGTAAAAAATTTTACCAATCTTTTGGTGGTACAGTCTGGTCCGGTTAGCAAAAACGAGACAATGCTCAATGAGATTTGTGATTATGCAGTAGATTCTGGATTGTCAATCATTGTTTATTTTGGTAAGTGGGATCGTGATTGGCAGTTGTCATGGCTTGATGGAGCAAAGGAGAATTGGGGTCCAAGTTTATTGGGGATTTATTTTTTTGATGAACCTGCTGGTAGTTTGCTTGACTCTTTCGTGGAGATGTGGGATGCAAGTTCTGGTGAACATAAATTAGAAATTCCTGGGAGTTATGATGAAATGGCAGAGTTTTTTGTTTATAGTTGGCAAACGATGCCTGGATTGAGGACAATGAAGGAGAGGGATGCTCCTGTTGTGGCTTTTACTTCTGATTATGCTCTTTATTGGTTTGATTATTTGGCTGGTTATGATGTTGTGTTTGCTCAGTTTGGTTGGAATCATAGTCGGATTCAGGATATTGCATTGGTTAGAGGTGCAGCGAAGTTGCAGGATAAGGGATGGGGGGTCATTGTGACTTGGACTTTTAATAATCCACCTTATTTGGTGGGTGGTGATAGATTGTATGAGGATTTAGTTATGGCTTATGATAATGGGGCTGAGTATGGTGTGGTTTTTAATTATCCTAAGATTAATGATTATGGAATTCTTAATGAAGGCCATTTTTTGGCTCTAGAAAGTTTCTGGAATAATATTGTTCAAAACTCTGAGGCAAAGCAGGGTTCCATCAAAGGTGAAGCTGTTTTGGTTTTACCCAAGAATTATGGTTGGGGTATGAGGAGCCTGGATGATACAATTTGGGGACTTTGGGATGCTGACGAAAAATCGGAACAAATATGGAATTTACGATCTACCCTGATTGAAGAATATAGTTTAAACTTGGATATAGTCTATGACGATCCTGAATTTTCAGTCGAAGGAAAATATGATCAAACATTCTATGTGCCTACAGAAAAAACAGAACCTTTCTCATCAACATGGATTGTAGCTGCAATTGTGATAGTTGCTGTAATTGGAACATCCTTTCTGGTCTACCGAATATGGAGCAAAAAAACAACAAAGCAGATTAATCACAACAAAAAATATCAATAAATTTTGGTCAATGTTTCTTGACCAGCTAATGACTCTTTTTGGTCAAGGTTTCTTGATAAAAACCCTCTTTACTTAAAAAAACTAAGTTATTAGTGGTGCCTTTAGTGGAAGATAAAAGGGCCACTCTTATTGTAGTGCTGTTTTGTCTTAGTTTATTAGTTTCTACTTCGGATGTTGCTTTTGCATATTCAGAAAATTGGATGGAAGTAACTAGATTTACTGGTTCAGGAACTGAACTTCTAAAAACAGATTATTTCACATGTAATCAGACAGAGTGGCGAATCAGATGGGAGTATATTCCAGACTCTCAATATCCTAGTTTGATTTCCTTCTCAGTTTATACATATCCAATTATGGAGGGTGATCGAGGACCAACATACGTTAATTCTATCAATAAAGTAGGAATCGAAAATACAAACGGAACGTCATATATTCATGACTACTCAGGCACATTTTGTATGTACATTAATAATGTTGGGACAGAAAGCTACACAATAATTGTTGAACAATTCTTGGACTTTATCCCAGAGTTTCCATCAGAAAGTACAATTTACATCCGAGCAGATGGAAGCGTTGAGGGAACAGATAAGATTCAACGAGAAGGAAACATCTACACTTTTAGTGACATTATTAATGGTGAACTTGTTGTAGAAAAAAATGACATCGTGGTTGATGGAGCAGGTTACGTTCTTGATTTTGGAATGGATGAAGATTATGATGCTATATTAGTTGATGAAAAAAGTAATGTCACTATAAAGAACATGATAATCACTGGTTCGGGTTCAGCGATAATATTTAATCAAGCCTCAAACTGTGTGGTAATCAATAACACGATACGTGTAAACGAAACAGGATTGTTGCTAAAAAACTCTAAAAGCAACAGTATAGTTCAAAATTCAATCGAAGCGCTATGGGGGATTTCTTTAGATGACTCCTTGGATAATGTTATTTCTGAAAATAGTATTTCAAAAATTGTTCTATGGGGAATTAGTTTTTTAAATTCTTCAAATAACATTTTTACTCAAAACAATATAGTAGCTAATGAAACCGCAGCACCAGTTCTCACAGTGATTGAGATCGATAACCACTCTTCAGATAACACAATAGAAAATAACATTGTCACGGGCACACGTAACATAACAGAAATTAGCACAATAACAGGCATCAGCGTCAGATATTCTTCAGATAACAATATCCTATCAAACAACACGATTACCTGCAATAATTTTGGATTATACATTCAAGGGTGTTTAGGTAACCAGATTTCTTCAAATAAAATATCTAATAACGAATTAGGAATCAGCTTAGCAGATAGCCCAAATAATATGTTCAGACACAATCTAGTGGAAAATAATGAAAATCACTTCAGAGTTCAAGGTAATTATCTGAGCCAATTAATTAATGATATTGATGTTTCTAACACTGTTGATGGTAAACCCATTTACTATTTGGTTAACAAACATGATCTAAATGTTTCTTCTGACGCAGGATACGTTGCATTAGTCAACTGCACAGAAATAACCGTTCAAAACTTAGATTTATCAAACAATGGACAAGGAGTCATGCTGGGTTTCACTACAAACTCTACCATACAAGACAATGACCTCTCAAACAATCTTGATGGTATATGGGTTGTTTCGTCTTCTAACAACGTAATTTCTGGCAACAACATAACAGCCACCGAGTTTGGTATAGCTTTTGTCAATTATGGAAATGGCATTGATTCAGCAAACAATGTAATAGCCAACAACATCATAGACTCTAATAAGCGAGGAATCTGGTTAAGTAGAAACAACAACACGTTTGTGAGCAACACATTCACAAACAACGTAGCAGCGGTGTGGATTAGCGGCTCATCAAACAACCATTTTTACTTAAACAACTTCGTGAACAACACTGATGATGTTTTCGATTTATCTTATGGAGTACCTTTTTTTGGGTCATCGTCGCACAACATTTGGGATAACGGCACTATAGGCAACTACTGGAATTACTATAATGCAACGGACAACAACAACGATGGACTAGCTGACATAGAATATGTAATTTACGAAGATAACATAGACAACTATCCATTAATGGAAGAGTATACTAAAAAGGAACCAATAGCACCAAAAGATGACGATGATAAATTATCCCCAATTGACAAATTCTTAAAACAATTTGGTGTTCTCACTGCATTGGGATTGCTATCGGTTATCGTTGTTACATTATCTCTCTATGGGTATTATACAAAAAGAAAACAGAAACAAAGAAGGGGGAAGCAATGAAAAAGACTACATCATTATTTGTTCTGATTTTAAGTCTTTTAGTAATTATTTCAGTATCTTTTGGATTGCTATCACAAGATAACTCTTTGACTGATGAACAAAATGTAATGAAAATAGCTGTAGACTATATTAAAGAAAACTATGGCATTGACTATGCCATTAATGGTGAAGTTTCCAACAATTCTTTTACCGAACATACACAGGAAGGTGATATAGTTTACAATTATCCAACTGCATCTTTTAGGATACCTGAAGATTACTTTGAATCAGGACAAATAGTCAATGTAATGGTTGACCCAGACAAAGAAGAAATCATCAAAGTTTATACCCAACCGTCTAAGGGTTTCCCCCCTTATGCAATTGATATTTCAAAGTGGGAAGCAGAACTCAGGCAAGGTGAGTCAACAAGTACAAACATTACTTTAAGTTTGCTCTACACTGAAGAGGAGGTGACTGTTTCTTTTTCTTTGACGTTGGGGGCTTTCAACAATATGCCTGTTGGATCAAACTATCCCTTTCCGTTTGAAGCAGTTTTTGAACCTGAACAGTTAGTCTTGAAACATCAAGAACCTCATATTACAATTTTAACAATAACTGCAAATGAAGATGCGCTTTTGGGTTTATACACTTTAACTATGTCTGCAAGTGATGGAAACAAAGGCATAGGAGCAACTCTCATGATAACGGTTGTTGATGCAATCGTGCATCCGGTTCCTTATCTTGGTCCTGTTTGGCAGCGTCCTCTGAAGAATTTTGCAACTTCGTTAACTGTTGGCGAGGGAAAGGTGTTTAGAACGGATGACCCCGGGAAATGTTTTCTGTTTTGATAGCCAAAATGGGGAATCTATTTGGAATAGCAGTGGAATGGGGAGAGCTCGTAATCCTACGCCGGTATTAGCCGATGGATTGTTCTATTTTGGTTTTGAGGAACGTGAAGTTGGTTGCTTGGATGTGAACAATGGAACTTTACTATGGACTTTTCAGAACATACACGCCCCAGAGGAAGCTCGAAAAGGTGTTTCAGCTCACGCCATCATTAAGGGTGATAGATTATTCGCTGTATCTGGTTCGGTTAGTGCCCACAACCTAACTACTAGGAGGTTTCTATGGCAAGCAGTTCCGGGACAAACGAATTTTGGCATATCTTTCCCATACGGGCATATGAAAGCTAATCTCCTACATGGTGATCCATTTGACGGCAAATATGTTTATGCGACTGGGGGCAACTTTTCAAACCTGAATTTTTTCAAGATAGATACGGAAAGCAAAAGGGTCATTTGGGGGAGCAATGCTACATGGGGCGCTTTTTTTTCCTTTTTATGGAGGCTCCATTCCGTATCCTGACGTTTTGGCAGTCACTGAGGAAAAGGTAATTATTAGGTTTAGTATCAAAGATGAATCCTTTGTAAACTTTTTCTTATGTTTAGATTCCACTAATGGCGAAGAGCTTTGGAGCATTGATGTTGGGACATCAATTTACGATCCAATAGTATACGATAATTTGTTACTTTTTGGAACTGGAGATGGTTACTTCTATGCAGTAGGTTTAGCAGATGGCACCATAGCATGGACAACTAAAGTTGACACTCAAAACTTGTTCTCTATTGGTGTTTATTCGTCGTCTCCGATTCAAATTGATTCTGATAATCAACGGTTGTTCTGGAGTTATGCTGTTGAAGAAAATGAATCATCAAATTACTCTGGAGCCCTAATCAGCCTTGACTTCGTTAATGGTAAGGTGATGTGGATGACACAAACAAATAGTAGCTGTGGAGGTTTAGCCTTCAACAACCACACGGAATTACTTTTTCTTACCACCTATAGGTTTGCTACAGATGTTGGTCTTTACATTTTCAATACGTCGACAGGTGACATAATCGATAGTCAACAACAGTATGATCACTACATTTTGCCACCAGTCGTGCATGGCAAAGAAACATACGTAGCTGCAGACCTCTGGGTTACCACCTACTAGTAACCAAAACATCTAGATCTAAAATTGCTGGTTAGTTGGGTAAAACTATAATCTAAATAAATAACCTTTTACGTTCAAAAACATGCCATTTTCACATATATTTATAGAAAACAAGGCTAAATATGCTTTAATTGAAACTAAATATCACCTACACTAATTTACATTAATCATAGGTTTCTTCTGAATGTGTCTAAAACCACATTCACAAGAATAACCAATTACTTTCTTTTTCTTTGTTATTTCGTGCCAAGTTTCAGCTTTACAACACTTGCTTTTCTTATGAAACTTCCAGAGCATTTCAGCCTCTTTCATAGTCATTGAAACAAATCTTTGTGCCGATAGCAAAATCCATGCAATATACAAACCAAAGCATAACGCTAGACCGGGTATAAGTACCCCCGAATTTAGTAAACTTCCCAAGACTTCCAAAACTGGTGCCAAATCCCTCACTTCAACAAATATTGTTGAATAGAGATTTTCAACGACATTGTTTTTAAATCATATGAATCCGAAATGTGGAGCAATACTTTTCTTTCGAACTTTCATATATACAACAAGTTTAGCAAAAAAAATTTTAGCCATACTCAGCAAAGCTTTAAGCTGTAAATCAAACATCCTATATTTTGGGGCGTAGAGAACTATTGAGGATACGAACTTTTTTGGCTTTTTTTAATCTGGTTAATTTTTTGGTTATGATTTTTGTTACAGCCTATATTATGTATAATTATTGGGATCAAATACAAGATTGGTGGTTAGTCCTATACAGTTACTATGTTATATTGGGATGTTCTGGTTTGGTTATTGCTTTTTGGATAGGAATAGATGCGAAGCGTTTAGAGCGTTACTCTGAAAAGATAAAGAATTTAGAAAAGAAGCTAATCGAGTTGGAAAAGAAAATTAAGTTGATAAAACCACGCAGTTAAGAGGTAAAAATTGGCTAGATTTTTTCTAATATCCACGGATACTTTCTGTTGATTAACTCGCTTATTGAGTGGGGAGGCATTATTCCTTCTTCGCAGATAATTCCGTGAATGAAATTTCTTCTTGTTACGTCGAATGCTGGATTTCTCACTATCAAGCCATGTGGAGGATTATTCCAGATCTCCTTTGGGTTTCTTTCTTCGATTTTTCCGAAATCACCCAGCACAGTTACAGGATCAAACTTTAGCAGTTCCGTCGCTACATAGAAGGGTGTTCGGGCCTCTTTAGCAGCAAGAGCAACCATGCTGGTTCCTATCTTGTTTATGATATTACCTTCAGAGGTTATAGCGTCTGCTCCGACAACCACAAAGTCAACTTCATTCATGAAATGTCGTACCGCAGAATCAACAATCATTGTTGTTTTGATTCCAGAGTCTAACAATTCTTTTGCGGTTAGCCTACCCTGAAAAACTGGTCTTGATTCGGTGCATATTACCTCGAACTTTCTTCCATCAAGCTTGGCCTTCCGTAACAAGTTAGTGACTGTTGAAGAATGGCAATGAGTTAAAACTCTTGAATTGTTGGAAATTCGTTTAGAGCCAAAAGAAGAAATCTTATCTTTTGACCTCTCAAGTCGCTCTAAAAATAGGGTAGTAACTTGCGAAACAAAATCCTTTAGTTCTGTTACATTAGTTTTATTGCTTGATTTTACAGCTTGAATAATGTAACGAATGGCATTTCGCATTAAAGGCTCAGTTGCCCTAGAAACAAAAAGAACAGCTTTGGCGTCCATTAGTTCGTTTAGAAAAGCATCTTTCTGCTTTGTTTTAGATCTTTTTGCAGCTTGCTTGATTGCATTTATGGCAGCTATCGCCACGTTTCTTGCTCCCTGAATCTCAAGGTGACTTATTTTTTCTGCAGTTTCTAAAACAAATTCATTCAAACCAGCATTTTCCCCCATTCACAGGTAACTAATTATAGTAAAATATCGACAGGTTACTTAAAGATAAATTCTAGAAAACAAAAAAATAATGACTAGTGTAACATATTAGCTGATCTAGAAATATTTTCTTTACGTTTGGTTTAATACGTTTTACGGCTCACATGCTCTTCGATAGCTGTTATAACGCCTTCACCCTTTTCGATGATTGCTTCGCAAGTCTGACCAATACTATGAGGTGTAACAATCACACGTTCATTTTTAATCAAATTTTTGACCACTTCATCCTCGAATGGCTTTTTAGTAGAGAAAACATCCAAAGCTGCCCCCCCCACTTTTCCTGACAGAGTTGCATCCAACAACGCTTCTTCATTAATAATACCGCCCCTTGCGGTGTTCACAAGGAATACCCCTTCCTTCATTTTGGCAATCTCTTCTTTTCCGATCAGGTTTCGGGTACAATTAGTCAAAGGACAATTAACGGATATGTAATCGGATGACATTAAAAGCATATCCAAGGAAACAACTGTAACTGAATCATCGTTAGATATACATGGATCAGACACAACGACATTCATACCAAGAGCAGAACCTATCCTAGCAACTTCTCGTCCTATCTTGCCACATCCAATAAGGCCCAAAGTTTTTCCAGTTACCCTGCAACCAATCAACGAGGTTTTCCTCCATTGTCCGAGTTTCATCGAGCGGTTGCCTTCGACGAGGTTTGTAGAATACGCCAGAATATATGCGATAACACCCTGTGCAACATCATACGATTGTGCCGGAACATTATGTAATGCGATCCCATGCTCATTTAGACAGTCTAAGTCTATGTGATCAATACCATGAGTAGCAGTTATCACACACTCCAAGCTTTTCATGATGTTAACTAGTTCTTTGTTTACTTTTGTTTTGCTTCGAACAACAAGAATAGTAACTTTTTCTAGGGGTAAATTGTAATCGATATTACTTGATTGGAACGCATTCCCAAACTTGGAGAGGCGATTAATAAACTCTTCACCAAAGTTGTCACAAATTAGAATTGTATGGTTACTCATTGTTTAATCACACATGTTTATTATTTACAGCCAAGCAATTTGGAAAATCCATGGGATAACTAAAATTATCCCAATTGGCAAACAGGCTTTTATCTCAGGGAAAGAACTCAGAGCATTATTTAAGCATTTATAGAGTACCCAAATCAATTAACATTTCCATCCAAGACGAACCAAGACTCTAGCCAATGCTTCAAGCATAGAGTTTATGTCCTCAGATGGAATATAACCCATATTTCCAATCCGAAAAGTGGCATGTTGAATGCTTCCATACCCTTTCGCAAGCTCAAACCCTTCCTCACGCATCCCCTCGTAAACAGCAATACCATCAACATCTGATGGAGCATTCACACAATTCACAGTCGGGCTTTCATAACCAATTTTGGAGAACATTGTGAGCCCCAGTTTCTGAATTCTCGCTCTAATCCGACGGCTTCTTTCAGCATATAAATCAAAGAACCACTGTTTTCCACCTTTCTCTTCAATCATACAAAGAATCCTGTTCAAACCAGCAATCTGGGGAATAACAGAAGTCATAGGAGTACCCTTCTTTTTCTGATATTTTTGCCACACTTCAAAGTTGAAGTACCATCCCTTATTTTTTGTAGTTTCCGACTTTTTCAGAGCATCAGCACTTATGCTTCCCACACTTAAACCAGGAGGAATACCAAAACATTTCTGAGAACTTGAAAAACAAACATCCAAACCCCAACGATCAACATCGATTCTCGATCCCCCCATAGAACTTACACAATCAACAAGCACCAATTTGTCATGACTCTTTACCACATCAGCAAGCTTAGCTAACGGATTCATCAAACCAATGCTTGTTTCATTATGAGTAATGGAAACAGCCTCAACATCTTTAGTTTTGGATAGTTTCTCATCTAACAAATCTGGAGTAATAGGATAACCTAACGAAGTTTCAAGGATTTCTACTTGTTTTCCGTTTGAAACTCCAACATCGGCAAACCGTTTACCGAAGGCTCCAGTTACACAACAGAGCATTTTTTTGTTTACGCAGTTTCGAACAGATGCTTCCATGAAACCCGAACCAGTACTTGAAAACAAGAAAACCTCATTTTCGGTCTCTAATAATTTCTGAAGCATTTCCACAGTATCAATATGCAGTTTCTTGTATTCAGCACTGCGATGACTGATCATTTGCATACCCATCGCTTGTAGAACCTCGGGGTAGCAAGCAACAGGACCAGCAGTAAACAACTTCAACATTATCACCTATCTAGTTTAAACAAGAAAATATAATATTAATCCTTTTAACATCAAAAAGAAAGAACCACAAAATAAAACAAGAAAGAAAAATCCAACCACATAAACGAGCGAGTTCAGGTTTGGGACTTATTTTAAACCCGACTTAGATTGTTTCTGTAGAGAAATATTGCTGGCAATCCACCCGTATGGAAGAATACTATATTTTCGTCTTTTTCGAAGTACCCCCTCTTGATGAGGTCAATTAGCATTACCATTGCTTTACCTGTGTAGATGGGGTCTAGGAATATTCCTTCAGTTTCAGCCACAAGTTTTATGGCTTCTGTTACCTCGTTATTTAGCACAGCGTAACCTTCCTTGATGTAATCATCAAAGACTACTACACATTCTGGAACTATTGACAAATTTAGGTCAAGAAGCTTTGCAGAACCATTAATTAATTGAACAATAGTTTTGGACGCGTCAGTTTTGTTTGCATAAACGCTTGCGCCTAGAATTTTCGTTGGAACATCCAACAATTTGGTTCCCAAAATTAGACCAGCTTGGGTTCCCCCCGTTCCGCAAGCGCAAACAACGTAATCAATATTTTCTCCTATTTGATTGAATTGATCAACTAATTCTTCCAAGGCAAGAGCATATCCAGGAACAGTAGATGGAGTTGAAGCACCAGCTGGAATAATGTAAGGTGTATGTCCTTTTGCTTTATATTTGTCAGCTAAACTGTTAATAAAATCTTCAATGTGTTGGCCATAACCATCCATAAAATGGATCTCAGCAGAGAGCAGTTTATCCAATAGCAGATTCCCATCATATACATCAGGCTCTTTTCCTACAAGAACCAAAACAGGCTTCATTCCAAGCCGCCTAGCAGCAGCCGCTACCATACATGCACAGTTCGATTGAACCGAACCCACAGTGATCACCACATCAGCGCTTCTGTTTTTTGCCTCAGCAAAAAGAAACTCCAGTTTTCTTGTCTTATTTCCTCCAAAGACCAAATCAGTCATGTCATCCCGTTTAACAAAAAGTTTTGGACCAGCCAGAATCCTAGACAGGCTGGGCATCTTCTGTAGTGGAGTTGGAAAACCCGCAAAACACGTTTTCTGTTTGCGCAATTTCTCCAAAACCAACAATTTACTAGATTTAACCAAACTTTTCACTCAGTTTCTATAGCGGATGTACCACTATTAAGTGGTTATTGAATCTGTAAGTTTCGGTGGAATCATATATCAAAAGCTGTAGTAAACAATTACGTCAATCAAGCGGTTAACCTCAAAGACAGAATCGCAAAAAACATTAAGAAAGGACAAACTATTGTCACAGTTTTACCTTACAGCGAAGACATATACACAAGCCCATGATTATTCACAGACAAACAACCAAAAAGATATAAATCGTCCATCAAAACATGCGTGTCACTAAATCGACCAAATTTCTGTCAACAAAAACATGGATACACAAAATACTTTTTGGATAGTTTAGGGAATTACGTCAGTGACTTTGGCGAGTTTTTTTGCAGAATTGTAATCCAGCTTTTTTGTATCCAAAATCGTGTATCGATCTGGGCGGATATTACAGGATTGTAATAGAGCCTCTATAATAGCTTCAGGTTCGACACCAAGCTCTTCAGCTGTTGTTGGAGCTCCAGCCCTTTGAAGAGTATCCTTAATGCCCTTCCAATCTATATTATACAGAAAAGCCATCATTATAGTTCCAACACCACACTGCTCACCATGAAGGGCTCCATTAGGCTCAATCAAATCAAGAGAATGACTAAACAGATGCTCAGAACCACTACAAGGCTTACTACTTCCTGCAATACTCATAGCAACTCCACAGCTTATCAGAGCCTCTAAAACAAGACGAAGACCCTCTTCTGCTCCAGGCTTAATTATGTCAGCGTTTTTTGTAACAAGCCGTGCACTCATTAGAGCTAAACTTGCTGCATACTCTCCATAATATTCACTCTTTACATTGTGAGCTAGCTCCCAATCACGAACTGAGGTAAACTTTGACACAAGGTCTCCACAACCACTTGCAGTAAAACGATAATCTGAACGAATAATAATGTCAGTGTCTGCCACTATCGCCATAGGAGACTGAGCCATCACTGAGTAAGGCTTATTCAAACCTTTGATGGCAGCAACAGGACTTGCAATACCATCATGAGAAGCAGTCGTGGGCACACTAATGAATGGAATTCCCTGAAGAGTGGAACTTAGTTTTGCAACATCAATTTTGGTTCCCCCCCCAACACCGAGAACAACATGAGGTCCTACTTCTTTAATTCGTTCTTCGACAGCATTTACTTCCCACATAGTAGGTGAGTTAACCACAAATGCATCTACATCCATTCCCTTGTCGCAAAGCAGATCAATAACCATATCACCAGCTATATTTTTGGTCTCTGGACCAGTAACTACAAGAGTGGATTTGCAAAAACCCAATTTTTTACAGATCTGGCTTAACAGAGGTAAAGTTTTGTTTCCAACTACAACTTCTCGGGGAAGTTGCATTCGATGTAACTGCATTTTCAATGCAATCACGGATATGATGAATGGCTACATATTAAGTTTCAGGGTTCCCTTAGGCAAAACGAAGAAAAAGAACAATATAGAATGCCGTTTCGAAATGTTTTTAAATACGCTGGGATGTATATACACCTCTGACTCCTCCCGAGTCATTCTGCCACATATACATTTTCGGGGGACACCAAAATGCATGAAAACATTGAGAAATTAGCATTAAAGGGAACAACAACGGTCGGCGTAGTTTGCACCGACGGCGTAATCCTATCTTCAGATACGCGTGTTACTATGGGATACTTCGTAGCCCACAAACAAGGAAAGAAAATTTACCAGATAGACGACCATATCGCCATGACAATATCAGGTGGGGTCGCAGATGCACAATATGTCGTTGAAGTACTCAAAGTAAACGCGAAACTTTACAAACTAAACAACGGTAGACCCATGCCCATAAAAGCTGCATCACGCCTGGTTTCAAATGTGCTCTTTTCTGCAAGGGGAGGACTAATGGCACAGATCCTCGTAGGTGGGGTTGACTCTACAGGACCTCATGTTTTCTCGTTAGATCCGTTGGGCAGCCTCATAGAAGAGAATTGTGTCGCCACAGGATCAGGATCTCCAATAGCCTATGGAGTTTTAGAGGATAAATACAAGGAAGGCGCACAAATAAAGGACATACTACCTGTAGTTGTGCGCGCTGTTGACTCAGCTATGAAGAGAGATATAGCGAGTGGAAACAACTTTGACATAGCAGTAATAACAAAAGAGGGCTACCGGTCATTTAGCGCCGAAGAAAAGAAGGAAATTCTAGCGAGCTCCTAAGGAGCGAATATGAAGCTTGAAATCAAGTGGAAAAGAACAAGTTGACATAAGCCAACATATATTGGAAAAAATTCCTCCAGAGGCTGAAGTCACCCGCATAGAATATGAAGGACCAGCTCTTGCGGTTTACACAAAAAAGCCTGAGATTCTAGTTGAACAAAGCTTCATAATCGCAGAGATTGTTAAACTTATTAGAAAGAGGATAGTTGTTCGTTCCGACCCTTCTATAAGAGCTAAAGAAAGGGAGACGGAAAGAATCATTAAAGAGGTTGTCTCGGAAGAGGCGGAGATCACTAACATTAATTTTGATCCGAGCCTCGGAGAAGTAATAATAGAGGCAAAAAAGCCAGGATTAGTTATTGGAAAAAACGGTGAAGTCCTACAGGTCATCATTAGAAAGACACGCTGGCGACCCAGAATTCTAAGAAGCCCACCCATACCATCCAAAATCATTGCTCACATGCGACATTTCCTTTACTCAGAAAGCAAAGAACGAGAACGTATACTTCGGTCCATCGGCGAACGAATATTTAGACCATCAATCCACGAGACTGGAGATGTCCGACTCACTGCGTTGGGTGGTTTCCGACAAGTCGGAAGGTCATCAATTCTTATTCAAACCAGAGAAAGCAATGTATTACTAGATTGCGGTATCAATCCGGGTTCTACAAAGTCCATAGTAGCATTTCCAAGATTAGATACACCTCAATTCGATCTAGATGCTCTAGACGCTGTTGTAATAAGTCACGCCCATTTGGATCATTGTGGATTTCTCCCATTTCTTTTCAAGTACGGTTATGACGGCCCAGTATACTGTTCGGCTCCTACTTCGAGTCTGATGACCTTGCTTCAGTTGGATTATTTGGATGTTGCTAACAAGCAAGGGGTAATGCCGCCATATGGACAGAAGGAGGTAAGAGACACGGTAATGCATACAATTCCTCTGCGATATGGGTCGGTAACGGATATAGCTCCTGATATCCGTTTGACTCTACACAATTCTGGACACATTCTTGGATCATCACTAGTTCATCTTCACATTGGCGAGGGGCTCCATAATCTTGTTTATACTGGAGATTATAAGTATGGCAAGTCGATGCTTCTTGAACCTGCCGTTGCCATGTTTCCGAGGGTAGAGACGATAATAACGGAAAGCACATATGGTGCTCCCGGGGATGTTATGCCCACAAGAACGGAGTCAGAAGGGAAAATTACAACGATAATTAATCAAACTCTGGATAGGGAAGGTAAAGTTTTGATTCCTGTTCCAGCTGTTGGAAGAGCCCAAGAAATTATGCTAATTATTGATGATTATATGCGAAGAGGACTGATAAAGGAGTCTCCGGTATTTGTGGAAGGCATGATCTCTGAGGCAACCGCAATTCATACTGCATATCCGGAGTATCTAGCCAAAGGAGTTCGAAACAACATCCTCTATGAGGGAATCAATCCTTTCCAGTCGGACTATTTCACCATTGTTGAGCATCCCAGTGCAAGAGAAGAAATTGTAGATGGAGCCCAATGTATTATCTTGGCGACCTCAGGTATGCTTGAAGGTGGACCAGTAATCGACTACTTCAAGCGTTTGGCAGGGGATAAACGCAATACGATAATCTTTGTCAGCTATCAGATTGACGGAACAATGGGATCGAGAGTTCAGAAGGGCCTCTCTGATGTTCCCCTCATAAACAACAAGGGCAAAATGGAAGTAATGAAAGTTGGAATGCAGGTTGAGTCAGTTAGAGGATTTTCTGGACACTCTGACAGAAGACAGCTTGTCAATTACATCCATCGATTAAGACCGAAACCAGAGAGAATTATTGTGCTTCACGGCGAAAAGTCAAAAAGTATGAGTATGGCTAACATGTTCAAGAGAAAATATAATATAGAGTCTCTTGTTCCAGAGGTTTTAGAAACAATTAAGCTGCGGTAGGTGCTTTTTTAGAGACAATAGTTTCTGGACGCCATATTCTGAGTGAATCTGGAACTATTACTACCCGCTCTTTTCCTAAGCTTGCGATGTCGCCCTCGATGGACTGAGTGAAGACAGAAATTTCGTTCACAGCTTTTTTGACATCCTCAATGCTTTTTCTGGCTAGGGGAGTGATTTTGAGGATAATGATGTTTCCCAATTTGAGTTCGTGTTTTATAACTTCTACGTCGGCGAGGCTTTGTAGAGCCATAGCTTTCAAGTAGGTTTTCTTTTGATTTATTTTGTTCTCCCGTTCTGATGTTGACAAATGACGTCACTTCCTTAATTAGTTACAGAAGTTTTATTTTAAACATTTCCGCTTGATTCATAAATGAGACTTCAAAAAAAGGTCATCAAATTAGAATTTGTATAATTTTTATCAAGTAACTTTGCTATTTCTCAATAATTTTTGTTGAAATCTCTCGTAACTGCCAAGAAAAATTGTAATTAGGAACCCCTTACGTGGTTCCAGAGTTTATCGCCTACATAATGAAGGATTTTAACAGTCTTTCCACGCTTGACATTTTTCATTTCTTCAGAACCAAATAATGCTATTCCTACGGCTAATGGCTTAGCGTGGCGTTCATCAATAACAATAAGAAGATCATCCTCATTAAATTCGCCATTAATTAAGAGAACTCCGGGAGCCATCACGTCTGCGCCTTTACATACATAAGGGACAGCTCCCATGTCAACTATTATTTTTGGAAAATGGGGTAAAAGTTCTTCGAAAGATAGGGTTGGAAAAAGAGTTCCATTTGACCTCGCCAACAGTGATCTTCCGTTTAAGATGAAGACGTCACCAGTTTCTGTTTTATTCACCTCGATACGCGTTTTTGATCCAAGTAACTCCTCAATATTTACTCCTAGCTTCGTAGAAGCTTCTAGGAGAAACCTCTTTGCTTGCTTATCTTTTAGAGAATACTTACGGCCCTTCTTTGACATGATAACCACCACAATTAAATTCAATAACGTTTGGAAGTGCATGACTCAGGTGACTTGACATGTTAATTCTTTTATTTTAAGAACTTGGTATAATCCATCGTTTCTAGTGAATGAAAATTGTGTCAATGTTTCTTATCTGTTGAGGGACAAACGTTACAGTTCTCGGGAATCGTTAAGCAAGCTTTGTGCCATTCGCATATCAGGTCTCCTGACTTTAGACCTGCACATAATCTGCAGAACAGTAACATAGCATCAAAAGGTGAAGTTTTATCAGTAGCTATGCCTTCAGCGACCTCATCCACTATGGTTTGAACAGATGATGAGGCTTCAAGTTGCTTTACCATCTTTTCTCCCCGTTTCGAGCAAAGATAATGACTTACAGAAGCTTGGGTTGTCCCAAGTTTCTTGGCCGCAGCAACTTGAGAAAAATTGTAGTCCTCTATTAGGCGTCTAGCTACGATAGAACGAAAAGCGGGTAACACTGAACGTACAACAACTTCACATGGAGGTCGCAATTGTATTCACAAGTTTATAACGGCGTTATTACATATAAAGGAAACGCGAAAAAATAATGAATAAAGCGGGCTCGTGTGTTAAGTAAGAAAAAAATTATTAGCAAAAATATATGACAACGTAGTGGAATCTAAAACAACTTTCTTCTGAACATGAACTAGTTGGGTTTACATTGTATCTTTGTAAAAAATGAATCAACAAAATAAGTGTCTCTACTTTGAGACATCATGTAAAATATATGCTTAGTCTTGCAGAAAGCCTAAATCTTGTAGACATAAAGGGTATGAGACGGGTAACCTAGTTTAGGGTTTTCACAGAAATTGTCAACTTTCTTTGTGTTCCACCCAAGAATCTCGTAGTCATGCGAAACAACTCTAGCTCCAGGTTTGAGTTCTGCTTCGAGTTTTGGCTTGATTTTTTCATTTGCTCTAGTAGTTAGATAAAGGAATACAACATCCGCAGGAGACAAATCAACATTGAATATATCTTTCTGGAGGATTTGCGTTTTTTTAGTTAAGTTGAGGCTCTGAATGCTGTCTAACGCTCTCTTTGAAAGGTCGTTCCTTAATTCAACACCCACAGATATTGCTTCAAAGTCTTTGGCAGCCATTATTACTGCTCGACCATCTCCTGAACCTAAATCGTACAAAACTTCTCCGGGTTTAAGTTCAGCCAAAATGAGCATCTGACGCACTACAAGCGGGGGTGTAGCAACAAAAGGTGCAAGAAACAAAGCAGATTCTCCTCTTTGATTTTGTGTTATAGATAAGTGCTTGCTTTTATGGTTTACGTGTTTTCCAGATCACGAAAATTCTTTGATTGCTTAATTAGATCTAGCAAAGAGACCGGTATGCGGTAACTTCGGTTATACTGGAGATATCTCCCGTAGTCCAAACTTTTAGCTAGATTTTTTTATCCTTGATATACCGTGTTGGTTTAATGCTAATCCAAAAATATAAGTTTTTTCATACCAAGTGCAGACCGTACAGAATGTTGCAAGGGATAAAACAGTTTTTGATAGTTTAACTACCGTAAAAAATGATCTTGGATATTAAATTTGGGTTTTAGTCGAAATTCTTTTTTAGGAAGTTAATCGTTAAAAAACCGGGTTTTTAACCGCTTAACTAACGGAAAAATTTTACTCCAAAACCTAACTAAATGTCATCTACGGAAATGGCTGTTTGTTCCATAGTGGAGATATCATCACTATTCTTCCGTAAAACTCCGATTTTTTCAAGAGGATTACCTAAAAATCAGTCGAAAGAGGTTTTTTTGAGGAAATAAAGAAAAAGAAGATTTGACTAATTAAACGTTGACCCTAAAATCTTCTTTAATCACATCAAGTGCAACATTGGTTAAGGTTTTGATGATATGAGGCACTTTCAATAAAGTTTTGATGAAGTTTTTTAGTTGAATCTTGTCTTTAAATCTTGAGATAACAGCAATGTCATATTCTCCGGTAACTTCGTAGATAGATAAAACGTCGCTAAGTTTTGTAAGTTCTCTTTCAACCGCAGATAGATGCGAGCCTTCAACGTCAATAAATATTAATGCAGTCAGGTTGTAGCCAAGTTTTGAAGGATTTAACAGAGTCAAATTGCCCTTTATGATCCCGTTCTTCTCCAAGATCTTTACACGCTTATGTGCAGTTCCAATAATTATACCTAAACTTTTAGATATGTTATTGTAAGTTATTTTTGAATCATCCTGCAGTAACCGGAGTATTTTTCGGTCAACATCGTCAATTTTTAAAGATGAAGTACATTTCAAGTTCACGTTACTCCTTAACTTTAGTTGAAAGACATATTTTTGATTTAATCAACTTTTGAACAATTATTCATCATTTTACGCTGTACATAAATATATCTTCATATTATTAGATATATTTATATGTATCATATAATAACTTCTAATTTAAATGAATGGTGATTGACATGGATTCTATTACCGCAGCCCAAGAAACCCTGAAAAAAAATAAAATACGATGGGTACACACAGCCTTCGTAGACATGCGAGGTCTAATGCAAGATGTAGTTTTACCCGCAAAACATTACACAGAAGGCCAAGCACTAACCTCAGGAATCGGCTTCGACGGATCCTCTGTACGAGGCTTCAAAACTATAAACGAATCTGACATGATCCTCAAACCTGACCCAACAACATTATCCATCATCCCTTGGACAACTGATGCAATACAAAGAAGCGCAATAATCTTAGGCGATATTTACGAAGCCTATGGCGGCACAACACCCTCAGTCGTAGATCCAAGGGGATATGTAGCAAGAAACGCTGTTAGAGCTGCAGCAGATATGGGATATACGGGATTTTTCGGTCCAGAACTAGAATACTTCGTCTTCAAATCAATCGATCCGACAAACCTTGTATGGGACATGTGGGTAAGCCCAAAAGGCGGCGCAGGAGACTCATGGGGAGCACCTCGAGTCGTACCAAAATCCCCCGAAACTACCCCAGGGCACCAAACACTAAGACCAAAAGAAGCATACTTCAGACCTCCACCGGAAGACACAACAGTTGAGTACCGAAACGAAGTCGCTTCGATTTTAGAAGAAAATTTTGATACAGAAATCGAGATGCACCACCACGAAGTCGCCACTGCTGGACAGATAGAAATCGACTTCAAATATGGAGAGTTAGTGAAAACTGCTGACAGGACACTTCTCTACAAGTTCGTAGCCAAAAACGTTGCAAAAAAACACGAACTAATCGCTACTTTCATGCCTAAACCCGTTTACCTGGACAACGCCAGCGGCATGCACGTTCACGCTTCCTTATGGAAAGGCAAAAACAACGTAATGTATGACGAAACAGACGAATATGCTGAGATGAGCCAAACAGGAAGATATTTTATCGGAGGATTACTTGAACACGCCAGAGCAATAACAGCCGTAAGTTGCCCTACTGTTAACTCTTATAAGCGACTTGTACCCGGTTTTGAAGCTCCCATCTACATAATGTGGTCTAGACGAAACAGGTCAGCAATGATACGTGTTCCAGTATACTTTAAAGGTCCTGAGCACGCCGCAGCAAAACGTGCAGAATTGCGTTCCGCAGATCCGTCATGTAACTCGTATCTCGCTCTTTCATGTATCCTTATAGCTGGTCTTGATGGTATAAAGAAGAAACTTGATCCCGGTGACCCAGTTGATGAGGACGTTTACGAGTTAAGTTCTGAACGAAGACGTGCACTTGGCATTAAGGAGCTTCCAACAACCCTTAAAGATGCATTAGAATCGATGAAAAGTGACGAAGTAGTTCATAAGGCTCTTGGAAGTCACATATTCGACGCGTTCATCGAATACAAGACTAACGACTGGAACCAGTACTGTTTGTATGTAACTCCGTGGGAAATAATGAAATATTTGGATTATTAAAAAAAATATGGAAAGAGGTGAAAAAGCATGAAAGCATATCTATTAATTGAAACAAGACCCGGAACATCTGAAGAAGTAGTCAAAGCCATCAAAATGCGGTTCCAAAACGTTCTGCAGGCCGATTCTGTTTATGGACGACACGACGTAATAGTTGTTTTAGAAGCTCCAGACCTAGAGACGCTCAACGGGTTTGTTTATAAAGTAATTGAAAAGGACCCCAATATCGTACACACCGAGACAGCGATCACGCTTTTCTAAAAAGGAGAGATTGTATTGTCTTCAAAAGATCTTCGTAGCAAAAAAATAAGAGCTTTCGTACTCTTGACGATGAGACCCGGTACATCTGAAGAGATCGTGCAGTCAAGGAAGATCAAGGGCGTAACATTGGCTAATTCGGTTCTTGGAAGATTTGATGCTATTGCCATTATTGAAGCCGAAAATTCCGCGCAGCTAACAAAGATTATTTACGAAATGATTGAAGCTCATCCCAACGTGGTTCACACAGAAACTCTACTATCGATGTTCACATCGTAATGTGATTTCTTCCCTAAAACGAAGAACCGGTTAACCACAAGTGTCGCGTCGGGTCGACTTTAAGATCCGATCTTATCTTTTTTTATTCCTTTTTGTAAGACTTAGTTATAATTCGTCTATCGATTGCGAGAATATTTTTTGTTTGCGTCTAATTGTGCGAGACCGATGATTTTTCACTTACAAGACTGGAACTTTTCATTGCTTCTGAATAGTTAAGAACTTCAGAAAATCTGTTTTTAAAGTATCATCAAAAGAGTTTCCCACTTAATCATTGACTAAGTGAGTTAAATCGGCGAGAATAGTAAATGTGCAAAGTCTTTTTTTAAAAAAAAGAGTTGCGCCATTAAGGCGCTGATATAGGTTTTAGTTGTCTTTCATCATGTCTTCTGGGTAGGCTAGTGTCTTGTGCAAGGATATGTCTAGTCCGTAGAGTTCTTCGTCCCTTGTAACTCGAAGTAATTTTAGCTTCTTCAAGGCGGTGAACATTATCAATCCCAATGTTCCGGCCCATAGTGCTATTGCACCTGCTCCGATTAACTGAACTCCAATTTGGTTGACCCATTCGCTAGTAGTTGCGAATCCATAGATTGGGTGTCCTCCAAGCGCTTGCGAACCGAATATTCCAGTGGCGATTACTCCCCAGAGTCCACATGCTGCGTGAACTGGGAAACATGCAGTAGCGTCATCAATGTGTAACTTGTATTCCACTAATCCCGTGACGAATGTTGTGATTACTCCCGCGATTATACCAATTACGAATGCAGCCAATGGATGAACCAGAGCTGCTCCTGAACATATTGCAACAGCTCCCGCAAGCAATCCCACCATGCTTGTTAACACGTGACCTCTTGAGGTAATAGCTGCGCCGAACATACCTCCTGCCATGCACATTGCTGTGGTTAGTGAGACCCATGCTAGTTCTATGTTGATTGTCATTGGATCCGCTGCTACACTTGAACCGACGTTGAAACCGAACCAACCGAATACCAGCAACCATGCGCCGATTACAGATAGCGGGATGCTATGTCCAAAGAATGTTCGTGGCATTTTGTTTTTACCAACGAATTTTCCTATCCTCGGACCTATTACATAAGCTCCGGTTAATGCAAGCATGCCTCCAACCATGTGAACGACGCTTGAACCGGCATAATCGATGAACCCTATCTGAGATAACCAACCTCCACCCCAAACCCAGTGTTCAACGATTGGATAGATAAATCCAGCAATACCTGCCGCTGCTATCATCCATCCCCAGAACTTGTCACGTTCTGCTAATGCTCCGGGAACGATACCTACAACGGTTATAGCGAACATAGCCATCTTGAACCATGATGCAAGATCACCCAAGCCCGATGGACTTGCAGCTATGCCATAGGCCCCGGTTTCAGACAGTAATGGTGGCAATGGGTTAGCGATTGTTGGAATGAACTGTGGTAACCCGATTACGGGGTTAGATACATAGTAGGCTAGCGGGAAACCTATCAGGAAATAGACAACGAATGCTAGCGTCCACCCTACGTTAATTTGTAGAATTGTATGGGTAACGTTCTTTTTGCGTACCATTCCTGCATAGAATAGTGCAAAGCCTGCTGTCGCCATTATGAAAATGGCAACTGGCGCCCATCCTACGAAGAAGTTTTGCTGAAACGCCGCCCATGCTTCATCTGCTGCGCTCATCATTAATCACCAACTAGTTACCGCCGAACCATACAGGCTTTAGCGAAAAGGGTATTTCTTCTACTGAAAGCCCACCAGCTTTGATGTTCAATTTGAGTACCTGAGGTGTTACAGGTACGCTTCGAGATTTTCGAAGAACAAAAACGCGTGTCCATACTACGTCGTGTTTTCGGTAGTCAAGGTATATCAAGTGATCCACAAGGTATTCAGTGATGCCCGGAGAATCAGGAATACCTTCAGCACTAAATAATACAGTTGATCCTTGACCTTTGGTTACCATTAGTATCTTCATGAAGACTTTTCGGAATTCGTCAGAGTTTGATAACCGCCTTGCCAATGAAGACAGTGAGTCAATCACAATTCTGGAAGCATTAGGTTGTGCAGTCAATCCTTTTTCAATGATACCCATGGCTTCGGTTTTGTCGACCAGACAATATTCGCTAGCGTAACTTGCAGTGATTGATAAGTTAACAACTTTTATTGTTCCGTTTCTAATCAAGTTAGGGAAGTCAGACCAGAGCTCTCCTCCAGTTCGCATTACTGTTTCAGGGGTTTCTTCTGTTGTAATGTATAGGCATTTTTCGCCGTTAATTGCGCCTCTATAAAGGAATTGCAAACAACAGATAGTTTTACCAGTACCAGGTTCACCGCGTACCAGTATTGCATCACCTTTTGGAATGCCAGGAATAAATTTTTCCAAGCCATCCAACCCGATGTCGACCCATTCAATATTTGATGGTTGTTGCATTGTCATGTTGAATCACCTTCCATTCAATATTAATGCAAATAATTATATATTTATATATAAATGTTTTTATTTTTCTGAATAATTATAGATAAACCTAATAAACTCTGAATGATTGTTCAATATATTATTAATGAATCAAACAACGACAACTTCAGATTTTCAAATGATAAATTTTTACGATAATATAAAGTAAAATACAAATCAAGAAAAATCAGGTCAAACCAAAATACATTATGGCGAGAAAATATACACATTTATGCACTATGGAACTCACAAAAATTAGGGCTAGAGACCAAAAAACAAGATCACCTCAATCTAGACAATTAAAAAATCCAACAAACATCATTTACATTTAAGAAACAACAGTTCCCGGAAGGGTTATTTTACGGACACAGAAATAAATGGTATAAAAGAAGAGGCAGGCCATCCTTATTGTCACTATTATTGAAAATGGGTTGGATTTTAACAAGAAGAATTTTATTGATTTTGGGAAAAATAAGAAAAGCGGAATGTTATATTAAGTGTAATTTCCATCCTGTGATGAAGTATTACTGAAACACAACTCCACTTCATCGAAAATAATTATTGTTCATCTAGTGTTGTTTATATTTTGCTTTGGAACCACACAGGATTTAGTGCGAATGGTGTTTCTTCTACTGATAGTCCACCTTTTTCGATTGTTAGTTTGAGAATCTGGGGCTTCAGAGGTACGCTTCGAGATTTTCGAAGAATGAAAACGCGTGTCCACAAGGTGTCTTGTTTTCGGTAGTCGAGGTATATCAAGTGGTCTACAAGGTATTCAGTGATGTCCGGAGTTAATGATATTCCTTCAGCAGTAAGGGTTACGGTTGCTCCGGCTTGTTTGGTTTCCAACAGTAGCTTCATGAAGACTTCTCGGAATTCATCAGAGTTAGAAAGGCGCTTCTCTAGTGAAGATAAAGAATCAATTACAACTCTAGTTGCTCCTGGTTGTGTGGCAAATCCTTTTTCTGCAATGTTCATGGCTTCGGCTTTGTTCAGTACACCATATTCACTAGAATATTCTGCAGTTATTGACATGTCGGTGATCTTTATTGTTCCGTTTTCGACTAACTTTGGGAAGTCAGACCAGAGCTCTCTTCCAGTTCGCATTATTGATTCTGGGGATTCTTCTGTTGTTATGTACAGACATTTTTCGCCGTTCATTGCCCCTTTATAGAGGAATTGTAAGCAAACTATTGTTTTGCCGGTGCCGGGGTCACCTCGCACTAGTATTGCATCACCCTTCGGTAATCCTGGAATGAAATCATCCAGTCCAACCACTCCAATGTCGACCCATTCAATATTCGATGTTTTTTGCATCGTCATAGAATTCACCAATCATTCAAACATTTAGATAAATATTATTTATTTATATATAAATATATCTATTTATTGAATAGAAGTTTGTTTAATACTATTTACATGAACAATTGTTCAATAAGTTATTGAAGAGAAAAAAATTTTTAGTTTTTTTATCATTTATCTAATAAAAATTAGTTTTTATTATTAATAAATAACTATATAAAATCATTGGATTCCAGTGCAAAAAGAAAAAGTAAGAAATGGAAAGAAATCCGCAAAAAATTGTAAAAGGATATATTCATTGCCTTAACGATCTGATGAAAAAGAAACTGTGTTTTATTAGACTTTGAGCCTGAAATCTTCTTTGACTACATTGAGTACAACATTAGTTGTTGTATTGGTAACATGTGGCATTTTTAGTGTAGATTTTATGAATTTATTTAGTTGAGTTCTATCTTTAAATCTTGAGATAACAGCAATGTCATATTCTCCCGTAATATCATATATGGATATGACCTCGTCAAGTTTTGCAAGTTTGTTTTCAACCTCAGTTAGATATTGCCCATCTGCTTTAACTAGTATTAATGCAGTCAAGTCGTAACCCAGTTTATCCGAATCTAAAAGTACGCTATATCCCTTAATGATCCCTTTATCTTCCATATTTTTTACACGATTATATGCAGTTCCAACGGCTATTTCCACCCCTTCAGATATTTTATTGTAACTTTTTCTCGAATCCTTCTGTAATAAACGGATTATTTTCCGGTCAACATCATCAATATTATAACTTGAAGCATAACTCAATTTCATTTTCTCCTAAACCTAATAATTAAACACAGAATATTCTCGCCCTCAATAAGTTTATGAACAAACATTCATTACAAAATGACATATTTAAGTTTTCCTTCACATAATAGGAAAAACTTATATGTAATCATATAACGACTCTAAATATTACTGAACAAATGGTGAATTATATGGATATTACCAATACTGTCAAAGGAACTAATCAACAAGAAATTGAACTGGGATTAGTAGAAGCAAGAGATGTTGTGAAAAAAGTTGTTCAGAAAAACATGGCCGAAGGTATCTTGTTTTCAGCAGGAACCGATACAAGCATAATAGCCTATGAAGCAATAAAATTCAATCCAGATATTAAAGCTGTAACAGTTTCGTTCAAAGAAGGAAAACCGAAGGATACGGAATATGTTAAGAAAATGGTGTCTTTCCTTAACCTTAATCACAAGTTCCATGTATTTGACAGCGAATCCGCAATTAGTGCTGCAGGAGAAGTCGTAGAGGTCTTAAAAACTTTTGATCCTATGGATGTCAGAAATAGTGTACCGGCGTATATAGGTTTAAAAGTTGCAAAAGAGATGGGCATAACTAGTGTTCTCACAGGCGATGCCTTAGACGAGCTTTTTGGTTATCCTTGGCAATTCCATTTATCTGATACTGATCTTGCAAAAAATTTCTCTGAGATATGGGACGAAATGACTTTCTCTTCTATATCGATGGGAAAGTCTATTGGAGTAACAGTAAAACAACCCTATCTGGACCCTATGTTTATGGATTATGCAAAAAAGTTGCCAATAAATCTAAAAATAAATTTTGAAAACGGTATAAAATATGGCAAATGGATACTTCGGAAAGCATATGCAGCGTTTATTCCAAAAGAAGTGATTTGGCGATCAAAGGCTCCTTTGGAACAAGGTACAGGAACCGCGATTCTCCCCGATTACTTTGAGAAAAAGATCACAAACGATGAATTTGAAGAGAAAAAAATACTTTACGGGGAAAAGGATGACGTGAAACTCTCAAGCAAAGAACAAATGGTCTATTATGAACTTTTCAGAAAGCGCTTTGGTAAGCCTTCCCATGTATACAATGATAAAAACGGAAAGCAGTGTCCAAATTGCAAAGGATACGTTAAAACAAAGATTGGTTTTTGCAGAATTTGTGGAACTTACCCAATCTAGCAACTTTAAGGTGTTAAGAAATGAAAGTTGCTGTTTCATGGAGTGGAGGTTTGGAATCGTCTCTTGCTTGCCATAAAGCGATAGCCAAAGGGTATAATATATCCTGTTTCGTTACATTTGTTCTCGATGAATACTGGCCAGCAATGGGCCATCCTCCAAGAATAATGAGTCTTCAATCTGAATCAATCGGAATTCCACACATCCTTCTCAAAGTTGAAGAACCCTTCAAAGAAGGCTACAAGAAAGCTATTATTGACTTGATAAAAACTTGGGGAGTTAAGGGTATTGTAACTGGAGACATATATGTTGTTGATGAAACTCATGGAAACTGGATGGAATCTGTTTGTGAAGGACTAGATATCGAAGTAATAACGCCGTTGTGGGGTCAAGACACATCTCAAGTTTTGAATGAAGAAATTTCAGAAGGGTTCAAAGCAGTATTTACATGCGTTAAGCAGCCGTGGTTCGATAAAGAATGGATAGGACGAGAACTGAACCAAAATACCGTTAGAGATTTACTAACTTTAGTTGAAAAACATGGAATTGACCCATGTGGAGAGAATGGTGAGTATCATACCATGGTAATTGACGGCCCTATCTTTAAGGAAAAAATTCGAATACCTAAATTCTCAAAACAAAAAAAGGGTTCAAGATTCTTCATGAAAGTAATGGAGTAACCTTAACAAATATAGTGTGAAATCCTACGAAGAAAACAATTCCATTAATTGGTTCATTTTTCATTCATTACTAAATTTGCTTATGCAAGAGCCTCATTTAGATTCGGGTCATCTCTTCAATGGGAATAAAGCAGTGGGAAGCAAAGTTGACAAGTTGAGCTCCTTCCTCTACCATTGCTGCTCCAGGGACGATTCCGCCAACCATGCATATGCCGAATCTGTCCATACCAATAGGAATTCCAAGTACTGGTTCGTTAGGTTCTCCCAAAACTAGGACTCCTTGCCAACCCTTTTTGTGTAGATTCTCAAGAATCTTAACAGTTTTCTCTCTTGCCTCAGAAGGTATTTCCCTAAGCGACGCCAGTATCATGCCAGAGCCAGTTCTTAAAATTCTAGAAATTGACGTCATCTTCCTGTAGACAAACAATTCTAAAGGAGGTATAGTGGTTCCTTCATAGGAGATTATTTCTACGAACCTGATTGGCTTGCGGTTAACTACCTGAACGAGACCGCCATACTTGAAGAACAGAGGAATTCCTGAGTGGATTAGTATGCTGTCCAGAGTTAAATTACAGACTGTGACGAGACCGAATTTACCCTTAGGAATAGCTATGTCGCAGTACTCTTCTTCTTCGTTCAATACCTTAATGTATGGCGCTGATAAGAAATTCATCATCTGAAGAGCCTTCATCGTCTCTAATGTTTTATCCTGAAGGTTGTTATCAAGTATTGAAACATTTGCTACGACTGTTCCTGAGTCTAAGGCGGGATTATAAGTTGCAGAATAAGCTAATGACATGAATCGGGTTGTGGTGAAACCAAGTCTTTGGGATGGCAGAGATCTGCTTAATTCTTCCAAACCATTGAGGGTTATGGTTCTTCCTCTTCGATCGTGCCCTAACACGAATCCCTTTGCTTCTAACAGCTGAAGATGATATCTAACCGTCCTTTCGCTGAGAAAAAAACCTCTTTCTCCTAACTCCCGCTTCAGCAAAGTTGAACCCACGGGACTATCAAACTCGCTCAAAATTCTTAGTATTTCAACCTCTTTTCTGACGCTTTCGTTCCCATGAGACATGAGCCTTTTCCTCATCTAAACAAATATTCAGTCAAACCATTATTTTATTCATCAGCTTTTCACCGTTGATTTCTTTTAGGTTAGTAGGCATATAGCTCCCCGTAAGGACGAGACGAAACCGGAAATAGTTTGTTAAACTTGCTTTCCAAGATTTTTTCGGCATCTAACCTGTAGTAGCTACAGAACTCGTCAACCAAACTCCTTAGTATAGTGTAATCGGCTTCGGTAAGGTCTGTAACTCCAACCTCTTTTCCCAAGTGACGTACTTCTCCTCGAATGTACATTGCTCCGCCATGCATCCCAGTACCCACGAATCTAGCATCGTGACGACTGTCTTCCTTCATGTTTAATCCCAACATCACCAGTACCCCTCCAGCCATGTACTCTCCGAGAAAATCCTGAGCAGTTCCGCCAATCACTATGGATGGTCGTTTGCCAAGGTATTCTTTCATGTGGATTCCAACGCGGTATCCAGCATCGTCGCGTATGAAGATTTTTCCACCCCGCATCGAATGCCCAACTAGGTCACCAGCGCGTCCATGAACAACTATTTTCCCATGATCCATAGTGTTTCCACAACCGTCCTGCACGTTTCCGTGAACAGTAATGTTTGCGCCGTTCATGAAGGCTCCCAAGTCGTTGCCTGGAGTCCCATAAATGTCGATATTAATGTGGTTATCAAGATCGGTTCCGATGTAGCGTTGACCGTAAACGTTACGTATTTCAATTTTTTTGATGCCGTTGCCGTCCAGACTCCTTAGGAGACTGTTGAGGTCCCGATAGTACACTCCGGTGGCATCAATTTTTGCGACTTGTTTGTATATGTTCAAATTTTCGGGTACGTTGTTTATCATATCTTTTAATACCATCGTTTCACTCACCTACCATTCTTATACCTAAAATTTTCAGTTCCTTGTCAGTCAATCCTACGCCTCTGAGAAGCAACCGGTTTCCTCTCACGCTTTCGATGGCGTTTATTCCCATTCCACCCATCATCTCCATGATCTCTAGGCTCCATCCGCGGAGAAGACCAACCAGCCTCTTTGCTCCAATGTCCGGATTTATTCGTTTAGTTAACCAAAGGTCAGTTGTTGCAATACCCCAAGGACATTTACCAGTATAGCATTTCTGACACACAGTGCATCCTAATGAAACTAGGGCTGCAGTTGCGATGTAACATGCGTCGGCACCCAAAGCTATCGCCTTGAGAACATCAGCGCTACTTTTTATTCCACCAGCAGCAATAACAGACGCTTTGTTTCGTATGCCCTCGTCACGTAACCGCTGATCTACTGCTGCAAGAGCCATTTCGATAGGGATTCCTACGTTATCGCGCGTTATTCTGGGCGCGGCTCCTGTTCCTCCACGTATACCATCCAATACTACGGCGTCTGCGCCAGCTCTGACTATGCCGCTGGCTATTGCTGCTGCGTTGTGTACCGCCGCGATCTTCACGAAAACTGGTTTTGTGTAGTCTGTGGCTTCTTTTAGTGCGTATATTAGCTGTCGTAAGTCTTCTATGGAGTAGATGTCGTGTTGGGGAGCAGGAGAAATCGCGTCTGCTCCCATGGGTATCATTCGTGTCTTGGAGATTTCGGCGCTCACTTTTTCGCCTGGTAGATGACCGCCGATTCCAGGCTTTGCTCCCTGTCCAATCTTGATTTCGATGGCGGCTCCCGCATCCAAGTAATCAGGGTGAACACCAAAACGTCCAGACGCTACCTGAACAATAACATGGTCTCCATACTTGTATAGACTCTTTTCGAGTCCTCCCTCACCAGTGTTGTAGAATGTACCAAATTCACTGGCTGCCCGAGCCAAGGACTTGTGAACGTTGAGGCTTATTGACCCATAGGACATGGCTGAGAACATGATTGGGGTTTCAAGTTGGAGCTGGGGAGCCAGTTTGGTCTTTAGCATGACTCCACCACTTTCATCCATGTCTAGTTCAAGGCTGTCAGGTTTTGATCCAATGTATGTTCGCATTTCCATAGGTTCTCTCAGCGGGTCTATGGATGGGTTGGTGACTTGGCTGGCGTTCAACAGAAGCCGGTCCCAGTATGTCAGGTTGGGTTTGTCGCAGCCCATTCCAGTGAGTACAATGCCTCCGGTTTCAGCCTGTTTCCTTATGCCGGTAAGGACTTCTTGAGTCCAGTTCGCGTTGGGCGTGTAATGGTTGGGGTTCTCTCGTATTGTTATGGCTTGAGTTGGACAGAATGTGGCGCATCGCTGGCAGTTCACGCAGTTCTCGTTTCTGCTGTGCAGGATGTCATCTTCATCATCGTAGTAATGAGTATCATAGCTGCATTGGTTCACGCAGACTTTGCATCTTATACAGTGATCTTGATCCCGTTCTACGATGTACTCGGGCGAAACGTAACTTTTCATAATCTTAGCCTCCTAAGCTGTAGCCTCCGCAGCTCTTTGGGATTCGAGTCTTCCTATCACTGGCTCTCCGCCTCTTGGGCTCCAAACCCGGTCCAGCATTGGCGAAACTAGCCGTATTGCTGCTTCCTCTGAAGACAGAAAGAGAAAATCATCCTTTTCTGCAGCTGTGAGGGGACGAAGCTTTATTCTGTCTGTGAGTCCAATCATTTCGCCTTCAAGAGCCACTATGATTGTGAATGGTCCGTTCATCAAGAGACTGCCGTATGTCTGGCGAAGAGCTCTTAGGGCAAGTTCTTTTTTTGGTTTTAATGTCTTGATTTCTGACCATAGTGGTGGGGCAAGAATCTTAGAGACTATCTTGATGGGTAAACCTTGTCGTCTCATGAGGAGGTCGAAGGCGTATGCTATTACTTCTGTGTCTGTGTGCATTGTACATTTGTATCCAAACATCTCCAAGTAGCGCTTGTTAATCCCATACGACGATATTTCGCCGTTGTGTACCACAGTCCAATCCAGCATACTGAATGGGTGAGCGCCTCCCCACCATCCCTGAGTGTTAGTTGGGAACCTTCCATGACCCGTCCACAGATATCCCTCATATTCTTCCAAGCAGAAGTACTCCGCTACATCCTCTGGGAAGCCGACTCCCTTGAAGACTCCCATGTTTTTTCCGCTTGAAAACACGAAGGCTTTTCCTGTTTCGGTGTTGATTCGCATAACCTGTTCCATCACGTAATCGTCAGCGGGCTGATTCTCCAGTTTGGAGATTTTGGGTTGAAGGAAGTACCGCCACATGATGGGGGGATCCGTGACGTTGGCTTCCTGTGTCGGCATCTCCTCTTCGTTGAGAATGTAAAAGCGTTCGCCGAGCAGGCGGGCTGTATTCTTTTTTGCCTCTTTGTCGAGGTACATTATCTGGAACGCGTAATCGTTCTTGTATTCTGGATATATACCGTAAGCCGCAAACCCGCCGCCTAATCCGTTTCCGCGGTCATGCATGTTTGCCATGGCTCTGATTGGTTCTTTTGCTGAGAACCGTTCTCCCTTAAGGCTCATCATACCGAATAATGAGCAGGCATCAAAGACTTTCTCGTCATTGTAAGGATTGTTTGTTTTAGCTAGGTCTTTAATCTTAATTCACCACAAACATTTCTTGTCTTAGCTGCTCCGGTAATGTGACTATGCCAAAATCCTCGGAGAGAAGACTATCCTTGATTTCGCTCACATCAACTTGGTTTTTCAGCAACCGAAAGAGTATCCCAGCTTTTTCGATAGCTCCCAAGAAGATGAATCCCACAATCGCGTTATCTTTGAGTAGTATCTTCTTGTAAACCATTTTTTCGGGTTGGCTGTCAAGCAGTAAGTCATAATCGCTAATGTTTTCTGGATTCACAGTTCCTACTGCGATGACGGGTAGATCGAAGTATTTCAGGGAACTCATGACCGTTCCTCCTTCATATTCTGTTTTTTTTCCTGCCATGTTGTATCCTGCCACTCGTCCTCCCAGCTGAGCCAGTGGCCATAGGGGCAGTAGACGGTTTTCGTCAATTAGGAAGTCGTGGGCTTCTGCTACGTCTCCGCATGCGTACACGTCAGGTATGGTGGTGCGCATAAACCGGTCCACAACTATTCCACGGTTTAGTTTCATGTCTGTTTCTTTGACTAGTTCTGTACGTGGGATGACTCCGATGGCGATAACAACTATGTCACAGGGGATTTCTGTGCCGTCGGTCATCAGCACTCCTCCTACTGCACTTTCGTTGTCTTGTCTTCCCAGAATACGTCTAACGGTTTGACCCGTGATTAATGTGACTCCGGCTTCGCTAAGAACTTTTTCTGCTAATTCTGAAGCCGTCTCATCCAAAATGAGGTTGAGTATGCTGTCTTTGAGTTCCACTAATGTTACTTTTATTCCACGTTTAACCAGCGCTTCAGTGGCGCTAACGCCGATGAGACCACCGCCGATAACCACGGCATGTTTGGACTGCTCCAGCTTGGATTCCAAGCCCTTTGCGCTAGAGAGTTCTGTGAATGTGAAAACTCCACTTTTGTCTTCGCCCTCCATTCTTGGACTAAAGGGTTTTCCGCCCGTGGCGATTAGAAGCTTCTCATAATAGATTTTGTCTCCCCCGTCGAGTTCAACTTGTTTTTTTGTAAAGTCTATTTTTACTGCTGTTCTTCCAGTAAGTGTCTGGACGTTGTTGTTTTTCCAGAACAGATCACCGCGGTACTTCATGGTGTCCAGAGTGGCTTCTCTGCTGACGTATTCGGAGATCATTGGGCGGGAATAATGGGGAACATGTTCTTCCGAAATTAGGGTTAACGTTCCCATGGGATCCACTTCTCGGATGGCTTCAACTGCTCCTATGCCTCCTGCCGAACCGCCGATAACCAAGTATTTTGTCATTATTGTTCTACCTCTTCGCAGACCAGTGCCTCGTTGGGACAGTTAGCTACGCACGCTGGGACGTCCAAGTTTGGGCAAAGATCACATTTTGCAATGTTTTTTCCTGAAGAATCAGGTTTTACGGCGCCGTATGGACAAACCATTATGCAGGTCCAACATCCTATGCATTTTTCTGTGTCATTCATAATAAGTCCAGTTTCTTTGTCGAGGGTCATGGCTCCGGTTAGGCAGGCGGTTACACATGGTGTGTCTTTGCAGTTTTGGCATCTGATTGAGATGGAGTTTGGTTTGTTTGTTTCTACTCTTACGCGGCTGACTGGTCGGGGTTGTTCACGTAGGTATGCTTTTATTGGGTCTTTGGATTTGGAGTGTTCTACTGTGCAGTAGACTTGACAGAGCCCACATCCGATGCATGCTTCTTCTTTGATTGAGACTCGTTTCATTGTGTTCACCCCGAGATTAATAGGTATACGGTATCCTATTGCCGTATAATGACTATGATGACCGTTTATAAACCTTGTTACAACAAAAGATTGACTGCTGTCGTGACCTACTGCTTCAGGCATCTAAAAACGATCCTCTAAAAAACTGGAATATTCGGTACAAAAGAGATTGAACAAGACTTTGACAGAATCATCCACAGAATTGTCGAAATCGATTACAAGATATGTGTGCGCACATTCCAATTGACCCTTATTATTTTTTTGGTTAAAATTTAAACCCAACCCCAAATAGGTGCACGGGTAAAGATTTTCTGAGTATCATTGAAGCATGAGGCAAAAATCTAAATTTGAAAAAATAGATATTATTTAGTGAGGAAATGTATTTTGCCTATCTATATTCTTATGTCTAAACTCACCTCTGAAGGAAGAAAAACCATCAAAGAAAATCCTGATAGGATAAAGGAGGTTAACAAAGAGATTGAAGCATTCGGCGCCAAAGTCCTCGAGCAATACTCGGTATTAGGACCTTACGATTTTATGAACATTGTCGAAGCACCCAATAATGAGGCCATAAACAAGGTCTCTATAGAATTAGGGTCCCGTGGAACCGTAGAAATCATTAGTATGCCAGCAATGAAAATAGACAATTTCATTTCAGTAATAAAAAAGCGCACCCGCAATCGCATAAAACAATAAGTCCAATACCCAATTCATTTAAGATCGCAACTAGTACATTTTACATAGTTGATTATGTTGGAGATTCTTGATTTCCTCTTCACCATTAACGCTAGGCATTCTAACAAATCTTATACAATGATGCTAAGCTATAGTTGAAGTAGTCTAACTTTTTTGAAACCCTTGGCAACTCTTCATCCCTTTCATTACATAAGTAGTTAATATATGCCAAAAGAGCTCATTTTCGGGGTTAACGGCTTTGTTCATCAACAATAATTTCCGTCTTTATCTAAAAACGGAAACCAATTTTTTGAGTTTTTTGGCTAACGTCCTGCTTGAGCACATATCAGACTTGGAGATTTTCAGTGTTTTTTATGCTTCTTTTCCAGCTCTTTTATTCTCGACTCTAATCTATTTCAGTTCATAGGGGGATGTGTAACCAAAAACCAGATACGTCTCTGCCCCATCATAACGGAACAGATAACTCGTCATTTTTGGGTTCAATCGTTTGAGTATGCTATCAAGATTCTGAACAGTCATATGCTTATTGGATTTGAAATTAAAATGCGCTGAAGACTACAGAGAGAGCATCAGAACTTCGTTACAGAACAGCAACGTTATTTTATTCAATAGCACTTCCCGTGCTTACGGTCAATTCATCAACCACTCAATCAAAGACTATAGAATCACACTATTCGAAGACCCTACCCTCAAAGAAGTCATCATACAAAAATTCATCTGTTATTTTCCATCCGAGTTCCAAACAGTCCGATTCTTTGAAGCCCTTGGCATTATGCCTACCCTGATCTTATAATAAGTAGTTAGTATAAGCCGATCTAAGCTGCTTTCGCCTCTTTGGAGTTTTTGATCAACAATAAAGTTCGGGTATACCTAAACACGAAGATTTATTTTTTGATTTTTTTAGGCTAATTTCCTGCTTGAGCACATATCAGACTTGGGGATTATCTGTTTTTTCAAGGATCTTTTCCAGCTCTTTTAGTCTCGTCTCTAATTTCTTTCAGAACAACGGCGGCTGTCTCTTTTGTGAGTTCATCCCAAGTTCTAGAAAATAATGTACTCTTCTCAAGTCTTTCCACTTTCGATTGCAAAGCTGGCAATTGCTGTATTTTGGATGTGAGGATCTCGTTTTCACTCTTTAACTTTTCCACTATTGCATCTTTTTTTTCGGCACAATCTTTGAGCGATTGAAGATTCCTTTTGAGATTAATGTTTTGTTTTGTAATCACTTCGTTGATCGTCTTTTGTTGAGTCATGTCCTCTTGCAGTTTATTCACAGCGTTGTTAAGCGATTCAATATTCTCACTCTCAACCGTCGATTGCTCTGTAATTGTTAAGAATCGTTTGAGTTGTTTGAATCTCTCCCTAAGTTTAACTGTTGTCAGGTATGTTTCATCAGTTTGGGCTATGGCTTTTCCACACATCATTTTACCAGCCGTTAACCCGATACCTGAATCTATTGAAGAACTCAAAAACATCTTTCTAAAACAATGAAACGATAACTTTTTCCCATTAGGTATAGGAATTTGGGCTTTCTTACCAAGTTTTTTCAACAATTTGTTGAGCCATTCCTCAGAGAAATGGGATAAACCATTAGACGCAAAAAGGTATGAATTGTCTTTTTTCTTCTGAGCCAAAACAGGCAGATATGTTTTCAGTAAATCCACAGACTCTTGATCCAAATAACCATGAGCTACAACATCCTCTTTTGCTGTCATTATATCAAAGGGGATTGGAGCTTCTTGGTTTAGGTTTGGAAGATCCTTCTTTTTGATGTCAATGAAATCGACTGTTCGTAAGCCAAGGTCGGTTGCCATACTCAGAATGACTCTTTCTCTAAGGTCTGCAACTTCAAACATCTGTCTAACATGTTCAATTCTTAGGGGAAAACTCTTTGAGGTCTTGACAGTTCGGGTTACCTGGCTTCCAGCTCTCATTCTCACAGGCATCTGATAGAACCTGAAAAGCTGCCTTATTCCAATTGTATAGTTTCGTGAACTGTTTATTGAGTGGCCCTCATCCAGCATGTGACTGTGAAACTTTTCGATTTCTTTTTCGAATCTTGCAGCCCTGTTACGATATTCAATCAGATTCTCGTTTGGTCTTTGAGTTAAATCATCTTTACGTAACTCGAGAATCTCACTGGGGGATTTGTTGTACCAATGACAGAATTTCTTGATCCCATTACGATATCCTTTCCGGGTAGATTTGTTTCTTATCGAGTCAAAGAACTCTTCGGCACTCAATTGCATTCAACCACACTCCATATTTGGTTTGTGGTATATCAGTTTTTGTGAAAAATCTAACTAAAAGTTCGTGTTACTCCCGCAAACTCCCCGTTTTTAGAATAGTGATATAGTCAGAATTTTCTGTTTTGTCTGAGTATATATGCTCTCGAAGTCAACTAAATAGTGAAGAAAGGTGTGTGTAACTCGTAATACTGCAATATTGATTATCGTTGGAGTATTAAGTTTTCTAACGATAATATACTTCCTCGCGGGACCAGGAATGCTTCCTCGGGGAGGTCTCGTTGGTAAAGAAAAAATGGCAATACAAGATGTTTCTGGATTTTCTAATCTAAATACAAAATTTAACGAATTATTCAAGAATTTGATGTCTAAGAATTAACCAGAAAACACCTTTGCGATCTCATAGAGCTCCAAGTCAACACTCTTACGTTTGCTAATTACATCTTTTAATAAAACAGAAACTATCTGGTTTCCTTGAAGCGCAACCATCATTCCAAACTGACCTTTATTGACCAAATCTATGGCAGCTATACCGTATTTTGTCGCCAATACTCGATCAAAGGCGGTTGGAGAACCACCACGTTGAAGATGCCCAAGAACTACAACACGTGTTTCAATTCCGGTGGAGGTCTCAATTTCCTTTCCAAGATAGTAACCTACACCTCCGAGTCTAACGTTTCCAAATTCATCTGAACCTGTTCCGTAAATTATTTCATTGGCATCCTTGGGTTTCGCACCCTCAGCAACAACAACGAGACTGAATGTTTTACCACTCTGTCGCCTTTGTAAGATATACTTGCATATTTCATCTATTTCAAAGGGCTTCTCTGGAATCAAAACTATATCTGCACCTCCAGCAATTCCAGCCTCCAAAGCAATCCATCCAGTGTATCTACCCATTACTTCAAGGATCATTACTCTATGATGAGCTTCAGCTGTAGTGTGTAGCCGGTCAATAGCTTCACAAGCAATGTGAACTGCTGTTTGGAAACCGAAAGTATAGTCAGTTAAGCTTAAGTCGTTATCTATTGTTTTTGGTACTCCGACGCAATTGAGCCCCAATTTACCCATTTTGTGGGCAACACCGAGAGTATCATCTCCTCCGATAACAACTACCGCATCGATACCCTGCGCTTTTACAGTATCTAGAACCTTTTTGGGACCATCTTCACGTTTAAAGGGATTAGTTCTAGATGTACCCAAAATTGAGCCTCCTCGCGGAAGCAACCCAGAAATTGTTTCTAGGTTCAAAGACATGAAAGAGCCTTCAACCAGTCCCCGCCACCCGTCTTTGATGCCAACCATCTCATAAGAGTAGTTACGAATACCTTTTCGTACTACTGCACGAATAACTGCATTAATCCCTGGAGCATCGCCGCCCCCACTTAATACTCCGACATTCAAAGCCTTTCTTCCTTCTAAACCGCTTTACCTGAACTGCCGAAAAGGCGCATCTTTTCTTGAACTACACGTTTTATATTCTTTTTAGCTGGACCCAAAATCTTACGTGGATCAAAAACCTTGGGTGAATTAACCAAAACTTCACGAACAGATCCGGTAAAAGCCAATCTTAAGTCGGTGTCAATGTTGATTTTTGCTATCCCCAAAGAAATAGCCGTCTTTATATGTTCATCCGGAATACCTTTAGCTCCACTCAATTCTGCACCATACTTTGTGGCTTTTTCAACGATCCATGAGGGAACACCAGAAGCACCATGCAAAACCAACGGAATATCGAGGTTCTTTCTGATATCTTTTAGCCTTTCAAAATCCAGTTTTACATCTCCCTTGAACTTGTAAGCGCCATGTGATGTTCCGATGGCAACTGCAAGAGAATCCACACCTGTTCGATCAACAAACTCTACAGCAGTGTCCGGGTCAGTATAAGGGTCTTCTGCATCTTCAGCTGTTGTTTCTTGCGAAACAAGTTTTCCAAGTTCAGCCTCAACAGAAACGTCTTTTGAACGGGCCAACTCCACAACATACTTTGTCATAGCAATGTTTCCCTCAAAATCCAGATGCGACCCATCAATCATAACTGAAGTAAACCCGCCGTTAATGCACATTGTAGCTGTTTCTATGTCTTTTCCATGATCCAAATGAAGCGTCATCGGTATGGAAGAGTTTAGTTTTGTTGCGGCTTCAACCATTCCTGTTATGTAATCCAAACCAGCATACTTGATTGCACTTGGGCTTACGGATATGATTAGTGGTGACTTTTCTTCTGCGGCTGTTTCGACGATAGCCTGTAAAATTTCCATATTATTGATGTTGAATGCTCCTACGGCATACCCTCTAGCAGAAGCAACAGACAAAACTTCTTTGTTTGTAACAAGCATTTTTTTCACCGAGAAATGCCCCGATGTTTAACATGATTTCATTTACCGCAAGGGAATAAATAAGTATCGAAACAGAAATCTTCATTGGAACTTAGTCATATTAAATGTTTCAATAATTTGTTTTAGAACATCTTCCAAAAACAGTATACAAGTTTTCAAGTTGGCCCTGTTTTTCAGGAATAGAAGTGAGGTTTTCTAATTTACAAAGAAAAACGTTTGTCTTAGTTAGAGATTAATTCGGATAATTGTTGATATAGTCATTGCTCTTGCAATAATAAAGCGAAGAGCTGTGAATGTTTAAGGAAGCATCTTGCAAGAGAGGAACTTCCTGCTTATGTGTTTTCACCAGAAATCCAAAAAAGTATGACAGGTTCATTGAAAGTTTTGTTGTATTTTATTCGGATCAGTTTTAATTGAACAAAAGTTTAAAATTTTGATAACACTAATGAAAAGATTGTTGGTGGTTTGGATGGAGATAATGTTTCACGACTTTAAGAAAATTGATATGCGTGTCGGTGAAATTAAAGAAGCAGAACAGATTCCCGAATCAAGAAATTTGATTAAACTTATTGTTGATTTTGGTTTTGAGAAGAGGCAATGTGTGGCTGGCCTGTTGAATTATTATGAACCAAAAGAGTTGGTGGGCAAAAAATTTGCCTTTCTATTGAATATGGAGAAAAGAAAGCTCATGGGAATAGAATCCCAATGTATGATTCTAGCCGCCGAAGATAACAAAGGAAATGTAGTTTTGATTTCTCCCGAAAAGGATATTGAGTTAGGAAGCAAAATCGGATAAGTATCGTCTATAATGTTCCCAAAATGAAAGCTAGTAGTCCAGTTACAAACCACACTAAAGTTAGATTTTTTATTTTTTTAGCGTTCGTTCTGGAATAGTCTCGAAGAAGCAGAATAGAAGAAACTGTAAGTCCTAGATCGGTTAAGATTATTGATGGAAGAAACCAATCTGAAACTAGCCCCCACAGCCACGGTAACGGGCTGAGGCTTACAGCTAAAAGAGAGAATACTACTGCTAATATTGCCGCTGATTGTTCTCCATGCTTCACCGCGATTGTTTTTATGTTGTGGGATTTGTCTCCTTCAACATCTACTATACCTTTTGTTATTTCTCTAGCTGTGTTTGAAAGAAAGACTATCGCAACAAACAAGAAAGTGGATATTTCAAGTTGCCCTACTGCTAATCCACCGTAAACAAAGGGGATTACAACAGTTGCACTTACTAAAAAATTTCCGGGAAGCCCTGTGCCCTTTCCTTCGGTGATGTATGTTAGAGATATGATCCATGCTATCACTGCCACAATGAGGCTTGGTAGGTTAGTTTTGAATGCTGCAGTGAATCCAAGTAAACTCAAAGCAACAGTGAAAAACAAGGCTTCTTTGGGGCTAACATCGCCTCTTGGAATGGGACGGTTTGGCTCATTGATGGCATCGATTTGGCGGTCATAGAAATCATTCATTACCATTGAAGCGGCGGTTAAGGCAAATGCGGTTATAAATCCCAAGAGCAGATTTGATGAAAAACTGAGGTTGGAAACTAGAGAAGCACCCACAACCACTGCAAAACCCATCATCATACAGTTTAGTGGTCTTATTATCTGAAGAAAACCTATCAGCTTTCCCATGGTTCACAACTCAGCACTTTGTCAAAATCGACCCTGACAAATATGTTACATCGTAGAGACCAGTTACACCATGATGCTTTTAGGTTTATCTCTGAAAGGCAACTCCTGAAATGTTTTAGAGAAAAGAAAAACTAGCGCTAAAACAAAGAGTTTATCAGGATTTAGACCGTTTTGAGACATACTTTTAATAAAAAAAAGAATAAAAAAAGGGGAAATTTATTTCAGGTTTTTGTATAGCTTGTTGTGGTCAACATTCTTTTCCATGAATATGCTAAGACGATTGTCGTTGATGTTCATTAATAACAATTTCATTTTTTCGCTCTCTACAAGTATGGTGGTTACCGCACCGATTTGCAAAGTATTTGTCAGGTCGTTGCTTGTATCAAAGACAGTTGAAGAAAGGACTGCATATTCAATCATCTTTGTGGGATCCTTCAGATCGATTGATGCCGATTTTGAACTTCGTAATATATATCCAATGATTCCTTCTTGATTCTTGATTTCCTGAAGTTTTTTTTGCAGGTTTTCATTGTTACTTGTTTTTGAGTTTTTGACGAACATATGATTCCTTCTTTTACATCGGTTTGACTTTTACCAGGTCACCTTTTTTGAGTTCTAGGGTATTGCAGAGTTTTTCGGGGATTCTAATAATGTTTTTTCCTTTTAGTTTCTGGTCGTTAATCTTTTTCACTTTGCACAGGGTTGAATTACCAGCAAACGTTTCAATTTGAACATTGTTAATAAAATCTTGCGTGTTTTGTTCTCCAGTTGCTACATAGTTCATGCTAGAAGGTTGATCAACATCTTTGGTCCAGTCCATTAATGTCTCAACATCAATTTGTACAGAATCTCCAGCAAAGAATCCGTTGAGTGTGTCAACAACGAGTTTTTTTGCGGATGTTGATTGGAGGTGTGGAGAAGCTAATGTTTCCATCGTTTTCATTATTGTTGGAATTATCACGTTTGTTATTGAATGAATTTGAGTTTCGGCAACGTTCTTAGATGATATCAAAACAAGGTACATTTCATTAATATTTGATAAGGTTAACTTACCGTTTTCCCCATAAATATTAAAGTTTTTGAGATTACCAATAATTTTAGCTTTTTCTTTCAAGTTTTTGAAAGATTCTACTGTGTTTTTTATGATTTTTTCATCAGTTTCTGAATCTTCAGTAACTATAGATCCGTCATTTGCAAAAAGGAAAGAGTGGTGGATGCCAGGGTACGCGTTCTTGATTTCGGCGAGAGCACTGTTTAAAGCTATGACGTATGGGTCCCTGTTCATTATTTTTCACGTCCTGCCTGATCTAGGAGATCTTTAGCAGAATTCGTTCGGGAACCCCGTCGCTTTCCAAGACAATGTATTTGAGTCCGTCAGTGTCGCCTATTTGGTCAACCCAGTTTAGTGCATCCCGTGCCTTTTGGAGAACCAATAGTCTGTCTTGTTGGCTGCGAACGACCTGTTCAATGGCGGTTAGTTCGTGGAATGGATTGGCATCTAGGATCACGCTTAAGTCGCCGACGGTTATCTCGCCGAGGCTACTTTGAGCTGATTTCTTGCCAGCGAGTTTGAAGACTACTTCGCGTATCTTTTTGGACCTTTCAGCTAGATTCCGTATCGAATCTAGTCTGCGTAGGTATTCGCCGAGGATACTTTTTGTTCTGGATATATCATTGTCCATTGATTTTGCTATTTCTATCGCGGATTCATATTCTTTTAATTCAACTACCATATTTACACCTCCAAAGATGGTGAAAGAGGGAGGATTTCCCTATCCCTCAAGTATTCTAACTTAAGCTCTGCGTTGTTTTTTAAGCAGTATCAGTGTAACTGAATTTGTTGCCCTTTGTAGACAATAGTTCTACGTTGTATAAGCTACCAGCTTCTAATTCACCCGTAAGTGTTACCACAAATGATGCCGTGCCACCTGCTGTGACGGGACCCGCTACTGTACTTGCTCCAGTTATTCCGTTTCCGGTTGCTGCGGCGGTTTCACTAATTTCAATGTCAGTTGTTCCTGTGTTTTGTACATATACAGTTATGGTGTCGAGAGTAGGGGAAGTATTATCTGTGAATGTTACGCTGGTGATGGACATTTGTTCTGTTTCCATGAAGTTGAAGGTCATTGAGCCCATCCATGCTGCTACGGCGATGGATACTGCTACTGTTACTGCGATGAGTATGATTGCTGCGACTACTGGGCTAAGAGCTTTTTTACTTTTTAGGATTCTCATTTTTTGTTCTTTCCCTCCTTGTTTGTGAGTTCACAAGTGAACTAGGTAACATGCAGATTTAAATCTTACGACTTAATACAACATATTACAATTACAAAAAACGAACAAAAAAACACAACACATAAACAAACTACTTTAAAGAACCAAACAATCCCAAAAGAAGATCTGCTACTTTCTCACCAAGTTCAGTTATAACATAGTATTTCTTCAAAGGATCAATCGGCACACTCTTAGCTAACCCTAAATGCTCCATCTCCATCATCCTCGAACGGAACGTTCCATCACTAAGAGTAAGACCCAAATCGCGCATGAAAGCCTTAGCATTTTTCCATCTTCCATTCTCCAACTTCAAAAGAAAGATGCAATCAATGGCGTGGTCCTTCTCTAACACTGCCTTGATAGGAGAAAGTTTCTCGTCAGTAAGAATGTTCTTAATTTTTTCTTCAATCAACCGATTCCACCCCATTCAATTAACGAATTATACCAATCACATATTATGCATTTAACTATATATTACGATTTTCGACATAATACTGCACATATGTACTACAAGTCATCAGACTTGAGTTATTAAGCTTTGTTCAACACGAAAAAACAGAAATGGAGGTGGGCTCACGCATTCTTGAAAGCGACCAAGCATCAACGATTAGTAGTCGTCCACTTTTCTCAAGATCTCAATCACTCGTCAGTGGGGTCAAAATCGTCATTGCCCACCAAACATCATTTAATACCATGCAGAATAAAAATATAGTCCCCGGAAACAAGTTGAGGAACAATAATAATCAAAATACTTGGAGACTCAATATACAAAGATTCTCCTGGACGCTAACACAACTTTGGATCAAAAAAAGGCTGGATCATCCTCCGCATCCAAGAGAATATCAATCCACATCAGAATGCTGCTGCCAAAAAAAATAATCAAGCCATCGATTTGGAGTTTAGTCTAATCCATCTGTTGCTTAACAAGCATTTTACGGAATTGTTTAGCATAAGTATAATCAGATTTAAGGCGTTTTAGTTCATCCGCTTCTTTCTCAAGCTTTGCCATTTTTTTCCTGATTTCTTGAAGTTTTGGACTCATTTCAAACTCCGAAACATCATTAAGGGGTTTACATAAAAAGCAGTTATGAAGGGGAAATATGAACTCAGAATTCATAATAAATATTAATAAAACAGATCAATACGAAGAAGTCGGAGACAGAGAATATGGAGTGCCCCAACTGCAATGAGAAAATAATCTCAAAACAACATAGTTTTGAAAGAAATTTTCGTCACTGCAAAAAGTGTGGAACCATAATCTATCTACAATGTTGAGAGGTGAAAAAGGAAAATGGAAGACTTGATTGCTCCAATAATGTTTATGCTAGGTATAGGAGGGCTGACTGGCTACTTCTCAGGAAAACTAGTTAGACGGATTTCAGGAATGGCAATGGCAATCGGTGTAGTTGCATTTATCGTAATAGCATTAGTATACACAGGAAACTTCAATGTAAACATTGACTCAATAACGGCCAACATATCAAATGTCCTAAGCTATATTGCCCCCTTGGGAATTGTTGCACTTGCATCCAGTGTTCCTTTCGTAGCTAGCTTCGTTGCTGGTTTATTCATAGGATATAGAAGGTACTAATTCACCTTCCTATTGTCTCATGTAGTTAACCAGCTTGGGTATAAGCTCAGTCCCTTGAGATAAGACACCTAATTCTCCGAATTTACATTCTTTTTCAGAGAAACTCTGAACCTTATCCCTTTGCAGTTTACTGGCTGCAATAAGAATAGGTACGGGATCATCACTATGAGATTTTAGTATGCAGGGTGTCGAATGGTCAGCGGTTATACAGACTATGTGATCATCCAAATTTATTCGTCTTGACAGTTCTCCTACAAAATATTTGTCAACAGTAGCGATAAGGTCAGATTTGAGGTTGAAGTCGCCGTCGTGACCGGGCTCATCTGGACCCTTAATGTGAATGTAAAAACAGTCATACATAGGTAGAACTTCAAACAGTTTCTTTATTCTAAGTTTACAATCACTTTCTAGGCTCTTGGATGGAAAAGGAAGATCAACTATACTCATTCCTGCCAGCATAGATATTCCTCGTTCAACATTCATGTCGGCAAGACAAACAAAACTGAGTCCATAAAGGTTGTTAATTAAAGGGAATTTTGGCATTATACTACCCGCGTCTCTGCTTAGCACAACATTAGCCTTCAATTTTCCCTCTTTTACACGCCTCTGGTTTACTTCATGTTTATCCAAAACAGACGTTGCCTTCTGTGTAAATTCATTAACTAATGATGCTGAGACTTTTGCCTCCTTAGTTTTGTCAAGAGGAAGACAGGTTTTCAGTATCATTTTATAATCTAGATCTGCTACTCCTACACCGCCAATCCTTTTGTAAGCTGGATCAGTGTTACTTATATTTCCTGAAAGCCCCCCTAGTTTACTGCGCATAACCAATGCGGCTCGATAGGCTACAGTACTTTCTAGCTCCAAAGTAACGGGGTAGGACTCTAGATGGACCCGATCGTTAACTGCATTAGCTAGCTCATCGGCTTCTTCTTGTGTTAGGGTCCTTCCTGCCCTTCTATCAAGTATAGAACTTTTGTCAGATGCTAATGTCCCAAAATTGCATCGAAGAGCTAAGTCACCGTTGTTCATATCTAAACCTGCTCCAACAGCTTCAAGGGCACCCCTGCTAACATGATACTTGAATGGATCGTAACCCAAAATAGAAACAACTGCTACGTCACTTTCGGGGGCCATGCCCTTGCCGACAGTGTACATTAATCCTGTTTTTCCTTTTTTAGCGAGAGAATCCATATAAGGTGTTTTAGCAGCCTCCAGAGGAGTCTTGTCGCCTAATTCTTTTACAGGAAGGCCTCCCATTCCGTCAATAACAATGTAGATCAATTTCAACTTTGAACAGCTCCAAACCCATAAAATACTAACATCAACGTATCAGGAAAGGTCTCTTGGAAAAACGCAACAAATCCAGTTATTTGGGAGATTGATAACACCTCATTGTTGAAAGTATCATTTTATAGAAAATTATTTCTTTACTATCTTGAAATGGGAATTCCTTCCAGCACTAATGTATTCTCCACCAAGATCACGAACAACAGCCGCAATTTTGGCGAAATTATCTGATCCTAAGAATCTGCGTGGTTTCACAATAACAAATTTTCCAGTTTCCTCAAAAAGTAACATACCTGTAAGTTCTGAAGAAAATGCCTGCTTAACATCTTTGATTTTATTTTTCTTTTCAGATGGTGCAACAGAAATTGCAGGAGGAGTTTCTGATTCACTTACCGTTTTTAGGGTTTTGGTAACTTTGGCGAGATCCCCAGAAATCACATTCAAGACATTTAGAAGTTCTTCAACTTTTTGGGCCAATTCTTGTATGTTTACATTTTCTTCTCCCATAAACCATGCCCTCAATAACTGCTTTACAAACAGGTTACTCATTTGTTTTGTCATACGTTGTTAACATTTGGAGCATTATTGTTTATTGAACAGAGTTTGAACTTCTATCAAGATTAACTTCAAACCAATATCCTTACGGTCTCTATACGCCTGATACAAGCTATTATGGTGGATTGGGAGGATGTTATGGAGGATACAATCAACAATACCATCCACATCAACCAGCACATACTCCAGATCCAGATACAACTGAACAACCTCAAACTCCGTTAACCTCACAACAACCATATCAACCACCAAAACAAGACTACTATCCACCACAATATCCAGACCAGGGCTACTATCCACGCAGTTATGGACGAGGATGCATGGGCTGGTAAAACATCCCATTTTTCTTTCTTTATTTTAAGTTTGGAGGTGATTTTGATTTGATTTGGTTGGGGTTTCATGATGTGGGCGCCAATATGTTTAGTGTTAATTGCTGTATTCACATATTATGTCGTAACTTCATCTTCTCGTAAAAAAAGTTGTTCAAGTCATTCATATATTTAACAACCGCAGTATACTGGTAGAAGGGCCATAGGGATATTAAAAGAAAGATATGTTAAAGAGGAAATTACTAAAGAACAATTCCAGAAAATGAAAGAAGAATTACGGTAAAAGGAAACGAGTATCGGGTATACATCATAATGTAATATCTATTTTGGATTGTTTTCCCGTTAAGGAGAAAAAATTCCTTGTTTTTGTCTCCTAATTGTTTCAATAACATCATCCAATTCATTAAAAAGTTTATTCTTATGCTATTTTTAGTAATTATCAATGTGAATTATGGGTCATCGTTAAATAACTATGGAAGGCATAATTTCAATAGAGAAAAAATGTTGGAGATTGATGGAAGCAAAAAAAGCGGTAGCGGAACAATACTACGACTATCTATTGCTCTCGCAGCTATCAAACAAGAGCCCCTACACATTTACAATATACGCCACAGCCGCAGACAATCTGGACTACGTCCTCAGCACCTTGAATCAGTTATTACAGCAGCAAAGCTTTGTGACGCCGAAACTGAAGGAGTGAAGCTTGGTTCTCGCGAACTGTGGTTCAAACCAAAATGTATCATAAACGGAGAAGTGAGAGCTGAGATAGGAACTGCAGGAAGCATCTCGATGTTACTATTAACAGTGCTACCTATCTGTGTCCACGCAAAGGGTAAGGTTAGTGTCAATGTTATTAATGGCGGCACAGATGTTCGCTACGCTCCTACGATTAATTACATGAAATATGTTCTCCTGCCAGTACTTGAGCGAATGGGATTAAAGTCTTCATTAACAGTCAAAAGGTTCGGGTACTATCCTAAAGGTATGGGAGAAGTCACCTTGAATGTCAACTCTGTCTCCAACCTTAAGCCCTTATGCATAGAAGATTTTGGAGAAATAGAAGAAATCAAAGGTGTTTCCGTTTGCACTTTCTTAGAAAGACAAAGGGTGGCAGAGCGGCAAGCGAAAGCGGCTACTGACAGCCTTAGAGGTTACGGATATTACTCAAAGATTCGGGTTGTTAATGACCATTCCAATACTTTTCAGAGAGGCAGTTCCCTGGTCTTATGGGCAAAAACGAATAAGGGTGCCATTCTAGGAGGAGACGCTATAGGAAAATTACGAAAGTCCAGTGAGGCGGTGGGCAAAGAAGCCGCTGAAAATCTCATACGGGAAATTAAAGCCTATGCTACAGTTGACACTCATCTTGCAGACATACTTGTACCATACATTGGCTTAGCAGAAGGCAACTCTGCATATATGACACACAAAATAACAGATCATATAGACACAAATATCTGGTTAACCGAGAAAATTCTAGACGTAAAAATTCAAGTCACGAAAGTTAGGAACAATTTTAGAATTGAAAAGAAGTGAAAGAGTAAAGATTATAAGGTTCTGTTTGTGCTCAGCATTGTTGAGGAAAAATCCTTGAATTTATGGAAACTTCGTTTTTCCTTGATAGGAACAACAGCAGCAATCATCGGTTTGTCTACACTTTTTTTCACATTTATCTTGTCCTTGGCAGGCGTCAGCATACTGCTTATGCCATTTATAGTCATCATATTCAACATTATCCAGTGGCTATTAGCACCATACATTATAGACAGAATATACCGAGTTAAAGAAGTAAATCCCCAAGAAGACCCTGAATTATATCAAATGGTAGATCAACTAAGCCAAAAAAGCAAAATCAAAAAACCAAAACTAATGAAAGCAAAAATGCCAATACCCAATGCCTTCGCTTACAGTTCCCCACTCACAGGAAGCAGAGTCGCAGTAACAACCGGACTTCTTGAAACCCTTGAAACAGAAGAAGTGGAAGCAGTAATCGGACATGAATTAGGTCATCTAAAGCACAGAGACGTCCAAGTTATGATGTTCGTTTCCATCCTACCAGCAATTTTCTATTATATCGGCTATTCAATGCTCCTATCTTCTATGTTCAACAGAAGAGACAGTAGAGATAACGGAGGGGCCGCAATCATCGGTATCGCAAGCATCCTCATCTACTGGATACTAACACTATTCACACTGTACCTAAGCAGAATACGAGAATACTATGCAGACAGACATAGCGTATCCATCGTCGAAGGTGGATCCCGCAAACTCTCTGAAGGACTTGCAAAAATTGTACATTCATCAAACAACCTGAAAAAAAGACCACGAAACACGGGTGGTTCCAACGCGTTCAAGGCACTCTTCATCTCAGATCCTGATCGAGCAGAAATAGATTCAGCAGCCTTAGCACAATTTGGTAGTGGCATCGGTGATAGGAAGCTTGTTGAAGAGGTTCTGAGAAAAAAAGTAACCGGTTTTGATAGGATTATGGAAATCTTTTCAACGCACCCAAATATAGTGAAACGATTGAGAGCGCTTCAGGAAATCTCTTTTTAGACATCATACCCACAATGGGTAGAATATTTGCACCCGAAACTATCGGGAATAAATCACTAAATACCGGTCAAAAACTAGAATGTTGCAAGCATTTTCTTCAGCGATTCAGCTTCTTCTCGAAGCACAGCAACTTCACACTCTAGTGCGATGGCTTTTCCTTCTGCAGCATTTCTGAGCTCTTTTAAATCTTCTAGAAGTTGAACCTTCTCATCTTCCAACATTTCTATTTTTTCTCGTAGTTTCTTCAAAGTCAACATCTTATAAGCCTCCTCTCAGGAATTCTCTTCTAAATTGATATATTAATTATTACAATCAAGACTATAAATCGAAATCAGACATATCCATCGACAAAGCTACAAAAACATAAACAGGAACCTCCACGTTAGATACTCTTAAATTAAACTCCTAATAGAGCAAAACAATTATTCAAACTCCGCGAACAAGTAAAAAAATTGTAAGAAACTATTATTAAAAACGTTGGAACATCATAATCCGTCACTAATCAAAAAATAAAGAAGATACTTGATATTTTTCCCTTTGGGAAAAAAGAAATGGTAAAATAAATTGTGAAAATTCAGAGCGAAGGAAGAACATTAAGATCTGCTAAAGAAAAACTAATCAGTTCGGGACTAGACAATAAATTTGTGGAACAATTCACAAAAGGAATTGATAGTGAAGAGAAATGAAAGAGAACCCTCAAGGACTTGATGAAAACATCATTATAGTTGGTTTTAGCAACGTCAAAATAGAAGATACCAACACATTCCTTGAACAATTCAGAAAAGAAAACTTAATCCCAATCCAATTCTTTGACGCTAAACAGATTGCAGGTAACCAACATCTATATTTCGCAGCCATAAACGCACTAAACGCATTTAACAAAAAGACAAACATATCGAACAATATGGCAGTGGAAGCACTCCTTTTCGCTTCTGGCCAAAGACAGATTAAAAAAGCTGTGAAGATGCTGGGAATAAAAGAAGACACTTCAGAAGTAGCAGTTTTATTAATGCTAAAAAACAGCCATGAAAAAAAGAAATATCTACGTCTAATTTCCCAAATAATTCCCGGGGAACGCAACAATAACGTTCTGGAACTAACAAAAAAGAAAATTGATGATATAATAAAGCTGTTCAAAATTTCTGACATAGAATTCAAGACAAAACTGAAAAAAGAAGGACTTGAAAAAGAGGCATTAACCGATCTTGTGATCGAACGCATCGCGCTTTTGGTCACAAAAAGCTAAAGCTTCTAAAATCGCCTGAAGACTTATTGGACCATTACGAAGAATTCGGGGTGTATTTGAAGTTAAATCAGCAACTGTTGAGGGTATACCCTTAGCAGCAGGTCCACCGTCAAGGACTACATCCACCATTTCTTTCAATTCTTCAGATAATTCCTTAACTGCCCGTGAGGGTGGTTCTCCAGTTCTGTTAGCGCTTGATCCAATCAATAGACCTCCAGACGATCGAATCAAACGGAGAGCAACATTATGGTCAGGAATTCTCAAACCTACAGTATTCCAACCCAAAGTAACAATATCAGGAAAATCAGGCTTTTTTGATAAAACCATTGTAAGAGATCCAGGCCAAAAATTTGAAGCCAAATTTTTTGCATTTTGGGAAACAATAACCACTTTCTCAACATCAGCTAGGCTACCCGCTAACACAGGAAGAGGTTTACTTCTATTTTTTTTAATTTTCATAAGGCGCTTCACAGATTGTATGTTGAATGGATCACATCCTAGCCCATAGACAGTTTCGGTTGGATAAACCACTAAACCCCCTTTTTTTACAATCTCTGCAGCAATTATTATGTTCTTTGTTGTCGTTTTAAGAACTGCCATTTTTCCTTCAAATCGAATAGTTACGACCTTCTATTAAGGTTCTACCCCATGCTTCCGAGGCTTCAAGACATATTAATAAATCAAAATATTGAACAATTATACTCTTTTCTGAGCAGCAAATTATTATTCTGCATCTTTTATTTTACGTTACAAAGAGTGTTGATAGAAGATGGTTCGAATAGCGGTTCTTGACGATGAAAGATGCGAATCTAAACGTTGCGGTAGACCATGCTATCACTTCTGCCCGCCAGTTAGAAACAAGATTGAAACAATAATATTCGAAGGAGAAAAGCCACAGATCGTGGAGAGCTTATGTGTGGGATGTGGTATCTGCGTACGGAAATGTCCATTCAAAGCTATTTCAATAATCAACTTAGCAGATGAACTAGAAGAAGATTGTAGTCACAGATTTGGACCCAACACATTCAAACTCTTTCGTCTCCCAACACCATCTTCAGGCGTAGTACTAGGACTCCTGGGACAAAATGGTATAGGAAAAACAACTGCACTCCACGTTCTTTCTGGAGAAATCAAACCAAACCTAGGACAATATGATAACCCCCCAGAGTGGGCACAACTGATTCAACATTTCCGAGGTTCAACCCTTCAAAACTATTTCCAGAGACTAAGTGAAGGAAACCTGAAGGTTGTACACAAACCCCAATATGTAGACAGGATATCTCGGGTTGTCTCGGGTAATGTAGGGGAGCTTCTTGAAAAAGTCGACGAACGCAACAAACTGAACCAGCTTATTAAGCAGCTTCAGCTAAAGACCATCTGGAATAGAAACCTAAAAATTTTGAGTGGAGGAGAACTTCAGCGGGTGGCTGTGGCCGCATCCATCTGCAGGGAAGCAGATGTTTACCTCTTCGATGAACCATCTAGCTATTTGGATGTTAAACAGCGATTACAGGTCGCCAAAACAATTCGAACACTCAAACAAGATGGTAAAACAGTTATTGTTGCAGAACACGACTTGGCCATTCTTGATTATTTGTCTGATCAAGTCTGCGTTTTTTATGGTGACCCCGGAGTTTATGGTGTAATTTCCCATGTTCACGGAGTGCGAGTGGGGATAAACATTTACCTTGAAGGTTTTATCCCTGACGAGAACGTTCGATTCAGAAAGGAGCCAATTATCTTTCATGTAAAGCCTCCAGTAGCGGGATTAACGGCAGGTGAACCATTACTGAAGTGGAGTGAAATAAAAAAAACTTTCAAGGACTTTGAATTCAAGGCAGTACCGGGGGAAGTGAAACGTGGAGAAGTCGTTGGAATATTTGGACCAAACGGAATTGGAAAAACCACCTTTGTGAAGGTACTTGCTGGAATTGAGGATGCGGATTCTGGAGAAACATCTGCTGAAGAAGACATTAAAATAAGTTATAAGCCACAATATATTTCGCCGCAATATAATGGAACTGTTGAAGATTTATTGAAGGAGACTGCTGACAAAGAGTTTGGAACAAGTTTATATCACAGCCAGATTCTGCAACCTCTCAAAATGGATTTCCTCCTTGAGCGAGACATAAATGAGCTTAGTGGAGGTGAACTCCAGAGAGTGGCAATCGCCGCGTGTCTGTCTCGAGAAGCAGAGTTATATCTTCTAGATGAACCAAGCGCATATCTTGACGTTGAAGATAGGTTAACTGCGGCTCGTACAATTCGGCGAGTAATCGAAAACAGAAAAGTAACAGCTTTCGTTGTGGAACATGATGTAGTGGCGCAAGACTTCATAGCTGATCGTCTTATGATTTTTTCTGGCGAACCCGGGGTTCATGGTTTTGCAAATCGACCCACAGATCTTCGTGAGGGAATGAACAGTTTTCTCAAGGACATGACAATTACATTCCGAAGAGACCTTCAAACGAAACGCCCAAGAGTGAACAAGGAAGGTTCAAGGCTAGACAGGCAACAAAAAGATATCGGTGAATATTATTACATACAAACAGAATAATTGCCGTGCATAAGAAGAAAGGTGTTCACTTTGGATTCTGAAAGTACCTTTGTTTGCATTCTCACCAACAGTTCATCCCTGAGGGAATCAAGATATAAAATCTGTTTTTTTGATTCCAAAATCGCTCCAATATTCAAGTAAATCAAAATAAGACGTAAACCTAGATTAGACTTGATTTGCGGAGCAAAACTGTAATATTAGTAACCTAATGAAGTATTCAGAAATAAGAAATGGCGGTTCGGTTATGGATGAAAAAGGTTTCGAATGTCAAGTCATGGACTGGAACTTGTTTTACAAGTTAGCTAGGCAAGTAGGAAAAAAAATCAACAGTTCAGGTTATGAACCAGACATAATAGTTGGTCTGGCAAGGGGAGGCTGGGTGTTAGCTCGGGTTCTCTGCGATTTTGTGGGTGTTAAAGATCTTGTTAGTCTAAAAGTTGAGCACTGGGGTGTAACAGCAACACCGGACGGAACGGCCAAATTGAAATATCCATTAAACGTTGACTTGTCTGCAAAAAATGTGTTAGTTGTAGACGACATCACAGATACAGGCGAAAGCATGCTCGTAGCTGTTGATTATATTAAATCTTTGAAACCATCCCAAGTTCGAACTGCTGCTCTACAACACATAACTAGCGCCAAATTTAGACCAGACTTTGTGGGCGAGGAAATACCATGGCGCTGGGTAATCTTTCCTTGGAACTTTACTGAAGATATGTGTAATATTGTTCCAAAGGTATGTACACGCATAATGATTAGTCCTGACGCAGATGTTGAGGTCACACAAATCAAGAATGAATTGAAACAAGTTTACGCGATTGACACAACTGAAGAAAAAGTAACTGAGATTCTGCATGAGATTAAACGGCGAGATCTCTTTCAGAATGTCGAAAAGAAATAATTTTGGAATTTTGAACCAAAATAAATTCCTTCTTTTTTACATTAAGGCATCTTTTAGTGCTGTGCAACATTCACAAGTTTTAGTTTTGGGTATTTGTGGAAGAGTTTCTAGAATCAGTTTCTTCAATTTTTCGTTACTCTTTCTGGCTTTGTCTATTACCTCTTTTGAAGACACAGGACTTTCAGCCCACACATCATAGTCGGTAACCATAGAGATTGAAACGTAACATAATTCTGCTTCCCTTGCCAAAATACATTCAGGATAGAGTGTCATGCCCACTATGTCTGCATTCCACATCTGAAAAAGTCTAGATTCTGCTCTTGTTGAAAATCTTGGGCCTTCAATACAAACGTATGTCCCACTTGTTTTGACATCTAATTCGAGTTTCTGCGCAGCTTTGATGAAGAAATGTCGGAGTTGCTCACAGAAAGGATCTGCACTGGATATATGACAAACTTGTCCCCCGTCATAAAAAGTGTCTAACCTTTTTTTAGTTCGATCAATAAACTGGTCTGGAATGACAAAAGTTCCTGGACCATAATCTTCTCGTAGACTTCCTACAGCTGTTGAAGCGATTATTCTTTTGACACCTAACTGTTTTAGTGCCCACACGTTAGCACGATAGTTGACTCGATGAGGAGAAATTGTATGGTTTCTCCCATGTCTAGGAATAAATGCCATCGTAACATTGTTGGAAACACCAACAGAAATGAGGTCTGAAGTTTCACCAAAAGGAGTAAAGACCTTTATCTCTTTTGAATCCTCGAAGTTTTCTTGATCATAGACTCCTGTTCCACCTATGATTCCAATCTCAGCGGTTTCGGTCATAGTCACACAATCACTTCCTAAAGCATCTATGTTATAACTCCAAGAATTCATTTAATAATAATTCCGGCGTTTGAACCATTATTGTGCTATATTATCGATACAGTTATCTTTCTTTAGACACAGTTACATTATTTGGGGTTTGAAAGTTGACAAATATGTTCAAGTTGCTTATTGTTTATTACAGCCAAACAGGCAACACCGAGAAGATGGCAAGGGCGATTGAAGAGGGAGCAAAATCAGTTGTGGGAATTGATGTAGAATTGAAATATTTTGTTAAACCAGAAGAGCTAACAGAGGCTGATGCAATAATTTTTGGGATGCCCACATACTACCATGATATTGGTTTAGACATGAAGAACCTACTGGAAGGGGCATCTAAAGAGAAGATAAACCTGAAAGGAAAAGTTGGAGCAGCCTTCGGATCTTACGGGTGGAGCGGAGAAGCCCCTAACATGCTGTTAGAGATAATGAAGAACCGCTTTAACATGGATGTTGTGGAACCTGCTTTACGCATACGATATAATCCAGACATGAAAGCCTTAGAAGAGTGCAAAAAACTGGGAAAAAATGTTGCAGAAAAAATGTTGAAAACCAGTTTGGCTTAAACGAAGTTTTAGTATCGTTTTGCTCATGAGATCCATGGAGACGTAGGCAACCATGATATGTATAATCGCATCTATATATTTTCAGTAGAGACATATATACTATTTTAAAAAAGTATTTAGATATGGTTGAGTATGTTTAAATTGTACATAAGGTAAAATGGATAATAAGGTGGATTTTTCAGCCTCTTGAGACATTATAAACGTTATATTTTTTTGATTAATTATAAACATATATTGGAGGTGAAAAATGAATATGGAAAACGAAGATAGATATCAGTTTAATCCCAACTTTGGGTTGCTTGGATATGTTCTAATCATAATAGTAGTATTGATAGCAATTTTTGGTGCAGTCTTCTTCCTAACCATGTGGGTCAGCGTTCCGGTAGGCAACGCAGTTGTAATGGTCGATCCTCTTGCTGGTACAATCAGCAAACCGGTTCTGGGTCCAACTTTTGTAACCAAAGCGCCATGGGTCAATGCCGTTCAGATCACAATTTCCGTGGACAGCTTGGGAATGTGGGGTGACGGAACAGACAGCACTGCAGACTTTCCAACAGTCAAAAGTTTTTCAGGAGACCAATTGGAGATGGAAATCGATGTCACAATAAGGTGGAAGCTTGATACCACAAAAGTTAATGAATTGTATGAGAACCTCCCCCAAAAGAACTGGAAAAACAGTATCATATCATCTATCACAAGAGAACAGATCAGAATAGTCACAAAAGACTTCAACACAATTGAAACGATAGAACAGAGAGATATTGTGGCTCAAAGCATGCGGGACGCCATCTGGAATAAACTTAGTACATCAGCCCCTCTCGCTGGAGCGATAACAGACTTCGAATTTGAGCTTAGAAACATAGGATATCCAGATACATACACAAATGCAATTGAGGCAAAACTAGTTGCGGAACAACAGAAGATTCAGGCAGACTTTGAAAGACAAATAATCGTAATTCAAGCCACTGCTGAAGCCGAGAAAATAACAATTGAAGCAGCAGCAAACGCAAACGCCACAGTTATTGAAGCAAATGCAACAAAAGAAGCTATCGAGCTTGTTCTTGAGGCTGCAGGAGTAGAGTCAGGTAACGAAACTAGAGTTGCAGAACTTTACTTGACAGTACAAACTCTTCAGCAAATAGCGCCGGACATTGACATACTGATAATGGCTCCTGACGGAACACCTATATTGTTACCATCAACAAACACGGGAGAATAGGAAACAAAAATCCTCCCACTCTTTATTTTTTGAGAATATTAATTTAGTTAACAATCAGTTTTTGTTGATTTACTTATCATTTGACTTGCAAAGTACTTCAACTTCAGATAAGCCTCATCTGAGCTTTTGGAATCCATAGCCAGTTTCTCGAAGGGACATACATCAGTTTTGCTGCGGTTAAGTATGTTCGATACTTTTTTTCCAAACTGGCAGACAATATTGTTGTCTTCAAGTACCTTAAGTCCCCCCTTACTAATGGTAAACGCAAATACAGAAGATACCCCAGAATAAACAAAGAGCAGTGCCGCTGCCACTCCAACAATTTTATCAGCTACTGAGGCTTCAATCAAATCTTGGTTCAGCGTCTCGATGGCTTGCAGAAAACCATTTACACCTTGTTTTTTTGTTTCAAAAACAACTTTTCCATTGTTTACGATTACTAGGCTTAGGTTTTTCTCTTTTAGCGTCAGTTTGGCAATCTCTAAGTCTATGGCGTTCATATTAGTCACAAATTAAACAGTGTAAAGCTAAGAAAAACGTTTTCATCAACTTTATGTCGAAGTTTCCACTAGCGATCCAGTTACTTATTTTGATAAACATGTTGTACCTACTAAACTTAATTTCTTTAAGAGGAACACACATAAATCATTAAATAGACTCTTTATTCTTCGAGATAACAACGAACCGGAGATAGAAATCTTTGGGCTTTTTCAAAAGATTCAAGAAACCAAAAACTACAGTTAAACTTGAAATTACAAAAAATTCCTTAGCCTTGGGAGCAAACACAAGCGGAACAATCACAATATTATCCAAAGAAGAATTTGACGCCACAGAAATAAGAGCAGAACTCCGATGTATTGAAAAAAGGCGACGAGAAAGGTGGGTATACAACCAGCGCCTTCGGCGCGATGTACGACAAGTGTACTGGGACACCGCGACTCTTCTTTCAGAAGATTTGAAGGCAAGCGGTCCACTACATATTGTACCTGGATTCAAGAAGACATTTTCCATCAAAGTGAATATCCCAACAAGTGGGCGTGAAACCGTAGATGGAATAGATAGTAACGTATCATGGTTTATCAAGGGAGTCGTAGGTGTAGATGATCGTCCTGATCCTGTTGGTGAAACAATTGAACTTCAAGTATTCAGATCTACAACGACTGTAATAAAAGAAGAAGCAGAGATGGTACCTTGTGATTATTGTGGAGCGTTGATGCCTGCTAACTCAAGTTCATGTCCTATTTGTGGTGCACCAAGAAAGAGCTAGTTTCGTATTTGTTTGCATTAGGGATATATAGTTGCAGACTAAAAGATCTGTGATAAAAATGAAGGCAAAGGTCAGAAAACCTACTGAAAACGAGTCGCGGGAAGCAGAATCTTGGCCAATCTGGGAAAAAGAAGAATCAGAGTTTCCTTGGGAATATTTTGAACAAGAAACCTGTCTAATCTTGGAAGGGAAAGCAGTTGTAAAAACACCAGAAGAAACTGTCGAATTTGGTATTGGTGACTATGTTGTGTTTCCTGAAGGTCTCAAGTGCACTTGGGAAATTAAGAAGAAAATCCGGAAACATTACAAGTTTGGCTAAAAACGATCTGAACGAAGTTCTCTTACGGTGTCTTCTATGTTTAAAAATAAATTAAAAACATGCAGCTGTGGATTAATGTGGAAAGTAACGGAAAACTTTTAGAAAAGATTTACTTGCACTTGATTTTCCAAACTTGATCTGGACTGTTTGGAGCATCTCTTGGTATGGATAAAGATAACTAAGAAGTTGGGTCAACCAAACAAAGGGTGACTCATCCAATTTAAACAAATTTTGAAGGTAAAAGGACCATGCTTGTCTTCGTGTACTAAAATGAGGAAGAAACATCTCGATTTTATGCGTCTGACATTCGGAAATGAATTTTTTGGCTAAGCCATGTAAGTAGAAATCATCATCTGGATAGTGACATGGTCTATCTATTGCGTACATTCTCTCGTACTTAGGAACTAATTCTACAAAATGGTCTTTCAAAAACAACTTAGACTGAGCTGGATTCCTCATGTCAAAAACCGCGCCCGCAACAAACTTTGCTCCATTTTCAACTGCAGCTTCAACTACTCTTCCAATGTCTTCTGTAGTGTCAGTCCAATGTGGAAAGATAGGAGCCAACCAAACTCCAGTTGTTACACCCGACTCCGATAGCTTTTTCACAACCTCAAGGCGTCTCTTCGGAGAAGGCGCATTTGGTTCAAGTAACTTTGCCATTTTTTCGTCAAGAGTTGACAAGCTCAAAGCTGCACAACAATGCGTTTTTTTGGAAGCTTCGGATATTAAATCTAAATCACGTAGGATAAGGTCAGACTTGGTACCAATTGCAAACGGGAATTTGTGGTCTTCTAATACTCTTAAAATCTGCTCTGTTATTCGATATTTTTTCTCTGCAGGTTGATATGGATCCGCCCAAATGCCCATTCTAAGGACCCCTTTTCTCTTAAACCAAGTTAATTCTTTCGCTAATATCTGCGGAGCATTAGTTTTAATGTAAACTGGAGAATGTCGGGAACCGTCGTAATTGATAGCACAACTGTTACAATATACACAGTTTACTCCACAATTAGTATATGGATCAAAGCTGTAACTCGTCCAAAATCTTGTACCCAAAATCCCAAAATTGCCTAAAACGGTTTTACAGGGTATCTCTTTGTATTGGGTATCTAAGATGGCCTTCAACTATTGTTCCTCTTCAGATCGATCAATTGTTGCAGTTCATATTTTGTATTTATCGGTATTAGAATAAGGGATTTCTAAGGTCCCTTATTACTCTAAATGTTTACTCCAAAAAAAATGGAGGGATTTAGTTATTTTTGTTTTTTGAACAGGCTAACTAAACCTATGACGATGGCTATTGCAACTCCTACTAGGATAATTATGTCCATGGTAGAATATTCAGGAACTACAGTGGGTTGTGGATATTCAGGCATTTGGTTTATTACCGCTTGAGATACTTCTGCAGCAGTTGGAGCTTCTGGATATGCTGGAAGTTTGTTTATTGTCGCTTGAGCAACTTCGTCTGCACTAGGACCTTCTGGATATGCCGGAAGTTGATTTAGAATTTCATTTGCTATATCATTGGCGCTAGGATTCGTTGGAAGTTTATTTATGACTGTCGAAGCAATTTCTTCAGCGCTAGGCCAAGTTGGTGGAGGTGTAGGAGGAGTTATTATTTGGGGTGGAGCTTCTTCGTAGCAGAAGAGATTCCCGCCCCAGCCTCCGACGTATGCTTTACCGTCGTAGATAGCCGGTGAAGAAGTTACTAGTTCGCCCATTTCGGCGAATGATAATTTTTCTCCTGTTTTGGCGTCGAGGACATATAGAGCCTGTATCATAGTTGGGACGTAGATTTTCCCACCAGAATAGGCTGGTGCAGTATATATTTCGCGTCCTAAGAATGCAAACCAATTGATGTTAGGATCCGAGACATTAGTGGCACCGGTCTTAGCGTCAACAGAAACCAAAGAGAAGAGATCTGCGATGTAGACATTGCCCTCAGCATAAAGTGGAGAGGCTGCAATAACTGCCCAATTTATGGACCTATATGTCCATACTGTTGAGCCATCGGTCGCGTTTATACCATAGTGATTAAAGCCGTCAATTGATTGGAAGACCATACCTTCTGCCACAACTGGTGTTGCCCAGGGTACGAGGGGACCAGGTCCGCGCTGATAAAAGATCATTTTACTCCATAGGACTGACCCGTTGTTGGCATCAAGCTTGTATAGTCTTGCAGCTGGGCGTCCGGTTGCTGTAGCGACATATACTGCTCCGTCAGCGACTGCGGGAGTTGAATATATGTATCCTCCTGAATCGAATGTCCACTGAGTAGTTCCAGTATTGGCGTTAAGACAATAAAGGGTTTTATCAAGCGAACCCACATAGACCTTGCCGTCAACCACCGTTGGGGAAGTCCGTATCGTAAATGATTGCAGTGCACCCCAATTTACCCAATCGATATCTCCAGGTTCAGAGTATTGCCATAGTTTTGTACCTGTTTTAGCGTCCAAACAATAAACGTTACCGTCATCGCTACCCGTGTAAACTTTACCGTTTACCACAGCTGGTGAAGCGTAGACTTTATAGCCAGTTTCAAAACTCCATATTTCGCTCCCGTCTTCTGCATCAATGGCATAGATGTTTTTATCGTGTGAACCAACATAAGCTATTCCATCTGCAATACTTGGCGAAGATGAGATTACGCCTCCTGTTTGGAATTTCCATTTGAGTGCCAAATTAGTTGGGCCTGCATCGCCCGAGGCTTGATGCGTTGGATCGCCACGGAACATACTCCAATCTCTAGGTTGACCACTGATACACATAAGGGTCTCACCAATAGCTCTTCGTGAAAATACTCCATTACTAATCGTTTCCTCGGTTGTTGCTGGTTGTAAGTAGAGGTTGCCATAGGCTAAGCAGTGATTACCTGACGGAGCGGCGACTCCAAATGGCAGCTCCCATAAGAGTTCTCCAGTTGTAGCGTTGAGACATACATACTGATCTTTGACCCGCATACCAGTATCTGGGTCCCTGTATTCAACGTCACCTGTTTGAGCATAGAGTTTGCCACCTCCGACAATTGCGTGTCCCGTGTAATAAACTCCGTTTCCTTTGAATTTCCAAACTAAATCGCCAGTTATCGCGTCTAAACAGTACACGTAAGAGTCCTGATTTACTGAGTATACTTTATCTTCCCAGACGGCAATTCGGCCAGCCCAGAAATGATATCCGCTTCCTGCATTGAAAGTCCAAATAGGTTCGCCAGTAGTAGCGTTCCAGCAGTACATTTTACCGTCCATTCCACCTGAAAAGACCCTGCCTTTAGAGTAAGCGTTGGCTTTTTCTGCAAAGGAGCCAGAAAAGGCTTCCCAGACTATCTCTCCGTTTGTAGCGTTAATTGCGTGAACTGTTGAAAACTTTATTGTGAATATCAATCCTTCACCATATGCATACAAGTACTCCTGTTCCATCGTATTCGAATTGTCCCACAGTAGAACTGGTGGTTGCATTGGATCATTTAGGTACCAAGCATCGCCTCCACCTGGACTACCACCGTCAACGAACAGATTTGCTTCTGGTATCCAATGTGCACCTGACGGTTGACTACCATCCCAAAGTTTTGTTCCAGTTGCAATGTCATAACCGTCGGATCCTACCACCATAACGGTATCAGAAACCTTAACGATTCGACCAGCACCACCACCACCCATGGGCCCACCACCACCAGCGGCAAAAGCGACTGTATAAACGATTTCTCCGGTGAATGCGTCAACGGCATAAAGTGCGCCGGTGCCTCTGGCAAAGACCATACCGTTAAAGGCTACTAGATCACCACTTTGACTCCCAAAGTTTAATCCTGGTATTTTGGTTTCCCATAAGACGTTTGGTTTGTCAGGGGCTGGGCCATCAGTCGAGTAAATCAAAGAACCAGTTGCACCTGGCATTGTCCATTCATATTGCAGTAAGTCATTATTTTGGGCATTTACAAATATAGGTAAAATTGAAGATATTATCATCGCTGTTAGTACTGTTAATGTAAGTAGTGTTGCTATTTTTGATTTCATTTTAGTTAATTTTCTCCTTATTATTTTGTTTGTTCAATATTTTCATTACATTTGAATTTAAGATTATTGGGATTATACTAAGCACCAATAATTACTATAATTTTTTTTCCTCAAACCTTAAAAATTTAAGTTATATACAAGAATTAAACTATGGTCAGATGAAATGACCAAGGAAATAGACGAGTTCTATTGGATAAAAACATTAAGCATATTATTGCTTTTTTTCGTTCATAGTAATCTATTTTTTGCCCAAAATCCCATAATGGAATATGTCAATTATTTTATGCTTTCAAATTTTTTCTTCATTAGCGGTTTCCTGACATTTGCTAGTCAAAAAAGGGGTTTGAAACGATTCTGGAAGAACAGATTAGTGCGCGTGTATATACCATTTTTGTTGTTTCTCGCCATCTACCGATTCTTGGATTGGTTCATTAATAATTTTACGAACGAATTTTCTTATCCATCGGTAACGCGAGCCATTGATTATATCTACACTATAGCATTGTTAAACATATTTAAACAGAACATTTTTCCCATAAATGAATTGACTCACCTTTGGTTTGTACCAGTTCTATTCGCCTTCATGCTATTGATAATAACTATGGAGAGGACAACAAATCGGCTAAGCATTCAAATATTTGTCATATTGTCATTGATTGTACTCAACGGTTTTCTTTTCAGTTCAAATGCACCTATTGCACTTTCAGAGAGATTCATGCTTTTCCTCATCAACTTTGCCGCAGGGTTCTGGATAGCAAAAACAGGAAAAATTGACAAGATTCAGAACCCCTGGATATTACCGTTAGGAGCCATTTCTTACTTGTTACTTTTTCTCACTCCAGAAGGGTTAGGTCTTGAATTGTATTGGCTAAGGCATTCAGTTCTTGCACTCTTAGCCACCATTACGGCTATTAGTTTTTTTGCAAGAATTAGGAGTTACTCTTGGATTAAACTTATTGCAAGTAGTGCATTAATGGTTTATTTAAGCGAACCCTTAATCAGATTTGGAGTTGGAAAGATTTTTGGAACTGATTTCTACTCAACTACGTTCCATGTTATGGCTCTGCCAATGTTTTTACGAATAGTTCTAAGTCTAATTGTAGGTCTTTTAGTCCAATTTCTCTATTTGAGGGCAACCAAGAAGTTCTCCCGGTATCTGAACAAGGAAAATGGAATCTGAGAATGATCAATTCATAGATAGAACAGGTTTGGTTATCACAAAATTGAGAAAAGGAAAAGAATTCTGGTTCATATATTCCTTGAAATGAGTGTTATCGACGATCTCAAAGAATGAGTAGATAAACACCTAAAATTTGCAAAAAAATTCATAATCACAAAACTGGATATTTTAATTAAGGTAACACTAATACAGATGTATTCTTGACTCCAGTCATGTCGGAGGAAAAAATCTGCTGCAAAAACCAAAACTATCCACTATCGAAATGGTTTTCGTTCTAATCGCCGCATCCATACTCTTCATTGTCACAGTCCACCAGCTATCCACAGATGGAGTTCTCCCAGGAAACGACCCATCTGTACATCTACTAAGAGCAAAACAAATCATAATAGACGAAAAAATCAGCTACAGCGAAATCTCATGGTACCCCCCTTTCTTTCACACAATAGTAGCAACGATTCAAATTTTTGCAGGAACCGTTGATGTTATAGCTGCAGCGTTTATACTAAAAATGCTGATTGCAACCCTCAACGTACTGCTCATGCTGTCCACATACCTGCTAGCTCGAAAACTTTTTGGAATAGGCACTGCCGTCACTTCTGTAATCTTTACCATTATTTCCGTTCCGCTTTTCGAGATAATATTCTGGGGAGGTTACGCGAACGTAATGGGTTTAGCGTACATCGTATTCATTTTTTATATAATGAACAAAGATCTGGGAGTTAGAGTAAAGACATTACTTCTATTTTCTGGGGCATTCACGCTCATATTTACCCACCACCTTACCGCCTTCGTTTTCGTTCTGATATTTGTCCCAGTTTTCCTAATCAACTCTATTGGATCAAAAAGAAAATTCATAACGTTTCTCGCCGTGATCGTGGGGGGAGGCATAGCTCTGTTAGTGTGGTATGCAAGAATAATAATCGGATATATCGATAGTTTCATAGAATACATCTTCTTCACAATAGGAGAAAATGTTTACCACATTTCCTTTGTTAGCATCGAAACATTATTGAAAAACCTTGGGGCAACACTATTCATAACATTTCTGGGCATCCCATTGATGTTCATTGTAAAAAAGAAAAAAATATCACTAAAGGATTTAGTCCTGATTATATTTTGGTTTGCCGTTCCCTTTCTTTTAGCAGAATCATATCTTTTTGGAATAAATTTGCCATATCACAGATTTGTTTACTTTCTTGTCACACCAATAGCAATTCTTTCTGGCATAGCAACATACTTTTGTATGTCAAAGGTACCTATACTCATAAAATCAAAACTAGTCCCGAATGTCACAAAAAACCTTAAACTAATCAACGCTCTCAAGATTCTTGTTCTAGCATTAGTCTTTTCCCTATTTGCATTCCAGGCGTCTACTTTTCTTCAGAGAATCGAAACATACCCAGAGTTTTACGAAAGAGCCTCGATTTCTAGCTATAACTCTGGCTTATGGGTAAAACAGCACTCAACTACAGACGGAATAGTAATTACCACGAGAAGCCCCGGTTCTTGGTTCTCCATCTTTTCTGACCATAGAACCATACAAGAAACAGACCCGCTTTCCTCAAGAAGTGCTGTAGCTGAATCAGTATTGTATAGCTTTTATGAAATAGAAAACTCTCGAAGTCTCACCCGAGAGTTTGATAAGGTAAACCCAAGCGCTGGTCAAGCATTATACGTTTTACGTTTCAACCTTTGGACTAAGATTGTAAGTATTCCCAACGAACAGGTCAAATTTATTTATGTTGACCCTTTGGGTGAATGGGTTCAGATTCCACTCTCTGAAACGGTTGTGACAAGTTATTGGACTCAGAACTCTACTGAAAAAGCACAACTAGTTACTGAATACGTGCATAAACTCTTTACAATAAAAAAAACTGTCACATTCTCAAGCAATAGTTCTTTAATCAATATTAATTGGCATGTTCAAACTCACCAAGACTTAGAAAGTGTCAAACTGGATGTTTCTAATTATTTGGATCTTTCTCTAGATTTTAAGGAGGCGCTTGTTCCCAGAGTTCTTGAATGGCAGAACCCATGGGACAATGCCACTTACATAAACAATGAAGAAGAATGGGCAGTAGTAAACGGTTCAGATATACTATCCGAAAAAGTTACAGCAATACTTGATGTACAGAACGGTGTTATTGCAGCATTTGATTTTAATGAAATACCAGACTGGTATATCTTAGGTGCCTTAGACGACCGAAGTATAGACTCTTTGAGAGTCCGATATGAATTCGGCTATTTAAACGAGTTGACCCATGGTGAGATTTCGTTCTCAATATTTGTTCACTCCTTTGAGTTTGAAGATGTTGAACGATGGACAAGTTCAGAGTTGGAGCAACAATTCGATGTACAAACGAATTTGATAGTTAAAGTAAGAGACTTTTTTACATACATTGAAGAATACAACATTAAATTTGTGGCAATCGATACTCAGCAAGTTGTATCAAACATAAAGGCAACTCCAGCCTTGGATAAAATTTATGACAACGGCAAATCCATTGTCTATACTACAAAAAAATAAATTCATCATTTAGGCTACCTACACTTTATGATCCAAGTAATAATTTAGAGGAATGAGGAACTGATTAGTCTTAGAACGACGGATCAGAAATTCTCATTTTTCTCGAATGGTTGAGAGGACCTGAACTCATCAACAACCGTTGATCTAAAGCCACAGAAAGTCCTTAATCTAGTTCTAAATTCCCTTTTAAATTCAGTCGAAAAATATTACTCTGGGAATCTAGTTCTGCTCTTTATTTCGCATTTCCTAAAACCAAATAAAAATTAGCACAGATTTGTGTTTATTATCTAAGTTTTGAGTTTGGAATAATTCCTTTAGCGGTTGTTAGAAACTTTTGCATTTCCTCTTCACTTATAGATTTTGATAACAAGTTTTTGTCTAACACCGTTTTCCCAATGGCGACGCAAAAATTCTGCAAAACATATTTTCTACATCCCTTCAAACTGTGGCAAATCTGTTTTATGTCTTCTTCATTGTGGATTGTAGGAACCACCGTAGTCCTAAACTCATAAGCTATACAGGAGTTCATTAAGAGCCTAATGCTTTCTTTCACGTTTTCCAACAAACTTTCTACATTTGTACCTGTTGACTTAGAGTACTTTTCTAAGGTCAGTGGAGCTTTTATGTCCATGGCTACATAATCTAAGAGTTTTCTATCCATAAGGCTTTTCAACATAGAAGGATTTGTCCCGTTTGTATCCAATTTAACCAAAAAACCCATCTTCTTTATTCTGGAGCATAATTCAGACAAGCTACCATGAAGTGTCGGTTCCCCACCCGTGATACAAACTCCGTCAATCCAGCCCTTTTGTTTCTCAAGATGATCCATTATATAATCAAAAGGAATCGCCTCAAGCTTTTCAGGATTAAGAACAAGATTTACGTTATGACAGAAAGGACAACGAAAATTACAGCTTGGAAGAAAAACCACCGCAGAAATTTTTCCGTCCCAATCTACGAAACTGACATCAAGGAACCCTTTTACATCCAATATTGAATCACTTTCTAAATGAGTAAATCTGCTTGGGGGCTTAAGTTCTTTTATCACAAAAGGCTTGAGAAGTTAGAAATCTATTTGTCTCTCATCAACTTTGAAAGGGACAAAAGTAATGTAGCGTACGTAAAGAGTTTGAACGAGGAAAACAAACTTATAAAAGCGGGCTTTGAATATTTGCGATACAGCAATAAATATGAAATTGCTATCCATAGGAAACGCCAATGAAAAAGTAGTATAGTTCGGGGCTCCGGTAGTATAGTCAGGTTAAGTATGACGGCCTCTCGAGCCGCCGACCCGGGTTCGAATCCCGGCCGGAGCACCAAACATTATCTTGTTTTTTATGAAAAGTTGTTTTTAACATTCAACTAATATTTGTTTTTCTAATATGATTGACTTTTTTTATTTGCGGTGAAGAAAATGATTTGGTCAATAGTTTGTATGTTTTCATGCGACAAAATAGTGAATGTTTTAACTAGAGATAAATACGGCCATAAAGAATGTTTAGGTGTATGTCTGCACAGTTTAAGCATCAGAAGATAATTGTTACTTCAATAGTCATTATGTTATTAGTTCTTCCATCTAGTATTTGCTTGGCTGATCCCCCCGAATATAACTACCAACTTTTGGACAGCCCAGGGGGTTCTATATTATATCGTTTAACGGTTACAATAAATGAAACACTCTATGAGCATTATAGTAACCAAAATCATCTTTTGCATGGCTATGATTTTTCCAAATTTGTTACTCCTAATGCTTTGAAGCCAATTGCGGATGACCTGTGGACTATCTATAGCAATGAGGAAGATTTTGCGAATGGTGTTCTAATGATGGTGCATCAGATTGAATATTTAGAGAGCGATCCTCAAAAATTCCCCGTAGAAACGATCGTTGAAAATGAGGGTGACTGTGATCTCTTCACAATAATGGCTGCGTCTATAATGAAGGCGGGTGGACTTGATGTGGTTTTGCTTTTACTTGAGCAGCATGATCACATGTTTTTGGGGATTCATTTGTCTGAAAGACCAAAGGATGCCCGATCGCAGCTTTACTTTTACCGACATGATGGAAAGAAATACTATGTAGCTGAGACTACCGGTGGAAACTGGGAGACTGGGTGGCGCGTTGGTGAGTGTCCTGAGATACTTCAAAGATCGTATGCTAAAGTAATACCCATAGTGAATTATGAGCAAACAACCCCGGCGCAAGTTTCGTCTAGCTATGTCATTCCTGATTCATCAGCAATTTGGATGGCGCTTTCGACAAATTTTGTGATTACTCAAAATTTTGTTGAGATAACAGGATCACTTTCACCGTCCTTGGTAGGAGAAAAAGTTACAGTATATATCAGTTCGATGGATTTACCTACGGTTATGTTGGCTACTGTTGAAACCGATACAAATGGAGATTATTCTTACGTATGGAATTCTCCACCCGGTGGAGTATATTCAGTTAGAGCCAACTGGTCCGGAGACGATGACTACAACGGTAAAGACAGCGACACATTCAGTCTTATTGTATTACCTTCTGAGTTTTTGATGATAGGTGCTTTCTTGGTCACATTAATAGTGATTCTGATAGTAGTGACAGTAGTAACACGAAGAAAAACATCAGAAAAACACGAAAACTTCGAAGATTGGGATTTTGCAGACTATCCACAAGATTATTAACAACATTATCTAACTGCAAAAGCACCAACATTCTAAGATATAAGGGGACAAAAGCACAAATGAGCCTGAAAATCGATTTTGAACTATCAACACGTTTTCCAGGACTAAATGCACTTACCCTAAATATTAATGGATTGAAGATCAAGAAGAGAGATCCTGAACTTGAGAACTTCAAGCTTAAAGTAATGAAGCAGATTAGAAACGAGTATAACATAGACTCGGTGAAAGATGAACCAACTTTCAGAGCTTACCGAGACTTTTTCTGGAGCATAAGAATAGACCCAACAAAAACCCGTCCTGCATCAGAGGCTTTGATTCGAAGAATTCTTGCAGGAAAAAAACTTCCAACAATAAATACCCTTGTTGACACTTACAATTTAGCATCTATCAAAAGTAAAATTGCCTTAGCAACCTTTGATGCGGACAAATTAGAAGGAATAATTTTCATGAGATTTTCCGAAGAGGGTGAACAAATTTTGGGAATCGGTATGAAAAAACCATTGATTCTAAAAGGAGGGGAAATAGTAGTCTCCGACACTAAAAAGTTAGTAGCTGTATATCCTTATCGTGATTCTGACAACACCAAAGTAACCGAGAAAACCGAAAACGTCTCATTAGTAATTTGTGGGGTTCCAGGTATAACTAAGGAGACATTAGAAAGCGCCTCCAACTTGACATTTGAATATATTACGCGTTTCTGTAGCAAAGAAAAACTATGATCGCTTATTCTATATTGTTGGAATATTGTTTTTCGGTATTGTTAGATATATTTTTATAGTGTCAATGGTGTAGTATCTCCATCAGTTTCAGGGTATAGAAAGTTATGACGGAAGAAACCAAGGCAGAAATCGAAGAAACCCAACAACCAGAAGAAACACAAACTGAAGAAACAACTAAATTATTAATAGATAATCCATCCGACTTTAAATTTCATGCAGCATATTCAGCATATTCTGAGACTTGGGATAAAATAGATTCATCAAACACGAAAAAAGAATTGAATAGCATCATTTTATCCCTTTCCAGGGAAGAGATGAACTACTCAAGCTTCTACAGAACATTAGACGATTATAGAAGACGTGGTTCCAAACACTACGAATTCTCCCGAGAACGCATAGAAACCCAAAGGAAAAGAGACTGGAGACAGAAACAAAACAAACAAGAAAGAAACTCAAGATACAGAGGAAGACACTAAATCTTCCCGGACCTTTTTCAAAAAACTAAAATTATCGAGTCTTCTACAGTGCATCTATTATTGCATCTGTAACTTGCGTTGTTGATGAAGAACCTCCAAGGTCAGGAGTCAACACTTTTCCCTCTTTTAGTACGGTTACGATGGCATTATCGATTTGTTTAGCCCATTTGTTTTCGCCAAGGTAATCTAACATCATCCTAGATGCAAGCATCGCGGCCATGGGATTCGCAATTCCCTTTCCTGCAAGCCTAGGAGCAGACCCATGAACAGGCTCAAATAAAGCATAATCTGAACCAATGTTTGCGCTGGGAGCTAAACCTAAACCTCCAACCAAACCAGCTGCCTCATCCGAGAGAATGTCCCCAAAAAGGTTTGAGGTTACAATAACGTCAAAAATGTGAGGCTTAAGAATAAGTCTCATGGCTGTAACGTCAACAAAAGCTTCTTCCAATTCCACATCAGGATAATCTTCAGCAACATTGCGAGTAACTTCAAGAAATAGACCATCCGACTTACGCAACACATTTGCCTTAGTAACCACAGTCACCTTTTTAGTGCGTTTCATCGCCAAATCAAAAGCAAACCTTGTAATTCGTTCAGTCGCGTTACGCGTTATCACCCTGAGGGTAAAAGCTGAATCAGGCAATTCAAACTCCATGCCGCTGTACAATCCTTCCGTGTTTTCTCGAACAATCACCAAATCAACATCTTTCATGCTTTTCGGAACAGGATAACTCTTTGCAGGTCTAACATTAGCATACAACCTCAAGGCACGCCTCAATGTTATTATCGCGCTCTTATAGCCTGGAACTCCAATGGGAGTAGTGGTAGCCCCAAACAAACAAGCCTGAGTCTTCCTTATTCCTGCTAAGACATCATCTGGAACTGGAGTACCCTTCTTTTTGAAAACCTCATAACCAATCTCAAAGTAGTTACAATCAAAAGTCAAGTCTGTACTCTCTAGTAACCTGATTGCTTCAGGAACAACCTCAGCCCCAATTCCAGGACCAGGAATAACAGCTAGTTTATATGTTGTCATAGCCGCCACTTCGTAGAAAGTTAACTAAACCACCCTTATTCACAATCTTTTGGATGAATTCTGGTAGCGGCTTCGCTTTAATAGTGATGCTTTTTGTTTTGTCGTAAACTTGTCCTATTTTAGCGTTAACTTCAACATCATCACCATCATCGATTTTGTCAGCGTCCTCAGACACAAACAATGGAAGTCCAATGTTGATGGAGTTTCTAAAGAAGATTCGAGCAAATGATTTGGCAATTACTGCATTGATTCCAGCAGCCTTTATCGCCACAGGAGAGTGTTCCCTAGAAGACCCACAACCGAAGTTATTTCCTGCAACAATAACGTCGCCCTCTTTTACATTTTTACCAAATTCTGGCCTATATTCGATAAATGCTATTTCGCCTAACCGTTTTTTGTCCGTTGTAACGGTGTATCTTCCAGGCGTGATTAAGTCAGTGTTTATGTCGTCGCCAAACTTCCATACTCTCATAAATAATCCCTCGGATCAACAATCTTTCCTACTAAAGCCGACGCCGCCACAGTTGCCGGAGAGGCCAAAATAATTTCCGCTTTAGGATCCCCCATCCGTCCGGTGAAGTTTCGGTTCTGGCTTGATATACAAACTTCACCTTCAGCCAATACTCCTCCATGTCTACCAATACAAGGACCACACGTAGGATTACAAACTGCTGCACCAGCCTTAGTAAGTTCTTGCAGGTATCCTTTATTGAGGGCTGCCAAATAGATATCTTGCGAAGCAGGAGTAACGATTAACCGAACGTTTCGTGCAATTTTTTTGCTTTTTAATATTTTAGTGGCAACCCCAATGTCTTCTAGACGCCCATTAGTACATGTTCCAAGAAATGCTTGATCTATAGGTTTTCCTTCAACCGTAGAGACCGGCTTCACATTGTCTACTACTGGAGGAAGAGCTACCTGAGGCCCAATATCTTTTACATCGATTTCAAATTCGTCAGCATATGTTGCATCTTTGTCACTCTTGAATATTTTTCCGGATCTTCCAAGAAAATCAAGTGTTTTTTGGTCAGCTTCAATAATGCCATTCTTGCCCCCCATCTCAATAGCCATGTTACATAAAGTCAAACGAGAAGAAACACTTACATTCTTCACGTAGTCACCAGTATACTCACAAGCATTGTAGAGTGCACCGGCAGCACCCACATCACCAACAATACTTAAGATAACGTCTTTGGCGTAAACGCCCTTTTTTGTTGATCCAACTAAATTGAATTTTAGGCTTTCAGGAACTTTGAACCAACATTTTCCAGTGGCCATAACTCCGCCAATGTCAGTTGATCCCAAACCAGTGGTGAAAGCACCTAAGGCTCCCTCTGTGCATGTGTGTGAATCAGCTCCAACTAGAACGTCTCCGGGGGAAACGAATTTTTCAACCAATAACTGGTGACAAACTCCGTTATTGAAGAATCCAGAAAGGTTTTGTTCCATAACAAAATTTCTTGACTTTTGGTGCAATTTAGCCCCAGCCACTGTTGGTGCAGGGAAAAAGTGGTCAAACACGATTATTACTCGATCTTTATCGAAGACTTTGTCTGTAATTTTACTAAAGCCCTCGATTGCTAATGGTGCAGTTGAATCGTGAGCCATAGTATAGTTTACGTCTGCTACAATAAAATCTCCTGGAACAACTTCTTTTTGGTGTGAAGCGTTTGCCAAGATTTTTTCAGTTATGGTAGACGCCAAATCTTTTCAACTCTTTTTAATTTCATCTATTATTTGCCTAATCTCTTCTGGAGTGTAGGAACTTCTCCGTCCTTCACGAGAAAAGGCTGCCTTTACTCTCTCAAGAACCTTCTTCGCTGTTTCCTCAGAGATATCTAGACCAAGCTCATTCGCGATATACATGATTCCATGCCGACCACCCAATTCGTCGATGTAAATTTTTCGTTTCTGTCCCATCATCCTGGGCGGATAAAACTCGTATGTCGTTGGGTTAACGAGAACTCCATGTTGGTGGATACCTGAACTGTGAGCAGTCACGTTATTACCAGTTATTGGTTTGTGAGGAGGCATTCTTATTCGGGAAATTTCCTGAACTATGCTGGAAAGAGAAGTTAGTTGGTTCATCTCAAAAGAGTTTGCTCCATACAACATGTGTAGGGCAGGAATGATTTCTTCTGTTCTAGCTATTCCTGCTCTTTCTCCTAAGCCGTTCACTGATGTTGATACTGTTGATGCGCCGGCTTCTATAGATGCCAAAGAGTTTGCAAGAGCTAACCCAAGGTCGTTGTGGCAATGAACTTCGATTGGGATGTTTATTTCTTTTCCTATTTCGCCTACAAGAAATGCCATTCCGTTTGGGCTTGCACATCCCAGAGTGTCAACTACTCTTGCTCTATCTGCTCCTGCTTTCTCTGCTGTTTTGTAAGCTTTCTTCAAGAAAACTAGATCGTTTTCTCTAGTTGTGTCCTCTGCACTGTAGATTACGAATAGTCCATAACTTTCTGCGTAACTGATCATTTCACCAAGCTGTTCCAGATACGTTTCTTTGCTCATGCCCTTGAACTTGTATTTCCTATGATAAGGAGAAATGGAGAGTGAAACCACTATTCCGTCTGCTCCACTGTCTGCGACGGCTTCAATATCTTCCTTTTTTGCTCGGGCAAAAGCAGACAACTGGGCGTCCAAGTTCAGTTTAACTAGGGCGTCTATACATTTTCTCTGTTTTTCTGAGGCGGCTGGAAATCCTGCTTCGATCTGGGGTACTCCCACTTCGTCCAGTTTCTTGGCGATTTTCAGTTTTTCTTTAATACTAAAGATCACGCCTGGAGTCTGTTCTCCCTCTCGTAGAGTACTGTCGTGAACAATGTATTCGTCTAAGAAAGGAGCTTTGTAGTTAGCAAAATTGTAGGGGCTTGGAAGAACGCCTTTCCTTTTCAGTTTCTTAAGTAGCTTTCGCCCCTGTTCGTTAACGTAATCATCTTCCAATTCGGTACGCCTTCCTGTTCACAATACTTAATTAATCAAGTTTCCGAAGAATAAAAAACGTACAAACATATATACTTTATGTGAAAATGGCGCTTGTAGAATACGAAAAGATTACATTTATTTCTGAAACCGTAATCAAATAATAGAAATTTACCAACTACGTAAAATGATCATAGTGTTTGTGTTAGCGACACCCGTGAGTCGTCTTATATTCTCAAGGCACTCGTTAACCTCAGTTATGTTTAATCCCGATATGATAACGGCGATATCATATTCTCCAGTAATCTCGTAGACCGTTTCCACATTAGAAAACTGCTTTAGCGCTTTGGAAACCTCTGAAGTCGGCAAAGACGGATCCACAGATAGTAAGCCTATCGCTTCTGCGCCTTCTGTGAGTCCGACCTTGACAGTGAATCTGCGTATTATCCTAGAATCAACAAGGGCTTTGATTCTTTTTCGAACAGCTCCCTCAGACAAACCAATTCTCTTTCCGATGTCGCTATAGGTGGCCCGACCATCATGTTTCAGAATTTCAATTATCTCTTTGTCTGTATTGTCCATTTTCTTCACGCTCACCATAATACAGTTGCGGAAAAATTTAACGGTTTCTGAACTTTTTACTGTAGATTCGGAACGATTTCCGTATCTCATCTCCCCTTTTCTCACTTTAACTGAGGATATTTGTTTTTGTGATTTTTTGACTATTACATCACCAATTCTACGAATTTCGTATAATAAGTTGGAAAACGTGCAAAACCATCAGTGATAAATCCGAAATTCTTATAAATAGCAACATTTTTAATAATGGCTCATCTAAACCAAAGAGGTGGAAGTTGTGAAAAAAGCCAACTGTCCCGATTGCGACGCGGAAATTGAAGTCCACGGGGACGTCATGAAAGGAGAGATTCTAAGCTGTCCCAGCTGCGGTCTTGAACTAGAAGTAACTGCAAACGAGGGAGACTGCGTCGAACTTAAAGAACTGGGAATTGAAGGGGAAGACTGGGGAGAATAGGTTCCCCTCTCATTATTTTCTTTTTATTGTTTACATACGAAACAGAAAAATAATTCAAAGAAAACATATGCAATATATAACACTTGAAGCGAGGATGTAATAACAGATATGAGCATCGGAATTTTGTTTGAGAGCTCCGAAACCGACGAAAAAGGCATCAAAATGACTGCAGAAGAGATGGGAATCGACTTAGTTTACATTCCTTTCCGTAAAGTTGCCGTTCGCTTTGATAGAAATGGTTACAAGCTCCGAACTAAAGGAAAAGATTACACCAACATTCTTAAAGACATCAAAGTAGTATTAAACAGGGCACAAAGCAAGAATAGAAGGCTATTTGCAGCGAATGTTCTGGAGGCTTTCGGTAAACAGGTAATAAATCCTCAATGCGTAGAATACGCATGTTTTAGTAAACTAAGGACATTACTTCATTTTTGGCAGGCTGGAATCAGGATTCCTGATACAGTTTATGTTCCAGTTGATCCTACTGAAAAAACGTTGGATGGACGTAGAATACATAATGAAGAAGACATAGCTGACTTGATTCAGCATGAACTTGATAATAACATTGTAATCAAACCGGACGCTGGAACTCATGGAAAAAGCGTTAAACTCGCTACTAAACGTGAACAACTATTAAACATTATCAGGGAAGTTGAACCATCAATAATTAATCCTGTGGGAGTTCTCGCCCAAAATCTTGTCCAAAAATGGTTCTATGACCTAAGAATAATCGTTACTAAAGAGCATGGAAAAGAGCCATACTGCTATCCCACAGCCTTAGCGCGTGCAGGATTCAAGGACTTCAGGACAAACACATTCTTGGGCAACATGGTTATTGGAGTAGATTTGCCTCAACACATTAGAAATGTTTCAGCTAAATGTGGCACATCCATGGGTGGAAACAGCGAAGCCTATCTTTTAGCTTTTGACGCAATGATTGATGTGGGTGACAAAAAAATCGTTGACGACGAGTACCTCAAAGGAGAGTTTGATAAACTTGAGCCTTCATTTGGTGCCGTGAAAAACGTTAAACTTGATAAAACTAAAAGGACAAACTTTCAAGAATGGAACAAGAAACTGGAAAACGCTTTTAAAAACTACAAAAGCGAAGATGCTTACTTGAACATCAAAAAGGTTATCGAAGACAACATGGAAAAGAACAAGCAAAAAATCATGTTCCATGAAACTAATGCTTGTCCTGAGTTTTGGGAACAAACTCGATTGGCTGGTGGGATAAATTTGGCAGAGGCACTACTAAAAGGAGCCCAGAGCTTAATAGATTCTGAGTAGAGGAGAATACAGACGTGAAAGTTGGAGTAATTGGCGGCTCAGGATATGTGGGTGGAGAACTAGTGAGACTGCTGCTTGCCCATCCAAAGGTTGAATTAACAACAGTTACATCTCGAGCAAATGCCGGAGAGTTCCTATTTACGGTTCACCCAAACCTCAGGGGAGCAACACAACTAAAATTCACGCCCCCAAACATCTCCCAAGTCACAGAAAACTGTGACTTAGTATTTGCTGCGATGCCCCATGGTAAATCAGTGAATCTAGTTCCACGACTACTTGAAACAGACATAAAAGTTATTGATATGAGTGCAGATTATCGTCTGAACAATCCCGACGATTACGACAAGTGGTATGGCTGGAAGCATACGCATCCAGAAATGTTAAAGGAAGCAGTTTATGGCTTACCTGAGCTTCACCGTGAAGAAATTAAGAATGCAAAACTGATAGGCTGTCCGGGATGTATGTCCACAGCTACGATTCTTGGATTGGTACCGTTAGTAAAAGCGGGTGTAATAGAGAAGAATCGGATAGTAGCTGATGTGAAGATAGGTTCATCTGGTGCAGGTCAAAAACCTACTGTTGCATCTCATCATCCTGAAAGAGCAGGAGGTGTGAGACCCTACAAGGTAGTAGGGCATAGGCACATAGCAGAGATCGAACAAGAACTAAACCTGCTAACAGAAGAAAAGGTAACTGTCTCTTTCACGCCTCATGCAGTAAACATGATTCGCGGAATTCTTTCAACAATCCATGCTTACCTAATAAAACCAATAGCAACAAGAGACGTCTGGAAACTTTACAGATCCCAATATCAAAACGAACATTTCATACGCTTTGTTAAATTTAAGAGGGGCCCGTACCAACTGCCAAACCCAAAAGTGACGATGGGAACAAATTATGTTGACATCGGTTTTGAGTTAGATCGACGCACAAGAAGGATAATCGCATTCTCTGCGATTGACAACCTCATGAGGGGTGCCTCTGGTCAAGGCATACAGTGCATGAATGTTATGCTGGGTATAGACGAAAAAACTGGGATAGAATGTCAAGGTTATCATCCGATGTGAAAAAAAAGATGTTGATTGTAGTCAAGGTTGGCGGGAGCATCCTTAAAGAGGTCCCACCAGAAGTAGTATCCGATATAAAGAATGTTCTCTCTAACAATCAACTTGTTCTGGTTCATGGTGGAGGAAAAGGTGTAACAGAAATCGCCTCAAAACTAGGCAAGGAACAAAAGTTTGTATTTTCACCAAAAGGCTTCCGGAGTAGATACACAGACAAGGAGACCATGGAAATCTTCACAATGGTCATGGCAGGTAGAATCAACAAGAAACTCGTTTCAGCCCTACAAAAACAGGAGATACAAGTTGTGGGTCTCTCAGGCTTGGATGGGTATCTTTTACGGGCAAAAAGAAAGAAAAGACTAATTATAGTTAATGAACAGGGAAGAAAACAAGTTATCGATGGGGGATACACTGGAAAAGTTTGGAAAGTTAACACATCTTTACTACATCTATTACTGGAGAATGATTATGTGCCACTGGTTTCTCCGGTTGCGGTGAGTGAAGAGTTTGAGCCATTAAACGTTGACGCTGACCGAACAGCAGCCAACATCGCTGGAGCATTGAAAGCAGACAAATTAGTGTTGTTGACCGATGTGGAAGGTTTAAAGCTGAATGAAAAACTGGTATCGAAGTTGTCTGTTTCTGAGATTGAGACTGCTCTTCCAAAGATTGGAGGTGGTATGATTACAAAGATTTACGCTGCAAAAGAAGCATTGAATCAGGGTGTTGGCGAAGTGGTGATCTGTTCTGGGATCAGGGAGAACCCGATTTCTTCGGCTCTAAATCATATGGGCGGTACGGTGATAAGCCGTGAATGAAAAACAAATAGTTGAACTTGAAGAAAAAATCATGGCAAACACTTTCGCTAAACGAAACCTAATTATTACAAAAGGTAAAGGAGCCCTAGTTTGGGACATCAACGGCAACGAATACATAGACTGCACAAGTAGCTACGGAGTCGCTGTTGTGGGTCACTGCCACCCAAGAGTTGTAAAAGCGGTACAAAGGCAAGTGGAAACTCTCATTGCATGTCACGCATCATTCTATAATGACTCCAGATCAGAGCTTCTAGAGAAGATTATCAACATAGCTCCTAAAGGACTAGACAAAGTGTTTCTTTCTAACAGCGGCGCTGAATCAGTTGAGTGTGCGATCAAGTTAGCTCGGAAATATTCAAGCAAAACAGAAATAATCGGCATGGTTGGGGCATTTCACGGTAAAACTATGGGCGCCCTTTCTGCAACTTGGAAAAAGAAGTATCGGGCTCCGTTCATGCCATTAGTTCCAGGATTCAAACATGTTCCTCCCAACAATCTTGAAAAAGTAAAAAAAGCTATTACAGAACAAACGGCTGCTATCCTTGTGGAACCTATCAGGGGAGAAGGTGGAATAAGAGTCAATTCAGACGATTTTCTTCCTGGACTAAGAGAAATCTGTGACGAAAAAGATGTTCTACTAATCTGCGATGAAGTGCAGACAGGTTTTGGTCGCACAGGAAAAGTATTCGCCTGTGAACACTGGGATGTAGTTCCCGACATTATATGTCTTGCAAAATCTGTTGCTGGCGGTTTGCCTATGGGCGCAACCTTTGCAAAAGAAAATGTCATGGCAGCTTTCAAGCGTGGAGAACACTCTAGTACGTTTAGTGGGAATCCTTTGGTTTGCGCAGCAGCTTCTGCTGCAATAGACGTATTAGTTGAAGAAAAACTTCCTGAGCGAGCGGCGACTAATGGAAACTATTTCAAGGGTAAACTAGAAACATTAGCTGAAAAACATAAGATGATCAGGGAAGTTCGCGGTTTAGGTCTCATGCTTGGAATGGAAATGCGGTTTGACGTTTACAATATACTCATGGAATGTATGAAACAAGGCGTTCTTGTCTTGGATGCGGGAAGGAATATTGTAAGGTTTTTGCCGCCGTTAGTTATCGAAAAGCAACAAATCAACAAGGTAGTAGAGGCTCTGGATAAGGCTATGGAGAAGGAAAACAATTGAGCAACGATTACGCGGTTGATCTGCTGACTCGTATGGTGAAAATTAACAGTCCATCAGGCAAAGAAGAGGAGATTTCCCTGTTCTTGATAGATGAAATGACTAAACTTGGTTTTCGTGTTCACAGAGATGAAATAGGAAACGTAATTGGCGAATTTGGTGAGGGCTCTCCTGTTATCTTGTTGTGTGGACACATGGATACGGTTGAAGGAGAGATTCCCGTCCATGTTGAGAATGGACAATTGTATGGCAGAGGTGCGGTGGATGCGAAAGGCCCTTTGGCTGCTATGATTGTCGCTGCTTCCAAGTTCGTGAATAACGGTTTTCCGGGTAAGATTCTTGTTGTTAGCGTAGTTGATGAGGAGAAAGGAGGAACAGGGATTCAGCATTTTGTTGAGGAAGGAATTCAGCCTGAATATGCCATTTTTGGTGAACCTAGCGGCTTAGAGAAGGTTGTTTTTGGATATAAGGGTATTTTAACTGTGAAGGTTACCGTTGAGACGCCTTCGGGTCATTCTGCAGCTCCTTGGCTGTTTGATAACGCGATTGAGAAGGCTATGGAGTTTTGGAGGCAAATTAACAAGCTTCATATGCGGGAAGAGAAACTAAAAAGCCGATTCTACTCGATTACGTCGTGTCTAACTGGGATTAAGGGCGGCAACAGTTCAGCTTCGTTTATCCCGTCTCATTGTGAGATTCTGGTTCAGTTGCGAATTCCACCTCAGCTTACTCCTGAACAAGTGTTTGATGAGGTAAAACGAAAGATAGACCGATACAAGACTACTAACCCGAAGGTTACGGTAACTGTTGAGATGATGGATGTTGCTAAAGCGTTTGAGGCTGATCGAAGGTCGGTTATTGTCAGAGCTTTAGCATGGGGTATAAGGAAGACTACTTTGAATTATGCTTCTTTTTCGAGAAAAACAGGTACAGGCGATATGAATGTTTTGGGTAATGCGTTAAAGATTCCGGTTGTTACCTATGGACCCGGAGACTCCAAGTTAGATCACACCCCAAATGAGCACATTGACATCAAAGAATACTTAGACAGCATAGAAGTGTTAACAAAAACACTAACAAAGTTACCAGACTTTGTGAAGAAACAAAAAACAAGACAGCAAACTAAACAAAGTTAGATTCACAAAAAACTGCATGGGTATTTCTAATCTATTGATGATATGTTGGAAGTCGGATTAGGTGCAGAGTTACAGCAACTGCAACTCCGAACAGGATTACTTGTGCTATCAATATGGGTATTATGAAAATTGCGGAGTAAACTAATGTTATCCATAAAATTGTTATTGCGAATAGTTTTGTTTTGAGTGGGATTCCTTTACCTTCTTTGTAGTTTCGGATGTAATTTCCGAAATACTTGTTGTTTAGCATCCAATATGTCATTCGTTCTGAGCTTCTGCAGTAGCAAGCTAATGCAAGCAACAAAAATGGTGTGGTTGGCAAAACAGGCAACGCGACTCCGATAGCTCCAAGCGCAAGAAAGATAGAACCAGTAACAAAGAACAAAACGCGAACAAGTTTTTGGCTGGCTTTTGTTTCGTTGGGTGTTCTGGGTTCTTGTTGCATATCCACAAGGAGTTATGTAACAATATTAAAATATTTGTTTTTTACTTGGAAACAACCTGTTTTTATTTTCGAAATTCGAAAAAAATGGGGTTTCTAGAGTTCAAATGAGTTTCTGATTTGTATTATCCGAGTGGTATAAAAGCGACATTTCCATAATACCGGGAATATATCACCTTTTCTTCCAAGGGGTCATCAAGGATCCCAAGTTATTCGAAGAAACCACAAAATAGAAAACAAATCCTTAATCCAATAATTTTGAAAATAACGATTTTTCTGTAAACTTGGCTAATTATAAAGGTAAAGCATTTTATCTTGGCACATCTTCCAATTATTATAATAGAACGATGTGCTTGTGTTGAGGGTTGCTTTTCAGGGAGAACTTGGTGCTTATAGTGAGAGTGCAGTTTACAGTTTTTTTGGTCAATCTGCTGAATTGAAACCCTGCAAGAACTTTGGTGACGTCTTTGAAAGCGTCAAAACCAGAGACGTAGATTATGGGGTTGTCCCAATTGAAAACTCTATTGAGGGTAGTGTAAACCGCACTTACGATCTCTTCTTGGAATACGACCTAAAAGTCTGCGGCGAAATAATAATCAGAATCAGCCACTGCCTCATAGCCCACAAAGGAACAAGAATAAACTCAATAGAAAATGTCTATAGCCATCCCCAAGCCCTAGCTCAATGCAGAAAATTCCTCGAAAAACACAAGCTCAAGGCGATCCCTACTTTCGATACTGCAGGTAGCGTTAAGATGATTAAAGAAGAAAATATGATTAATGCTGCAGCAATAGCTAGCGAAAGAGCCGCCCAAATCTACGATATGCCCATACTCGCGAGGGAAATTGTGGATGTCAAAAACAATTCGACTAGATTCTTTGTCTTAGACAAGCAGGATTCACTCTATTCTGGCGAAGACAAAACATCCATAATTTTTGCAACTAAATCGATCCCCGGAGCATTATATAAGATACTAGGAGAATTTGCAGATAGAGATATTAACCTGACCAAGATTGAATCCAGACCCACCAAGCAGACTCCTTGGGAGTACCATTTCTATCTTGATTTTGAGGGCCATAGAACCGAAATAAAACGCCAAGAAGCTCTAGATAGCATCAAAGACAAAACGGTATTCGTGAAAATATTAGGCTCCTACAGGTCAGCTAATAAATCGAATTTTAAGCTTTAGGAGTCATCCAAAAGCCGATACATAGCCCGATACGCGAGTTCATAATCAGAGTCTAATTCACCCAATCGTTTCTTAACCTGTTTCATCCTACGACCAAAACCAGAACAGTCCTTCTTCTTAACCAATTTGATCCATTCTGTAACTTTCTCTAAGAATAAGTTTTCAATCTGCTCCATTTCAGGTAGGCTCATGTGAAGACCAGAATAGAAAACAGGCTCTTCAGATGAAACAGCCTCCGCCAATGTCAACAACAATTTATACGTGACCCCACCCACCCGTTTTGCTTCAACAAAATTAGAAGAATTCATTAGAGTATCCCCTGCAACCAAACCCACAAAATGAGGAAAACCTAAAACCAAAGACATTAACTCGTCATGCTTTCTGGGCGACAATAAAGACACCACTGCTCCTCGTATCTCCAGCCAGTCTCTGAACCCGTCAGCAAACGTTTTCTCCTCATCGCCTAGTGGAGTGAGAACAAAATTTTGTCCCTCAAGACTTCTTGCTCCGGGACCAAAAACAGGATGTGTCCCCAACGTGATACAGTGCTTCACGTATTTGTGTAGCAGATTCACAGGAATCTCCTTGATAGAACCGATATCCATGACAACCTGATCTGGACGAACATGAGAACCAATCTCCATCAATACAGCTTCTAAACTTTCAAGAGATACACATAACAAAATCCAGTCAGCACCCTCAACAGCTTCCACATTGCTGCGAGCTACATCAATCCCAAACGCAGTCTTTAACGCCTCTGCCTTACTCTTTGTTCGGCTAGAAACTACTACAGAAAAGCCTTCAGTTTTGAATAATTTTGTGAACCATCGACCCATATTTCCAGCGCCAATAACTGCAATCCTCAAGGTAGAGCCTCACAGAGCGTCTCCATTCCCTTTCTTATCTTCTCTTTGTCAACAGTTAAGGCTATCCTAATGAATTCACGGTAGTCTCCAAAGGCAGTTCCAGGAGCCACGGCAACCCCTTTGTCAAGTAGATCCCAAGTGAAACGTTCGGAATCCAAGCCCTTAACTTTCGGAAACAGATAAAATGGTGCATCAGGATAAGAAAATTGCATCTTCGATTTCGAAAGAATGGAACATGCTGTATCTGCCCTCACCTTGAAGTGTGTCTTGATATCATCTGCAATTTTTTTCCTCGACTCCAAACCCTTCAAAGCACCGTACTGGATAAACGCTGGAACACATGTTGTGGTTATCTGGTTTAGCTTAATCATCCTCTTAGCCAACTCTTTTTCAACAACAGCAAATCCAATTCTCCAGCCAGTCATCAAGAACGATTTCGAAAAACCACCAATCAAAATATTTTCGGTGTCAAAATCTAAGATAGATTTGGCTTTAACGAAACTAATGTCCGAGTAAACCTCATCCGACAGAATAGTTACTCCTTTACTTTTTGCTACCTGAACAATATCACTGAAAGTTTTATCATCAATAACCTTGCTCGTCGGATTATTAGGACTATTTAATATGATTAGTCGTGTCTTTTTATCAATCAAAGCTTCAAGTTTTTCAACGTCAATCTTCCAATCAGACTCAAGGTCTCGCTTCAAAAGCCGTAATTCTGCCCCAAGCTTCTTTGCACCTAACTCGTAACTGGTCCAATGAGGAGAAGGAACAACAATATTTTCTCCCTTCTTCAACAATAAAAACAACAGGGAAAAGATTCCCCACTTTGAACCAGTTGTCACAACAATGTTATCCACAGACACTTCATGAATCCTAGCTAACTCTTCTCTAAGTAACATCTCGCCAGCAGCAGAAGAATACTTAGTTTTTCCTTGCTTCATAGCCTCATACGATGCTTCAACAATTTCAGGTGGTGTTGGAAGATCTGGATCGCCTAGATTAAACTTGATAATCTCTTTTCCTTGGTTCTCAAGTTGTATCGCTTTTTCGTTTATTTCATACAGCATTCTTGCTCAACCTTCAAGGGAATATCGAACGAACTGTTTTTCGAATCAAGAATTGTGTAATGATGCTTTAAATCTTCTCATTCAGCACCTTGAATAAAGATGGCCAAAGCAATAATATCTTTGAAAATTTCTTCAACTTTTTGTGGATTAAGACCAGACTCCAAAGCCTTCGCCATAATATGCAAGTAAACTTCATCTTCTCTTAGTCGATCCTTAACAGATAACTTATTTTTTCTTTTTAAATCTCCAATACATTTACAGAGGTCCATCCGATCTTTCAACAGAAGGACAAGTTTCTCATCAATATCATCAATCTTCTTTCGTAACGTCACAATATTCTCCAACAGCATCAACTCCCAACACTTTAGGTATTAAGCCTGCCCGAAGCAGATGATCAACCAAAACCACAGCAACAGCAGCCTCAACAACAGGAACAGCCTTAGGTACAACACATGAATCATGTCTTCCCTTAACTTGAATTGTTGTATCTGCCATATTCAACATGTCCACGGTCTTTTGTTTCTTTGAAATCGATGGCGTCGGTTTCACAGCCACTCTAACCACAATGGGCATTCCAGAGGATAAACCACCCAAGACTCCACCAGCATTATTGGTTACAGCCTCGATTTCTCCATTATGAATTATATAGAAATCATTATTCTCTGAACCTTTTAATCGGGCAGTCTCAAATCCCACGCCAAACTCAACACCCTTAACAGCAGGAACATTAAAAAGCATCTTTGCAAGTTCCGCATCTAGAGAATCAAAGACAGGTTCACCAATCCCCACCAAAACATTAGAAGCTATACACTCAACAATTCCACCCACACTGTCGCCCATTTTCTTAGCATTCAAAATCGTTTCCTCCATTTTCTCAGCAACCTTTGGTTCTGGGCACCTCACCGAGCTTCCATAAGTTTTGGTTCGAATGTCCTCAAGAGACGGAATTGAAGCCATTTTGACACCTCCAATCTCAGTGGTGTACGCCAGAACTTCGATGCCAGCAAGTGTCAGTAGTTTCTTGGCTATAGCACCAGCCATAACAAAAGTAACTGTGAGTCTACCCGAGAATCTTCCGCCTCCACGATGATCATTAAATCCCAAATACTTGATTTTGGCAGGATAATCTGCATGTCCGGGTCTAGGAGTATGCCTTATTGAATCGTAATCGTCAGAAATAACTTCCTTGTTCCACACCAAAACGCAGATCGGAGCACCAGTTGTGAAACCCTCATAAGTTCCAGAAAGAAACTCAACTGCGTCTTTTTCTCTTCTGGCAGAAACAATCTCCTTTTTTTGTGGTAACCTCTTGTCAAGTTCTTTCTGGATATCTTCTTCTGCGAGGGGAAGACCTGCTGGACATCCATCTATAATTGCTCCGACACATCTACCATGGCTTTCGCCGAAGCAGGTTATTACAAATTCTTTTCCTATTGAATTAGATCCCAACGACATTCCCTCCTAACACACGCAGATCACTGAAGAACTGTGGATAAGATTTATTTATACATTCAATGTTATGAATTTTCGTTTCACCCACGGCTCCAAGAGCCGCTATAGCGCATGACATGGCAATCCGGTGATCATTATGGGGATCAATTGTTGCTCCATGCAATCCAGATGAACCATTTATTACTAAGCCGTCCTCATTCACTATGATGTCTGCCCCCATCTTCTTCAATTCTACACTTATCGAATCAAGCCTATCTGATTCCTTGTATCTGAGCCGTTTCGCATTATATATCTCTGAAGGCCCCTTAGCGAAACATGCAAGAACAGCACAAATAGGAACCAAATCCGGAATATCTCTAGCGTCGATATCAACCCCAATCAGTTGATCGCCCTCAATTTCCACGGAATAGTCTCTTATCTTTATTTTTGCACCCATTTCTTGAAGTATGCCAAGTATCGCTTTGTCGCCTTGATACGTCTGATGATCAAGATTCTTCACTGTCACGATTGAGGATGTAACTGCCGCGGCTGCCAAAAGAAAGGCAGCAGACGAAAAATCCCCAGGAACAGTATGATCAAGGGGCTTGTAGGTTTGATTTGCGGGAATCCACAGTCGCGAAAGCTCAGGATTCACATTACCTTCAAGTCCATGCTCAACCAACACTTCAAGTGTCATTTCAACGTAGCCTTTAGACTCAAGCTTAGTTGATACATTTATTTCCGTGTCTTCTTCTGCCTTTGGACAAGCAAACAACAATCCTGAAATGAACTGAGAACTTATGTTGCCCCTTATCGAAGTTTTTCCTCCACGGATTCCCCCTCCACGAACCATAACAGATGAACTGTCTCTTTGAATTGTAGATTCTGCACCTAGTTCATTTAGACTTTCAAGAAGAGAAGATACTGGTCTTCGTTTAAAGGGTGCTCCAAAAAGGAATACTGAAGGTCCCGGTGCTAGGGCTGCAACTGGAATCATGAAACGTAGAGTTGATCCTGATACTCTGCAGTCTATGGGATGATCAGGAGTCTTGAGGGTTTCTTGTCCTTGGATTGTCCAGTAGTTATCATGTAATTCTGTTTCTATCCCAAGAGCATTGACTGCATCCAGAGTCGCTTGCGTGTCGTCAGAGATAAGGGGATTATAGATTTTTGAGGTTCCATTTGATAATGATGCGGTAATAAGCATTCGATGAGTGTAAGCTTTTGATGCAGGAGCCAAGACCACACCCTCCAAATGATCTGTGTTCTTGACTGTAACATCCATTGTTTAACATACCACCTTAGCTTTCTGCTGATTAATCTTAGCCTCCAAGATTTCTCCCTCACGCGTGCGCCAAACCTCCTTCACAAGTTCTATCTTTTCTTCAGGAACAATCGCGGAAACAGCTGGTCCAGTTCCGGACAATCCAGCTGCAATGGCCCCCGCTTTAAGGGCATCTAATGCAGGTGACGAATCATAACCTAGTGCTGAAGAATAAATTAAACCGTTCAAGGTCAGGGCTGCCCAGTAGTTACCATTCAAGGCTTGGTTGTATGCTATCTTAACGACGGAAGTCATGCTTTTCATTCGCTTCAAATCCAAACTCACAGTATAGATTTTCTCAGGTGGAACATAAAAAAGAACTATAGGTGTTTCATCTAGCTCAAAACGCTTAATGATTCGACGTTGCATGTTATCTGTAATTACAATTCCGCCAAAATACGATGCACAAGCATCGTCAAAAGCCCCAGTTATAGTGACGTTAGCTTCTAATGCTCCGTCAACACCCAAGTTCACCACTGAAACGTCATCTAAGCTACGTGCTAGGGCAGTTGTTGTTGCTAAGGCTATAGCATTCGCTGCTGCACTACTGCTTTTTAGTCCTCTTGCTACTGGAATGTTTGATGTTGTTTCGATTTTAGCGCCAAACTGCTGTTCTAAACCGAAATGTTTGAGGATACACTCAACGGTTTTTTGTGCCAAAGCAGGATTCTCTGAAGAATCAGAACAAATAGTAACGTCTATATGTCCAATTTCGTCTGTGAGTGATACAATGGCTTTTGTCCACAGATCTACTCCTACGGCTGCTCCATTTCCCGTGGCTATTGCATTAATTATCGTAGCTGCGCCATGAGATATTGCCATAGCTCTACCATTCAACAATTAACACCCTGTTTCTCCAGTTCGCTCAATGCTGCATTCCTCATCACTTCAATAGGAGCAGAACAGTTAGTCCAGATTTCGAAGGCAACAGCCCCCTGATAAATAAGCATCTCAAGTCCCGACACCACTTTGGCGCCTAAAGATTTTGCGTCTAGTACAAGCCGAGTTTCCAAGGGACTATAGATAATATCCATCACGCATAAATCACACCTCAACAAACTTGACGGAACTGGGCTAATGTCAACGTTTGGATGCATTCCCACAGAGGTTGCATTAATCAAAATATCAGCTTCTTTCAATTCTTCTTTCAGAACCGTAAATGATAGTCTTCCAGTTTTCACTTTTTTTCGAAAACTCTTGGGTAATGCTTCATCCAATTTCATTGCCTTCTCTGGGGATCTGTTAAGGATAACAAGCTCATCCACATCTTGGGATGCATGATATGCTATGGCTTTTGCTGCGCCTCCCGCTCCGAGAAGAACTAGTTTTTTTCCTTCGGAGTCTACGCCATTTTCTTGCAGAGCAATCATGGCGCCGTTTCCGTCTGTATTGTATCCGATTAGTTTTCCGTGATTACTTAGAATAGTATTCACTGCACCGATCCCCTTGGCAGTCGCATCCACCTCATCTATATAATTCATGACAGCGTTTTTATGAGGCATGGTCACGTTCAATCCTATAAGTCCTAGGCTTCTTGCGCCCATAATGGCGGTCTTCAATTCTTTTGTTGTTACTTTGAAAGCCATGTAAACAAGGTTTAATCCTAACTCTTTGAAGGCAGCATTGTGTATTACAGGACTTAGCGAGTGTTCTACTGGATCGCCGATGATGGCACAAACTCTAGTTTTTCCAGAGATTCGCATTTTATTTTAATCCCAGAGCCTCGTATGCCTTATTCATTTCTTGTATGGTTAATTGACCTTTTGCAGTTTTTCTTTTTTGGTTAAGAGAAGCAAAAGTAAAGAAAGCACCAAAAACAGGAGAAACCAATCTAGAATGCTTGCCAAGGTCTCCCATAGCAAAACAGACCAGTTTGACTTTCATAGAAGCCGCGGAGACAAAATCTAATGTCGTTAGGTTATCTTTCATACTTCTGGCTGTGGTTATAATCTTGCAGACATCAGCTCCCAAAGCAATCTCCTCTTCGAGAATATTGTTGAGTTGAGACATTATTGGAGTTTGTTCAAAATCATGGAAAGAAACTATGACTTTTGCTCCCGTTTCTTGAAGTCTACGGATTAATTCTAGTTTATTGGGCGTAGCCAAGTCTACATCAACATATTCAAAGCCGTTTCTCGCGGCATCAGCCAAAACTTTTTGTCGTTCAATTTCGCTTCCACTGAAATTGCCGTTAAATGCAATTGATTTGTTTGTGGCTATTAAGGGTGTTTTGCTGCATAATGGAATTTCTCTAATATGGTCATGTTTGTTAAGGCTATCAAGTCTTACTTCAATAAGGTCTGCGTGTTCTATCTCAGCTTGTTCTATCAATTCAACTGCTTCGTCAAAAGTTTTGGGAGGAATTGAAACACAAACTCTGATTGTCACCGCTCTATCACAGCTTCTTCTTTCACCAAAGTTCCAAAGTGCCTACCGCCAATTTCCACTCGAGCCAAAATTTTGTCCCCCTTCACCAAATCCGTAACTGCCTTGGAAGCATCTGGTGTTACAACCCGTATGGTTTCAGCGTTCTGAGTTATCAACTTCAACGTTTTGCCGCCAGATTCTGCCTCAATGAGAAGCATGGGACGCCACTCAATCTTTACCCGAGCGACATTAGTCAACTTGACATTCCCCTCTCTATCAACCACAAGAACCTCTTCCCCTGACTTCAACTCCGACAAGTACCTAGTCCTATTTGGAGAAGTTAGAGCATACAACGAAAGAGGACCCGCATTTACACGAAACGGACGTGTTTCAACATATGGACTTTCATGAACCTCAGCTTGAACCAAAAACAATCCCGAAGATTGACACCCCAAAAGAATTCCTTCTCCAGGCTTCATCAACTCACAGGTATCAATGCATGCTCTGGCACCCGAGCCAATCTCCTTCAATCCAACAACCTCAACAGCAACCAACTCAAGCACAATAGCCTCTTTCTTGGCAAACTTTGCTGTTTGTTTGAGTTCTTCGAGGCTAGCTGTTTTCAGGACTACTCCGTCTGATCCAAGTTCCAATGTTTCCAAGGCAACTTTTGCCTCTTTTGTGCTGGAGACTTCTGCCAGCAACTTGGTTTTTCCTCTAGTTTTAGCGATAAGGTTCTCTAATGGTATGATTTTCCAGTCGGGAGTATCAACAATAACATAATCACATAAAAGCTCAGCAGCCTCTATTGCAACCTCTTCATCTTGTTTTCCTTCGATGACCATTTTCACGGCAACAACCATACCCTTAGCCTTCAACTCCTTTAGTTTCTCATAGTCGAAGACTGAAAGAACTGTGATGTCTGCTTCTGTAGAAGTTGAAGCAGTTTTAATTCCAGAATTATTGGCTTTATCGAGATCTTCAGCATCAACGAGTGCAGTATCACATGTTTGAGCTGCAGATTTGAGCAGTTTAGTTTTCTGGTTTTCAGGAAGGGCGGAGTCTATTTCGATCCAAAGTTCTTTCATTTGGATTCACCAAGAATCTTTAGGGCTTCGTCAACTGATGCTTCTTTATGGATAATAGCTACGAGAGCCTTGACCATCATTTCTGGGTCTTTGTGTTGAAACACGTTTCTACCAATCGAGAGCCCAGCGCCACCAGCAGTCATGGAATCTTTTACCATCTGTAGGACATCTCTGCTGGTCTCCATCACTACTCCTCCAGCAATGATAACTGGAACGGGACAACACTTGACAATAGTTTTGAACGATTCAACATCCCCCGTGTAGTTTGTTTTGATTATGTCAGCTCCTAATTCTGCGCCTAAACGTGCAGCATGAGCCACTATATCAACTGCATGTGGATCTTTGATGTTTGGTCCTCGTGGATATATCATAGCCAAGAGTGGCATGCCGTAATCGTCACATTCGCAGGCTACCTTACCTAGCGTTGAGAGCATCTGCCCTTCTTGTTCAGCACCCACATTAACATGCACCGAAACGGCATCAGCGCCCAATCGGACAGCATCATCTACAGAACTGATTTGTACCTTATTGTTGGGATCAGGACAACGTGCCGTAATTCCAGACAAATGAACAATTAATCCAGCTTTTCCGGCGTCAACTCTTTTTGCTATCCCCCTGTTAATAACTATTGCATCAACTCCACCCGACAACAGCTTGTCAACGATACCCTGCATGTTCAATAGTCCCTTAACTGGACCTATGGTTACACCATGATCCATTGGAACAACTACGGTCTTGTTATCATTTTGAAAGATTCGACTTAATCGCCTTTTTTTACCGGATTCCAAAGTTTTCAATTCCTTTAGATGAACTTTTTTACTTTCAAGTATTCCGCGTTAAGGACGCCGCATCCAGCAGCACCCCGTATGGTATTGTGTCCCAATGCAATAAATTTCACCCCTTCTAAGACGAAATCCTTTCGGATTCTACCCACTACCGTACTCATACCCTTGCCCTCCATCCGATCCAATCGAGTTTGCGGACGGTCCTTTTTCCATGTAACAACAATAGGTTTTTCGGGGGCAGATGGAAGTTTAAGCTTCTGGGGTTCGCCAACAAAGTTTTCCATAGCCTCAGCTACATCATTAGGTTCCACTTTCTTTATTGTCTCCACGAAAACGGCTTCCATATGACCATCAATCGTTGCAACTCTATGACAACTGGCTGAAACCTTGAAATCCGCTGGATTTGATGGTGTGCCTAATATCTTCTGTGTTTCAGACTCCATCTTTGGCTCTTCTCCTCCAATAAATGGGATAACATTATCCATTATGTCAAGGGAGGACACTCCAGGGTATCCAGCACCCGAGAGCGCCTGCATTGTAGACACTATAACGCTATTGATTCCAAACATGTCGTAGATTGGCTTTAGTGGCAACGTTAGGACTGTTGTACTGCAGTTAGGATTTGTCACGATAGCACCATCCCATTTTCTTTTTTTGCGTTGTTCCTCAATGAGGCTGACATGGCTACAGTTTATTTCAGGATTAAGCATTGGAACATCTGGGTCCATTCGATGTGCAGAAGCGTTGCTAACAACAACATAACCTGCATTGGCAAATGCTTCCTCTACTTTTCCTGCAACAGCAGATGGTAACGCAGAGAAAACAATATCAACATCCTTAATTGCTCGTGGATCGATGTCTACAACTTCCATTGGGGAAACAGCTTCAGGAATTGGTGTTGATTGACGCCATCTTGACGCTTCACCGTATGTTCTTCCTTTGCTTCTTTCTGAGGCTGCAACGGTTGTCACCTTGAACCAGGGGTGCCCCTCAAGCAGTTGGACGAAGATTTGTCCTACATTACCTGTTGCTCCTAATACAGCTGCTTTTAACATTTTTAGTCACCATTCAATGCGTCTTTAACTAAGTTTAGAACTTTCTCTTTTTCTTTCCATTCTACAAATAGAAGGATACTTGATGTGATTGTCATCAAACCGAAGATGTTGATTGAGTTATGTCTTAAAGACTCAGATATTCTTCCTGTAAGTCCAGGAGTCTTCTCTAAACCAACGCCTTTGATTGTAAGAAAAGCTAATTGTTTTCTGACAGACATAGCTAATGTCTCTGGATATGTAAGTACTATTTCATGAATATTTTCAAGGAGCAGATTCAAATCCGAGTTCTCTGAAGCGTAAAGTATTAAGGAATTATAGTTCACGGATAATCCTAATATTTCCGAGTGTTTTTTCACTGTTTCAGTTAGCGCTTTAATAACTTGAGGCTGCTCAGAGACGCCTTTACCGACAACAGTGATTAACAATGCAGGAGAGGAACTTGTCAATTCAACATTCAGGGTGTTTGAGAGTGCCCCAAGAATCATAGTTCCTTCTGCGTTTAGATTACCGTGACTGTGTTTGATTAGCCTTACTTTCACTGACTCATCCTTATATCGTAATGCCTTTCGGTGAATGAATTTTGTGCCCGAATCTGCCAAACCAACCAAAGTGTTAACATCAATTTCGGGAATCCGTTTTGGATTACCAATAACCTTTGGGTCAGCTGACATAATTCCCTCTACATCAGTTACAAGAATAAGTTCATCTACTTCTAATGCCTTGGCCAAGATGAAAGCGGTTGTATCACTTCCTCCCCTACCCAACGTAGTCACTCGGTTGTCATTTGTTCTACCAACGAAACCGGCAATCACGGGAACTATTCCAGCCTCAAGAAGCGGAAGCACATTCTGTTTGGCTCTTTCATAGCATACATCCAAGATTGGGTTGGCATCTGAGAATAAACAATCAGTTATGATAGGCCATTCTGGGTCGTGTGGATCCACATAACGAGAGTTTACTCCCTGTGCCTTTAATGCAGCAGCTATGATTCTGATGCTGGTTCTTTCACCCATTGCCAGAATCTCGTCTAAATCTTTCTTAGGTAACTTACCGTTAGAGCTATTTTTGGCTGCGTGAAATAGCGTATCAGTTGTTTTTCCCATAGCCGAAACTATTACGACAATTTGGGAACCCCTCTTCGCTTCTTCAGCAACTGCCGAAACTGCCTTGAGTATACGTTCGTGGTCGGCTAGGCTAGAGCCTCCAAATTTTACCACAAGTCTTTTACGATTTTTTTCTTCATTTTGTTTCATAACAACTAAACCATCCAAGAAACCCAGAAAGCTAAAGACGTTAAATTTCAGCTACCTGGGCTTAGTTATAAAAGAAATAGCTAAAGCTATAGAACTGCCAAGAAGTTTTCGAGCTCATTGCGTAGCTATTCATAAACCCAGTTTCCTTAATTGACAGTAGAAATGCCTTCTTATATAAAAAATTATCGTATTAAAAAAAGGATGTAGAAGACGACTTCAAATTATGCCTGTATCTAGATCTTGATGTCTCAAACATATTTTCTTAGGTGTTCTTTTGCTTCGTTGACGCTTTGGAAACCGTATTTGATTTCCTTGAAGTTCTGCCTCAATTTGATGACATCATTTTTCACTTCATTTGGATTTCTATTGCCTTTTACGACATCCAAAATCAAAGAACAAAGTTTCTCTATATTCTCTGTTTTGAAGCCTCTCCGTGTCACTTCCTGAAATCCTATTCTAAGACCTGAGGGATGACCACGATCATGCTGATTGTCGTATGGCAAAAGGTTCTTGTTCAAAATGATATGAGCAGCCTCAAGACTAAAAGCAAGCTTCTGCCCACCTCCGTATTCCCTAACATCAACACTAATCTGATGGGAACTTGTAAATCCATTTTTGATTCCTAGGACTTTCACACCATTCTCAAACAAACACTTGCCCGCAGTCTGAGCGTTCTTAATTGTCTGCTTAGCCAATTCTTTACCATATAGTTTCAGCTCTAATGCTGCTAAGCCCAAGGCAGGAAGACGTCCAAGATGAGTATTCGATGTGCTCAATGGAAATACAGCATGCTGTACCTTCCTGATTGCCTTCTTTGTTCGCTCATCTTCACAATTCGCGAGTATAACTCCTCCTTGAGGTCCTGGAAAAGTTTTGTGAGTTGAGGCAGTTATGAAATCCACACCATCCCCGAAGGGGTCCTGAAACTCTCCGCCAGCAATCAAGCCCAAAACGTGAGCAGCATCATAAACAACATAGGCGCCCGTTTCCTTAGCAACTTTAGCAAGTTCCTTAACTGGGTGAGGAAACGGAAAAACGCTGCCTCCGAAAGTCACTATGCCGGGTCTGGCTGCGTCGATTATGGTCGCAGATTTTTCCGCGTTAATGTTCAGTTCGTCTATATCGTAAGCGTGATTAATGGTCTCTAATCCTAAGACCCTACCTGCAAGACCGGAGTAGTCATGGGTGATGTGAGCCCCAGCGTTAAGCGGCAAAACAACCATCCGGTCATTTTTTGTTGCCAAAGATAAGCCTTTAAAGGTTGCAAGATTCGCATGTGTACCTGAAACAAGCCTCACGTCAGCCCAATTGCAGCCAAACAGATCTTTCATCAAATCTGCTGCGTAATTCTCGATTTTTGACATGAATTTTTGACCTTGATAGTGCCTAGCTTTAACGTGGCCTGTAAGGTCATTTTCTCCTTCGGCGTATCTGGATTCCAAATCGGTTGACAAACTTAACATTTCATTTACTGCCGGAGATTTGAGGCCTTCACTTGCAATCAGATTTATACATTCTTCTCCCCGGTATCGTTCATGGTCTTCGCTAGATTTTAGCAATCCGTGAGCTATTTTAAAGAAGTCATTCTCCATCGCCCGTTTTCCTCCCAAACATTTCCTCAGGGCATTTTACTGTGGGTTTCTGAGCATTACCTCACTTATTTAGATTTCTTCCCCGGAAAAACCGCAGCATACAGTTGTTGCTCCGAAGGGCGTTGACTGATAGTTACCTATGAAGAAACGCATGTAGTATTAGTCAATATTTTAATTTCATAAAGCTTTTCTTTATTTTCAATATCGATTCATATGGTGGAATCAATGAGCAAACCGAAACTCCACTATGGAGTGCGCCTAACTACGGACCAGATTAGATATTTGAAAACTGTCGGTAAACCTTCAGAATGGATACGTCAAGCAGTGGATGAAAAGAAAAAACGAGAACAAAAAGAACGCAGATCAAGATGAAACGAAACAAAAGATACAAAACAGCACAAAGAACTTAAATGTTGATTATACGAATATCCAAGCTGAAAAAATAAGCAAAACTTCAATAATTATAGCTTTTCAGTCACATTCAGCTATGTTGTAACATATATGTATAAATGATGTTAAGAGTTCTTGATCATCAATTACAACTAATTTCTTAATCAATAGAACGAAAGCCCACAGAAAGTTATCCAAAAAATTTTTTCTGAAAAAGAGTTGTTCCAAAAAAGTGTCGGATTCATCAGGTAATTCAATCTTTATTCCGACACATTTTTATAGGTGGTTGATGAAACCATCTTTTTGAGGATTACATTATGTCGGGATATGACGGTAGAAAACCGGAAACAAAAGAAGAATTCATCAAGTTATTGGTTACAGCCAAGAAAGAGGAAAAAAAAGTAAGGAAATCTCGAGGGAGCAGATCCACGAAACCGACAATTAAGGGCACAGCAGATATTATGGGAATTCATCGTGATACGTTGTACCAGTGGATGCGAGAATTTGATATTGACTTTTCAGATGTTGGTGATGGAAAACTGTTTTCTGAAGCCCATCAGCCCAAAAGATCGACATATTTGATTGGTGAGGCTTTGATGGGTGAAGGCACAGAAGTTGCCCATGTAGATTTGCTGATTGGAGATAAAGATGGTCCAGTTGGGCAAGCTTTTGCAAACGGTTTGTCGAACTTATCTGCTGGTCACACTCCGCTTCTAGCAGTTATTCGTCCGAATCTTCCACCTAAACCGCATACTCTCCTTGTACCAAAGGTCACTGTGAAAAATATGGAGCAGACGGGAAAGATTTTTGGTCCGGCTCAGGCAGCGGTTGCAAAGGCTGTTGCTGATTCTGTTGAGGAAGGAATCATTCCGGAGGACAAAGTTGATGACTGGGTAATCATATGTAGTGTCTTTATTCATCCACAAGCAAAAGATTATCGCAGCATTTATCATTATAATTATGGTGCAACAAAACTGGCACTGTCGAGGGCTTTGGAGAATTATCCGCCATTGAAGAAAATCATGTATGATAAAGATAGGGCGATGCATCCAATAATGGGCTTCAAAGTTCCTAGATTATGGAGACCACCTTATCTGCAGATAGCCCTTGACGTTCCCAACTTGGAAAGAGTCAAGAAAATCATCAGCGAACTACCTGAAAGCGACAGGATAATACTGGAGGTTGGTACACCTCTTCTGAAGAAGTATGGTGTGAACGTCATCCGTGATCTGAGAAAAGTGGCTAGAAACATGTTCATCGTAGCAGATCTGAAGACGTTGGATGTCGGAAAAGTGGAGGTTGACCTAGCATTTGAAGAAACGGCCGACGCAGTTGTAGTTGCAGGATTAGCAACCCCTGAAACTATCGACAAATTTATCAAAGAAGCAAAACGGTTAGGAATCTACGCAATAATGGATCTGATGAATGTCGCTGACCCTATCAGCAAACTTCGATCGCTTATAAGATTGCCCGACGTCGCGATTCTACATCGTGCCATAGATGCAGAGAAAACAGGCAAAACACGTTGGGACATAATAAAGGAAATACAGCAGACTTTCAAAGGTCAGAAGTTATTAGTAGCCGTTGCTGGCGGAATAACTCCTCAAACAGCACCTGAAGCGTTGGCAAACGGGGCAGACATCATCATTGTGGGACGATACATAACGCAATCCAAGGACGTAGAGCGGGCAACCAGAGAATTCTTGAAGAGCACAAAAGACATGACAAAAGACATCGACCTCTTCAGGGTACACGTAGAATAAGGGAAGATCCCCTTTTTCTCTCCTCTTTTGGTTTATTTTTTAGGTCGAATCAATGGAATGAACATTGGAACTTTGTTTTTGTATGTTTTGAAGTTCTCTCCAAATTCTTCTTCATTTTGTTTATCTTTCTCTTTAGCAAGACGATAATACAAAAAGGCTAAGACTGGCCATAAAGCTAGGGTAGAGAGTGTAACCCAAAGTATGTTCATTCCCATTGTAATAAAAAGAAATCCCAAATATTGTGGATGACGAATATGACTATAGATTCCTGTTTTAATTAGTTTATTTTTTGCCCTGAATATTTTTGTCCAACCAAAAATTGCAAGTAACATTCCAATTATTATAATCAAGTTGGATATTGGAACGATTACACCCATGAAAAGGGAATAGAACAATTCTACTCCGGTTATTGCTGAGATAAGATACCATAAAGTAGAAACACTGCTTGATCCAATGGCCCATGTGAAAAAATACATTGTTAATGGAAATCCATACATTTCAATGTATAACGCCACAATGAAAGCGATGTAGATGCTTGCAGGTAGGCGGGCCATTTTTTTTCTAAATCCAATAAATAAGACAAAAATGCCAATCAGAATAAAATTAAGGATCACATACATTAAATTGTGAGGATACCCTACAGCAGCTACCGAAAAAATTAATGTAAATTGATTTTGAGCAAACCAAAAGACCAAGATTGAAACTACAATCATCAATACAGCTAAACCAAAATAATTTTTTAGTCTCATTTTTGAAACCTTCAATGATTTTTCTAACATATTATTGTTTACGATTTTTCATGGTTTACTTCAATAATTGGGTGGACAATTATTTCTGATTTTATCCAATTTGGGCAATAAATAATCAAATGATTTTTCCTTGCTTAAAAAGAAATAAGAATTGCCCCCCTTTATTGTAGGGATTAAAAAATTATATGTTTTATGGTAGGTATTACCATATTTTGAAAAGAATGAAGTGTTAAGAAGATAAGAATAATTTAGAGTCTAAGTAAACAGTTTAGTTTTAAACATTAGAAAAGAATCTTGGAAAAAATAATTAAACAAATTTTGGTAAAATAATGGTAAAAATCAAAGTAATAGCAAAATGGGTGGAGAATGTTTGTTCAGTAGCAGAAAATTCGAGATGCAACAAAGTAGTTATGGATTTAGGAACAGCAAGTGGAGGTGACAACAAAGGTCCTTCAGCACTTGAAGTAGCCATTTATGTCTTTAACTGACTGTACGATTACAATATTTGCGAATGTTTGCAAACAGAGTAATGTTGAACTTAGCAAAATGGAAGTTGAAGCAGAAGCGGAAAAACCTGCTGGTTCACCGATAATTTCTGGTGTTAAATTGAAGGTTAAATTAGCCGCGAAAGCGAGAAAACAGAAACTTGAGGCGATATGGAGGAGAATCGAAGCTAGCTGTTCCGTCGTTTTCATATTTCAGGAAAACATACCAATAAACATAGAAGTTAAAACAATTTCTGAGTAACTATATTACTCTAAGAATTTTATCCTATGTCTTTTTTGTAGCTCCTTAAGTTGTATTATTTTAGAGTCTTTTGAATTCGACTTTTATTACTTTTAGTGCAAGTGAACAAGCAAAAAGGTTTTTAGCCCCAAGGAAACCTGTCAAAGACTGAAGGAATAGTGATTTACCATGACATACGTTGATGCACACATTCACCTTGCAGACAGCAATTATTCACAAAATGTTAGAGAAATCATAGAAGATGCAAAACAAATAGGAGTTTTAAGTTTGGTTGCCAACTCCATGGACCTTGAAACAAGTAGACGAAGCCTCAAATTAGCTGAGGAATACCCAGATCATGTATATGCTGCCCTGGGAATTCATCCTTGGAACACCAAGAATCTAAACGACAACGAAGTACAGGATACAATTAATCTGATTCTTAGTAATGCTGAAAACAGACAAAGAATGGTTGCTATTGGGGAAATAGGGTTAGATGCTACTTACGCTGGAACTGGGGAGCCAACAGAAATTCAAATGAAAGTCTTCCAAGAGATGCTTTCTGCAGCAGATCAAACATCGTTACCTGTCATAATTCATTCTAGGGGAAGCACCAGTAACATTGTGAACATCTTACCATCTTATAACATCAACAAGGTTCTTCTTCACTGGTTCAGCTCTCCCCTCAGCCTTATACCTACAATCGTGGAGCGAGGTTATTACATCACGGAGGGCCCATCAGCAATACTTTCAAGCGGAATCCGAGAAGTTATTAAACAAATACCCTTAAAGAATCTCATGACTGAAACGGATGGTCCGGTTCGCTTCAGAGGACCATTCAAGGGTAAATTGACTACGCCTTCTTTCATTCCCACAGTAGTTGATGCAATAGTTGAGTTGAAGGAAAAGGAAAAAAATGAAGTAACTGACCAGATTTTTCAGAATTTTATTGATTTTTTTGGGGTTAAAGGCGCAAGGGATAAAAGGCATGATGAGGGGACAATTCAGGGCTAAAGAGATTAAGGAACAATTTACAGGGAAGGCATGGTGAAAATGGGAAAAGTGCGAACTGAACAGGTAAAGAGAATCGCTCGAGAGTTGTTAGACAAGTATCCAAGCAAATTTTCGACAGATTTCGAAAACAATAAACAGCTAGTGTACGAATACACAAACATTTCGTCAACAAAACTAAGAAACAAGGTAGCGGGCTACACTGCTCGATTGGCAAGCATAAAGTATGGACATGAAGACAACGAGTCTGATAACGAAGAATAAAGATACTTGAAGTTGAAGAACGAAGGCATCTCTTCAAGTTTTGGTTTTTGTCGAATGTTTTTATAACCACTCAAAGTATCTCATAAATATTGAGCAAACTAAAAAGGACGGTATCATGATTGTCGGCGATAGATAGTTATCGAAAAGGCTGGGCGGTCCGTTATCTCAGGGAAGCAAAAGCTGAGTTAATTGCAGCTAAAAAAACTCCTTACATGGCGGCAGGTTTTATTATGGAGGCTCTAACGAAAGCTCAAGCGGCTATTTACTATAGTTTGGGGGATCCCGGTTTTATTGTGCCGATAGTTCAGGAGATTCTTCAAACACAACAGAGTGTTCAAGAGCCGATTTTGAATTTTCTCGTCGAAATTGAAAAAACACTCCAGCAACTGGCTCAGAGTCCTAAAATGGAAAACGAACAGACAATGGCGCATGTGAATGATATAGTTGAATTCACTTCTGAGATTGTTGAACTTTTCGGATGTGAAAGTTCCTAAATTTCAAGAGAGTTTAAAAAATGGCTATCAACGTAGATGTTAGGTTTCTGGGAAAATTCCAACGTATTTCTGGAAAGAAACATTTTCAAATGAAGTTTGAGGAAACTACAACAGTTAGAAAGATTATAATGGAACTTACGGAAACGTTTTCAAACGATTTCAAACGAGTTCTAGTTGACTCACAACTTGATGATCCCAGACCAAACGCTCTAATTCTTGTTGGCGGAAAGGAGATTAGCGCGTTACAGGGACTTGAAACACAGGTCAATGATGCCGATGAGATTGTTTTGATTCCGATGGTTCATGGCGGTTGATTGCTGTTCTCTTAATGAATTAATGGAAATATCAAGTTACATGAAGAGTTATTGAGACCGAATAGTAGTTTATTGTTTCGTTTTTTGTTTTTCGAGAAGCTGCTTGACGCGTTTCTCCATCTTTAATTCGTGGGTATGTTCTTCTGGAGGAAGAGGCAACTGCTTCAGATATTCTTCCAAGGAAAGCTCTTTCGTATTAGGAACTACAGTTTGTTTTCTCTCTTTTGGCTTATGTAATACAATAGTGAAATCAATAAATAAAATTGATGATCCAGTATCTATCTTTTATTGAATCTAGACCATAGAGTTATAGAATATATTATAGTAATCTAGTTTGTCTAATTCGAAACTAATGGAAAATGATTATTGAACTGCAAGTGAACTTTTTCTACAAAAACTGGCGTGAAACAGGGTTGAATAGCTTATTGCATTTTTTTAATATTATATATTCTGAAAGCGTTTGGCATTGTTGTCATGTATTAATAAGGCTGATAATATGTGTTGCCATCATTTGAGCTTGTGTTAACTCTTGTTTTGATCATGCAAATAGAGTACTATTGATATATGGTCCTATTTTCTAATTTTGGGAGCACACTTGGATAGTCCGACTAAACACGTTGGTTGTTAGGTGGTTAGTTATATTCCCAAACATATGATTTCAACAACTGAGAGGATTACAGCTAGAGACAAGATGGTCTAATATGCTTTTTTAGTTTACATAGGCTTTGGACAAACTGGGGTAATTCAATTTTAGGAGCAAACAAACTTTTCGTCACATAATAAAATTGCAGCGAATTTCCATTTAGTCGAGAATAGAAAAAAATGGTCAAGACAAAAACAATTAAAAAACTATCTTATGTAATTCATAGAATTCGGAAGTCGCATAGCCATAACAAAAGCGTCTTCTCCGTCCGCATAGTAGTTTCTGATTGTTCGTGCAGTTTCAAATCCCAATTTCGTGTAGAGGCTTACGGCGGACAGGTTGCTTTTCCTGACTTCTAAGTAGCATTCTTTCGCTTTGTAGTTTGCCATTCCTTGCATCGCTTCCAACATTAGTGTATAGCCGATTCCGTTACGATGATGATTAGGCAGCACAGCAACGGATATAACATGACCCTTCTTTGTAATTCCTAACAGTTTAAAACTAGGAATTCCTGTTTCGATGCGGCACATAATGTAACCTACAATCTTTCCGTTTACCTCAGCTACTATGAAAGTACCTGGGAATCGCTTATACAAATTAATGAAAAAGTGGATACTATAGTTTTCGGGAAGACATTCGCGATTTATTTGCATTACTCCATCTAAATCAGAGGGTTTGAACGGTCTAAGTTTATAGTTTACTTCCAAAACCATTTCAACCACGCTTTTTTTGTGCCTTTTTACTTAATCAATATCAAGAGTTGAAATGGTTTTAAGTAAACAAAAGTAAATATACCTTTTTGTTTATTAACAAAAGTCAACCTTAGTCTCCAAAAAACAAATTGCAGCAACGACATTATTACTAATACAAAAGCTTTCCTCAACCCATGTTCCAGAAAGATGATTGAAGTTTCTTAACTTGATTTATTATTGCTTCTCCTTTTTTCCGTATCTTAAAAGTTCCAACATGAGGTTTATCCTTGAAAGAATAGGAAATTCCAGCTAATCTAGCTGTAACTGCAGATGTCATTTTTCCTAGAAATCTTAGGCTATATCCACCTTCCAGAACTGCCACAAGTTTTCCATGACAAAAATTTGACGCCGACTCCAAAATGGTATCAAATATCTTGGTATAACTGAGAGTTGACAAGTATAAATTGCCCACGGGATCGGCATAATGACTGTCAAATCCTGTGGAGATAAGAATAAACTGGGGCTTGTACTGGTTTATGATTGGAAAAACAATTTCATTAAAAGCTTTGAGGTATATTCGATCATCTGTTCCGTAGGGAAGAGGAACATTTACATTGTAACCTAAACCTTTGTCTTTCCCAACTTCATCTGGAAAACCAGTTAAGGGAAACTCAATTGGATCTTCGTGAATACTAACGTATAACACTTTGCTGTTTCGGTAAAAGATGTCCTGGGTTCCATTCCCATGATGAGCATCAATGTCCAAGATTGCTACACGGTTCAGGTTATAGTTTTCTAGTAGATGTGATGCAGCTACTGCAACATTGTTAAAAATACAGAAACCCATTGGATAGTCTGGCCCAGCGTGATGCCCAGGAGGTCTAACCAATGCAAATGCGTTTTCATATTCTCCATTCATAACAAGATCAGTTGCTTTCACAGTTCCTCCAGCAGCCAATAGGGCTACATTATAACTTTCGGAAGAAACTATAGTATCCATGACATCCAATAATCCTCCGCCGCATATACAAAATTGTCGAATTTGTTGCACATAATCACTGTCATGGACAAGCTCCAAGTTTTTCCTTTTGACAGTTTCTGGTTCAACTATAGAGCAATTTTCGTTTTCGAGGATGCCGCTCTTGTTTAGTTCTCTTAGTATTACTCTGAGTCTGGAAGGAACTTCAGGGTGACGAAGCCCGGTTTTGTGACCTAAATATTTTGAGGAATATATTATGGCGGTTTTTGTCATTTTTTGTCCCAACCAAAAAGACTGGGGTCATTATTTATGTTGATGACTAAATTTGTAGTTATCTAGTTTATTAATTGTTGTTTACCGTGAAGAGTAGTGTTGGGTGCCTTCGTTATTCTGTTTCTCTTTCATTGGCTCCTCAGACTTTTTTGGTTTTATCCAACCTCTCATTCCATTAATTCTATTGCTATTCATTACAATCCTAATCCAAACCGGATAAGTATCCTTGGGAATCATAGAAATCGTCGCCCATATCGCCTCTATTTGAGGCTTCCTAACCGGATTTTTTATGGCGTTACCATTAATCCCTAATTAACTGAAAACAATATGTAGATATCAAACGTAGCTCTAAAGAATTACAACAACTGAAAAAATACCCGTTGATGATTGAGAATGTCCAAAAAGTTTCTGAATCAAGTAATCAATAGTCTTGAGTTCTGGAAGATATAGTAAATGGCTTCTGCAGTTTTTTCTACAATCTGAAGCTCCAAATCCGATTATTGGAACTTTTGCTCCCTTTAGATTCTTGAGGTAGCTGTTTATTGTGCATTCCATCTTTTTTATGGTTTCAGCCGCTATAATTGCTTCTACAGACACGTTTTGGTCGGCTACAAGGTAGTCTATGTGCCAGAACTTCTTTTTATCTTTTCTTTGGTGCCTAGCTAGACGATGCTTGAGGTTTGTTGCTCCCTTACCTAGGGCTGATCCTGTGTAGGTGTAATATCCTGCTGAAAATGTATAAGTTCCCAACTTTGCGATGGTTAATGTGACCTCTTCTGAAACATACAACAGTATTGTATAGATCCCAGTCGTCGAAAGCTCAAAAAAGTTATTCAATTCAGTCTTCATTGTATTAGTCACATCTCCCCATAGACCCACCTTCTATTCTATCGGTTCAGTCCACCAAAAAACTTCATCATAACTGTTTTGGAGATCAGCGTCGAATTCTTGATTGCTGTAAATAATATCCAAACCAAACCCGTATTCAGCTAATAACTGGTTTACATCGCTCCAAATTGCTGGCACCCGACCATCTGTATCACCACTCCACAAGCCCCAAATTTTGTCGTTGGCGCTTCGGAATCCAAAACCAAAGTTTTCTGGAAGAACATAAACCGCTGATGCCTTTATTATCCCATGCTTGTTTGGGTTTTCATTTATATAATTCCAGAACTTTTCGAGGGCTTCAAAGTGTTTCTCGGTTAATATTCCGTAGTCTGAATAGTCTGTGGCTGGGTGGTCAAAGATTACAGCATATTTTGCTCCATTATCGTACGCTGAAATCAGGTCGTCATAGAGCTCATTACCTGAAACAAGGTATGGTGGTGTATTATATGTCCATGTTAACATTACGCCCCAATCCTTGTTATGAGCATTGGCGGCGCCTCTGCAAAGTGCAACATGTAGGGGTCTGCTGTGATTCCAAGCAAACTCAACTAAAACAGTATCGTATCCTGCCTTATAGTCGTACCAATAAAAACCATAATCTGAAGTTAACACCATAATGTCTTCACATTCCCGAGCATATAGATAATAGTCTATGTGACCGTTAAGCAAGTCCACAAACAACTCGGCGGCTTGTACTTGGTCTTCCGCATCTTTAACCAGTTGAAAAGAGCCAGAGTCTAGCTGGTTTCCTCCGGGTTCGTCCATGGTATATGCTCCCAAGAATTTGGAGCCGTATTTTTTTCTAGCTTCTGCAATCCATATATGCGGGTAGTAATTGTAACGTAAGACCAGATCACTATCTTGTTTCTCATGTAGCGAAATGTAAAACACAACAAAATATAGCCCTGCATCGTAAACGTAATCGCAAACTTCCGTAATACTTTTTTTGTCTAGTGCAATTCCAAGAGAGTCAACAACAAAAAGATTCGTGAAATTCTTTACTCTATCAACTAAAGCTTTGCAGCCTTCAACACTAGAGTCGCTGAGTGCATATTCTACGCCCACAAAAAATTCAGGCCCAGATTTCTGATTATTACCATGATTCAAAGCTACAAAAAAAAGAGGTGTAACTATAATCGCAATAAGTATAAACCCGAAGAGAAACGTGCTATTTGTCAGCTTTTTCATCTTCATCTCAAACTCATAATCTTACTAACACATTTAATCTTCTCGGTTATAACATTAAAGACCAATTTTGAACATAATCAGTTATCAGCAATAAAACCTAGACTAGTCATCATGCAAATAAATCAAAAAAAGATGGGGATGAGATGCAGACAGCTTTATTTAGGTGGTTTCGTTTGCCATTCTTTTGGCTAGACTATAGATTACAGGAATTAGCAGTATTCCCATTGCGATTGCGAATGCCCATGACACGTTTGCGACAATGGTTGTAACGCCCTCAAATGTGGAAAATATTGCTCCAGCTCCAATTATTAAAAAGATGCTATATAGGACAAATTTTGCGTAACCTGCCACAGGTATAAACTCCTTGTGGTCGTCGGTTATTGATTTGATTAGTCCGTCGGTTAGGGCTATTCCTGCACCGATTATTACGAAACCTAAGATCAATGAATAGACAAGTTCGCCGCCTAATAACATGAGATCTAATGCGATGAGAAGTATGACAGCTATCAAGCCTATTTGAAGAAGACTTTTTAGCATGTCGGCTATCTCAGCTTTGGCTTTAGGAAAGATCGGCTTCAGGGTGTTTCCCACAAGAGATGCCAAAAAGCCAACTAAAACACTGCCAACAACAATTATCACTATTCCTCCAAGAAGTTTAGGTAGATAGGCTGCAAGATCAACCAAGAAGGAGCCAACATTGCCTCCAATGTCCAGAACTTGAATAGCAATGACCACAGATATAACCAAAATAAAAGCAGTTGTGATTCCACCAACAAAAGAGGATAAATCCAAACCTGCTGATTTAAAGGATTTTCCTGTGTCAGTTTCGTCAAAGCTTTTCTCGATACCCATCTTCTCGATGAGTTTATTCACCGCACTTCCCACGAACTTTCCGACAACGTACCCTATGATCACTATGATTATGGCAGCAATAATTGCAGGTAAAGCACCAACAACATCTGACAGCAAATCATTTAACATATCTCCGATATTTGACAAAAACGGTTTCCCCACCTAACAAAATAGTTGGTTTTTTCTTATAAAATTTCCCATACAGCAAAATAGACTTATATTTCGCTTTTCTGGGACGTCAATATACTTTTTAAGGAATAAAAAGCATTAAACAGTTATTCAGAAGTTTGAGGGATCAAAATATGCCGCGATACTCCAGCGTTTTCAAGGACGAATGCAAACTTGACATCAATTATGTTCCACAACACCTACTTCACAGAAAACTTCATCTCAACCTGTTGGGCCAGTTTTTCCGTTTCGCCGTTGAGAATCCAGGAAAAATGACCCAACGCGCCTTGATCATTGGAGACATAGGAACAGGTAAAACAGTCCTCTCTCAACACTTCGGCTTAAAGATAACAAAAGAGGCAAAGGAGCGAAACATCAACCTTAACTATGTCCATATTAACTGCCGGGAATGCAAAGGTAGTCTCTTTATTATTCTTCAACGAATAATAGCCAAGTTTTATCCAAACTTTCCCAGACGCGGCTACTCCGCAGAGGAGCTTCTACAAGCGCTTATGCAAATCCTTGATGATAAAAACGCTTATCTGATCCTGACATTGGACGAATTAGAGTCTCTTGTTCAGAATGAGGGCTCAGATCCCATATACAATCTTTCAAGAATTCAAGAAGATCGAATCAATGCACCCAAAAGGCTTTCTCTCATATGTATCTTGCGTCAACCCGAGCACCTAGAAAGCTTGGATCCAAGCACAAAAAGTACACTTCAACGTAACATAATACAGCTAGAAAACTATTCAGAGGCTCAACTGGAAGACATACTAGATGACAGAGTGAAACTTGCGTTTAGAGACGGTACAATACCAATCCAAACAATGGAACTAATCGCTGAACTAGGAAATACTGAAGGAGGAAACGCCCGTTACTCCATCGAGCTTCTATGGCGATCCGGTAAGTATGCTGACGCCTCGGAACTACGAGAAGTAACTCCTGAGTGTGTCAGGAATGCGGTAGCTAGCGTCTATCCCGTTGTGCGAAAGGACATGATTCTCGAATTTGGTTTACATGAAAAACTGTTTCTTTTAGGTGTTGCACGCCATTTCAAGCAAACAGATTCTGCTTTTGTCTCTATGGGAGAGGCAGAAGAAGCATATGCTCTGATCTGCGAAGAGCATGATGAAAAAAGTCGGGGTCACACACAACTTTGGAAGTATGTTAAGACACTTTCTGCCGCTGGAATAATCGAAACAACAGTTTCGGGAGTTGGTCAAAGAGGAAAGACTACACTCATCGGTTTGTCTCGTGTTCCAGCATCTCATCTGGAACAGGAACTCGTTAATATTCTATCTCAGGAAGGACGGTGAGACTCAATGTCCATCGAAAACGTTTTCTCGTCGAAAGGGCGCGTAAAAATTCTTAGGATCTTATCAGAAATCGGGGAGCTGAACATTTCAGAGATTGCTAGACGAGCAGGTTTGAATTATGCTACCACAAATCAGCATTTGCAGATTCTGGAGAAGTTTAAGCTTGTTCATCATAAGACTTTTGGGAGAATACGGATCTTTCGTTTTAACGAAGAAAATCCGAGAGCAAAAATGATTGGACAATTAATGGAATTCTGGGAAGAAACAAAATAAGTCTAGATTACAATATACATGATTAGGTGAAGTTTACGTGTCAATGGTTGATGTTACCGCGAAACCTGAAGTTTACAGGGAAGCTAAAGCAAAGGGAATCATAAAGCTCAAGCCTGAAACGATACAACTGATTAGAGCAAAAAAAATTGAAAAAGGCAACACTTTTGATGTAGCAAAAGTCGCCGGAATATTAGCGGCAAAAAACACAAGTTCATTAATCCCACTCTGTCATCCTTTACCATTAACTGGGGTAGAGGTCAAACTACAGATAGTCGACGATTCCATAGTAGAAGTGGAAGCAACGGTTAAAACCAGAGCCCAGACTGGAGTGGAGATGGAGGCGCTCGCTGCAACTGCAATCGCATTGTTGACAGTTTGGGACATGACCAAACAGTACGAAAAAGATCTGGATGGACAGTATCCAAGCACTAGCATCCAAGACTTGCATGTACTCAACAAAATAAAGGAGAATAATATATGAGCGAATCTTCACATAAACACAAAAATGAGGCTCCCCGAAAACTCAGTTTTGTAGTTATAGTTTCTAGTTCATCTCGCTATAAGAAACTCAAGGCAAGAGAGAAATTCAGCGATCCCTCGGGAGACTTAATTGTTGAACTTGTAAAGAATGCAGGTCATAGTGTGATCTCTCGTAAAATTTTACCGGATGATAGAGTTATGCTTGGAAAATATGTTGGCAATTCCATAGGTTTAGAAGAGGTGGATGTTATTATTGTATGTGGTGGAACAGGAGTCAGTTTAACTGACATAGCAATCGAGACAGTAAGACCCCTTATGATCAAGACTTTGCCAGGGTTTGGTGAACTATTCAGGAAGCTGAGTTACGACGAGATAGGATCGTCAGCTATAATGACCAGAGCATTGGCAGGAGTCACTGATCAAGGAAAGGTTGTCTTCTGTATACCTGGCTCGCCTCAGGGAGTCAAGCTTGTCATGACTAAACTTATCCTTCCAGAAACAGGGCACATATTGAAGCATGCACGAGAAAAATAACGTTTTACGTCATACATAAAAAGGTTAATATTTAATGGGGACATCCTCCATTTACTCGCTCTAAGGAAGAGACTAAAATGGAATTTTGTCCTTCATGTGAAAAAAGGATGGTATTGCAGCGAACCAAAGATGGCTCTGCTTTTGTCTGCCCGGTATGTAATTGTCAAAAAGTCGTCCAATCATCTGCCGCAAAAAAGCTTGCACACAAAAATACCAAAGAGACAATCGTGGTTATTGGAAAAGAAGATCAACAATTGAAAACTAATCCTACAACAAAAATCAAGTGCCCAAAGTGTGAACACAACTTAGCGTACACATGGCAGGTTCAAACTCGTTCAGGCGATGAAGGAGCAACACAGTTTTTTAGATGCATAAAATGTAACCACACTTTTCGGCTCTACACATAGTAAGCGGATTAAGTAACATCAATATCAAATTGTTTTTTAATAGAACGTTAATTTGTTCAGCTTTGAAGGTGTAATTGAAGATTCATAATATGTCATAGCTTGAGGTTTAACACTGCAATTAGACACATACTGGATTGGGGGGACCCCAGAAAGGGTTTTTTTTGAGAAGATTATTCGTTCTGATATTTATGAAAGAATAATCACCTGAACTTTACGAATTAGTGAGGATTGGGAAAACGTTCTGCTGGATGATATACATAGAAAAAGCTATAATTAACAAGAATGTCTAGGCAATCTAGCTGTTACTTTACCTAGCTTATGTAACGTGGTTCCTTTGATTTGTATACTTCAGGAGTTCTGCGCTCTTTGATTTCCGCTAGCTTTTGTTCCATCTCATCAGCTTGTTGTTCCAGTTTAGATAGATCTATTTTGATGTCTAGAATATTCATCAATGTCTTGAGAACAACTTGAACTGATCGAGGTTGAGGGATATCCAAATATCTGATCTCGGAAAGAAGACAAATACCTTCTATCTCTCTTTGCTGGGCGATGCCTATTAATACTCCGTTAAGGCCCATGATTTTGCCATCGCCGTCGACTAATTGGACATCGTTTTCATTCAAGAATCTTAAAAGTTCAGGCTGGTTAACCACCCCAAAGACCCGTGGAGTCACATCCTTGGGATTGGGAACAGCTGCGAAAGTGTAGACCCTTTTAACGTCAAACTCATTGGCAACATCTAAAACTTGGTTAGCCAGCTCATGGATATCACCCAATGATTGAGGTTGAATGTCCCCAACACAAATGATCAGATCGCCTTGATCTCGGTTGCAATAGTAGAATCGGTGCAAGTACTGGCTAAGGTTTCCTATTCCATCCTTGAAGTAGATATCGTTACTTTTGGTGTGGATTTCAGCAAACGGTTTCGCATTTAACTGTTGGATTAGGTAATCAACAGACATTCTAGCCAGCATTCCCATTCCCGGCCAAGCAGCAATCATTGTGGAATTGTTGAGTGAAGGCTTCTCCTTGAAATGTAGTTCCATATTTATTTTCCCCGTTGTCAAAAAACCTTCTATATTTTAGAACAATATCAGAACTTATTAATTGTTCCTAGCGTCTAATTCTTGAACATGTTATCTGCCTTTTCTTTGTGAATATCAAATACGGAGTCAGTATTCATAAACAATATAATTAATATAATATTCTAGTGATAACGGCGTCTCCATTGTTGAAAAATGTCAATGTCCCAGAAAAAGTATCTGAACAAAAGATTATTGTTTACAAGTCACGAATTGACATCAAATCGGTAAGAGCCACCGCTGAAAATATGAAAACAAAGCTATTCCGCAAGTTAGTCTTCATGAAACCCAAACCTGAAGAAGTTCAGATTGTTTCCATGGACAAGTACTTCGAACCGTATGTAGTTGTTGATGGAGAATACACTATTGAATACTCCAAGAACTGGACTCACAACATTCAAGTTGATGAGACTATGCAGGAGATCACAATTTTCGCCGAAAAAATAAGACCAGTGTCTTTGAAGGATCATCTTTCGACTCCCTGTAAAATAGTCAAACTAACGGGGAAAGGTCGCCACAAATTCGAGGCGAAGGCTCACCTTATCTTTGACAAACACTGGCGTAAGGTTGGGCTTGAGCAGTTGCCATTTGTACCATTCGAAGAGCAACCTGAAAAAATTCTGAATATGATTGACCAAAAATATGGTAACTTCAATATGACTACAGGAAAAGAGGTAGAGCTTCTTAAATCGAAAATTGTCAATCGACCAACAGATATTTTGATCATCCATACTGAATTGTTCAAGGTTTGTGAACGTGCAATAATTTACAAGCCGATGTACAAAGTTTCAATCCAGAATCTTAAGACCAAAAAAGAGATAATAATAATAATCGATGCGATCACAGGAAAGACCACAAAGGATATGCAACAAACCCGGATACGTCTAAAGAAAGAATCCGCAAAAGAACCTCCAAAAAAATCATCGACAAAAACAACCGTAAACAAGACTGTCAGTTGGGTAAAGAAGAACTAATAAGATAATAATTTGATTTCAAAAGTTTCAACTAATCTTGCAAATTCTTTTAGGCCTAGTTCCTGTTTATTGCTTTAACAACTATGCGATCTCCTGAAACACAACCAAAACACACAAAATTCCTAGGCAATAGCCTTAAGATAATCAGACATATCAACAATCGCTCATTGAATCTGCTGATTCTTGGACTTTTGAATTATAAACAGATTTGAATGAATAGGAGTTTTTCGTCTTTTTTCGGCTTCTTGATCACAGCACCAAACAATCATTAATAGTATGATATAACTGTCTTAGATTTTTAAATTAAACTTTTTTCCATTAATAAATATCTATCTCGTTGTGAATGTGTATCAAAAACTGAAAAACCTAAATCAGTATACAATCATTATTTACTGTCTTGGGGGTAACCAGTTGATTTTGCATTTGCAATATAGTCTTATTGATTTACTGAAACAAGAAACAAAAAAAGTGTATCCTTTTGAGGCTTGTGCGATGCTTTTTGGTAAACTATCTAAAAATGAAGCAGTTGTGGAAAAAATTGAGATTACTCAAAACATGTTACATTCTACTACACGTTTTCAGATAGACCCTGAAGATGTTGCTGCGATCATAACTAAGGTAGAAAAAGAGGGGAAAGAGTTTATTGGTTTGTTTCATTCTCATGCTGCACCGGCTACTCCTTCATTGATTGATTTGAAATACATGAGATTATGGGGGGATTCGCTCTGGATAATCATCTCTTCAACTGATGGCACCCTAGCGGCATACCAACTAATAGATGGTAATGTAGAGGAAGCAACTATAAGAATCAAATAACATCTGTTACAAGGTTGGGAATTAGAGTATTTTGTCGTCTTCACTAACTGTGGTTATTGTCGGTAATGGCGTTGCTGGTGTAACCGCTGCAAGAATTATTAAAGAGAAAAACCCGAAAGCACTGGTCTCAATTTACACAGACGAAAGCTATCAATATTATCCTCGTCCCAGATTATACGAAGTTCTGTCAGGGGAAATTGAGCCTCAAGACATTTACATGTTTTCTGAAGAGTGGTACAGAAATAAAGGAATCAGGGTTCACCTAAACAAGAGAGTAGTAAACATCAATTTGGAACAAAAGGAAATCCTGCAAGATGATAAAACAAGAGTAGACTATGATAAACTTATATTGGCAAATGGAGGGCACCCATTTGTTCCATCAATAAATGGCATAAAAAAGACAGGAGTATTTACATTACGTACAATCAAAGACGCTCTAACCATAAAGGATTATACCAAAAAAACAAAGAAAGCCATTGTTATTGGCGGTGGACTCCAAGGCTTAGAGTTTGCCACATCATTGAAGAGACTGATGCAACAAGTAATAGTTGTAGAGCTATTTCCTAGACTGTTACCAAAACAACTTGATAATGAAGGAGCAACAATTCTAAAGAATCATATAAACTCTCGGGGTATAGAAATTGTTTTGGGCAAAAAAGTCGTCGAAGTTTTGGGCAAAAATAAAGTTTCGGGTATCTTACTTGACAACGGAGAATCAATCCATGGAGATATTGTCCTATTTTCGGCAGGTATAAGATCCAATACTGAATTGGCTTCAGAAGCAGGAATCACAGTTAACCGAGGCCTAATTGTTGATAGACATATGCTAACAAGTTCCGAGGATATATATGCGATTGGGGATGTGACAGAATTTGAAGGAACCACGTATGGAATAATTCCTGCTGCAATGGAACAAGCAAGGATAGCAGTCGAGAACATATTAGGTAATGATAAAAGCGTTTACACTGGAACTACCAATTCTAACACATTAAATGTCATTGATTTAGACCTTACTTCCATTGGACTCGTTAATCCAGATGACCCGAAATATGAAGAAATCAAAGAGTCAGACGAGAAAAAAGGGATCTACAAAAAACTCGTTCTAGAAAAAGGAAAAATTGTTGGAGCAATACTTCTGGGCGATAAAAAAGGTGTTACGTCAATAAATAGGTTGATTGCTCAAGAAACAGACATAACTAAACACAAAAGTCTAATCTTAAAAGACAATTTTGATTATAAAAAAGTAGCCGCTTAACTTGATATTACTATCCAACATGAAAGTTCATACTTTCATGTCAAGCGATCTTTTCAAGGTTAGAAAGCCTAAAAAAAGTTGTACATATTAAGCTTCACCAGCATCCTCGACGCCTTTTTCTGTGATTTTAAATCGTACCTTGTTTTCAGGCAGGTATGGAGAATCTATAACTGTGGCGAGTCTGCTTCCTTTTCCGCCTTTCCTAAGGTAAACTCTGTGCGTTGATGCATGTGCCATAACGTTTCCGCCTGCTGGTCTGTTTGGATCTCCAAAAAACGCTGTAGGATTAGCCTGAACCTGATTTGTAATCACGACTGATAGATTATATGCTTCTGTTAGCCTTATTAGCTTGTGTAATTGACTGTTAAGTTTCTGCTGGCGTTCGGCAAGGTGTTCCCGCCCAACATATTCACCCCTGAAATGTCCAATCATAGAGTCTACGACAACTAGTTTCACGTCGTTTTCTGGACAGAATTTGAAGAGATGCTCTGTCAGTAATTCTTGATGGCTACTATTGTAAGCTCGAGCTAGAAAGATGTTACCCAAAGTTTCGTGGGGATCAAGCCCTAACGATTCAGCTATCTGGAAAATTCTTTCAGGAATGAATGTTCCTTCAGTATCAATATACACAGCTTTTCCAGCCAATCCCCCCTCCTCCACTGGACGTTGGACTCTAACACAAAGTGAAAAGCATATCTGAGTTTTGCCTACGCCATATTCACCTATGACTTCCGTCATGGCTTGAGTTTCGATTCCTCCACCCATGAGCATATTTAGATTGTTTGAACCAGTGGAGCATCTTTGCATGTCTTGACGTTTTTTCCACAGGTCTTCTGCAGTCATGAAACCTATGCCCATTTTTTCTCTTGTGGCTGTTACGATATTAAGGACTGTATTGAATCCTATCCCAGTCCTTTCTGCTATTTCGTTGGGAGGAGTAACTGAAATTGCTGCAGCAGTTGTGATTCCAGCGGATTTTAGTTTACTGGCTGTTGCAGGTCCAACACCTGGAAGGCTTTTAAGTTCGTTATCTTCCGTCATCATACTTTCACCATTTCATAATTTTAATGAATTATCATCCGATTTTTATTATGGGTTCTTTCTGAGTCGTTTTAAGCTATGGGGCATAACGTATGAATGCAAAGAGGGGAGAGATTAGTGAAAGTAATCCTGTTTTTCAGGAACATCTTAGACATACCCCACTGGAATAACAGGGAGGTTTACAGTTGATAAAAAAAATACTTCGGAATCTCAAAACAAAAAAACCGTGATTTATAAACTAGTCCCGTTTAGCCCATAACTCTTTCTTTAGCATGTCTCGTACAGCTGCTCTAATTGCGGCACTTCGACTCGGATACATTCCTGACCGTACTAGTTCATCAAGTCCCACCAAATAAGCTTCTGGAAGAAGAACTGTTACAAGCTTCATTCACGTTCCACCTTATCACCTGAGTGTTATCTATTGAGTATGCAGCCATATCCTTAATAGAGTTTACCTGAGTAATTTCCGCATTACTACATCATTTTGGCTCTTCATTTTCTTTTTCAAAATGTAAATAGCTACAATTGCAGAAATCACTAGCACCATAACAATTATCGTAAATTTTCCTGTGGCAAGTAAATTTGAGTTATCACCAATTGATTGATATTCATAACTTAATAATTCCATGGACGTTTGGATTGTTCCAGTTGAATCATACTCGATTTGTTTCACATCAAAACCCACTTCTGGAGAATAGAATATTTCTGCATAAGCTCCATCAGGGTCAGTTCTCTTGATAATATATGCATCAGTTTCACCTATAGCTATAGTTATTGTTTCCTTTTGAAGTACTAAGAACGTCTTTGAGTAAGCTTCATTTTCTGTCGAAGATTCTGTATCCCCATTGATTGTTGTTTCTTTTTTTATGGTTTCAATAGTTGCTGCAGACCAACTTTCCCCAACAGTCAATGGATAACCTTTGTTAGCTTCAAAAGGAGGATTGAATGTTATGTCAAGGATGGTCTTTGAGGAAAATTCATCTTGAACCGTAGAAATTGGAGTAATCCCAGAATTGTCATTAACTGAGATTGTGTCTTCATAAGTTGAATAAAATCCGACCCAACTTTGTTCGGATTTCGTGTAATAGTGTCGTTCTGTTAATGTCCAAGTTCCTCCTATCCTGGTGCCATCGATGTCCCCAAAAATTGTTCCAGTACCAATTGCATTAATTTGGTAACAATTATAATTCTGTCCATTTTGAACAATATCAACATTGTTGCCCACAATGGTATATGTAGTCGTACCAACTGAATTAACCTCGCCTGAAATTTCTATATTAAGTTTCCACCAGTTACCAACTTGCCATTGAGGAAGATCAGGGTCAACTCCGAAAATTGTGTTTATTTTTGAAAATGAAAATATTAGGGTCACAATAAACACAAGAATCAATATTTTATTTTTTTTCACTGGTCAATTCTTCCGATTTTTATCTTTAATCAAGACGGATACTTTAATAATTTTATGTTTACGCATTACGGGAGATTCTTACCAAGTATCTTTTTGACTGAACGGTGAACATTGTTTTTAGTTGGATTTCAGTATTATCGAAAAAAAGCATTTCTTCATTTTCCCCTCAAGGTCACCAATAGCGATTCTCCAAATAATACACCTATTAGCAGAATTAAAACTATTCAACATTTTGACTTGCTATTTTTAAATTAGTTATTATTTATGAAATTCAATTTCAGTTATGACGGAGTGTCTAAGAAGAGTCTTAATTCTAAAAAAAGGAGGAGTTTACGGGATATGTCTCCACGTTTTGTGGTAATAGATTTTACCTCAAAATAATCAACATCACAGATAGCAGCCCTGAAGTATAAGCATCAATTATTTTCAATATAGATTACACATCCTTCCCTGAAAAAGGCAAATTCATAATAGAAACCATCCTAAAAAACTAAAATCATTAATTATTATTCCGAAAATAAAAAGAGAAATAAAACTCATTTTTCGTAACAAAGGGTGAACAAACGAGATGAAATCTTGTTTTGAATACACGACCCGCCCAAATAGGAATTCATCAAATCAAACCTTACGGAGTTAATCCAGAAAGAATTCAAAAAGGAATGTATTCTTCCTCCAGTTCCTTCATTGATGCGAAGGGACTATCTGATCAAATGAACAACTCCCAACGACCAAGAAACAGAATAACCGATAGGTTATGTTCTTGAAGTACGATTATAGTGACAACTGGAGCATGAAAAGAACACTTGTTTTTTTCCTTTGAGTTTTCTTGTAATCATTTCGGTTTCGCATCTAGGACATTTCATACCAATGCAATCTGCAAATCATGATTTTATGTTTTTCTCTAAAGTCAGTCTATGTCTGAAATCAGACATATAATTGTGTGATATTCTCACAAAACTCATTTCCCTAATTATTTAAGTAAAATAGATTTTTTGAAAGAAATTGTTGCAATTAAAAAGGTCAGGGCGTTAGCACAGACATTAAAAATCAGTTTAAGATGCTATATTAGATACAATATTTAGACCAACTATATTTAGACCAACTATATTTAGACCAACTACAATGTGTATACTAAATGTTGCTCCACCATCTGTCACAATGTTAATCTTCTGAAACATCATATAGCTCAAGCGCTTTTACCGGCACTTCTATTGCCCGTGCTGTGTGCTTAGTTTTAGCGGGAACAAACAGGCAATCTTTCTTCTTCAGAACGAGTGTTTTGTCCTCAAATATAAATTCCATAGAGCCCTCCATAACCACAACTAGATGTTCCACTGGATGCGCATGAAAAGGAATATTCACAGCTTCGCTTTTTAATTCAAAATAGTTCATCATTAAGTCAACTCCATGAACAAGTCTCACAAGAACATCTTTGTATAGTTCCTCCGAAGATAAGGAATCTAAATGAAAAGACAACACATAACTCACCAAGATAATTGTGATAATTTATGGAACAGATAAGTTTATGTAGATTACGTCTATGGTTGCACGATTTCATTCAAACTTACATGATTCCACATGTTGTTTTGTGATCATTTACATCTTTTTTCGGAAAGGTTTATCTTGTTTGAGATATGTTTTCCCATACATAACGGATCTGCTAAGAAATGTGACCATTAATGATCTATGACAATTGTAACCGCCCTGTTCTCAATATTAGAATTTCTGTTACCCAAAAATGCGACAAACATTGTCCTTATTGTCACAGGGAGGGAGAGAGAAATCCCTCAACAGAAATGACCGTGGATGAAATCGTACGCATAGTCAGGATAGCCATCAGTCTTGGAATCTCTCGAGTTAAAGTAACAGGAGGAGAACCTCTCCTTCGCAAAGGAATTGTTAAAATCGTTAGAGGTATCAATGGACTTGAAGGATTGACTGACCTGTCAATGACTACCAATGGGACACATTTGAAGGGATTAGCCAAAGACTTGAAAGCTGCGGGATTAGCTCGATTGAATGTGAGTCTTCCCACAATAAATCCTGAGGTATACAATAAGCTTATGGGAGGCGACCTACAAGATGCCCTTAACGGCATCAAGGCTGCGGTAGAAGCGGGACTACAACCCGTGAAATTAAATGTTCTCGTGCTCAAAAACGTGAATGACAACGAAATAGAAAAGATGATCCAGTTTGCTGCGCAAACAGGAACAATCTTACAAATGATTGAACTGGAACCGATTAACATCAGCAAAACATACTATGACCGTTACCATCTTGGTTTGGATGAAATCGCACAGACATTAGAGAAGCTGGCATCGAAGACTAGAGTCCGAAAATACATGCAAAAAAGGCGGGTTTACACGCTACCAAAAGTTCAAGTTGAACTGATTCGGCCAATAGAAAACACAGAGTTTTGTGCCAACTGCACTCGCATCCGCGTTACAAGCGATGGAAAACTAAAACCATGTCTAATGAAAAAAGATAACCTGGTAGATATTTTGACGCCTATACGAAACGGAGCCGATGACAAGAGATTGGCGAAAATCCTCATCGAGACAATCAAAAAACGTGAACCATATTACAAAGCAATCCAGACAGCTCAAAACACCATCTAATAGCCTGTTTTTATGAATATATTTATTCCGAAACCCTTTAGAAGTGTTGGGTCCTTTTAAAAAGAACAAATACGCATCTGACGTGTAAAAGAAGGATATGTAATTTGATGCCTGAAGAATCTGCACATTCACGTTCCAACAATTGGGCTTATGCATTTGCGGCAATCGTAATCCTGCTAATTTTCAACATGGGAATATTCGCTACAGCTTTCCTGAACTTTCAAAATCAATTGGAAATAATGGAGACAAGTATAGCCGAACAGAGCACCGAAATTCACGACTTGAAGAATCAACTTGAAATTATTGAGGTAATTGATCAGACAAGCCTAATGCCATGGCCTACGATCTATAATCAACTCAAAGACTCTGTTGTTCTTATCCAAACCGACCTTGGATTAGGTTCAGGTTTCATGTATGATTCTAAAGGCCATATTGTAACTAACCATCATGTTATTCAAGGGGCTAACACAATACAAGTGACTTTCTTGGATGGAAACATAACTTCAGCCACCCTAGTTGGTATGGATATTTATAGCGACTTGGCCGTCATAAAAGTTGATCCAGACATCACAACATTACATCCGGTTGTTCTAGGAAGCTCCTCTGACCTTATTGTTGGCGAACCTGTTGCAGCTATGGGCAACCCCTATGGTCTTAGCGATACATTAACCGTGGGCATAATTTCGTCCCTAGAGAGAACCCTGGAAGCTTCAGGAGGATATGTAATTATAGACGTAATCCAGATAGACGCCGCTGTAAATCCCGGAAACTCTGGCGGTCCATTGGTTAATGTCAGAGGGCAGGTTGTGGGCGTAAACACTGCAATACAGTCAGCTACAGGTACCTTCACGGGTATAGGCTTCGCTGTTCCCTCTGACACGGTTAAACGAGAAATTTATGATTTGATAGAAACTAGCGACTACAAGCATCCGTGGTTAGGTATCGCTGCACGTGAAGTAAACATAGCCATTGCTGACGCTGTTGGGCTTGAGAAACCTCAAGGTATTCTCGTAATAGAAGTAACTTCGGGTAGTCCAGCAAATCTTGCAGGACTAAGAGGTGGAAACGAAACTACCATTGTTGATGGAATAGAGATTTTACTTGGTGGAGACGTTATTACAGAAGTTGATGGTATTCCAACGATAACAATGGCTGACCTTGTAGTATACATGGAAAGAAACACCAGTCCCGAAGAGTCCGTAGATTTGGGAATTATTAGAGACGGACAGGAGCTTGAATTAACTGTAACGTTAGGAGAAAGACCCCTTCCCTAAAAACGCTCTTTAAGGATAATTTATTCTAGCTTGGTGATGATAGATTTTGTTTGTTTCTTGTTTCCTGCTAAGTATTCTACCATTTCTTCATCTAATTCAAGCCAATTGAATAATCCCGCTGCAGTTTTAGGATTGTTTTGGAAGATAATTCTCAGGTAGGGGATGACTTCCTTGATGCTTCTTCTAGCAGAAAGGTGGCATTTCTTTCGTATCTTCAGACCTATATTGAACTGAAGCGCTCGTTCTCCTTTGGTTCTAGATAGCATACGTATCTTTTCTGGAAACCTGAATGGAATCCACCCTGAAGTCTTGGTTAACTGCCTAGAAGCTGTTACTCCTGAGGTCATAAAGTCGAGAACATATCGTAGAAGGCTCCAGTTCTGGGTGGTCCGGATTCGTTTTCGGTATATGTCTGCCAAAGATAGATAGTCCATGGCTTTAACTAGATCATGAACGTTGGTTAAGTGGTAGGGCGCATTCTCGTATATCCAGTTGAAGAGCATATCGGGATCTACATCAGAACTGCTTACTGCCTTCTTTGCTTTCCACGAATCTTTAGAATATAGTATTGTTCGCATAACATCGAAGATTACTTCTTTTCTATCCCTGCTAGCTAACCAAGATACGTCCTCCATAGTGAGACGTGTTTTGCCCTGGGCCAGTGCCTGCAGGTCGTTAACGGCTGATCTGACGTCTCTTCCGGACCGTTCAACAATAAACTTCAAAATCTTGTCGTCAGCTTCAATTGCCTCTTTTTTGCAGATTCGTTTCAGATGGAATAAACCTTCTCTTATTGTGGGCTTCTTAAATGGAATAATTAAGCAATATTTACGTATAGTACTAAAACGGCTGTTATATGCGTCGTTTGCTGTGAGAACAATAGGGTTTCTGGAGGTCTTTAAAATGTTAGTGAGTTCTCTAACTCCACCTCTGTCCGCTTTACCTGTGATTCCATCAACCTCATCTAGTAGAATTAACCGATTTCCGCCCAACAACGTAGCATATTGTGAAGCCAGACCAGCAAACCGTTTGATGGCGTCTGCTGTTCTATAGTCACTGGCATTCTTTTCAACCAGTTCCATGTTCAATTCTTTTGCTAACGTTTCAACAGTTACTGTCTTGCCAACACCTGGTGAACCATGTAAAAGGACTGCTCTCTTCTTTGGAATTCCGTTACTCCATGATTTTAACCAAGTAAGAAATTGCTGTTTTGCATCTCTGTTGCCCACTATTTCTGTTAACGATTGAGGCTTATGTTTCTGAGTCCAAATAGTGGACAAACGGTTAACCGCCTCTGCCTAACTCTTGACCCGCTTCCGTTAACCGAGCCAAAAGAGCACTTAACTGAACTTCCACATCAGCGCCTTGAACCATACGGAAATCGGCTTCTCCTATGGCTTCGCTGAGTGTGACCTTCCATGAATCAGGTAGCATAGAACGAAAGATTGAAGAGTGAATCTGTTTTATGATGTCACTACCAGCCACGCCATACTTAATAATCATCTCACGGAGCTTCTTTCTAGCTTCTATGAAGTCACCTTTCATGGCAATTTTTATCATTTCACTAACGTCCGCTGGATTTGCATGTCCAATAACAGAGTAAACGGTTTCTGAATCGATTACTTTGCCCATGGATGCCGCAGCTTGTAACGTGTTAGTGGCTTTTCGAAGGTCACCTCCACTTACTTCAAAGATGGCGTCGTAGCCTTCGTCTAATATCTTAACGTTCTCTTCGTCGATAATGTGACGTAAGTAGCGGTTTTGATCTTGCTGTGACATATAAGAGAAACGGAACGGAGCACACCTAGACTGGAGGGGTTCTATGATTTTGCCGCTGTAATTTGCGATCATGATGAAACGGCAAGTTTCAGTGAACCGTTCCATTGTTCTCCTTAATGCTTGTTGGGCGTCTGAGGTCATGTTGTCTGCTTCGTCGAGAATCAGTATCTTGAAAGGGATTTCTCCGATTGATCTGGTTCTGGCAAAAGTCTTCACGGTCTCTCGTACCATCTTAATTCCTCTTTCATCGCTAGCATTCAACTCCATCAGGTGCTCCCGGTAGCCTTTGTCATAAAGGTCCATGGATAGACAAAGCGCTGCTGTGGTTTTTCCTGTACCGGGTGGACCAGCAAAAATGCAGTGAGGAACATTCTTTGCCCGTACGAAACTTTTCAGGCGTTCCACAATTTCCTTCTGATTAATAATTGCATCTAAGGACTTTGGGCGATACTTCTCAGCCCACATCTCATAACTCAAACGTTAGCCTCCGAGACGATTAATGGAAAAAGACCGTTATAAATTAGTACTCGTATTGAATTTTCTGCACACTAGCAACCTACTACTTTTTTGAGTATCCATAGGTTCCTATTTTCTTGTTTAGACTCCAGTATTCGCCTAGATTATAAGTAAATGGAGATGCTTTTGTGAAGTCAACGTTTCCTTTCTCGTCTAGAATATCTTTGTCGATGTGTACTTTAATAATTTCTCCAAGGAATAGATCGTGAGCGCCTAATGGAATCACATTTTTCAAGATACATTCCATATTTACGGGACATTCACGTATTAGTGGAGCTTTAACTTTATCTGCCTTCTCTTGGGTTAGTTTGGTTTTGGAAAACTTGTCAACATCCTTTCCTGAAGTTACTCCGCAGTAATCTGTTTCTCTGATAATTTTGGTTGATGGAACGTTTACAACAAATTCTTTGCTGTTTTCGATCAGTTTATGAGAAAACCGTGATGGTCTAATACCCAATCCTACTGTGGGCGGTTCAGAACATACTGTTCCTACCCAAGCCAAAGTGATTATGTTAGGTGCTCCCATTGAATCTAAACAGGTTACAAGAACAACAGGACAAGAAAACAATGCAGTATAGGGTCTCTTTTTTATTTTCATAAAGCAATTTTTGATTATGTTTATTATTAAGATTTTCTAAGTGAAAATATCACCTAACAACAGAATTGAAGTGTTTTGGGATTAACTTCTAATCTCCAAACACTTAGTTACAAATGGTTCTAGTTAAATATGGAGAAACTATCGATTTTCGTTCATAATTCGTTGCCTCATTTTATTTAATTAGAGTTTTATATTGGCCCGTCACATTCTTTTTGGGGTAGAGTTTCTGCCTAAGGAGAGTTGGGATTGCCTCCTGATCCTGCAAAAGCAATACGAGACGCTGATTTCGTCTTCGAAAACACTGTTATCAAGATAGTGGCAAACAGGGACAGCCCCGAAATTGATCTTCCCGGCATAAAAGTCGGGCCATTCAAAGAAGGAAAAGAATACGAAGTCAGATATTGGATCGCCACTGAGCTGAAAAAGGCTGGAATAGCCCACATCCGAATGAATGACCCCCTTGATTTGATGATGTTAAACAAGATTCAATGGAAAGAACGTGTTCAGACTTCTCAGAGAGTCACGTCTATTCCTGAAGAGTTTTATCCCAAACTGCGGCGTTTTCTAAAAGACTTGAATGAACAAGCAATCAAGAAGCCAGAAAAAAGGAGCGACTCTGAAAAAGCAAAGAATCTTTCCATGGACATACTTAGGATGAGACTTAAAAAAATAGTTTCGTTAGCTTCATCAGGAAGAGATCAAACAGGTCAAATTCTACGGAGCCTTACAAAAGAAGAAAAATATGTCTATGACTGTTTACACAAGATTATTAACGAATGGCAAAATGAAATCTTGAAACCACAAGGAGAAGAAAGAACATGACAGAAGAAACGTTAACGGCAAATCCAGAAACACTTTTTCTAGATTTCTTCAAATTAAACAAATACCGTGAACGTCTCTCCAACATGGCAGTATCTGGAAAAAAATCGTTCATGGTAGATTTTGATGGGCTCCTAGCAACCGAACCAAAACTAGCTCAGCAACTTATGGATAACCCCGACGAATATTTAGAATATGCTAATCGAGCCGCCAAGGCTCAACTGCAGATAGAGGAACCCGAATACGCCGAAGAAATCGGTAATTTAACAGTTCGATTTCAAGGATTACCAGAATCCACACCGCTTCGAATTTTGGGTTCTAAACATATCGGAAAACTTGTTATGCTTGAAGGAATTGTAGTCCGCGCCAGTCCCGCCCGACCTATGGTCATGGAAGCATCTTTCAAATGTAAATGGTGCGGAGCAACATCTAATATTACCCAATCGGGTCCATTTTTGACTGCACCCCTTGCATGCAGCGCACCTGAATGTAGACGAAAAAGTTCCTTCGATTTCATTCAGGAAGAATCCACTTTTATTGACTCCCAAGATGTACGAATCCAAGAACGCCCAGAGGACCTTCCTCCTGGTCAGCTTCCAAGATGGCTTGATATTAAGCTTCTTGAAAGAGACCTTGTTGACGCGGCACGACCTGGAGACCATGTTTCTGTTGTTGGAGTCACCAGAGCTGTTGCTTCCCGCCTCCCGAGGGTTGGACAACTCCGATCATTCACATTACATCTAGACACAAACTATATCGACGTGGAGAGTAAGGAGCCGGATAAAGTTCTCATCACGCCAGAAGAAGAGAAAAAGATTCTTGAATTAGCAAAAGATCCGAAAATCCACGACATGATTCTTCATTCTTTAGCGCCTTCTGTGTATGGTTATGAACACATAAAAGAGGCAATAATGTATCTTCTTTTCGGTGGTACTGCGAAACATTTCCCAGACATAACAATCAGAGGAGACCTTAACGTTCTGATAGTGGGAGACCCGGGAACAGCCAAATCCCAGCTTCTTCAGTACGTAGCAAAGATAGCTCCTAGAGGACTATACACCTCTGGTCGTGGAACTACAGCCGCTGGATTGACAGCTGCGGTGCTTCGTGACAAGTCGGGCGGAATGACCCTTGAAGCCGGAGCTTTAGTACTGGCGGACAAGGGTATAGCAGCTATAGACGAAATGGATAAGATGCGAACAGAGGATCGAGTAGCCATTCACGAAGTCATGGAGCAGCATACAGTTTCGATTGCAAAGGGAGGAATCGTTGCCACGTTAAACGCTCGAACTTCTATTCTAGCCGCGGCAAACCCAACATTGGGTAGATATGACCCTTACAGGACAGTGGGAGAAAACATTTCACTTCCAGTTACAATACTCTCAAGATTCGATCTGATTTTCGTTTTAAGGGATGTGCCTGAGAAAATTAAAGACACGCAAATGACTGAGCACATACTTGATCTCCACAGAACAGGAGTATCTCCTGTTGAAGCGCCAATAGAGTCTGATATATTTCGGAAATACATAAGCTACGCCAAAAATTTAAAGCCAATACTGACACAGGAGGCTCTCGACCAACTAAAAGAGTTTTATCTGCTTATGCGGTCTGCCAGCGAAACAGAGGGCACACCCGTAGCTATAACTGCACGACAATTGGAATCTTTGATTCGTGTTGCTGAGGCTAGGGCTCGTGTAGCTCTTAGAGATAAGGTTACACTTGAAGATGCTGAGCGGGCTATTAATATTATGAAGACTTCTCTTGAGCAGGTTGGAATAGACATTTCATCGCATAAGTTTGACATTGACATCATAATGACGGGAAAACCCAAGAGCCTACGCGACAAACTCTCAATAATTCTGGGACTCGTTACCAGTCTGGAGAAGGAAACTGGAATTGTGGACAAGGAACGGTTGTTAGAGAGGCTTCAAACCGAATTTGATATACTAGCTGGAGAAGCTGAACGTCTAATTGGGCAGATGTTAAAAGAGGGAACTCTATTTGCACCACGTGATGGTTTCCTCAAGAAGACTTGAACTAAAAGGCTATCATGTTGAAGATCGAAGAACTGCCGCTGCGTGATTCCGTAAAACAGGTTTTTGCTAGTTTAGGAATCACGGAATTATATCCTCCTCAGAAGGAGGCGATATTAGCTGGTGCTTTGGATGGTAAGAATCTTGTTTTGGCGAGTCCTACGGCTTCAGGAAAAACATTAGTTGCTGAACTGTGTGCCCTCAAACATGTTTTAGATCGGGACGGAAAAGTCTTGTATCTTTCTCCGTTACGGGCTCTAGCCAGCGAAAAGTTTGAGGAATTCCAGAAATACACAAGTATACAGAAGGATAATGTAAGAAGGATTAGCGTGGGTCTTAGCACAGGTGACTACGACAGCAGTGACCCATGGATGGGAAAACATGACATTATAATAACCACAAACGAAAAAGCGGATTCACTGTTACGCCATAGAGCCAAATGGGTAGGCGATGTTTCTCTTGTAGTAGCTGATGAGGTTCATCTTCTAAATGATCCGTCGCGGGGACCAACACTTGAAGTGGTGTTAGCGCGTTTAATGCAAGTGAACCCTGACATCCAACTCGTAGTTCTAAGTGCTACAATAAAGAATGTTGAAGAAGTTGCAGAGTGGCTCAAGGCAATCTCAGTTACGACAGAATGGAGACCTGTAACCCTAAGGGAAGGTGTAATTCTCCATGATGAGATTCATTTTAAGGACGGCGGTGCACTAAAAATAGAAAAAAGTACTAAAAATCCCAGCCTCAACTTAGCGATATACACAGTAAAGTCTGGAAACCAAGTGTTAGCTTTCGCGGGCACCAGAAGAAACTCGATAAGTTTAGCCAAGAAAGTTGCAGCCAAAATCAAGCCACTCTTATCTAAACCCATGAAACGTTCGCTGAAGCAATTATCTGAACAAATTCTCTCAACAGGAGAACGAACCAGACTCGGTGAGCAACTAGCAGAGGTGGTCAGCGGCGGAGCAGCATTTCATCATGCAGGATTAAACAATGGTCACAGGAAAATAATTGAGGATTCATTCCGGGAAGGAAAAATAAAGGTCTTAACTGCCACCCCAACATTAGCGTTTGGAATGAATCTTCCAGCACGGGTAGTTATAATAAACGAGTATAGGAGATATGAGTCTAATTACGGTTACTATCCAATACCGGTTCTTGAGTATAAACAAATGGCTGGACGAGCCGGAAGACCACGATACGATAAGTTTGGAGACTCCATCCTGATAGCCAAGACCGAAGATGAACGCGATTACCTCATGGAAAGCTACATTCTGGCTGAACCCGAGAAGATATGGTCAAAACTTGCAGTGGAACGAATCTTGCGTTCACATGTTTTGGCTACTGTCTCGTCTGATTTTGCACATACAGAACAGGGAATCTATGAGTTCTTTGGTAAAACATTCTATGCTTACCAGTATGATCCTAGGGCGATAAAGGGAGTTATTCAGAAAAGTTTGGGTTTTCTGTTTACTGAAAAGATGATTGAGGTTAACGGCGACAAGATTTTCGCTACCAAGTTTGGACGAAGAGTCTCCGAACTCTACATTGATCCCCTAACTGGAGTTATCATTAGGAATGCTCTTACAAACCGCGCCCAACATCTCACTGATGTCAGTTTTTTGCAAATGATTGCTCGCACACCAGACATGTTTCCTAAGCTTCGTCCTTACTCAAGTGATATGGATAACCTCCAATTCTTTATTGAAGATCATAAAGACGAGTTTATGTTTGACATTCCAGATCCGTGGATGGATAGACTAGCTTTTGAGAATTTTCTGGGGGAAGTTAAACTGTCGTGGGTGCTGAAGTCTTGGATGAATGAAATAACCGAAGACGAAATGAGCGAAAAATTTAAGGTTCAATCTGGAGACCTTTATCGTCTCATCTCAAACGCTAAGTGGCTCATTCATGCCTCTCATGAGATGGCTTCACTATTCAAGCACAAAGATCTCTTGTCTCATCTAGCTAAACTCACAGTGAGAATTGAAAAAGGAGTGAAACCTGAACTGCTTCCTTTGGTAATGTTGAAGGGTATCGGAAGAGTCCGAGCCCGCATACTCCACAAGTCTGGGTTAAGAACTATTGATGATCTCAAGAGAACTCCTCTACCAAAACTAACTGGACTACCATTAATTGGACCTAGATTAGCTCAAAATATCAAGGAGCAGGTGGGCGGCTATATCAAAGAAGAAGAGTGGAAACAACTAAAGAAAAATGATCCTGAACAACAGCGAGAATTGACCGACTTCTAGTCAGACAATCCCCGAGCTTTTCTTTCCAGTTTTGTCTTTTCTATAACTAGCTCAATCTGTTTGGGGGCAGTGCCTAGATAGTTTTGTGGGTCCATAACTTCCTTGATTTCGTCTGGACTAAGCAGTTCTTTGACTCGGCTGTTTTCTGCAAGAACTATTTTGAATTCGCGTTGTTCATTGTGGCTTTTTATTGCAAGTTCCCGGGTGAGTTCGTGGGCTTTCTGGCGACCTAAACCCTTCTTTGCTAGGGCTAGCATAACTGACTCAGACATCATCCGTCCTTGCGTTATTTCCAAGTTCTTTCGCATCCTTGTCTCGTCAACATCTAGCCCTTTAAGTACTCGAATCATCAAAATCAGCATGTAATCGATGAGTATGCACTCTTCTGGAATCACAAACCGTTCACATGAAGACTGGGTCAAGTCGCGTTCATGCCATGTAGGAACATTCTGCAGTGCTGGGGTAACAAGGCTTCTTACTAGCTTTGCCAAACCACAGATTCTCTCACTGATCATTGGATTACGTTTATGGGGCATTGTTGAACTGCCAACCTGTTTCTTCTGTTCGAAAGCCTCGAAAGCCTCACCGATCTCTGGTCTCTGAAGCTCCCGAATCTCAGATGCTATGTTTTCTAGTGTAGAAGCAAGTATAGCCAAAATACACGTTAATTCAGCGTAACGATCCCTCTGGACAATCTGCGTGGAAATATCAGCTGCACTGATGCCCAACCTCTCCATAACAAATTCTTGTATCTCGAGCGCTTTTGGTCCTAAACCTGCTTGGGTTCCTACTGCACCACTCATCTTTCCAGCTAACAGTCTTCTTTTACAGTCTCGGAGGCGTTGAATGTGTCTAGCAACTTCTCGTGCCCACACTGCAACCTTGAAGCCAAAAGTGGTTGGTAGAGCATGTTGACCATGGCTTCTTCCCATTGTGATGCTCATTTTATGCTTTTCCGCTCTAAAAATTAGAACTGATTCCAGTTCATTTAGTCGTTCTTCTATAAGCGTCACAGCTTCTTTAAGTTGTAAAGCTGTTGCCGTATCTAGCATGTCAGAACTTGTTGCCCCAAGGTGAACATAATCTCCACTTGAACCTGATACTTCGGCTAATGCTCTAACCAGAGCCATGACGTCATGTCTAATTTCGTTTTCAATTTGTTTTACACGCTCAAGCTTAACGTATTTTGTGGAAGCTTTTTCCATGATTGTTTGGGCGTCACTTTTTGGGATATTGCCAAATTGGCTGTGTGCACAAGCTAGCGCCGCCTCTACGTCCAGCATTTTTTGTAATCGGTTTTCTTCATCGAAGATTTTTCTCATTTCAGTAGTGCCGTATCGGCCTGTGTCGATTGGTAGAATAGGCAAACTTGTTTTCCTCAGGAAGCGATACATAATTGTATATACTTAATAGTTTCGTTACATAAGTAGCCTTCTTTTTAAAAAAAGCCGTCAGATATTTCAGTCTACTAACAAGCGAGATAGTCGTAACCCGCCTTATATTCAATTAGACATGAACTAATTAAACAGTAATTAAAAATGGTTAATCATCTTCATCCCTTTCAAGCGGTGTTTATGTAAAGTTAACTTTTAATCCCAAACACAAGGTCAAAGTTTTTTGACATTTCTCTATTAAGTGATTATACTTTATTTCTTTGGTTTTTGCCCGGTATTCTTTTTGTAAGGCTTTCTTCAGCGACTTCCCAATTAGCTTTTAGGCTTCTTAGGTATTCGTTCAGAATTTCAACAAGTTCATTTTCAGTGTAATCAATATCAGGGACGCTAATACATTTTTCAGATTCATTTCTAGGGTTTTTTAGCCTATCTTTAGGTGTATAATTATGTAATCTAAAGAAAATCCTGAACCCCTCTTTCTTAGAATCATCCATGATATTAAAATGAAGAACCAAAGTAACTTCTTCTTCATCAATTCTTCTGTATCCAGCATACCAGCAACAAACATAGTCCATGTTGTGCTGTCTGGTTTCAAAAACGCCAAATTCTTCACCATAATCACTAAGATTGTTTAATCTGGAGAGCAATTCCCAACATCTGTCAGCATTCTTTTTGGCACTGCTATCCTCAAAATAATAGCGGTCTGAAAAAGGCCTATTAGGTGAAAGTTCACGGCAAACCATAATTTTAACATCCATTTCAATAGTTATTCTTAGTTGAAATAAAACTATTGCAGTATAGTCAATTGAAATATTGCGACTGTATATCAACATTCCAACAGAATCTTTTCTATAGGTTGGTCCTTTGCCTAATCGAATAATAATAATTTTCGCGGGGCATTTCATGCTCATTCACAAGAATGTTAACGTTGACCTTTCTGTTCCTGCCTGTAGAGTGTCAACCCGTCTTTTATTCAATTAGACCTGAACTAACAAAACAGTAATTATATAGAATCATCTTTTGGGTATTCATCGGAGATATTTCTCGGGACTGATTTTCAGTTTTTTGCATAACTCTCGAAATACTTCAACTCGCTCTTTTCTATTTTCAGTATTAAAACGTAAAAAGAAGGGTCGTTGTTTCCAGTCAAAGGGTTCTTTTGCTTTTCCAAATAGATAAAAAAGCATCGCAGCAAAGTGAACTGCTACATCACCTGTCCGATTTAATAATCCATTGATGAGGGCTTCTTTGACTTCTTTAGGATGATGTCTTTCTACTTCGTCAAGCACGTTTGAGAAACCGTTGAAAATTTCTACTTTTTGCAGAGCATGTATAATAGATTGGGTTCGCTCGTTGTCAGTAATCAAGTCTGGGGCAAATCTTATAATTGCAATCCGAACAACAGGATTGGAGTCTTTTATAGCCTCTTTGATAGTTTCACGGGCACATTTTGTATTGATTTCGGCAAGCGCTTCAATGTCTCGCCAGTCACGAGGACTGTGATTTATTAATATTTTCTCAATCGCATCAAGTTCTACTTTAGAAGCTAATCTTATTGCTGCAATGTTGTATCCAATGCCATCATGCCATTCTTCAAAACCTATCTTCATACTGGACTCAAATCTTTGAAGTGGTGAAAGCGAACTGGGATTGCCCTTTTCAGGTCTCTCATTTGGCCTATCAGAGTTATTTAAAATCATTTCATTGTTGTCCATTTTCTATTTTCATAGCTTTCTTAGTGCTAAGCGGTTTTAAGTTTTGAGATTTCATCTATAAGAAATTAAAGAGAATCATAGCGTTTTGACTGGTGTTCTGTTTTATTAGGAGAAATTTAACCCGCTTTATATTAGATTAGACATGACTTAACTAAACAGTAATTAACAATTATGTATTAGTTCCCTTAAATCAATGAAATAATAGTGAACTAACAACTTAACAATAGAATTACTCGTTCCGACCTATCACCAAATGTGCTTTTCCCATAGTTAGGTGTGAATTATAACTGAATTGAGATTACTTGACTAGTATCCAATTTTGTACATATGATAATCTAATGTTACTGTTTTCTGGTGAGAATAAGAAAAAGTAGCGGATAATTTTGGATGAGCGTTCTTACAACACAGATCTTCAGGCCACCCTGTGGGAACTGTCAAGTGATTAAATGCAGATGCGCTCATCCAATTAAAATTCATTACTACAGTTATTAGTATTAATGTTCAAGTTACGAAAACAAATAATGAATTGATTATGTATTGAAAATTCAATAACTGTAAAATTATTCAGATTATGTTTGAAGAAAAAAGTAGTTGAATTTAACTATAAATGGAGAAAACGATCCAGAAAAGTGACTTTTCAGTCCAGTATTTATTTTTTTTATAAACTCTCATTTTGAATCAATTTTACATTAATAATTTAACATGACTCATTTAATGATAAAGATGTCTAACATGACTAAAATAAGAGCGATTTTTGATTCAAACATCAACTAATCAGTTCTGGCTGCCCAGAAAATGTAATAAAAAAATCGTGAAAAGTTTATAAAAATTTGTAAAATATTTTTTTTGTGTGAAAAAAAAGAAAGATTAGAATCGGATCAAGTTCCTAAATAAAAAAGGGAGTTTTGCGGAAGAACAAATGGTGAGTTCACCTCAATATTGTGGATTCATTAATCCCGAATAATCAAATTCAAGAATTCCTTATAATTACCGTTAGCAGTATCTCTTTAGAATCAAGGTGTGGTTGTTTTGAAAGAGGAAGTAGATCTAGTGGTTCTTGGAGGAGGAACAGGAATATTTGCAGCGTCTCGTGCTGCCAAATTAGGTTTGAAAGTTGTCCTAGTTGAGAATAGAAAATTAGGAGGAGTCTGCCTAAATTGGGGAGGTCTTGCCACAAAAACCCTCACATCTACTGTGGATTTGTTTAAAAATGTAAAAAAAGCAAATGAAAATGGGATTGACGGATCTGTAGCTCTTGATTGGAATAAAATGAAAAAAAATAAGGATAAAATATGTTCCCAATTCTCGAAATTCCCAGAGATTTTCTTGAAAAAGGATGGTGTAAGAATAATTATTGGTCAAGGAGAAATTTTATCTCCAAAAAAAGTCAAAATAATTTCTGATAAACTAGAAATTATTGAAACAAAGAACATCTTGATCGCTACTGGTTCTCACCCAATCACTATTCCTGGAGTCGAGTTAAAAGATCCTATAGTTGATAGCGATAAGATGCTCGAATTAGAGTCGGTTCCTAAAAATTTTATAATTGTTGGAGGAGGAATTGTAGGATTAGAGTTTGCAACAATTTTCAGGAATTTAGGTTCCAATGTTACAATAGTGGAAATGTTACCGCGATTATTACCTGATGAAGAACCTGAAGTAAACAACTTTTTATTGAGTAATCTTAGAAAAAATGGAATTGAGGTTTTAGTAGATAGTAAAGTCGTTGATGTTAATCTTGTTGAAAATGGCGTTAATGTTAAGATAAAAACACCGTCAAAAGAGACAACGAAGAGTGCAGACAAGGTTATGATGGCGATTGGTAGAAAGCCTAACATTGAGAGAGAAAAATTAGAGGCTATGGGAGTAAAGACTACTGCACGAGGAATTTTGGTTGATGATAGAATGCAAACTTCTGTTAAACATATTTGGGGAATGGGGGATGCTGTATTTCCTCACTTAATCGCGAACGTAGCCATTAAGGAAGGAAAAATAGCAGCATCAAATATTGCAGGTATCGATTCGAAAATGGATTATGAACTTATTCCTCGTTGTTGTTTCACAATACCCGAAGTTGCAGCAATTGGATTAACAGAAAAACAAGCTAAAGACCAAGGATTAGAAATTGAGACTGTAAAAGTCAATTTTTCTTCTCAGAATTTTCGGGCGATGGCATCAAATAAACCTGAGGGTTTCGTAAAAATAGTAACATTGACTGATGGAACTATTATTGGAGCTACCATAGTTGGAGCTTCAGCAAGTGATCTTATCACCGAGTTTATATTAGCAATAAAAAATAAAATGACAGCAAAAGAGATGAGTGAATTGATATATGTTCATCCATCTTTCTCTGAGGTCATTCAGAATGCTCTTGAAAAAATTCAAGGATTATCCATAATGTAGAATGCTGAGAAGACGCACACTACTTCTATTTACTTGCATTTAATATTATTGTGCAATCATTTTGTATCAACATTGATTATTATTCACGTTCAATTACTAATATTCAGGATTAGTCTTGCGGATGATTTATTTCAAGACAGGATTTTTCTCGTAACAATGTAGTAACGAAAAAAATTTGGGTGAAAAAAATGAAAGTGTTAGTAATTTATGCACATTTTAATCCACAATCATATAATCATGCTATTCTTGAGTCCTTAACTGAAGGGCTTAAGGACGGGGGACATACCTATGAAGTTGTTGACCTATACGCCATTAAATTTGATCCATGCACAAAATTATAGAATCTTGCTCAGTTTTCAGGGAAACAAATGCCTGGAGACGTGTTAGATCAGCAAGAAAAGGTAGCTGCCGCAGATGGATTGGTTTTCATCTTTCCCAGATACGACAGGACGTACCCAGCTATTCTTAAGGGATGGATCCAAAGAGTTTTCTCATATGGATATGCTTATGGAGCGTCCGATAAAGGAATAAAAGGACTTCTTCATCCCAAAAAAGCTCTCTTAATTTCTACGACTAATGCTCCACAAGAATTTTATGAAAAGAGTGGTTTGGATTATGCCTATAAGAAGATTAGCAACACATCACTTAGGGATTCTAGTGGAATTATCGATGTTGATCATGTTACATTTTATTCATTAAGCGTTATCGATGATGAAATCAGGAAGAAGTATTTGGAGAAACCTCTTTCAAAGAGCTATTCATAGATTTACGAGGAATCGTCGTTCTTGATACTTTATGTAATTGTTCTGAGTTAATTGAGCAAATAAATAAACTTGATACTGGACTCGAGATTTTGGAAATAAGAACTGTCGGTTGCAAAAGCGTTAGGAAAGTTATTCAAGAAGCAATCGAAAAAAACAAGCGAATCTAAAATAGGATAAATTATGCACAAGCATATACAAAGTTTTTTAAACATTTTTTTTAATTTATAATTCGATAAAAATGTCTCAAACTGAAAAAGACCTTGAAATTTTATGCAAGGTAGCAAAAGAACTTGGAGCAACAAATGCCGTACCTTTTAACGCCAAAGATGTTGTTGTTGATGAAAGAGTTAGATTAAAGTGTCTTATACCTCCATGCAAGGATTATAGAACAAATTTAATGTGTCCACCGTATGTAATGAGTGTTAAAGAGTTTAGAGAAGTATTATCTAGGTATGAATGGGCTATACTCATCCAAGTTGAGACTCCGATTAAAGTTGATATGAAAAATGAAGTCCAGCAAACTGATGATGTTGCAGGACTTTATAGAAACAAAAAGTTTTTGGATGCGTATATCGAAGGTTTTGGACCCAATTTTAGTCTGTTACATCATATTGTTAACAAAGTTGAAGCACAAGCTTCTATGATGGGTTATCGTTTTGCAACAGGTTTCAAAGCAGGCACATGCACATTATGCCCTGAATGTATAGCAAAAAAATCGAAAGAAACTTGCAGACATCCTTTCCAATCCCGACCATCAATGGAAGCTGTTGGAATAGATGTGTTTAAAACAGTTGAAACCGCAGGTTTGCCTGTCGATTTTCCTCCAAAAGATAACGCAGTATGGAATGGACTCATACTAATTAACTAGATTAGGGTATGTGATGAAAAAATTTTTACATTGAATCGTCTACTTTTTACTAATTTATCTGTTATTTGAAGAGGGATTGGAATGGAAGAGAAAAAAAAGAAAGAAAATGATAATGATGGTTTTCCTAAAATGAAAAATATGATGAAGGGATTTTTTACTGATGATATGAAAAAAGATTTCAACGATATGAAAGACGACGCAACTAAAGGGCTTAAACGTAGTTTTGCAGTGTTGTTTATTATTGCTTTTGGGTGGATAATTTTTCTTTCATTGCACTCTTTTTTGTGGTCTACCAATTTTACTTTTTATCAAAACTTAGTCATAACTTTTGACTCAATTATCGTAGCAGTTCTCATTGGAATAGGATTAATTTTTAAAGTAAGTGGACTTGGAAATATTACAAAAAAGTTTTCCAAATTAACTGAAAGATTCACTAAAACTGATGAAAACTAGAAAGGGTTAAATTTTAACCCAAAACCCAAAGATCGAATAAGATACAAAATCCCTGAAGCATGATGTTAGCTTTTCAATATGAGATGATAGTCATAACGTAGTCTTTTAGCCGATCGATTGAACTGAAAGAAGAAATCATCAAAACCTAGGTTCTGACGAATATCCTCTTGACTTCCGACTAATCTGGAAAGATTGGGAACATAATATTTGATTCTATAACCAATCTTTCTTAGCTCTTCTATTATTCTTCTGGACTCAATCGAGAAATCGAGTTCCAGGAGTATCATCGGCATGGTCCTTCTGATCGTCTTCATTCCTCCTTTGATTATTGGAGCCTCGTGACCCTCTGCGTCTATCCGAAGAAAATCCAAATTCTCGATGTGATGCTCTTCGCAGAAGGAATCCAAAGTTTTGGCTGGAACATCTACAATGCTTTCCGAGAGTCTAGGATTATTCTCCTTAACATCTATGATTCTGGACAAATTTGAGCGTGCATCAACTAAGAATCTCTTTGGCAACTCAGCGTCACTCAAGGCAAAACTGTAAAGTTGCACATTCCTTAACCTATTCAATACTACATTCTTTCTCAAATAATTGAAGTTTGTTGGTGAGGCTTCAAAAGCTATGACTTGACCATTCTCACCTACTAGTTTTGCTTCTAGTATTGTGGAATAACCAATGCATGCGCCGATGTCAAAACAAGTCATTCCTTCTTTGAGTTCTTGTTTCAATATACTATTGGTAAGATATTCATGACTATTGAAGAAAATAAGTTCTCTAGAGATGCCTAAATCTCCAGGAATAGTCAGGATTTTAAAGTCGTCGCACTGAACGACATACCTCCCCTGTTTCAGTGTTAGATTCCTCATAAGTACGTATGAATATGCCACAAGCCATCGAACTGTCTTCCAAAATCCGAACGAGAAATAGAAATCCTTGATATATTGAAAAAAAGTTTTCAATTTGGGTTCCTAACCGTGAAAGTTCTCGTTGCATTTTTCACACATAAAAATCCAGCGAAGTTATTCCATTGAAAGAAAGTTTCAACGATTCCAAAACAATTACGCCTGAACATTTCAATGTTTAGTTCCTGCAACCACAGTTGACATTTTCTCCCCAGAAATATCATTTCAGTTCTACTCGTAAAAGAAACTTGTCCTCTAGCAAAACTCCCCATTTTTATAAGGGCTAAAATTTATCTCTCTAGATATACATTCCATAATTGCCAAGGATTGAAGCTCTATGTTTAATAAGATACTTGTTCCTTTAGATTGTTCCAAATATGCAGAAACTTCTTTGAAAGTAGCAATTGAGATTGCTAAGAAATTTAATAGTAGTCTTTCTTTAGTTCATGTTGTTTCATCTCGTAAAGAGTACTGTAGATCTGGGATTACTGGAAAAATTAGAGTCAAATGTAACTTAGACGAAGTTACTGACAAAGACATCCCAAAGATTTGTACTGCACTTTTGAATACAAGTAAAAAATCAGTTTTAGCTGAAGGAGTTTCAGTAAATACAATACTGAAAGAAGGTAAAGTTATAGAAGAGATACTAAATACCATTAAGGAAGGAAAATTCGATTTAGTTGTAATGGGTTCTAGAGGTCATGGTATGATAAAAAAATTATTCTTAGGAAGTGTTAGTAAAGGAGTGAGTCAAGAAGCGATATGTCCGGTTTTATTGACAAGAAATTAAGTTTTTCAAGAATATTCACGGCAAAGATGGTGATGTCACCACTGGTCTCCCGCAAACTCACCTTTTTTCAAAGATAAAACTTAATTTTTTCTTTGTTTCTCGTTTGCTTTTAAAATCTTCAAAGTCTCTAAACAATACTTACACAAATCTGAACCTTCAGAAGAATAGTTATCCTTACAACGTGAACAAATTCTAAACATACCAATTTTTATTTTAGTTCTACTCGTAAAAGAAACTTTGGGAGCATCTCCCGAAATCCCAACTTAAAATTGGTTATTTAAATTTTGATATACAAACTGTCTTTAAACATTATTGCTTTTAACTTTTGTGCTCTGCATCATCACTTTTTGAAGGGTTAAATTTTAACCCCACACACACATAATACTAAGATGAGATTGGGACAATATTATAAATTAATTATTACCTAATTTCTATACCATTTAATCTATTTAATTATGGTTTACATGGCCCCCGCTAAAACCCAAATTTTCTGGATAATCGCGCGCACTCGAATATAAAATCTCAATCAGGAATTTTTTCCTGTGGTTATTCCAACAAAAGGGGATTTTGGTAGACTAACTACCGTAAAAAATTATCTTAGGCGTTAAATTGTGATTTAGCATAATTTGATTTTTCTCTGAAGTTAATCGTAGAAAAACAGTTTTTGACAGTCTAACTACCGTAAAAAATGGGATTTGGCATTAAATTGGGTTTTAGCAAGAATTCGTTTTTTAGGCAGTTAATCGTTAAAAAACCGGGTTTTTTACCGCTTAACTATAGGAAAAAAGGTGGGGGTGGTCTTATTTGGGTGGTCAGTAATTGAATTCACATATTATCCATATGAACATGATCATGATTTTCTTTTTCTAAGATTCGAGGAACTTTTGGTTCATATTTTCTTAGAGTCTGGCTGTTCAAAGCAACTATAACTGTACTGATTGACATGAGAAGAGCTCCTATTGCAGGACTTACAATTACCCCAAAATTATACAGAACACCAGCCGCTAATGGAATAGCAAGGATGTTATAGCCAGCAGCCCACCACAAATTTTGAACCAAACCCAAACGAAGACAACAATCTTAAATGTCAAAAAATTGAATGAAGGATAGGTGATGTCATATGTCATTGGAAGAGAATAAAGCGATTGTTCGCAAAATGATTGAAGAATATAATAAGCATACCTTAGACTGGTTTGACGATTTTATAGCACCAGATTATTTTGACCGCACTAATCAAGTCGGTGCAGAAGGTGTCAAACAATTATTTGTTATGGGCTTCAAAGGCTTCCCTGATTGGCATGAAGCTATTGATGACATCATTGCCGAGGGAGATAAGGTGTGGGTTCATCTTACTTATACGGGAACCCATGCAGGTGAATTTTTTGGACTAGCCCCTACTGGAAATAAGGTAACCATGAAGGCTGTTGCCATTTATCGTATAGCTAATGGCAAACTTGTAGAGGGATGGTTCATCAATGACGGATTGGATATGTTCAAACAAATGGGTGCTATAGAAATCACAGAAAAAGGAAAGAACCTCTTTCCAGAATAAGTTAAGTATCTGCCAACTAGGTCACAAAAAGAGAAAATTAGTATTACTTTAGACCATAATAACAAAACCTAATGTTGTGTTTCCTATGAAATCTTTGTTGGTTGTTTTCTCATATCATCATAATAATACTGAAAAAGTCGCTAAGGTTTTTGCGAATGTTCTTGATGCAGAGATTAAAACTCCTCAGCAAGTAGACCCAAAAGACCTTCAAGAGTATGACTTAGTAGGTTTTGGTGCAGGAATAGATAGTGGAAAACATTACAAGGTTATTCTTGACCTTGCCGACAAACTACACGTAAACAACAAGAACGCATTTATTTTTTCAACCGCTGCTATGACAGGAGAAAAAAAACTCGCTAAAGACCACTCAACTCTTAGAGAAAAACTGGAATCTAAGGGTTATAATGTTGTTGATGAATTTCAATGTAAAGGTTTTAACACTAATAGTTTTATGAGGTTCTTAGGGGGAATGAACAGAGGTAGACCTAATGCTAAAGACCTCAAAAATGCAGAAGAATTTGCTCAGAACCTGAAGCAGAACCTACAAACGTAAAATCTTGAAAAAATAACAGTTTAAGGACAAACATTCGCTAAAGATGAAATGGGTTTGAACGAGGTTTGATGTTAAATTTTAATCAACTGATTAAACATCTCCCGCAATCTGAAATCTTCCTTAGCAATAAACATCTCTAGGTAATTGATTTTTCAGTTTTTCTTTCTTAACTAGCTTCTTTTGTTAATTAGTTGGTCGTTTCATGGAACTAAAAACCGGTGTTTTTGTTTAAATAAATGACTTCTAGAAACAGTAGTTTGATTATACTATATCCAGTATATTCTATTAGGAGAGGCAAGTTTAGTAATTTTTACTTTAAACAAAGAAATAATTATTTTTGGTTTAAGTAAAAATGAAAGCTTAGGAAATTAAAGGTCTTTGTTAAAAACATTAAATATTTCATTGTCTTTTGTATTTTTAATAAAATAGTTATAGCGGATATTAATTATTATTAAAATATAAATAAAAATAAATGGGGGTTTTTTTATGCCTCGGGGTAATGGGTTTAAGGTCAAGGGAAAAAATTTACGGCTGGTGCATTGGGAGTATAGGCAGCAAATTTTGGAACTGCTCATTGAAGAAGGAAAGCCAATGTGTATATCTGATGTGGCCGAGGAAACAGGTATCTCGTATCCCACTACTACTCTGATTTTGATGGAACTAGCACTTGAAACCAAACTGAATTATACTGTAATCGGAAACTCCAAGGTTTTTACAGCCAATGTCAAGAGTGTAGTTGAAAAACTAGAATCAAGGAAGTCACAATAATGTCATTAAGATTGATAACAAATATTTAAGGTAGCTACGACTACACGTCGAAAATTTACAGTTTTAGTTAAAAATTGATTTCTATTCTAAATAAAAATGGCAAAAACTACATTTATTGATTTCAAATGAATATATAAATGCAATAGGGCATAGATAATTGATGAAAGAAATGCATTTTATGTATAAATTCTGTTTCAGGTTTAAGAACCAGAAATATTATATATTAAGTCTCGTTAGTTAATACTTGACTAATAACTGGAAATGTGTAAAATGAAACCAGAAATGAATGACCATACTATTGAAATGATTTTTTCTTGTCCTGATTTGGAAAACTTCATGAAATTTTCAAGAATTATCGAGATGTTTTTAAAAGACATCTATGGAAACGAAAACGTGTTGGATTTTAATAAAGTTGTATTGGTCAAAAAGCCGCCATACCCGTGTTGGATGTGTCTACATAAATCTCAATGGAAAATCTCACAAAATCCAAGAGAAGAAAAAAAATGCCAATAAACCTTAGGGAAACTAAAGAAACACCAGTTCTCGGCACAGATGATGAAAAAGTAATAGAGGCAATCACAAAAAACCAAGATAAACCAGAAATTAATGAAAAAGAAAATGATGAAAACAAAATTGGGAAAATAATTAAAGACAATCTGAGACCCCCTGCGGGATACAAAGTTGCCACTGAATTATATGTTCAAACTGAAGAAATCTATGAACGTGGATCGAAACAGAGTAAAAGCACTTGGAAATTATACGTAGCTAAACCAGAGTTTAAAGCCATTGAGGACATAATATTTGATGAAAACGGATTTGTAAATCCAAAACGTGCTAATGATTTCTCAGTAGGAAAAGCAAGCAAAGAAGATATCGGTAAAATCGCAAATATGCCACCCAAATTTAGGAAAAAAGTTGAGAAAAGTCTTTTCGGCAGAATTGACAAGCCAAAAGGTTACGAATCTAAAGATCTTTACCAATTATTAATCGATTCAAGTTGTATTTACAAAAGCCACAGTAGAATTGTTGACCTTAATTGTGTAAAGAAAATTGATTTCTATGAATTAGTAGATAACATAGTTTCTTGGAATTGCGATAAAGATGAACGGGTTAAACTATTTTTGAAAAAAGATCTGTTAAGGGGAATAAATCCAAGGCTCAATCCAGTTAGCATTTGTGGAAAACCGCCACAGGTAGGCATGGGAGAATTCTATTTGCGGCATTGTTTGATGCTGGGTACCAAAGTTACAAAAAAATCTTTCTTAGGATATGCGACAAGCCCCCTTGATGTTTATCCTGGTGTTATTGATGGTCAGGATTTGACAGCTTGTGTTGAACAGATAGAAAGTAGTGATTATTCGGACATTTTTGGACACTTGTATACGATTGTAGTTCAGGGAGTCGATTTCGTTAGCTCTGGCGCCACTAGATTTCAAATACAGTCAGCATCTCCGTTAACTTTGTTGTTCAATATTGAAAATGCAAAAAAACCAGAGTCAGACTTTAATTTTATGATAAACAAAATTGCTGCTAATAAACCAGCCTTTCTACAAAGAGTAAGTAATATTTTGTATGAGCCAGAATTGAAGAAGCTCACACCATCAACTGATGATTTTCAGGAATGGGATGAATGGGGGAGATTTTTTAGAGGAATCGAGGAGCTGGCAATGCCAAAACTACGTAAATGGTTCAAAAATGAAAAAATCTGGCATTGGGCCATAGATCCAATAGAAAGTTATTCAAAAGAAGCAAAGGACATAATATCGAGTCTTGAAGACGGCAATCTCAAGTATGCTTTTTCAGAACATATCAAGCCGCCATTTTGTAAACTTAAGGGGTCTGCGTTAAGGGTTGTGTTGGCGGAAATACTGGACGAAGTATTGTTATCTGATACTCTTGATGTTGATAAAGACATCCTTGGTCCTGCTAATGAATACGTGTTCGAATTTGTAAATCAAAATCTGAACTCTATAATTAATATTACAGAAACATGGGATAAACAAATTGATGCAACCATGTGGAACGTATTTCACAATGTATTTCCAGAGTATGTCCAATGTATTGTTAGTTCAATTAATTTTTATAAGGAGTGTTGGCCACATTGTGGGGGTACTGAAGTTCCAATAGAAGCAATCAGTGAATACTATATTGGTCCGAAAAATTATGAGTATTTGAGCAGCGCAACAAAGAATTTCAAGAAGGGCGGTGGAAAGGTGTCTTTTCCCCGGTATAATGAATATTTCAAGACTTATTATGGGTTTGAACTAATTAAAAAATTTGGAGATTCTTTGTTTGTTAGATTTTTACGTTAATTTCAAAAAACATAGTAAATTCGCTTGTGCCTGTATGAATACCATCCAAAGTGATTTTATGAAAATTATGAATTTTATGATTTTATGACCAACTAGAAACATAAAAAAATATTAAAAAATATGTGTGGGTTTACTCCAATAAAATCATAAAAACAATAAAAATCATAAAAGTTAACAATTCACTTCAAAACGATAAATTACGTTAATATTAAAATGTTCTTCATGATTGATGAAAATGGATTCTATTTACAAATGAGTAACCATGTTCTTTGATTATTGTAAAGTTAGTTATTAATTTCAAAGATTAGGTTAAATACATATAATATATTTTGAGTGAGTGGTTGAATATTGATTTTCCAACTAAACAGTATGGCATAATAATGGATTATTTCTGATTTCTATTTCCTTTCTTTTGGGTAACGGTCATCTTTTCTATGGTGATATAAATGAGAATGAGAAGACAACAAGAAGTTATTAAAAAAGAGATTAGTGGAGCAACAATACGATCAACTTCTAAAAGACGATCTGCGATGAAGGTTTTAATGTTCTTAGACCGAGAAAACATGCCTCATACTATAACTGAGATAGCCGAAGAGTTAGACATGGATTGGAGCACGGTCAAGCATAATTTGCTAAAACTGATGGAATGTGAATTTGTAGAGATTGTAGAAGATAAGATGGACAGTAGAACCCGATATTTTCAAGTTGTAAACAAAAAAGCTACTGAAAGAGCTATTGAACTGTACAAACGACGGGTAAGTTACAAACTAGGCAGATTGATTCCATACAAAAAGATATACTCTAAAAAACTAAAATCAGATAAACGCTTCATTGAAGAATGCAAATTCTACGGTTTGACACTTGGCGAAGGATTCAATGCTGTTACTACCTGTCCAAAGATAAGATCTCAGACAGCTACTGATTATTCAGGTAGAGATCAAGGTTTATTTTTATGTAGAAAGGAAAGTTGAGAGATGCGCGCAAAATTGATTTCAACAATGAACTATGTTGATAAGGGACAAAATAAGGGACAAATAATGGACAAATCCATTTTTGTTGAAAAAATTGTAATTTTCTATGACTTTTAGTTATATTTTGTTTGTTATCCTTGAAAAATTGTGTTGAAAAATTGAAAAATCTTTCTAATAATTTTTAGTAATGAATACCTTGTTTTGGGGTTTGTTTCTGAAAATAGGATGAAATTTCATGATGTTACTAAAAATATTTGTTTTTCATCATGTTCAAAAACATGGTGTGATGTTGTAATCTTCCTGAACAGATGAAATAATCATTTGGCGTAATGTAGCATTGTTGAGGTTTGAATCAAATAATTGAAATGTGAAATCTATGTTCACAATAATCTGTTAGTTTCAAGTAAAAATTACTAAACCTACCTCTCCCAATATCATATTCTAGATATAGTATAATTAAACAACTGTTTCTAGAAGCCATTTAACTAAACGAGACACTAGGTTTAGGCTCCATGAAACACTCAACTAATTAACAAAAGAAGCTAGTTAGGAAAGAAAAACTAAAAAATTCATGGTAAAACATTTTATCTTCGAGTGCCCATACGTAGTAATTAGAACGATTTGTATGTGCAATAATTAGAGTAAATCTGTTTTGACCAACTCTTCTGTGGCTTTTGAATTTGTGAGTGAATAATAAACCCATTTCCTTTCCGTATTGGCGCGCACACAAAAAAAATTCGTTTCAACTGATATCATGATAAAGGAAAAAACATATTTAAATTTGTTTCGATAATATGTTATTTGAAGAGACATGGCAATATCCAAAAGCGATAAGAGGTTGCAGCGATTAGCAGAATCTGGAATTTGCTCTTGCGAAACTGCGTCAGAATATGCTAACGAACTAAGAGAACTAGCCGACAAAAAAATGAGTTTGAAAAACAGTGAAGCAAAAAGCAAAGTTTTCAAAGCTCTTTCAGCCGCCATCAGATTAAGAATTTTAGGTTTGCTATCGTTTCGTGAGATGTGTGTTTGTGAAGTCACGGTTGCTCTTGATTTAACACAGCCTAACGCTTCTCATCATCTGAGGATTCTAGAGAATGTTGGTTTGGTGAAAGACAGAAAGGAAGGTAAATGGAGTTTATACAGCATAGCTAATCCTGAGCTTATTGAAGGCATACGTAAACTGAATATGCTTTGATTCTATTTTTAAGACATCACCTTACAAAATAATAGACCATATAAATAGATTTAAATTCTTTAATTTGACTACCTTTGTACGATAACCAATGAATATTGAAAAAGTTATCCTGAGCACTTCAAAAACAGACAGCACGGGATGCGGTGCATGCGCTTATTTTAAAGCAGACAACCTCAAACACGCACTAGCTAGGTTAAACGGAGTCTCAAAAGTTAAAGTTAACGAGATAACCGGTAAGGTCATAATAGAATACGGCAAACAAAAAATCAATCTCTCCAAAATCACTGAACGCATTGAAAAGTTAGGTTACCAAGTTGAGATATTATCAAGAGATGAAATCCAATGAGAGGACATGTTAAAGGCGTAATATTAGTTATTTTACTCGGATTATTCGCTTTAGTAGGCTCCCTAATATCCGGGATTCAAGGTGCATACGTGCATGAAATTGGTATTGTTTTATCATTGATCGCCGTTACCTTAGGCTATCGCATCTATTTACATGGCATTCGATCTCTGTGGTATGGAAATGTTACTGCCCAATTATTTGCAACTATTGCTATCTTTATTTCTGTAATAGCTGGTTTAGTCCTGCCTTCAGCATCAGCCACTGGAACAGCAGAAGCGGTGGGTTACCTTACAGCATCAGCTATCGTGGCGTTCATAATACTCGCAGGTATGACACTTGAAGACTATATTATACATAGAACAAGAGGTGCACTCGAGAAGCTCATAAACATGAGTCCCACCGCAGCTCGCATACGTCGAAATGGTACAGAAGTTGAGATTCCTATTGATGAGGTCGAGTTAGGCGATATCGTCTTAGTCAAACCCGGTGATAAAATACCAGTTGACGGAACAGTAATTTCCGGATACAGTACCGTTAACCAAGCAACAATAACGGGTGAATCAATTCCTATAGAAAAGACAGTTGGAGACCGTACATTTGCTGGCACCCTCAATGAACATGGAGCTTTAGAAATTAAAGTTGAAAAAATCGCTGATGACACTACGCTTGCTCACATCATTCAATTAGTCGAAGAAGCTCAAGAGAAAAAGGCACCCATACAAAACGTTGCTGACCGATTCACTACTTACTTCTTGCCAATCATGGCGTTTTTGGCATCTTCAGTCTTTGCTTTCAGTTATTTCGCACTTGGTTTTGAGGTGGCACTTGCTAGAACCGTAACTGTTCTATTAGTGGCATGTCCTTGCGCTCTTTCAATAGCTGTTCCCGTCGCTGTAGCTGCAACCATTGGCAATGCTAGCATGAACAACATAATAATTAAGGGCGGCACACACATCGAAAAGCTAAAAGACGTTAAGGTGGTCGCGTTCGATAAAACTGGTACGTTAACTGTCGGTGAACCCAAGGTTGTTGAGATCAAAACCGTTGGTAATTACTCTGAAGCGGACATTATCAAGTATGCGGCAATTGCTGAGAAATTTTCCGAACACCCCCTATCCAAAGCGATCATCGCTAAGGCAACTGAGATGAGCATGAAAATACCTGATCCCACAGACTTCAAAACTATTCCCGGACGCGGCGTGGACGCCCACTACGGAAACAAACACATCATAATTGGAAGAAAGATGATGGAAAACGAGATTTCAAAAGAAGTGAACCAATTGATGAGCACGGTTGAAAGCGAGGGAAAAACAGCTATTCCCGTAGCATTAGACAAAAGTGTTATGGGCGTCATTGTTGTGGCTGACATAGTAAGGGAAAATTCTGTGGAATCCATACAGAGGCTTAAGCGTTTAGGAATCAAAACTGTTATGATAACGGGCGACAATATCCGGACTGCCAAATCTATCGCTGAACAGATCGGCATTGATGATTACCATGCTGAGCTTTTGCCCGAACAGAAAGTTGCACTCATTGGAGAACTAAAAAAAGGCAATGTTGTTGCGATGGTTGGTGACGGTGTGAATGATGCTCCTGCATTGGCTAATTCGGATGTTGGGTTTGCGATGGGTGCGGCTGGCAGTGATGTAGCAGTTGAGACTGCAGACGTGGCTCTACTTGGAGACGACTTGACAAAGGTTGAATATGCGATTAGCCTAAGTCGGAAGGCGTTTACCCGAATGAAGGGAAACATAGTTTATGCCTTTATCTGGAACATAGTCGCATTGAGTTTAGCCGCTTTTGGTATCTTAAATCCAGTCCTAGCCGTTATTCTTGCAGAAGCCGGATGTATATCAGTGGTAATTAACTCCGCCTTGCTGTTGAGGAGTAAACCAAAGCATCTAACCAAGATTAAGGGATATGCATCGCCTTCATAATAATGACCTGCAACGAATTGAAGCTTGATATAAGAATTGTAGAATGAATAATGCTTAGTATTTATTGGTAAGAAATTGGGGCAAATAGGTTTATGGAAAAAAATAATGCGTAATAATATTGTTAAAAGGTGATTGGATGGAAAGTAAGAAAGTCAAAGAGTTTGTAAAAAAGAGATATGGCGAAATTGCTCAAACTGACGAAACTTGTTGTTGTTCTTCGTCTTGTTGTGGACCTTCAACAAAGGAAATTGCAGAAGAAATTGGATACTCTGAAACAGAATTAAAAAATGTACCTGATTCTGCAATTTTGGGTTTGGGTTGTGGAAATCCTGTGGCTCTAGCTAATTTGAAAGAAGGAGAAAATGTTTTAGATTTAGGTTCTGGAGGAGGAATTGACGTCTTTTTGGCATCTAAGAAAGTTGGACCTCATGGAAAAGTGATTGGTGTGGATATGACCAAAGAGATGCTTGAAAGAGCTGAAGCCTCAGCGGTAAAATTTGGTTATATTAACGTTGAATTTCGGTTAGGAGAAATAGAAAATTTACCAGTCGAAACCGAAACAATAGACACAATAATCAGTAACTGTGTGATCAATCTGTCTCCAAATAAGCTAAAAGTTTTCCAAGAAGCATACCGAGTTCTTAAACCTAATGGGAGACTTATGGTATCTGATATTGTTACACTTGGAGAATTACCAGAAGATGTTAGAAAGAGTTCTGATTTATGGGTAGAATGCATTGCTGGTGCGTTAGAAAAAAACGAATATCTAGATATAATCAAAAGAGCCGGATTCAGAACTGTAAAAATAATCTCTGAAAAGGATTACACAATTAACCTTTCTGATGACTTAGTCGGGAAAGTTATGAGTGTCCAAATCGAGGCTCTAAAATAGATTTAGGTTTATAACTTGATCAGAACAGAAATGTTAGGTGATTAAATAAAATTTTGAATTGGTGAAAAGAGATTTTAGAAAATGACTGTCAACCAAAAAACTATGATTGTAGCAGGTGATGAGAAAAATTGTCGGAGAGATTGAGAAAAAGAAAAATAATGATAGAAAAACAGAAAAAGAAAAAGTCGCAGACAAGAATTTTGGTTGGTGTAGTCTGCTTAATTGTAATAGTGTTGGGGGGTATTACGGCATGGCAATATCTATCAGCCCCATCAGAAGATCCACCTGAAATAAAACCTACGGCTGCTCTTTTTTCTACATATGAGTTTACTATGAAAGATATTGATGGAACTCGATTTTCCCTTAATAACTATCGTGGGAATGTGATTGTGATTCATCTCATGGCTGTTGGTTGCTCTGGACAGATAAACCCAATCAATGATAATCAACTTATTAAGCTAAAGTCTCTTTGCAGTAGCTATTGTGAAAACAAACCTGTTACGATTGTATCGGTTGCTGTGGCTACCTGTGAAAGCAGTCGTCTTTCATGGCTACGGTCCACTTATGGTATTAGTTGGTTTTTGGGGAATGACTATGACGATGGAACAGTGGATATTGCTCAGAATTACGGTATGTATGGTGACGGAACAATTATTGTAATAGATAAAGACTTTCAAGTTCATGAAGCATATGGTGATGTTGGCGTTTCAACAATAAAGTCGAAGATTAACCAACTTTTGGAGGCTTGAATACTGAGTGATTGAAGAATTTCTTGGGCTGTTTACTTTAGGAATCGTTACTTTTCTTTCACCTTGTTCTATTGCCCTGATATCCGTTTATTTGACATATGCTGTAGGCATAAGTAAAGACGTACGAAAAGGCTTCATAATTGGATGTTGCTTCACTATTGCCATGTGCCTAGTTTTCTTCGTTCTAGGATACGCTGTCTCTTCTCTAATTCCTGTAAATACTAATAGCTACCAATTCTTCTTTGCCCTCGCAGGTATTCTTCTCATATTTTTTGGCATCAACAATCTAGGCTTATTTAAGAAAGTTAATCGTGATAATGCTGGGGGATTCGTTACTGAACAAGTTAACGCTTTAAAATTGAATGCTGTAATGAGTCTTTCAAAATATAATTATATAGTCGGTTCATTTCTCTTTGGTGTAGTCATTTCTTTGGCTTTGGGTCCGTGCTCCTTATCTTTAGTTTTGCCAGCTATATTATTCACGATGTTCAGTGCACCGACACCTTATCACGGGGGACTTTTACTTTTTGGTTTTGGTCTAGGACATGCTTTGCCTGTAATTTTATTAAGTACGTTGCTAGGAACTGCACGAAAAGCTGTAGGTCAAAAAATTTCTCTAGCGGGAGAATGGTTAACAAAGATTTTTGGAGTCGCATTTGTCATAATTGGTATCGTCATGATTTATTATGGAATAGTGGGTTAATGAAAATGAAAAGTGACAAAGTGAAAGTTGAAATCTTTGTACCTTTGGGATCATGTATCTGCAGTTTCTCGGCATTTATAGAAAAAGTGGGACATGTAACCTCGAAGTTTAAAGATTTGGTTGAAGTCCAAACGAAGTCAACAAAGTCTCGAGAAGCCACTCAGCATGGTGTCCAAGATGTTTGCGTCGTTGTAGGTGATAAAAAGTTTTTTCCAAATTTTGATTCGAAAAAACTTGAAGAAGCAATACAAAATGGGTGTAAGACATGATGGGTTTACATTCTGTATTTGATTATTCTGTAATTCTTCATAATGTTCGGAAAGAAGTTTTTACAATGAATTGTGTTTTTCTACTCACATTACTTTCACGAACAGCTTGCGGAGCAATAATTCCCATAATAGCCAAAGTTTTCATGTGGTATGAAGGAAATTAGAATTAAAAAAGGAGTAATTGAAGAAAAACAATGAAGTTTTAGGTGAGAACGAATGTATGAAGAATATCATGGAATTAATCGTGACAAGATACATTGGCATCCAACAGTAGACTATGATAAATGCAGTAATTGTCAAACATGTGTTGACTACTGTAAGATGGGTGTATATGGTGTTGAAGAAGAGATGGGAGAAAAGAAACCTATCGTAAAGAACCCTAACAATTGTGTAGTATTCTGTACAGGTTGTGAAGGACAATGCCCCGTAGGTGCTATAAGTTTTCCTTCAAAGCAAGAAACAAGAGAGTTAATTAAAAAACTAGAGAAAATTGAAAAATGATTCTCTTATTTTCCAAGTTACCTCACATATTTCCAATTCTTATAATATAGTTGAAAAAGCTGAATTATTTTGGGATTACGTTGAAAATTTACATAGGTTTTAAAGAAAACAGAAAACCAGAAATCTTCGAGTCAGAGACAAAATTAGTCAAAGAAACTCATCCACAATATGACTTTATTCATGGTCCATTCGACTCGACTGATAAAGCACAAAAATACATGAATGCTATGGGCGGTTTGGCTTGTGGTGATGGATAATGCATCTTTTAAATAATTAAGAGGCATATTTTCTAATGCTGCAAGGAGATGAATATGCATTCAGTTAAGAAAATGATTTTAGAATGGAAGACGAATTATCAGCTTGAAGCTAGAAACGAGAAAGGTCTTTCTGTAAACTTTGATGCTCCAATTGATCATGGTGGAGAAGAAACTGCATTATCTCCCATGGAGTATGTTTTATCTAGTTTAGCTGCTTGCAGTAGTTTTCATGTTCTAAGAATACTAAAAAAGAAAAGACAAAAAATAAGCAAATACATAGTTGAAGCCACAGCTGAAAGAAGAGAAGACCCACCACCAAGAGTCTTCACGAAAATTCACCTCAAATACATAATGAAAGGACAAAACATCAATCCAGAGGCAGTAAAAAAGGCAATACAACTCTCAGAAGAAAAATATTGTTCAGTTGGTGGAATGTTAGAAAAAGTAGTTGAAATCACATCCTCTTATGAAACACTAGAAGATTAAGGAATACTTCTCTTGGGTGCAAGTAGATTGGGTTGGGTGGCCTTGCTGAAAAACATCCCAAGCGAACTCCGAGACTACAACTAACCGAGAACAAACAATAACCTCAAACCTACAAGATAGTAGAGAACTCAAAGTAAAGCTTTGAAACTGATAGATTCTGGTAAAAACTTTTATTTTCATTTCAAGTAAATAGGCTTTTATGCGGTGAGCGTTTTTTGGGTCTTAAATGGAAAGATTGGAATCGAAGCGACATTATATATGGAATTATCGTTCCATTTGTTGTGGTTTTGGTCATAGTTGGTCTTTCTTCAGTTACTTGGTTTTTTAGTTATCAATCTATGGGTTTTGTGATAGGAATTGTAAGCACTATAGAAGAAATGCTTGTTCTTGTAGCTATTCCCTTGCTGCTGGGATTGGTTTGGAACCGATGGGCTGGCGGCGCCTCAGGATTTCTAATGGGCAGCATCTATTCAATATGGTGGGCTGTCCAATATGGCGTATTTTCCTCTCGTTCATTTCTAATGGGAGGCACAGGTTTTGGTCCAACAATGTTGGGTTGGGTTCTTAGTGCGATACTGATAGGTTACATGTCTGGCACTTTAAACAAGCGCTCTGAAAACTTTCGAAGAATGATTATTGCTGGAGTGGTATCCACAACCTTAAGTGGTATATTCCTATTTGGTATGTTTCATCTTTCGTCTTTAAATGTAATAACTGGATTGGATGGATTTTTGATTACTGTGCTGACACGGACAGCTACTGGAATAGTGATCCCAATAATAGCTAAAGTCTTTATGTGGTATGGAATGAATGTAATTCCAAAAAGAAGTTACTAAAAATCACTGATACCCCTTAAAACACAGCAAGACGGCAACCATCCGACATTTAGTTAAACGGTTAAAAAAGTTTTTTCTCCGATTAACTACGTTGAAAAATTGAATTCCGCCTAGAACCCAATTTAATACCAAAGACCATTTTTTACGGTAGTTAGTCCACCAAAACAACCTTTTCTCCGATTAACTTCGTAAAAAATGAATTCCTACTAAAACATCATCCTTTACTGTATTAAAGTAATTTTTTTCCCATAGTTAAACGATAAAAAATCCGGTTTTTTGACTATTAACTGTCCAAAAACACTAATTCCGGCTAAAACGCAATTTAATACCAAAGACAATTTTTTACGGTAGTTAACTCTTCAAAAATTTTTTTATTCCTTGTGAAATTCTTCACAGCATGCGCGGATAGGAAAAAACAATATTTTCGGATTAGTCCAACCTCTTCTTTACTAACGCTTTTTTAATATAACACCTTAAGCAACATAAAACACGTACCAATGTTTTGTGTACGTAGACTTAGGTTATCCCGATTCAGAAGTCATCCAGACCGATTTCCATCAGTCAGAATAAAGAATTGAGACATTGATCTACAAATATTAACGGACAAATTCCAATGCGCGCGTAGCTCCAGAAAGACTCTGAAAAATGATCAAATTATAAAAATTCAACGGACATGAGAGATAACTTTATATATTTAGATATCCAAAGATATCTATAGATATCGGAAGTTATGAGGTAACAGTAAATGTCAAAAAAAATCCTGTTGACCTTACGAAAAGAAAACGTGGATGCTATCGATGCACTAGTAAGTAATGGTGCTGCTTCATCAAGAAGCGAATTTGTTGACAAAATAGTAGGTGGTTTTGTCTCAGATTTAAGAGCAAAAAGACAAGCAGACACAAGTCTAGGAAATCTTGTAGGTTTCTTTTTACTATTGCTCGGAGCAGCTGCAATTGCATCAATCCTAAAAGGAGAATAAGGTGAAAGAAATGAATAGAAACGAACATGCATTACTCGGCGCTATTGTTGGACTTGGAGGCTATCTTCTTTACAAGTGGGTTAAAAAAGAAACCCCAGAAATAATGGAGTTAATACTATCAACTTGTGGTGGTGCCTTTATGGGGGTACTCCCAGATTTATTAGAACCAGCTTCAAATCCTAATCATAGAAGCATATTTCACAGCCTAGCCTTCCTTGGATTTATTGGCTATGGTAATTATAAAGTCTGGGAAAACCAAAATCTATCTGAAAAACAGAAACTGACGATTTCCTTGTTATCCTCTGCCTTTGGCAGTCATTTATTTGCTGATGGTCAAACTGAGAAAGGGCTGCCCCTGCTGTTCTAAACCAATCAGAGTTGAACGTGTTTAATTAAACAATAGTTTCTCTATTTCTAGGATCACTTTATTAGATAGGGGATTTTTTGCTGCAGGATTTGTTATTATTTTTCCTTCTTTATGGAATTTTCCATCATTTTCAAATCTTGAGCGATAACATATGACTGCGCTTAGAAGATTGGTTTCTTCATCGAGTTTATCCATCGAGTCTCCCGCCCTAGTAGGTTTAGTATCAACAACTTTTCCATTTTCTTTACTAACAAAGAAAGTTAATTGAAGTGTTCCCATCAAGTAATCTTCAACAAAATCATAAGTAATCATTGACCTGCCAGTGTTTATCGCTATAACCACTGGAATGTCGTTGATTTCTATATTCTTTATATGTTTTTTGAATTCTTCATAAATTAAACTTCTTGATCTATTCGGTATCCCAATAGCTTTTCCAGTTAAATATCGTGCTGGTTTAAACATCAGTGGATTAATTACTTCTATTAGAACCCTTTCTCCGTTAAAGTTTACTTTGACATCTAGTTTCTTTTGTTCAAGAGACGGGGCAATCTCAGTTTCATAATGTTCAATAAACGCAGATATTACTTCAATTTCACTTATAGTCGCCGAAAACTGTTCCTCAATTTTCAATCCATTTCTTAGATCTTTTAACTTTTTACTTTTGCTTGTTATCGCTTTGAGCATTCCTTCCAGATATTGAAGAAAGGCAATTGGCCTGAGCATTTCCTTTAAGCCTAATGCGGTAAAATATCTTCTTAGTTCGTCTTTTTCTTGTTTAAGCCGTTTTGTTTTTTCAATAATCTTATTGTCGTCCAGTTCAGAAGACAAACAAAAAAGCAAATAATGAGTTTTGTTTCTTTCTGCTATCTTGTTTTTGAACCATTTTTCTCCCAAGAAATTCTTAATAGTTGGATATTCCTGCAAGTTTCTCTCTACGAGCTCATAATCCAATTCTGGTCTTTTAATTTCTATCTCGTTCAGTAACCTGAGACATTGATAGACCTTTTCTGACTCACCTTTAAGGATTCTTTGAATATCTAAGCCCTTTTCTTCAGCAATTTTTTCTAAAATCGAATAGCATCTATCAACAATTTCTTGCGAGAATTTTGGAGTTGAATAAGTTTTTGTTAAAATTTCTTTAATTGTTTTCAGTGAAATCTTTCGAAGATCCTCAGTTTTATCAACCCATATTTCTAAATAATCTAAAAGTTTTTGATAATCTTCAGAACTTAATGTTACGAAAATATCTGGAATAAAGAACTCCAGTCTTTTATTATCTTCTCGAATCCATTTTTTCACTTCTTTGATGCAACGATCTTGGTTTTCTTTTCCTATGCTATTTATTGTATATTCAATTAGTGGAATATTGTAGTATTTACCTCTAATAATCCAATTTTTAATAATGTTCATTGACTTTTCAGGAAATTTTTTCCCTTTTAGAGATAACGCCTGGGCCACTCTTGATAACACATGTTTATTGTTATCTTCTGCACATTTTGTAACAAGTTCCATTTCGGTTTCTGGGTCTAAAATATTTAATGAAACTAATGTGGTTGCTAAATTGAATCTAACATCTGAATTTTCGCGTTCTGCAAATTCTAATAGTTTTTTAATGCAGTACTTTTTCTTTTTAGAAAATTTGCTGAAATCAAAAAAAGCCTTCATTACTTCAATTTGAATTCCAGTTTGATCTTCTTGCTTAGATAACCTATCGAGATGATCAAATACTTCTTCAGTTCTCTGCAGTTCAGTTCTTTCTTCAAAAATCACTCTCAAGGCTTTTATGCTTGATACCACTTCTTCAAGATTTTTGCTTGCAAGTCCTTTTTCTATGAAAGCAAATGCTTTCTCAAAATCTATTTTTCCAGCTCCACCAAGAGGAAAACTAGAATAATTAATCAAATCGCTTTCAGAGGTAATGACCATTTTTTTGTATAATGAAAATCCAAGTTCCGGATTATTTTCACCAATTTTAATAAGTGCTCTTATAAATGGGGCTTGGGCCATATCGCTTTTTATTTTTGAAATAATTTTTCGAAGTAGATCAACAAAATTATTTTCTGTTGCCAAACCCTCTAATTTACTGCAAATATAGTATAACCATCGGAAAATATATCCTTCTGATAATCGCTCGAGGAGGGCCATCATTTTTTTGTTGTTCATATTATATGCTAAAAGATAATCATCTACCTTGTTAACATCTCTAATTATTTTTTTTTCCTTCATTAATCCTTCAATAATTTCCTCAAGTTCATTATCTTCGCTCATTTAATTTCCGGCCTCCTGTGTTGTCTCAATAAAATTAGGCGCGTCTTCAGGGATCTTGAAGTCTGTATGTATCCACGCTGAAATCTCTCTGAAATTCTCTTTTTCATATATTTCTCCATTATTTAATATGACCGAAATATCAAATCCAAAATTTTCGATTTTTCCAACTCCGTCAACATTATTTGCCACCTCTTGCATGACAGCAATAGCATAATGTGTAGCCGTGATCCAGTCTAATTCATCAATTTTTTTCTTCATTAGAAAATAGTCTGCGATTATTTTGGCGGCTGGACGTCCACATGTACGAAATTCGGCAGTGATTCTACTATCAATAATTTGGGTTCCGATTATATTGATATTGTACGCCACAATCCTGTCTTCTTCTCTTACAACTACAATTGTATCAACATCTGAAACGGCTGGAGCGTATCGCGTTCTGAACTCATCAACGGCCTCATTGAATTTCGCTCTAACATTTGTATCATTATTTTCAGTGTCACAAATTAATGAGCAGATCCTAGAGACTTCAAAACCATCTCCAGCCCCCGCTATTACCAAATTTTTATTTTCGGAAAGAAATAATTTTTTTTCCTGTCGGTTATATCCACCAGGGCTAGATGCTTGTCTATCGCTTACAAGGATACAGCCATCATTACATCGTAAATAGATTATTAGTGTCATTTTTTCACGCTTTATTGAAGAAGTCAGGTTTTACTAGCAACACAATTATAATATCTAGTGAGACTAAAGATATAATAAACTTTACTTAAAATCCAATCCGTAACGTTTCAATATTTTTCGACCAAATATGCCATATCAAGTAATAGAAATGGGATTCAAACCAAAAATCAAAAACAGGTTAGTAATTAAGATTCATGGGAAAAATAGTCTACAAAAAATAAGAGAAAGAAACTTTATTAAAAACAAAAATTAATCACGACGCACTAAGAATTTCACAAGCACACATTCTATCTTAGAAATTTCTTCAAATTATCAAAATTGAACCTTGAATTGTTTTCAAGTGATTTTCAATGTTATTTTCTTTCTTTACTAAAATGTTTTTTTTGGGAAGAATTTTTATGGCGAGGTTCCCTGTCCGCCACCCTAAAAAACACGGGGAATCTATTTACTTTCCTACGAACATTTTTGCCCACGAAATCAAAGTCAGTTTCAGATAGTCTTTGACTATATCGTATCTCTCGATTTCAACACCCATCATTATTGTTTTCACCATTGAATCTATTTCAGCTTCTTGTTCCTCATCGAGTTTGCCAGTGTTCATTTTGTCTAAGGTTTGGTAATATCTTTCCATATCTCGCTTTTTCTCGATTACTTTCTCATATTCCTCTAGATCTAATGGCATAGCACAAAGATCGCAATTAGAATTTGTGTAAGGGTTTGATGCTTGACAGTGAGGACAAGGTTTTGAAGTTATTTTCTGTTCTGTTGGTTTTTCAGTGATAAATCCCATTCGTTCAAGATAGGCATTGTTTTCTAGTTCGGCTCCGGAATGTATGTATCTTCTTGCCATTGAAGTATTTGTCCATCCTGCTCTCCACATCAGAAGTTGTTCATTATAGTTTTTGTTGTTTGCAAAGAATGATAATCCTGAGTGTCGTAGCCAATGGGGATTAATCCTTTTGGTTATGCCTAGCCGTTGAGCTGCGTTCCAAAGAGAAAATGCAACACTATCCCTAGTAACCGCATTTCCATTCTTAGTTGGTGAGGGAAACAAATAGGCTTGCTTGTCACTTTTGTATGGGTGGTTATCGTACCATCTTTTCAATTCAGAAGCGAACATCACCAGATTAACAGGTTGTTTCTTTACTCCACCTTTACTTCGCTTGAAATGTAATGTTGCGATTGGTTTCCTATGGCCTTCTTTGTCAACTACAGAAGTAAATATGGCATCGCCGAGTTTGAGTTGTAATACTTCACTTATTCTAGCACAGCTTTCAAAGAGCGTTAAGATAATCACTTTGTAGAGTTCTCGTCGTTTACTCGCTTCATCTGCTAGTTTAATTACTTCTTCGGGTGTTAGTGTTTCTGAAGGCGTTATTTGTTCGAGTTGAATGGGGTATAATCTAAAATTGGTGGTAAGTTCTGGCAAATTGAGGAACGTGTAGAATTTTTTAATTACATAACTGGTCACGTTTAATGTATACTTATTATTGTATTGAGCTAAGAAAAAGTCCAAGTCGATGGTTTTTGCATCTTCGAATCTGGTTATTTTTCTTTTTTGAGTTAAGTATCTGCCTAGCATTTTGATTTTTGAGATGTATAGTGCTTTTGAGTTTTCCATGATTCCATGCAAAGATAGGAGGAATTCGGTCATTTTTTCCTTCATTTCTTCAGTTATATCGGTGTTATTTTCGTACTGTTCGATAATCCAATTTTTAGGGAGATCCGTACCTTTCGATTTCTTTTTCAAAAATACACCTCCTTTCTATTTTAAGGCTTAATATCATATTATAATAGGTGCTATAACTAATTTTTTCCTGTAGTTATTCCAACAAAAGGGGATTTTGGAAGACTAACTACCGTAAAAAATTATCTTTGACTTCTTTGAAGATGGCTTCTGAAACTTCAGAATTTACATCTTTTGATAAGAAATCCCAATTAATTTTTTTGTCGAGTTTAAGATTCAACCAAAAATCTAAGTCTAGTTTGATTCCAATAACTGAAAAGACTGGAGGATTAGTTCTGATTCCATCAGTTGTCGATTCAATCCTGATGGTATAAACTGCACTTCCATCCATTGGTAGTTCGTGTAATGTCATTTCTTTTATTTTGCCTTTTTTTATTGATAGCTTCCATTTTGCTTTACATGAATAACATTTAGCATATCGAGTTCCCAATAAACCTGTAAATTCATATCCAATAGTTGAGGCGCACATTGGACATTTAGGAAAATGTTGCAGCATACTTATCAACTAATTTTTTTTCCTATAACTAAATTGAATTTTCAGTGAAAAACATAGGTAATATACTTTAACTCATACTCTGCAGGCATAGGTAAACATAAACGGGCGCTAAAATAAGCTTTGAATTTCGGATAAGCAATATTAAAAACTTCTTTTTTGTTTATCACATAGAAAATCTCTATATAAACAGCGATTCACTTTAGTACGATGTGGAGTGGGAGGTCAAATTAGTGGTTTTGCCTGAGCCCGTTCTGGTAAGTAGAGAAGAGGAACTTGAAAAGCTACAACGCAGCTTAAATTCAGTTCTTTCAGGAAAAGGAAAAACTATTTTCATTTCTGGTAAAGCTGGAAGCGGAAAAACAAGGCTCACTAATGAATTCCTGAATATCACAAGAAAAAGAGAGTTAACGATACTGTCGGGATGGTGTCTGAGTAACAGTACGTTGCCCTATTTTCCTTTCATTGAAGCTTTTAGTTCCAATATTATGGGCATAGAAGGCGGAACTATTTTGAGCCAGCCTGTTGGCATGAAGTCTTTGCTGTCTGAGAGCTACCCGATTGAGAAAAATGGGTTGTCAATTCCTCAGGTCTGGAAAGATCAAGCTTTCATCGCCATAACTAGAGAACTTCTTTATCTATCATCGGTTAAGCCTTTGATTCTTGTTTTGGAGGATATGCACTGGGCTGATTCAGCATCACTAGCGCTTCTTCATTATATTTCTCGCGCTATAATTAACGAAAAGATACTTGTTTTGGTGACATTTCGAAGCGAAGAACTTGGCAGAGACGCTGAAGGGCGTCTTCATCCCTTTGTTGAAACTATCAATCTTATGGGTCGAGAGGGTCTTTACAGAGAGATTCCACTTTTCAATCTTGACCAAGATGGTGTTGGAAAAATTGCTGAAAGCATGTTAGGTGGCAAGGTTAATCAGAAGTTGGTTGAAAAACTGATGAAAGAAAGCCAAGGCAATCCTCTCTTCATTGTTGAATTCTTAAGAATGTTATCAGAACATGGAAACCTGATTCCCGAGAAGTATCAATGGCGGCTTTCAGTTGAAAAGTTAGGCATGCCATCCAAAGTTAAGGAAGTCATTATGCGAAGAATAGAAACATTGAGACCTGATCAGAGAAGAGTTCTTGATGTTGCCTCGGTCATAGGAGAAAAATTTAATCCTGACTTGATTGCTGGGGTGCTTTCCAAAAACCAACTAGAAATTCTTGAAACGCTGAACGAAATTTTGAAGTCAAAATCTCTGTTGAGAGTCGAAGAAGATTTCTACGTGTTTGATCACGCAAAATTCCGAGAAGTGCTATACCAAGAAATTTCTTCACCTTTGAAGCGAGGGTATCATGAAGCAATTGCTGAACAAATCGAAAATGCAAACAAAAATTCTGAAGAGATTCCGTTTAGTGATTTAGCTTATCATTATATTCAGGCTGGAAATAAAGAGAAATCAGTGAAATATTCCTTAGCAGCTGGGCAAGAAGCTTTGGCAAGATTCAGTAACATGGAAGCTATTAAACACTTCAACTGTGTGCTGAGATTAATTGAAAAAATTGATGGGTTAGCTAATCAAAAAAGTATTGCTTTGGAAGGATTGGGAGATGGGTATTATGCTAATTGTATGTTTCCAGATGCAGTGAAAACATTTGAAGAACTTGCTAAATCTGAAACAGTTGCTGTTAAGCTGCGAGCTTACAGGAAGGCGATGGATGCCGCTTGGTTTATTGAAAATCCTTTTATTATGCTTCAACTGGTGGACAAGGCTGAAGAGTATGCGGCTTCAGATCCTCTGGAAAGAGCACGAGTCCAAAGAGGTAAAGGCCGAGCATATTTCAAGTTGGGTGACCACAAAAAAGCTTTGAGAGCTCATGAAGAAGGTCTGCGAATTTCTAAAGAGGAATACTCTCTTCAAGATTTGGCGCACTCACTCGCAAAAACTGGTTCACAACGTATTATCTGTGGCCATGATATTAAGAAAGGGTTTGGGGAATTTCAAAGGTCAATATCTTTGTTTCAGGAATTAGGTGATATTCGAAATGAATTAATAGCCAGGGTCTACAGAAACATGTTTTTTGATGCCTTTGGACTCTTTCAAGACTTGGCTGATGAATACCATAATATGCTAAAGATTAGTGAGAATATAGGTGATTTTCATACTTTAGCCGAAACAAACATCCATATGAGTGAACAGTTTGAAAACTTGGGAAATTTTGAAGAGGCAATAGCTCTAAGCTTAAAGGCTTTGGAATACTCTCGCAAAACGAATATAGAAAGTCAGGAACCACGGATTTTCGCTCAATTAGCAAGACAATATGCTAGGATTGGAGATCTGAAAAAAGCAAATCATTATTTTGATTTACTCATGAAAATACCACCCAAAATTCTCTCTTATCCAAATAATGCTCTTTGGGTTGCTATATCTAAAGCAATATTATTTGCTGCTAGAGACCAGTGGGAAGAAGCAAACCAAAGTTTCCAAAAGGCCTTCGAATTATCTAGGAAAGGAATGTTTCAACATATTAACATGGAATCCATTTTTAGAAAAATTTACATTTGGGCTCTTGAATTGCGAGGACGAACTAAGGAAGCAGAAATTGAGCGAAAATGGATTAGGGAAAGAACCGAAAAAATTGTTCAAATGTTTGCTCATGTAGATTTGCAAGCAGATTTGATTATGAAAAAAAGGATTATTGTAGATGAAGAGAATGAGTTGCGTCTTGATTTAGTTGATGTTGGAAGAGGATCCTGTTCAATTGTTAAAGTTAATGGACTGTTACATTCTAATGAATTCAAAGTAATTGCTTTTCCTTCTTACTGCTGTTTGAAGAATGGCGATCTTGAGTTAGGAAAAAGAGATATTGGTGCTTTTCAGGTTGAACCAATCAAGCTCATTGTTAAAGCTTCAAATCCAGGTGTTTATACTTTGAATCCGAGCGTGGTTTATGTTGATGACTTGGGAGAGACCAAAACCTGCAAGCCCCAACCAATCAAAATTATTGTTAATTCAAGAATTGTTTCACCTAGGGAAGAAAGTGTTGTTGAAACTAAACCAGCTAAGCTCGAATTCAGGTCTGAAGTTGCTCCCAAAGTCTTCATTTTTCTTGTCAAAGCATTCGTGGAAGATTTCTTCCAGAAGAGGCTGTCCAAAGATAGGTCTGGATGGAGAACTTTGATGGATATTGTGAATCAAGCGCACGTTTCCCGATATAGCATGTATGGTTCAAGTGATCATCGTGGGTTAGTAATGAGAGAGTTGGAAAACTTGGGTATAGTTGAAGCTCGATTCTTCTTTGGAGAAAGGGGTCGTGGAGGTAAGATACTCAAACTCAGAGTTTCACATGAAAAAGAAAATGTTAAACAATATATTGACCAAGGCATCTAAAAAGTGTAACAACAGGAGATTCGCCTCCCAAATCTTATTGAATGGCTGCTTTATATTTTCATACAAATATGATTCTTTAAGTTGAGATTTTAGGTTTTTCTTGTTTTAATCATAGGCATTTCTTAAGGTCCTTGATTTTTCTGAAAAAATGAGAAAAATCAGCAAAAATGGTTAGGTAATTTTCCGATCTCTATCACGTAGTGGTCAGAATATGGAATTTGGAAGGAGGTGAAAAAATGAATAAAAAATTTTCATCATTATTTATTGCCTTAGTAATTTTAGCTATGACTGTTAGCCCTTCGATAGCACCCGTAATGTCAAAAAAACCTGTAGTTACTGACGGTGACGGATACACTCAGTATGTTGGTACTTTAGGTGGAGCAAACTTTGTAGTTCGTATTCCTGATGAGGAGGATTGGAATGGGATGTTGGTTGTTGGATGTCACGGTTACATGATGAATTGGAATCCAAATGCACAATTCGCAATGGACAAACTTGGCGGCGTTGGTTTGCCCTTTGCTTTAGTTGAACAGGGTTTTGCTTATGCTGCGTCCAGTTATGGTGAAGGAGGGTTCCCAATAAAGGAAGCCATGATTCGCACTCATCAGCTGACAGAGTATGTTATCGACAACTTTGGTGTTACAGGAAAAGTTTTCCTTATCGGTTTTTCAATGGGTGGAGCCATTACGTTACGGCTTGGAGAGAAATACCCAGAACTCTATGATGGAGTACTTGACATTTCTGGCATGAGAGACATAGTCATGGGCTACAATGACTCCATAATGGGCATTGATCAGATTGAGTCTATTCCAGAGGACGAGTGGGATTTAATACCTCAGCCAGTGAAAAATCAGATCTTGGCTACGCTCGCGTTACTGAAGCAAATGACGGCGGATATGGAGGCTCAATATGGTGGAACTTATGATGACAAACCACAACACTATGAGAGACTGAATCCCGTAGACAATGCTGAAATAAGTATTCCCATGATATCGGTAACTGGAGCTCAAGACCAACTCTCGACTAATCAAGTACATACTTTTGAAAATGCAGTTGCTGAGGCTGGTTGCTCAGAATATTATCAACTATATATAGTACCCGCTGGTGATCATGCTAACCCTCCAACGATAAATGCGGCATTAAGCCACTTCGCGGAACTAGTTAATTACCCAGATGGCTGGTAATACATACGCTATTAAAGCAACAGAAAGACACCATCTTCTCTTTTTCTATTTCATCTTTTGATGTGACTGTACAGACTATTATAGCATTAATGGATTTTGAAAAAAATTGATGGGAAAAGGATTTTTTGGTTAGGCATGTTGGGTTTTTAGGGTATTCTTGGTGTGTCGTTTTTCTGAGATTTTTGTATCCAAGTGATTCACTGGTTGGCATTAAGTATTATATAGTTGATAAACGAAAAAGAATGTTTTAATAGATGAGGGGGAGTTTGATGTGGCCTAGTAGGGACATTGCATACCTTGTTCTTATTTCTGTTTTAACAATTGTTGACTTTGCATTGGTTCTTCAGTTTTTTGCTTTGTTTATTGCATTACCTGGAATTGCCTATTTTGTTGACATTTTTGGTTCAATTCTTACAGGGCTTTCTTTCTTATTATATAGAGGACGAAGGTGGAGGATGTTTGCGCAAGGTGTACTGCTTGCTTTGCTTAGTTTGCCAGTATATCTTGGACCTGGTTATGGTCCGTTCGATTTTGTTGTCAGAATTTCGATAATTATAAAACTGTTTATTGTTGATGTGATTTTCAACAGTTTATATGGAAGATTTGAAAGAAGAAATAAGCTCTATTGGCTCACTATTCTTCTTGTAGTATACTTCTTTACAACAGGTCCCGCAATAGATATGCTGTATTTTTCGTTGTTGGGCGCTCCTTTTGAAGTGCTTTGGGTAGTGTACTCTTTTGTTTTTTTAATGCTTCCTTTAATAATATTTGTAGCTATTGTGGGCGGATCCATTGGGTATAGAATCTATAGAAGAGTAGAAAAAATTGTATGACAACGAACTTGACTAATAAAAAATATTTTGGCATTAATTTGGGTTTTAGCCGGAATTCTATTTTTCACCGAAGTTAACCGTAGAAAAAGTGGATTTTGGAAGACTAACTACCGCAAAAAATTATCTTAGGCGATAAATTGTAGTTTAGCATAATTTGATTTTTCTCTGAAGTTAATCGTAGAAAAACAGTTTTTTTTGATGCTTTTCTTTATGGATAGCTGCAGCATCCTAACGTTGGATATTGCCTTAATTGCAAAGATTCCGGATGTTAGAAAGGTTGAAGTGGCAATATTCACTGGATTAACAATGTTTTGCGGTTTCTTGGCAACTATCATTGTTTCGGTTGATCGTTGGTGGTTCTTTGGACTAAACTCAGTTGCATATATTATATGCTCTACATACTGTTCAAACGATATGCTGGAAGTAGCATGAGCATGTCTTCTGTAATTTGGTTTGTAGTGATAACATGGTCTTTGTTTCCCGTAATTTGGGTTCTTGCTCCAACTGGAATAGGATTTTGTACTACAGATATCGAAGCAATATTGTATCTTGCTCTTGATTTCATAACTAAGATAACCTTTGGGGGGTGTATATTACAACTCGAAAGCGCCTTATTGAGTAACCGAATAATTCCAATCTTTTTTTTATTTCCGGTCGCGCCGAATTTTTTGTAATAATTTTATTAACCAAAATTGTGTAAAGGACATAACCAATTGTATTCAGAAGTTGAAATCTATTATGGAGAAGGAAAATAGACGTAAAGGGTTATCTCCAATTTTTGTAATTGTATTAACTGTTTTCATAGACGTAACTGGTTTCGGAATTATTATTCCACTTTTACCATTCTATGCAACTGAATTTCAGGCCGGGCCTGCAGCCCTTGGGGTTTTGATAGCTTCTTTTGCTATTATGCAATTCTTCTTTTCACCAATATTAGGAAAAGCATCAGATAAAATGGGAAGAAAACCAATATTACTTCTCTCACTACTAATCTCGTTTGTTAGCTTTACAATATTTTCTTTTGCCAACTCATATGTTATGTTACTTTTCTCTCGAATAATAGCCGGTCTCGCCACAGAAAGAGCAGTTGCACAAGCTTACATTGCAGATGTAACCGACCAAAAATCAAGGACAAAAGAAATGGGAAAAATTGGTGCAGCTTTTGGTGCAGGTTTTATTATTGGTCCAGCATTAGGAGGGTCCCTTAGCATCTATGGCTTTTCTGTTCCCGGATACGCAGCCATGATTCTAACGGTGATAAACATTCTATTTGTGATTTCTTTTCTTCCAGAACCTCAACGACTTAAAGAAAAAACAATAGAAATTACAAGTGGAATTTCAGGATATTTACGGGGATTGGACAATTCCTTAAGAAAACCGCTCTTGGGCCCCACTCTTCTAATTCTTTTCATTGTTACTTTAGCTTTTAGTACAATACCTGTAATCGTCCCATTACTAGGTATAGACTTTTTCAACTTCAATTCTCTTGAATTATCTTATGTTTTCATTTACATTGGATTGATTCAAATCGTAATGCAAGGTTTCTTGATAAATTCACTCTCCAAAAGATTGGGTGAAGAAAAGCTAATCGCTTTAGGTCCAATATTGATGGCTGCGGGAATAATTCTAATGCCAATTTTTCAGAACCTGGCAGTTTTCTATTTTACAAATGCTTTATTAGCTGCAGGTTTTGGATTAATAAACACGTCTATTCCTGCTTTTCTATCAAAAAGAATTTCTCTTAACGAACAAGGAAGTATATTGGGAATAGCAGGTTCTGTTGCAAGCATCGCAAATATTCCAGGGCCATTGATCATTGGTTTTGTTTACGATTTTGCTGGTTCATTTGTCCCTTTCTTTATTAGTGCAGTTATGTTAGCTGTAGCTTTTCTAATAGGTTGTAGAGTTTACAGTGCGTGCAAGTTCCAAAAATAAAAAAGATGTAACACTGGAAGACTTTTACCTGTCTTTTGGGAGTTTTTAGTAACCAAAAATGAGTTATACCTTCTTTCCGTACATTATTTTATGGTCAAAGAAGCAAAATATCGCCTTATCAAAAAATTGGATAAAGTAGAAATTAGGCTATACAAAAAATTGATTATCGCTGAAGTTGATGGCTTCATATTAAAAGGACGATCACCAACGAGTGCTCTAAAGGATGCGAGAAGATATTCGGGTCCAAATCCAAGTGATGCAATAAGGGGGAAAGGTCCAAGATTTTTCGGAATGGCTATTTTAGAAAGGTTTTCTCATTTAGCATTAGAAGAGGAAGGTAGACTTAGAAATCCAAACATAAAGAGCAATTTCCTTACAAAACTTTTTACTTTAGCTAACTTCAGAGAAGTGAAAAAGTCAAAATCAAGCAAAGAAATTCTAAAGTTTCATTCAGAGAATAAGTTATTGCTTAAGGCGTTTAATGAAAAAGAAATGAGGATTCTTGGAAGAATAGTTGCGAAAAGAGATCAATATAGTGTAGACAATTTGATTAGTGATTACGAAGAACATCTTTTTTTGGCGTTGAAACGTGCTCCTAGGTGTGGTTCTCAAATTAATGTTTTAATGAATAGCATGGGCTATTTTTCTAAGAGCCTTTCCGGTGATGAAAAAGAATTTTTCTTAAAATCCTTGACTGATTATAATTCAGGTGTTATTCCTTTGAGTGTGCTTACTGGAATTTTCAATTCATGGCTTTTGAGGTTTAAAGATGATTATTTGTTGAGTCAATCCTTTTTTGACCCTTATCCAAAAGAACTTGTTGATATTGATTTAACGACAAGCTATTGTGACGGAAAAGACTACTGGAAATAATAATTAACTATTTAATATGTTAATAGATAGATGTGAAAAATTCTAGTTGTAATCTATTTCTGTTGCCACTTCGTTTCTGCGTAGGAACCAAGGTGTAAAAGGTCCACTGTAACGCATGGTGAAAATGTTTCCTTTTGTTTTTATGTTTGACGTTTGTAGTTCTTTTAATAGTTGTTTTGATTTTTTTGTGAAATTTATTGTTGTCCAACGACCGGTAAATCTTAATGCTGCTATATGCCTTTCTTGGATTTGTTGGATTTTGATTCGTTCATCATTTGGTTTTGGTGTATTTTCTATGGTGTATTCTTCAGGCATCACGAATGCTATTGAGTCTTTTTCTGATAGAACTGGTGTAGTCATTTCGATGTTTTGTGATATTACAGGTGAAGTCATTTCTAATTTGGTTTGAGTTGTATTATTTCCTGAAATATAGTTGAAAAGAAGGTTAAAACCTCCGTCCCCGTAGCCGTCAACTTCAGGACAAACAGGAATTAACTTGACATATGGAATTAACTGTTTAACAA
>JBHORG010000029.1:0-11762 GCA_042565955.1 Thermoproteota archaeon | reverse complement strand
GGACAATGTTGTTTACCACGAATGGGTTCCAGCTGGAGTTCTTACCAAGAGTTTAATAACTGCTTTTTCGACAATCATAGTTTTTGGAACCTTGGTTATAATTCTAGTAGTAGATCATTCAATTGAAAATTTCTATGGACTCATTTTTTCTTGGGGAATCTTAGCCTTTATTTTATTTCTATTTTGGAATTACCGAGGTCTTGAAATAATAATTAACTTTGATGAACTCTCAGTTAATTATGGAGTTTTCAACAAGAAATCAATCAAGTTAACAGAAATCGTTTTATGCCAAATAACCAAAGCCTCCTTTGGTAGATATGGCGGAAGTGGAGTTAGATATGGTTTTGACGGTTCAACTGCTTACACAACATCATTTGGAAACGCTGTTGAAATTATCCCAAAAGAAGGACGAAGTTTCGTTTTTTCATCAAAAAATCCAGAAAAAATCTGTAAAATCATAAACACAAAAACTAAATCCTAATTCATTTGATTCTTAGTTACTGTTTAGTAAATTCGTGTAAAGCAAATACCTTCTAATTAACCCATTAGCAGATTATCCTGAATTTATCAGGTTATAGTCAGTATTATGTCTAAAAAGAACTGATTTGTGGTTCTTTCCAAAGGAAAAATCGGTATATCATAGGTATGGATTCGGAAGTCATAACTCATATTTCATCCAAAATTGAATATTCTTTGGTAAATAACTGGTGGTTTTCAGTTTGAACCTTAAAAAAACCTTTTTCATCTCATTTTCTTTAGTGCTTTTTTTTACATTACTTTTCCAGTTGTGCTTTGCTCAAGTTAGGACAGTTGGTGTTTTGGAAGGAGATTGGTTCAATTATAGCCTTTCTCTCAATTATGATTCAGAATTAAACATGACGTCTGAAGATTTTCCTTTAGAAGATTTCCTTGTGGGAGAACAAATTACATTAACAATTCAAAATGTTTCTGGAACTAATGTGACAGGACATTTTACAGTATATTTTGAGAATGGTACTGAGCATTCTCAAATTGGTTCAGTAGATTTAATTAGTGGTGAAGGAGATTTGAGGAGTTGGTTGATTTCGGCAGATTTGAATGCTGGCGACTCATTATATGTCTCTGAACCTGATGAGCTGATAAATGAAACTATACTTAAGACATATCTTTGGGGTTCTCGAGAAACAAACCATCTGGAATATTCATTTAATTTTAGTTCAGGGGAAGATTATTCAAATCTGAGTGTGGATATGTTCTGGGATAAAGAAATAGGAGTTGTCACTGAACTTTCCTTTGAGGCAGACGTTCTACTAAATGGAACTTCTATGGATGCTTCTGCAGAATGGATAATTGCAGAATCCAGCATTTTAGAAGATGTTCCTGAATTCACTCAACTCGCTTTTATTCTCACAATTGTTACGCTAACACTTTTGATTTTCTTGATTAAGTATAATGGACACCGCAAAATAACATCGTAGTGGGTATCATTTTGATCATTTATTTTCATAGCAACTATACCAAAAAGTTACTTAAGAAAAAAAGTTAATTTGCGTATTAATTCGCAATATTAGTTGTGTTTGCTTAATGTTTATATGCTGTAGTGGAAGCTAATTTTTTTGTAGGGAGAATAAGGATAATAGATATTGAAAAAACTGAGGAAAAAGCTGTCCGAGAAAGAGTTAAAAGCAGACGCTACGTTGGAAAATAAAATTGCAAAGGAAAATACAAACAAAAAAACCCCGCATAATAAATCCATGTCTACTGGAGACTGATAAAACTGAAAGGAAACCTGAAAACTGTTCTCGCCGACAAACTTGAACCAACACAACTTAGGCAAATATACAAAACATACGACATAGTTGGTGACATCGCCATTATTCGCGTCCCTGAGCAGATAGAAAATCATAGTAAACTCATCGCAAAAGCCATCATGAAAACCCACCGAGAAATAAAGTCCGTTTGGCGACAATCCAGTTCAGTTTCAGGCGATTACCGTTTACGAAGCTTGGAGTTTCTTCTAGGCAACAAAACAACCCAGACCTGTTACAAAGAGCATGGTTGCATCTATAAAACTGACTTAAGAAAAGCCTATTTTTCACCCAGACTCTCCTATGAACGACTACGAATCGCGGGGCTGGTTCAGAGGAGGGAGATTGTTTTTAACATGTTCTCTGGTGTGGGCTGTTATTCTATCGCCATCGCCAAGCATTCAGAAGCAAAGAAAGTCTTTTCGGTAGATATCAACTCTGATGCCATACATTTCCTTCATGAGAACATCATGATCAATAAAGTTGCAGATGTAGTTGTTCCTTTTCAGGGAGATGCAAAAACTGTAACCAAGAAAAAGCTGCGGAATATTGCTGACCGAGTTATCATGCCTCTGCCCGAAAGAGCCTATGAGTATCTTGACTATGCCATATTGGCATTAAAGTCTGCTGGTGGATGGATACACTATTATGATTTTGAGCATGCAAAGAAGAACCAAGACCCTATTCAAAAAGTTGAAAAGAAAGTGTCCGAAAAAATGCGCTTGTTTTCTATTGATTTTCAGGTAACGTTTGGGCGAATCGTGAGACCAATCGGACCAAGATGGTACCAAGTTGTTCTTGACATCCATGTGCACAATTAGTTCTTGCGAACCTTTTATAACCACACAGATTAGAGAATACTGACAACTAGAGGGATTAATTATTAAAAAGAAATTAATGGATATCCTTGCATGTCCAATCGACAAATACTATCCACTTGAACTTCACGTTTTTGAAGAGGCAGAAGAAATAGCAGAAGGTGTAATAGTCTGCCCCAAATGTTCCCGGTGGTATCCAATCCGAGATGAAATCCCTGAAATGCTACCCGACGAACTGCGAAACCAAAAAGATGAACTCCCTTTTATGCAAAAATGGAAACAAAAATTCCCAAAACGAATATTGACCGAAGGCAACCCTTTCAACATCGGAAAGGTAACTAAATAGAGAGCAAACTCAACACCTTTAACCCATTATTTTTAGACATTATTCTTGGCGTTCAGAAAGCTTTGAGTAACTTCCATCCGGTGCCCTGTAAACTGCTAATCGTCCAACGGTTTCCCAGTTTTCTCCCTCGTTTCGTCTTAGTTGGAAAGTGATGACCTCTGCAGCCGGATCCGCTTTTCCAGGCCAGACAGTTACATTCAGATAATCTTTTTCATTGATTCGCGTATGAAATCTTGCCTTAGGTTGAGATGGAGACATTTCTTTCACTACAACTAATTTAGTGTTCCATACTTTTTATTTTTTAGGATAAATGTAGTGACTAATACCAAAAAAATTATTATGCAAGAACCGAAATAACTTTTGATTATCTGACCGTTACTTATGTAAAACTTAAATTCCATATCCACCATTTTTTGTTAATTAAAAAAGTATATAATATATCTAATTTGATTATTGCCCGAAATTTTCGAGCATATGCATCCTATTTATAGGGGCAAAAAAACGATGTTGGAAATAATTGCAGAGTTACTCAAGTTAACGGTTTTTGCGGGACTAGCGTTAGCAGGAATGCTTGTTATTGTCATATGGAAACAGGACTTAAAAATGAAGATAAGTTACTTGCGCCTGTTTGTTCAGCTTATAGCCCTGATAGCCATTTACTACATGTACACCTATTCGCTTTGGCTGCTTCTTATGATAACTATAATCCTTGTATTACCTCTGTTCTTGGGCAGATTTTTCTGTGGCTGGCTATGCCCGTTTGGATTCTATTCTGATTTGATTACGATACTTCGAAAGTCATCAAAGGTGAGATATCGTTTGCTTCCTGATAGACTAAACAAAATTCTAAATCAACTTAGGTACGTTATTTTTGTGTTCTTTTTGGTTCTACCTTTTCTTTTAGGTCCTATAGAGAGTTGGCAATGGTTTTTGGGATTGTTTCTGTCCGGTCCTTTTAGATCCATGAGCGTTCTCATAGGTCCATTGGAACCACTGATAATTCCGTGGGAGACGGGAATAAAATTATTTGATATAAACATCAGTTACCCCTATGTAACCGACATAATATTCTGGAGTGGGGACTCTTTCATATTCACCGTATCCGTTTTTGTTGCATTAACCTTAGTAGCCTCGTTCTTTATTCGGCGGTTCTGGTGTCGATTTTGTCCCACAGGAGTATCGATCGCAATAATAAATAGGGTTAAAGGCTTCCGATGGGCGCCTCTTCTTCATCTAAACAAGGATGAAGAAAAATGTACCAAATGTGGTATTTGTAAAAGAGTTTGTCCATTGCAAGTAACAGAGGTGTATGATCAGAAAGGTGGAAACATAACAACTTCAATGTGCATGCTGTGCGTTCGGTGCATAGAAATGTGTCCATATAAAGATTGCCTAAAACTCAGGGTAGGCAAAAAAGCAGTATTCAAATCCCGAGACTGGCTATAGCCATCATTTTTTAGAAACACCACAAAATGTCTAAGGCGCTGATTATTGTTTCAAATATTAAATCAACAATACTATTCCAGAGATAGCAATCAAAGCTTGAATTGCTATGAGAAAGAGGACAACATCTCTTTCATAAACTTTTGTCTTCACTTTTTTTAGAACCCAGATGGCTATATGGGTTGTATCATATATGTGCTTGTATGGCAGTTCTAACGAGCCGTCCTTGTTGGTTTTTGCGAAAGCTTGAACATCCCCCATCTTGTCGATGGCTCTGGCTCTAAAGTAAAGCAGTATTTCTAGAAAGTATGGAATAAAGAGCCATATTGCTATTCTTTCCATGTTTCCAAGAATTGCTAATGTGGCAATCAATGCTCCGATAGTATAGCTAAACGAGTTGCCGGGAAAAACCTTTGCAGGATACCAATTATACACCAGAAACGCAAGCAGACACGCATACACAATAAATGCAATGAATGCAATCCACAATTTTCCAACTAGTAAGCCTGTGAAACCAAAGGATGCGAAAATTACTAGTCCCATACCTGTTTCTAGTCCATTATAGCCTGCAAGAAGGTTGAATCCGTTTGTTGAACCGATTACGCCCAATGGAACAATCAATAATGGATAGAGGTGACCTAAGTCTACATTACCTAGATATGGAAGGACAATAACTGATTGGTCAACGTTCATAACAGTTAATGGAAGAGCTATAGGTATTGTAAGTAAGACTTTTTGGAGTTGCGTCAAACCTTCTTTCCAGCCCAACATATCATCTATGAATCCAATAAATCCTGCAAGCAAAATGGTAGCTGATAGGGCGAAAACCTCAACTACATTTACTGATTGGGTTCCAAGGATTGGAAAAGTCTTTAGGAAAATGTAAATCAGTAGAGAGAAACAAATCGCTATTGTGATAACTATTCCTCCTGATCGTGGAACTAGTGGCTTGTCAGGTTTATTCATATCTTTTCCTACCAGTTTTGATTCATTAGCTGCTTTGATCCATTTTTTTGTTAGAAACAAGGTTACAACGAAACTTAATAGCAGTATTAGCCCAGCAAGAGCCAGTTCATTGATGTCAATGAATAGAAACTCAAAGAAACCAGTAATACTGTTGGTAAAAAGTGAAATGATTGTTAAAGTGAAGAACGTTATGCCAGCCATTTATTATTACCTCTGTTTAATTGTCTTTTAATCCGATTTCTTTCTTGTCTGTTTAAACAGCGTCTGTAACCATAAAGACTTAAGCGTTGCCCCGAAAAAGTTCTCTACTCAGGTCCAACACCTCTTCCAAATCCATAGTAGATAAAGCCAGCTTTTCTCGCCTTATCTGGATCGACAACTTGTCCCATATCCACCATAGCTGCAGGTTGTTTCATCAACATATGGAGCCTCCGAAGATTCAATCGAGTAAAACGATCATGCGCTACTACTATAACTAAGCAGTCCATTCCCTCAACAGTTTTTGATAAACTTGTCTCTGCATCATAGCCCATATTCACAAGTTCTTTGTGGGAAAAAAATGGATCATAAACTTTGACAGATACACCTCTTTTTTTTAATAACTTCACAAGTCTCTTTGTAGCCGAATTGGAGACTAGTTTCCTGTCGGGGAGAGACGAGACACCTAAAACTGCAATCTTGGTTCGTCTAAACGTCTTTTGGTTTGACCGAAGGGAATCTCGTATTAAATGTATTGCGTGATCTAGGGCCTCATCATTTATTTTTGTTGATAACGATAGCATACGAAGCCTAACATCTACAGCTTCCGCCTCCTCAACTAGAAAATATGAATCTCTTGATATGTGAAGCCCCGAGATTTTTGAAAACTTTAGAGGACTAATGATGTTTCGCACTTTTGCAAAATCTAGTCCCGCTTTCTCACAAAACTGGGCAAACTCGTTTGCGAAAGCAATGTTAACATCCTTATAGGCCTCCTCTAATAGTTTCACGGCTTCTGCCGTTTTAATATCTCTTACCCGAACGATCTCTCCCTTTGTGATAGTCTCCAAAAGGAGACATGCAACTTTTAGGCTTCGTTTGGTTATTCCCCCAACAACCTTTTTGCAACTAGATATATTCTTCGAAAGATTTGATAAATTATTTAGTGTTGAAAAATATGCCAAACCGAAAGTATTTCCAACCTTTAAGCCCGAAGCAGTTTCAAGAATTTCTTTTGCTACTGTTTCAGTCATACCTGGACCCATGCTGTTTTGTAACATAACCAACGAGTATTCATTCAAACTCATTCCAACCTCTCGGCATATCTTTTCGAGCCGCGAATAGTCAGGTTTCTTTTTTTTGTCAAGAGTCGCTTTAACACCAATTATCACAACATCACTTTCTGAGACCGCCTTCCTAAGATTGGTTGTTGCCCTAAACTTGCTATCCTTTAGCCGTGGTTCTATGAATTTGCGCAGGTCAGTTTCAGTGAAAGGCGACTTTTTTCTTTGTAATTGGTGAATTGTGTGACTATTAGAGTCAACCGCAACAACTTTGAAACCTGCTTCGGCAAAAAGGCAAGCAGTTACTAAAGCTTTTCTTCCGCAACCTGCAACACAAACAGTGAGTTCTTGACGTTTCTCTCGTGATTGTAACTCGTTGGCAGTAAGTTTCAAGACCCTAGACATTTTTTCTCCTCCTCCCAATTGCTTACCTGTGTTATTAATACCTGACGAACATTTTTGTTACAAGTAGATTAAATACGCGGAAAACCTTATCGGCTGAAGTTAACAAGAAAGTGTAAAAAATTTTGGGCTTAGATCATATGCTTGGATTCTAAGACGTTCTCTTTGATTTCTTGGGAGTGACAAACCGTAACTCCTCTAGAGATGATTATGTTATCTTGGATTGTCGCATAATCGCCGATTACACAATCTTCGTTGATTTTTGTACCTGCACCTATAATAGCTCCTTCTCCAATAACTGCACCCCTCACAGAGGCGTTATCGTCAATTGTTGCTGCTGGGAAAACAACGGAATTCTCTATCCTAACATTTTTACCTAAAACAGCGTCGCTACCAATGACTGCATAGGGACCTACCTTCGAGTTCTGCCCAACTGTTACTCCAGGGCCTACTCTAACAGGATCCTTGAACTCAACTTCTTTTTTTAGGGATAAATCATATCCAAGAACTCGCCTTTTGGTTTCTGAATCAAGCAAAAGCCTGTTTACCCTTAGGTAATCTGCCGGTTTTCCAATGTCAATCCAGAATTCCTTGAATTCATGACCGAAAAGCTTTCCCTCTTCTGCCAGTTTGGGGAACACTTCATGTTCGATCGAGACTGGTCGTCCAGCAGGGATGAAGTTGAAGATTTTAGGGTCTAGCACGTAGACTCCAGCATTAATGAGATTGCTAGGTGCTTGTTCAATAGGAGCCTTCTCAACGAATTGTGTTATTTTGTCGTTTTCGGTTAATTTTACGGTTCCATATCTACTGGGGTCTTTTACCCTATAGAGCGCTATTGTTGCGATTGCGTTGGTTTTTCTATGTTTCTCTAATAGCGCCGTGTAATCGATTGTAGTGAAAATATCACCGTTTAGAGCCAGAAATGGTTCTTCGTGTCCAATATTTTCCTCGGCATATTTTATGGCGCCGCCTGTGCGCATTGGTTTCTTTTCTATGGAATATGAGATCGAGATTCCGTGCTTTGACTCACCGTAGCGTTGCATGAAAGCGTGTGCCATATATTTAACGGCTAAGGTGACGTCGTTCACCCCTATTTCAGCTAACCGTTCAAGGGTCAGGTCGAGTAGAGGCTTATTCAAGACTGGAAACAGAAGTTTCGGTCGAGTACAACTAAGAGGTCTTAATCTAGTTCCAATGCCTCCAGCTAAAATTATTGCCTTCAATTCAAATCAGTCCTGAAATATTAATTGGGAGTTTCGCAAGTAAAAATCTTATTAGTACTAGGATATATTGTTCCTTACTTTCATGGGGATGTCCGAAGTCCCTGAATTTGGTGCCGCTTCGCTACTATTGCTTTTAATATTGACTTTAATGGAAGTAATAGTTATTAGAATAAACTTTGGATCCAACTGACTCTCAGCCTGAGATAATTTTTCATTAGTCATTGTCTTGGTCTCACTAGATACCTAGAAGGAGATGAGTGTAATGGTTCTTTTTATTGAGTTAATCTGTCGGTGTTCTAAATTCCCGTTTTCGTGGCATTAAATTTCTTAATCATCAACATCATTCGAACTACCAGTTATATACGCACCAAAGCCAATTAGCCAAAGCAACTCATGGAAAAATCATCGATTTATAACCAAGATTGATTTAAAGAGTATATTTTCACTTCAGAGCGACTTAAGTTAATCGTACTTGGACCTCGGAATCGCGGCTTTATCTTCAATCAGAAAAATGTACAACATTGCCAGAGTAATAATGACTGCCAAATGACATTACCAGTAATTTTCCGTTCGGGCTAGATAAGGTTTAATTTCAGGCTTGCAGGTACGTTTAATCTTGCTACGTAGGAAGCGGGGGTTGCCAAGCCAGGTCAAAGGCGCAGCCCTGAGGCGGCTGTCCCGTAGGGGTTCGAGGGTTCGAATCCCTCTCCCCGCACCATAATTTAGGCTTTTTTTAAGCTTATTTTGCAATAATAGGCGTATTTTGGGACGTTGATGTTGGGGGCGAAAATTTGAACTCAATTTTTCTAGTAAATTAGGGGAGGATTTCTACTACTTATTATTAGGTCATTTTTTTTTAACAAAGAAAATTACAACTAAAACAACCGCAATTATAACTACCCCAATCCCTACAATAGCGTATTCTACGGGAAAACTAAATCCATCCTTAGGCATTGGTAAGGGCATCGGAATATCATTAATAATTACAAACATCTCATAATCACCATCCACATCTGACGTGTAAGCTATCTTTGTTCCATCACTACTAATAGATGCATATCGATCAGTTGCAGTGTTGTGGGTTAATTGTGTTAGTCCAGTTCCATCAGAGTTAACAACAAAGACTTCCCAATCACCATCCACATTTGAATGGAACGCGATTTTTGTTTCATCACCGCTAATAGACGCACATCGATCAATTGCAGTGTTGTGGGTTAACTGCGTTAATCCAGTTCCATCAGAATTAACAACAAAAACCTCATCATCACCATCCACATCTGACGTGTAGGCTATCTTTGCACCATCACCACTAATACTTGCGCTAATGGGTGTGGTCTGGGTTATGCTGAGCACTTGATAGAACCAAGTTCCTGATGTGATTAGGGAAATGAGGAGAATAGAATATGCAATAAATATGATATTTGTGGGATTAAACGTACGGATCTTGATTTTGCTTGGTCTCTGACACCAATCAACGAAACGATTCCAACTATCCATATTCTCACTCTTCTAAGATTTTTTTGAATAGAATGTCAGCTAGTTCAGAGGGCTCCTTATCCTCTGCTTTTTCTGGGAGTTGAATACCCCTGTCCTCCGCTTCTATCAAGAGCTTCTTCTTGCAACTATCGCGCCCAGTACATTCTGAACAGCCACTTTCTCCTTTGTACCAAATCTGAATGCCGTTTCTTTCAGAAAGGGTCATGAGCACGTCCAGTCTCAAACTGGGAGAACGTCCCAGGAGATAACCCTTCTCGTGGTCTAACCGTGTTGTCTCGATTCTGTTTATTTGGGCAGCTTCCAAGAGAGCTTTGGAAACCCTTGAGTCGATGGCGTTAAAGGTTTTGTTCACGGTTTGACGGGTAACATCCATCTTTCTGCTGATGTCTGCTTGAGTTAAACCGCTACGCCTCAAACTCCAGTACTTTCTTTGTTTAGGTGTTAAATAGCCGAATCGAAAGCCCAACCTACAAACTCCCTAACCTCATGTAAGGGTATATAAGCTTACAATTATAAAAGATTTTGGGTGCAAAAAGGAAAAAACGGATTTTTCTGAGAGAAATCCACATACGACCCAGAATACCTCATCTCGGTTAATGTTTATAACTAAATTTTACTGGTAAATTAGGGTACGAATCCCACTCCCCACACTTTTAGTTTGGGTTTGGGGTTAAAATTTAACCCCCAAACCCAAACGTATCTAGGGAAATGACGGATCTTTCCATTATGGAGACATCACCACTGTTTTTTAGCAAAACTCCCCCTTTTTTTATTGATAGTCTAAATTCATAACAGTTTATTATCATAGGAGTTTTTCTTATTTTATGGAACTTGAAAAAGATGAAAATGTGATTCTAGACGACGGTTTCTGGGGATCAAACAAGAAATTGGTATTAACCAATAAGCGTCTATTAGTTCAGAAGCGCAAAGGATCTGTTATATCAAAGTGGGAAATTGAACATGAAATTCTCCTTGAAGAAATCGAAGAAACTTATGGGATGATAGATGTTTTCACATTTCTCTCAAGCTTAATTTTGAAGCTAAAAAACAAAGAACAACTACTTTTCAATTTTAGACTGATTGACTCACAAATGCCCAGATTGGGAGGAGACATTGAAACAAATATTGCTATGAAGACCAAGGAAATTACAAACAAATACTTAACAGGTATTAACAATCAAATCCAAAAAAAATCACAGAAACGTTCTACCTAGGGGAATGGCTGTTCACTAAACGTTGGACATATGTCCAATTGTTTACTTGCAAAACCCCCTTTTTTTTAAATGGTTTTGATTATACTTTTCATTCTCTTTTTTCTACCACAATTTTGCAATTGGTCACTAAAGCTGCTATTGCACCAAGAGCTGCAAGCCAAGGAACTAGAACAACACCTATAATTCCGACAGTAGCTGGAATCTCTAGTAAAACATCGTCTTTTTCGTTTTTAACGATTATTCTTGTCACATTACCTTCATGAAGAAGCTCCTTTACTCTCTCGATTAGATTGTTTGAAGAAACAGTATATTCTTCAGTGGTTACCTTAGCAACTTTAGCACCACAAGAAGAACAAAACATTGCAGCTTTTTCCAATTTCGCTCCACATTTAGCACAATAAGACATAATGTTACCCCCCTAAGGAACACCTACATAATAGTAAATTCCAAACTCTTTTATCGATTATGGTGCAGAGGACTGGACTGGAATCGTAGACAGTTAGACAAATCTCCCGCAATCCGAAATCTAACTTCCGATTTCTACTTTCCCCAATAATTGATTGACCAAACTTAGCTATAAAATCCTATAGAAGATAATTCTAGAAATAATGAATATATAATTTTAACCTCAAACCCAAAACTTCAAAAGTAAAAAAATTTATGAATTATATCTACTGAAAATTTGCTTTTCTATTAAGAATAATTTTACTAATAAATTGAAAAACAAGGTGCTCGATTGACAAATTATGTGTATATTGCCACAAGCTTAGATGGCTATATAGCAACTTCCAATAATGGCAT
>JBHORG010000028.1:0-12147 GCA_042565955.1 Thermoproteota archaeon | reverse complement strand
CTTCTACATTGTCTCCTGAATTGAGAATCACATGAATATGAAAAGATGACTCTTTCATGCCCCCTTTAGTTACTGAGCGATGTTCTGAGCTTTTTATCCTATATTTGTGGTCCTGAAGTCTAACCATAATCTGAAGGTGATCGTCAGAAAACATGTGTATATCTATATCACTGTCTCGGCGGGCTGTTCCTCTCCAAACGCTTCCCACAAGATGTGGACTAAACTCTTTTAGTGGTTTCATAATTTCTTTTGCTTCTCTTCGCATCCGTAGTAGTAGTTCCTTTCTTTGGGTGCCTTCCCTCTCTTCCGCGATTCTGTCAAGTTCCTCTGCAACTTCAAAGTTGCTGGGAAGCATTCTAGCGCCTAACGTTTCTGCGGCCCTTTTTTTAGCTTGTTTATACTCCTTCTCTTGTGACGTGTAAAGTAGTAGTGCAGCTTCTTGCGCAATTCTGTTTCGCAAAATTTTTGTGCGGTTGCCTTTCAAAATTGTTCCTCAATACTATTACTGATGGATGAGACTATTTGATGTTACTATCTATTGTGTTCCTCTATAGAATTGATAGAAAACGTTAACCGAACTAAATGATGTTCGATTACATTACAAATAGGTTATAAAAAAATGAAAAAGGGTTAGAAACGAAGGTTTGGCATCAATTTGTGATGTTAGTATCTTCTTCGTTTAGCGAAACATTCTCGACAGTATACAGGCCTGCTTCCGCTAGGCTTGAATGGAACTTCGCATTCTTTATTGCACTCTGCACAGGTTGCTTTATGCATTTCGCGGTTCTCTCTATAAGACAAGTAAGCTTACACCTCCACTTTACTCAAAAAGAACTAGTTTGTTCTTAAGGAACTCCTATTCTTACAGGTCAGACAAGTGCCGGGTCTACTTATTAACTGTATGCATAATTTGACCTTAGTATCTTCAGTTTTTTGTGAAGAAGAGTCTAGTCTGTCCCAAAGTTTTGATGTCTAATGCCCTAACTTTGGTCATCACGGGAAAATCATTAACTGCTTTTCCTATGACCAAGCAGTGATGAGGAGGAAGTTCCTGAGCGATAGATTTCACGGTTTCAGAATCTACTCTTGCAGCCTTTGATACTGTTTCTAGGTCACGTTCATTGGTAAAGTTGAAGAGAAAGATGCTGTCGGCTTGGCGGTAGATGTTCTCTTTTATTGTGTCGGGCTGGTTGGTCACAAAATTGGTGAATAAACCAAAGTGTCTCATGCGTGTAATTATGTCTTCCCAATATGTTTCTCGGAGGTAGAGATGTGCCTCCTCTGCAAACAGGAAAACTGACTTGATTTTCCATTGACTCAATATTTTCACAAGATTTCCAAGGGTATACTCTAGTACAATCTGGCGGTCAACAGTCGAAACATCCTTTAGGTTGATAACTAAGGCTCCGCCTTCCTTCTTGGTTTTTTCGAAGAGCTTCTCAAAACTTGTTGCTAATTCTTCGTTGTCTGTGAAAAAGCCTGAATTCACGAGACTGTAGTAGCGTGAAAAGAGGGCGTCGCGTACATGCATGTTGCCGCCAGATTGTTTGATTGCTTCTCCAAGCGCTTCAAGAGAGATTCTTCTTTGTTGACACAACGTTTTCCATATGTGCTTAAATTCTCTGGTTGATGTTCCGGGAAGCCCTAGGGCGTGAATCATTATCTTCAAAATGACGCTTAAACCCATCTGAGCCAAAGAAACTTTGAAGTTGGCCCCGGGTGTAAGCACATGTACCCTGTTACTGTATTTGTTGTCTCCTCCTTTAGCCGAAAGGCCAAGTCCCGTGTATTCGCCATTAAGATCAAGAACTACAATGGTAGCCCCGTAGTCAACAAGACCCAAAACAAGTAATTTCGAAAGATGAGATTTTCCTGTTCCTTTCTTTCCCGTTATAATATTAAGTCTCCCGTCCAGGTCATGAGCCGTTATGTTCAAAGGAAAACCATCTTTTGTTCTGCCAATGTTTATGGGAAGGTCTTTATCGATGCCTGTATGCGCCAACAAAGAATTGATGGGAATCTTTGTTATTCCTGACTTGGAACGTGAAGGAAGCCATGAAGAATTTACCCGCAGCTTATCGTTTAGTATTGTTCCCCGAATCTTGCATATGAGCATACAAGCGTCTTGAATATGATTTATATGCGATGAAACTCCAAGAGGATCGAAGTTTTCCCCAGTAACCTGTTCTTGGGTTGAGGAGTCACGAAGAAGTTCTTCAAGAAGCCCAGGAACACTGGCAAACTGGATATCAATCACTTGAGTAATCAGTTTCCTGTTTACCTTTGAATCCTCTACGAGAAGATAATCGCCCTTCTCAACGTCGTCGTTTGGAAAGCTTAGAATCTGAATGCTGTTTCCCTCTTTCTTGTAGAGTCTCATCTTTTATCCCTCTACACCTTTTCCAAATGGACCAAAAAGCAGTCTTCGTACATTTGGTCTTGTAATTATTCTTAGTCCATATTGTCGGGCTATGAACCGTTGGATGCCAATAACTTCGGTGGCTGTGAATATTGAGTATATGTGAGCCAATCGTAGGGTTTCGGGGTAGCTCTGAATCAGCAGATCGCTTCCTAGAAGACATTGAACAGCATCTATGCCCTGTTCTTGAGGAACTTTTTTGTCAATATCTAACCTAAAGGAGCATACTCCGCGAGTTAGTTTTGCAACGTAGATGTTTCCAAGAAGGAGTACATGACCTGATGATGCTTGAAATCCGTTTATTTGCAGAAGACAGGGAGGGACGGTTTTTTCTGCGTAATCGGTTAGTTTGTGACCTGAGAACCTCAAGTTGGTGTTCTTGGAGAATGCTAGGACTGTGCTAAGGCGGTTTCTGGCAATCTCTAGAAGTCTCGCTATTTCATTTACTGGGCTGTCGATCATTCCTGCCGTCATGGATCCGTCCCATAGGATGATGGTGCCGTATGCTGAACAGGAGATACTTAGTTGGAGCCAGCGTTCGAACAGGTTACCTATTCTGGTTTGCAAGTTGTAGATATTTGGGGCTTCTTGGAATTCGAAGTGGTTGTTTCGGAAGAGTTGCTGAATTTCTTTTTTGTTCTGTTCTGTTATATGGAATGGGAATGGGCCTATTCGTTGGTATTTGTATCGGTTTTTTTCTTTCCAAACTATAGCGCCTCTTATTGCGCAGAGTTCTCCTGTTTCGGTTTCTCCTATTCGTATGCTTGAAACGTCAACGGCAACGACTGGCTTTTCGGTTTGGGTTGGTTCTAGGTGGATTGTATTTATTGTGGATGACTGTTGAATTTTCATGATTGGTGTTGCCTCTGCAATATGTTCGGTTTGGGATTGGTTTGGGCGGGTTTGTTGGGGTTGTAGGAATTTGCTTTCTATGTTTTTCATAGTGCTTTGGCTTAGTTCTATGAATGTTTGTGGGAGTTGTAGGTCTTCGATGGAGGGTGGTAAGTTATATGCTGGTGTTGTTGTATAGTTTAATTGTTCAATCAATAAGATTCACCAATATAGAAGTGATTTAAGTGGTGAAATATTTAAATGTTGTGCATGCACATGATGTGCAATACAATATACAATAAGGGACCAAAATGGCAGAAACTACAGACCCGCCAATTCGCTTAAAAATGAAAGTTGGCAACTTAGAATTCGAAATCGAATGTCAACAAAACCAACTGGAAGAATCAGTAAAACGAATACTTTCAACAGTAACAACTTACGCAAAAGAACCCATGATTATGCCCGAACGATCCCTCCCTCCTCCCAGAGCAGAAACATGCAAAAGCCTCATACAACAGCTCTGGACTGACGGATGGTTCGCATCCCCACATGGACTAGGCGAAGTTCATAGTGAAATGGCACGTAGAGGTTTCCATTACGACCGCACAGCAGTAGCCCACGCACTAGTTGACCTAATGAAAGAAGGATTACTAACAAGAGAAGGACGACCACGACGCTATCGCTATGCCCAAAAAAGACCACCTAGAACTTAAAATCCTATACGATTTTTAAGTTAAATTCTCAGAAGAGAGCTTTTAGTTCTTTCCACTTCTCAACAAAGTCTAGTCCTCTCTTGGTTGTTAGATATTTTGTTGAATTATTCTGAGCTTCCAAAAGCCCACGTTCTTGCAAGGAAGAGAGATAATTCTGTAGCATCTTCCACGATAAGTTTGTCCCGTACATAACCCGAGTCTTGCTTCTTGGTTCTAAACATAAACCAAGAATCTCTGCTATAATTTCCACTCGGTCTCTTTTACCACCCATCGTAATCACAAGAACACCATCCTCTCTGTTTGTGAAACGTTTTTAATGTATCTATTTTCTATTTTTATTGAACCTTATTTATTGTTAATTAACCCACTTAAGTTATATCTAGGCGCCGAAATGATGATTCAGACTATTTTTAAAAAAATCGGGTTTGATCGCTAAATAAACGATATACTTCAAAATATATTGAGAAACATCAAATAGTCACTAGTACTCAACATTAACGTAGATGTAATCCAAAACCATACCATTCGTTAACCAAATAGTTAACCCTTTTTTGGTTTCCAAATGCATTTTATGGCATTTTGGTTGCAGGCTTGAATACAGGGCATGTTTGCTTCTTCAGGTTTGCATGGAGAACAGGTGTATCTGATTTTTTTCCGGTGATCTTCTGTGACTGCGGCTACAAGTTTGTCTTCAAGGTCAATGAACATAGCTTCCATCTTCAACGCTTCCTCAGGGCAGGCTTTGGTACATTCACAACAGCTGTTGCATTTCTCCGCATCAATAATTATGTAGTATTCTCCTGAACCATCGCTGTAGCCATAATAAGTTATAACCAGTATCACCCTCAGCGTCTAATCGACTTTTCATGTAGCGCTTTGGCAAACAGAGCCGCTCCAATAGCACCAGCAGAGGCGGGGTCACGTCCAGTTACCTCCAAGTTAGGAACTGGAAGCCGATTAACTCCCAAAATGTTCTCCACCCTGCTAACTATACCACTGTTTTTGGCTTGCCCGCCTGTGATAACAAATTCTCGTTCACAACCCACTTTTTCTATTAGTTCACTCATTCTAATTGCCATCGCTCTGATATATGACGCTAAAACTTTTTCTTTGGGCCATCCCTTACGTAATAACCCAACTGCTTCACTTTTTGCGAAAACCACACATGTGCTACTAACTGGCTCAGGGTCCTCAGTTACTCTTAACGAAACTTCACCTACTTCTTCGATAGGTATCTTCAACAGATCAGCAATAACTTCCATTCCCCTTCCGGTACCTGCTGCGCATTTGTCATTCATCAAAAAAGATACTACTTTTCCATTTGCGTCACATCGGATGGCTTTAACGTCTTGTCCTCCAACATCAAGCACTGTTCTTACCGATGGTCCCCAAATGTAATTCGCACCTTTTGCATGGCATGCAATCTCTGTGATGGCTCTGTTAGCCATTGGAACGTTAACTCTTCCATAACCTGTTCCTACAATGTAATTGAAGTCTTTCAATGTCAATCCAGTGTTTTCCATAGCCCATCCAAGCGCTTTTTTGGCACTGTCTGAGCTGTTAGATCCAGTTCGCATAACGCTCCATGAATATATCTCTCCATCTGCCATAACTACTGCCTTAGAACCCACTGATCCAACATCCACGCCGGCAGTTAATACTTCGGCATTTCTCCAGTCTTTGCCTGGCATGACACTGTGGTATTCAAGCCATCTCCAGTATTCCTGTTTTGTTTTGTTGTTTTCCAAGTTTACCGCCTCTTTTTTGCTCGCTTATCAGCAACGAGAGCAGCTCCTACAGCACCCGCAAACAAGGGCTCTTTAGGTATTAGGATGTCCATTCCTATTCGTCTATTAAGAGAAGCAACAAAGCCAACATCCTTTGCCACTCCTCCTACCAATATAATATCCTTGTTTATTCCTAGTCTATGCGCCATCGAAGAAACTCTTTCTGCCATGGCGTCAAAGATGGCTCTTGCGATTTCTGATTTTGGTTCTTCCCTATGTATTAGGGAAACCACGTCAGATTCTGCGAAAATGACACAACTTGCGTTTATTTGGCTTGCTCTTTCTGCCTTCAATGAAAGAGTTCCCATATCTTCTGAATTAACTTCTAGCGCCCTTACCATGGCTTCGATGAATGTGCCGGCTCCGGCTGCGCATCTTGCGTTTACCACAAAATCTTGCATTATTCCTTTTTCATCACATTTAACTGCTCTGGCGTCTTCAGCTCCAACGTCAATAACTGTTCTGGCTGAAGAGAAAAAGTACGCTCCCGCTTTAGCGTCAGCCCCCATCATGCTGATTGTGCTGTCTGCGAAAGGAGCCATGTTTACGCTTGCACCCGTAGCTGTAATGTGTTGTATGTCTTCTCGGGATAATTTGGCAGTTTCCAATGCCTCTTTCAATGTTTGTTCAGCAGCTTTGGTGGGTTCAAATCCCACAAAGTTTTGGGTCTGAGCTATTATCTGTTTGTCTTTTAAAATGGCTACTTTTATCCTTTGGGTGCCCATGTCTATTCCAGCGGATATCACTTCAGTTTTCTCCTTTTTCATATATCGATTCTTGATTCCAGCATCTCAAGGAACGCTTCCACTCGTGTCTTCATCTGTCCTACGTCTTCTCTGGTATACTCCGTGTCAAGATAATACACTGGTATATTCATTTTGTCCAGGACACGTTTAATTCGTGCATATTCCATGGCGTAGAGGATGCATCCTCGAACAACATAATAAATTACTCCATCAACCTTGTATTCTTTAATTCTATCTATGATCCAGTTGACACGGTCCTCGTTTCCATGTTCTGATGTGAAACTAGGACATGTGCATGCCATGAGGTATCTTTCGCTTATTGCATCGATCATGTCGTTCATTGTCCACTCGTCTACTCCCACTGGGTCATATAGGATTCTGTCTCCTGAGCATTGTTCATCAACAACTACTATTCCTTGTGGATTTGATTCTTCGATTAGGTTAGGAACCTTCCAGCTATCTGGCCAAATCATTGGAGTTCCTGTAATCATCACTCTTGGAGTGTCAGGGTAGGAAGAGTACTCTTTTTGTTCTAGTCTTTTTTCTAGTTCATCGCACAGTTCATTTACTTTTTGGGTCCAACGTTCGATGTTGTCCCATAGGCTTGTTTGGTTGACAAGCATGGCGTCTCTTCCATTTATTATAGGCGCGCCTTTCCTTATTTCTTGAAGCCTTCGAAACGCCTTTGTTGCTTTTTGCATAGTTTCTATGGCTTTTTTAAGTTTTTTTCTGGTGATTTTGTTTCCTGTTAGTTTTTCAATTTTTTCTTTTATTACTTGTATCTCTTTTTTCCACATGGTCAATGTATGGGGATCATCTTTGACGCGTGGAGGATTCATGCGCCATACGGGTTTGTAGTCTGAGAGGATTTCACTTAGTTTTGTTCTGCCGTCGCATGTAAGAGGGATTACTACAGCATCGCTTAGCTCAAGAAAGGGGGATAATTCTACCATTTTTGCGCCGACTGTGGATCGTATAACTGGACAGATTTCAACTGGCATGATTCTGTCTCCTAGTTTTGCTGTGTCATACCATCCTGAGCCTATGCGAACTGGAATGGCGTCTGCAGCTAGAATCATCTCTATTGGGGCGAAAATGCAGGAGTAGCCGATGACCTTTTTTCCTGCTTCTTTTTGTTTTTTGATTTCTTTTTCGCGTAATCCAAAAAGGTTTGAAACTTCATCGAAGTATTCCATAGTTTTTGGTCGGTTTTTCCATGATTTTTTCATTCTTTTGATGTTTTCTTCAATCACCTTAATGGATGCAGTTTTGATCGTTTTTTTTAGTTCATCAATCTCTTTTTGAGCCATTTCAGGAATGTATTTTGTTCCTGTTTCGATTTCGCTTGCCATTCAGATTCCTCTCTTTTCTAACACTCTTCTTTAACCAGTTTTTGGAATTGTAGATTGGTTTGCCTCCAACATCTAGGAGTAGGCATCCTACGTCTGGGCATATCTCTATGAGGCGGAAGCATAGTGCAGTCGGGAGCGGTATAGATGTCTCCTTTTTTCTCGTAGACTGCTGTAACTCGTGGTGGGCAAACTCTTGTACATTTACCACATTTTGTGTAGGTTTCTTCTACTTTTCTTATTTTAATGTGTGCCGGTCTTTTAAATTGTTCATATATGATGGTGTATGTTACTATTCGTTCTGAGTTGTAGATTGATTTGATTACAACTCTTTTTTTGAATCCTATTCCGATGCCTACAACGTAGTTTTTGATATATTCAAGATGGGAAGACGTACAGAAAGTGAGTCCATACAATAACCAAAAAGTTAGCGAAATAATGTATGGATTCGAAATCTGCTGTAACACAGTCATCTTGAGATAAGCCCTCTAACTTATTAAGAGCAGAAAATACGACACAAAAGCATTTAACTATTGCCATAAAAACACAGAATAACATATTCAATTTTTTATATTTACAATGTAGTAAGTTGCCACTTTTTCAATAATCACGATGACATTTCCAATTAACTGAACACAAATAATGGAAGACCCATAACAGAGTCTCTTTGAAAAAAACCTTTTTCTGAAAAACAAAGAAAAAACATCATAAACTTTCTACACATACTTCAACTTTAATAATCCCTATACATTTTTACCATTTGAGGCAGCAATGATGGTCAACTGGCGATTACTCAAACTCCAAACCGCGGACGCCTACACAAACATGGCGATCGATGAAGCAATAATGAAAGCAAGAATCGAAAACAAAGTCCAAAACACTCTCAGATTCTATCAATGGAATCCCTCAGCAGTCTCCATCGGACGATTCCAAACATTGGCAGACGAAATCCAAGTTGACAACTGCAAAAAACACGGTGTAGATATTGTAAGAAGAATTACGGGTGGCGGAGCCGTATACCACGACAAAAACGGAGAACTAACCTACAGTATAATAGTAAAAACAAAGGATCTTGGATGCAAAGACCTAGACCTGCTTTTTATATATCAAAAAATATGTAGTGGACTCAACGAAGCAGTCAAAATCCTTGGAACCAAAGCCGAATACCGTCCACCTGACCCAAAACGGTGCCCAAACCTCACAATAAGTGGTAAAAAAATCTCAGGAAACGCCCAAATATCCAAAAAAGGAGTCACGCTACAGCATGGAACATTTATGATGGATATAGACCACGAAAAAATGTTCACTTTACTTAGGGTTCCTTGGGCAATAACATTAGACGACATACTTCCAATCTCGAAGAGAAAGTTAACCTCTGCAAGGCAAGAAGTTAACTCAAACTTTTCTAAACAGGATGCCTACCAAGCTTTGGTTAAAGGCTTCCAGAATACTCTGGATGTGCATTTTGTTGAATCTGAACTCACAGAATATGAACGAAAACTTGCCAAGAACTTACGAAAAGAAAGGTTTGTGACCGAGGATTGGAATCTCCTCGGTAAAGCATCAATTTAGATGCGTTTTCTACAGTAGTGCATACAACACTATTGTTGGAGCAAATACTGAAGCAACCAAAGACATCACCGTTATCAGCGTGTTCAGTGAAGGTCCTGCAGTGTCTTTGAATGGGTCTCCGACAGTGTCGCCTACAACAGCAGCTTTGTGAGTATCTGAACCTTTACCGCCAAAAGCTCCAGCTTCAATATATTTCTTAGCATTGTCCCACAATCCACCAGCATTGGACATCAACAGGGCAAAGATCAGTCCCGAAAAGATACTGCCTGCAAGATAGCCCCCGAGAGCCTGAATTCCACCAATGAATCCTACCGCTAGTGTGATACCTATAGAAAGAACACTTGGAGGAATTAACTCCTTTAATGCACCTTTTGTGGCTATGTCGACGCAAGAGGCGTAATCTGGTTTCACTCCCTCTTTTCCTTCTTTTAGACCCGGAATTTCTCTAAACTGCCTCCTGATTTCCTCAATCATAATGAATGCGTTCTTGCCAACACTGAGCATTACCATAGCTGAAAACACTGCAGGTATAGCAAGACCAATGAGCGCTCCAGTCAAAACCAATGGATCCATCAGATTGAAATCGATTAATACTCCAGTTTCCTCTTGTACTATCGCTTGGAACGCTGCAAGTAAAGCTATTACCGTTAATCCTGCTGCTCCAATAGCAAAGCCTTTTGTTATAGCCTTAGAAGTGTTGCCAGCTGCATCAAGCTTGGCTGTAATCTCAAGTACTTCTTCTTCAAATCCTGCCTGCTCTGCAATTCCTCCTGCATTGTCTGAGATGGGGCCAAAAGCATCACCTGCTACAATCATTCCAACAATCGAAAGCATTCCCACTGCAGCCATGCCAATTCCGTAAACTCCAGCTCCTTCAACTCCAATGAAGTGTTCTGCGACTGTGTATGATCCTATGGATGCAAATGCGATTCCCAGAAGAGGTGGAAACATGCTTAGCAATCCATAAGAAAAGCCTGTAATTATGTTAACTGCAGCACCAGTCTGTGATGCTTGGGCTGTTTTTATTACTGGACCTTTGTCTATCGACGTAAAGTAGTCTGTTGTAATTCCTATAACAACACCGCCAATTAAACCAATGACTGCTGATGCCCAGACGCCGATATTTATGCCCATGTAATTGGTTACTACGAGAGTTATAACGCCAAAGATAATGCATGTTAAATATGTTCCAATGTTAAGTGCACTTCCCGGATTTCCGTTTTTTCCCACTCGAACTATTGCAACTCCCAAAATTGAGGCCACAATTCCTAATCCAGCAAACACCAATGGCACTTCATCATATGTTACTGATGTAAGTGGAACTAGCTTGGATAATGCAACACCTAATATCATGACCGCAACGATGCTTGCTACATAAGAGTCAAAAAGGTCTGCGCCCATGCCTGCCACGTCACCAACGTTATCGCCAACGTTGTCCGCTATTACTCCAGGATTTCTAGGGTCATCTTCAGGGATGTCCATTTCAACTTTGCCTACAAGGTCTGCGCCAACGTCAGCTGTTTTTGTGTATATTCCACCTCCAATCTTTGCGAACAGTGCCATTGCGCTTGCTCCAAAACTATAACTCAGAACCAATTCGGGGTCGCCAGTAAGTGCATATACAACGCTTATTCCAAGAAGAGCTAATCCAACTACGGCTAATCCCATGACCGCTCCTCCACGGAAAGCTATCGGGAACGCTTTGTTGAGCCCCTGCTTTGCTGCATTTGCTGATTTAACGTTTGCTTTTAGCGCAACTGTCATTCCTAAGAGACCTGCAACTGCAGAACACACTGAACCAAAAATGTAAGCTACTGCCATAATTGGGCTTAGGAAGATCCCTAAGACCACAGCCACTACCGCAACGAACACTGCAAGATACTTGAACTCCACTTTCAAGAATGCCATAGCGCCCTCTTGTATCGCGCCTGCAATTTCTTTCATTTTGTCGGTTCCACTACTTTGTTTGCTTATGTAAAAATATAGATAAATTGCAACTAGTATCGATACTACTGCAGTAATCGGCGCAATTGTCCAATCAATCATCATCGTAATTTGTACATCCTTATTTTGAAGTATTACCGTCTTTGCTTGTTTGCTTTAAGTTTTTCGTAAAAATTTTGATTTTTCATGTTCTTTAACTCTTATTTTCAACATATATTCAATTATAGTTCCCAATTACCAACATTTACGGTCTTTGCGAAAAAACTTTTGAATAAAATTTAAGAAACGCTTTTTAAGAAATAACACAACCATAACAATCTAACCTACACGTCAGTAAGATAGGCGATTAATATGAGCTCTGAATGGCATTCGATGGAAAAAAAGCAAGTTCTAGAATCCTTGAAGGCAACCGAAGTAGGGTTGAGTAGTGAAGAAGCTGAATTTCGACTCGAAGAGTTCGGACCAAACGAGCTCGTTGAAAAGAAGAGAATAACTCCACTGCAGATATTCCTTGGACAATTCAAGGACATATTCGTAATCATGCTTCTTTTCGCCATGGCGATATCCCTCATTATTGCTATCACGCGTGATGCAAGCGAATTCGTAGACGCCACAACCATTGGCGCAATCATCAGCCTCAACGCCGTAGTCGGATTTGTTCAAGAATATCGATCTGAAAAGGCAATGGAAGCCATGAAGCAACTCACGGCTCCCAAAGCTCGAGTTCTTAGGGACGGAACAGAGCAGCTTATTCCATCCCCGTGGACGTGATTATGGCTTTTCCTC
>JBHORG010000027.1:0-13185 GCA_042565955.1 Thermoproteota archaeon | reverse complement strand
CCTTATTTTTAGAAAATAAGCTTAATTCAAGAAGTATTTTTCTGAATAAATTTAATTTTTTGTTTTAATTTTATTCAAGTTTATATGAACAACAATATTAAAACCAGTGTTTAAATTTAAACGAACTGAATAAAAATAATTAAAACCGTGTTTTACAACAAAAAGTGACAAACATTCTATTTTTCGATTTCCGTTTTTACGCCTTCTTTTTAAAAAATAAGGCTTTTTTAAAGGTTTTTTGAAAAAGTTTTTGTGTAAATTAGTATAAATTTATATTTACACGAATTACATGACTTTTCCGTTTTTTATTCCTCAACCGCTCCTACCATTATAATAATAAAGATATACACTGTCGATATGCGGTTTCTGTCAATCCATCCCTAATCCAAACACAAAAGAAACCACAGAGGACACATGGAAACGTGGCAACCCATTGAATCAAAGGAGCTAATTAACGTAAGAGGTAAGATGTTATACAACAATCCTAAGTTCCCAGTCAACTCATGGATCCTTGTCTGGCTAGTTGTGAATATATTTTTTACTAAAAAACTTTAACACAAAGGCTTTGAAAAAATGCTCAGTGACGTGATAAAGACTAAGCATAACTCAAACCATAAAACACAACAGACGACTTTGAAAGGTGAAATCGTTCAAGAATATTGTTACTATGTTTTAGGCTTTGTTCCTGCTGATGTTGTTCGACTAAAAAATGTTTGGTTTTCCAAGTTGAATAATGACCAGATAATCTTGATTGGAAAACATCTCGAAGAATTCTAATAAGTAAAAAATCGCACATATTCGTCGAAACCAATCTTGAGCGAGGTTCGAGGCCCAAGTCGTCAATTCGAAAAAGTATCACAATTCCCCCTAAAATTAGTGAAATTCCAAAGAGGAAAAAAATGAGGGGAACAAAATCGATGTCATCATTTGCATTGATAACAGGATGTTTATCTGGTAAAACAGATCCAGTGGAAAATAGATTAATGCCATAAAAAGTGAAAGAAGAAAGAAACATCATTCCTACAAGAAATACTAAAATTCCAATCACTAATTCTTTTTTATGTTTCATATCAATTTACGTTTGTCAAAACTTGGTTATAGAACTTTTTGCTGGCGTGTAGGTGGAAACAAGGCGAAAAGCCTTTCGACAGTAGACGGAACAGTCTCCGCCGAAAATAATCCTGAGCGAGCTTCGAGGCTACCGTCGGCGCCAATTCAAATAAGGGTTAATTTTTAACCCCCAAACCCAAATCTTTGTTTGGTAAGATTTCTTCACAAAAAAGCTATTAATAAATAATTAAAAATAAACGAAAAAGGAGTATTACATTGCCTAAAATATTGTTTCTTTCAGGAAGAAACCTTTTTGTCTTGATTGTTGTGGTGAACATCTTAATTATTACTTTTGGTGGATTTCTTGCTTATTCTGATTTGTATCTGAGAGAGTATTCCACCAGGAATCACGAGTCCACAAGTGTTATCGAAGTTGAATATTCTCCTCTGGGGTATCGTCCAACATACGAATATTTTGATAAAGCTCCTAAAAAAACGGTAGTTACTCGTGGTTCTTTGACATTGGATTTTTTCCAACTAAGTGTCCTTGTTATGGCAATTGCAGATGTATTATGGTTTTTATCTAAGTGACAGACCGAAATTGAACCGTTCTAGATTTCCTTGAATTTAGTTAGACCTTGGTTATAGTCAATGTTTCTTGACCATCACATGTTTCGTTTTGGTCAAGGTTTCTTGATAAAAACCCTTTTCCCCATTATTAACTAAGGTATTAGTGGTGCTCCTAATGGGGGACATAAGGGCAATTCTCATTCTAGTACTTGTTCTATGTTTTACAGTCGTTTCTATCCCACAAATTGGAGTAACGAATGCAGAACCTAAGACGATAGTTGTTCCAGATGATTATCCAGTCATTCAAGAAGCAGTTGATAATACTGTTGAAGAAGATATTGTGTTTGTAAAGAGTGGATTATATTTTCAAACAGTAATAATCAACAAATCAATAAACCTAATTGGAGAAAACAGAGAAACAACAATACTTGATGGAAATGGAACTACAACGATCTATATTGAAACAGACAATGTAACAATAACTGGTTTTACGATACAAAATGCCTCAGTTTCAACTCAGGAAGGAATTCTTCTACTTTATGCAAACAACTGTAACATATCTGGAAATAGACTAGTCAATAACACATATGGTATAGACCTCATCAGTTCTGACTATAACATTGTGTCTGGAAATATCTTTGAAGAAAATAGTGCAGGTCTATCGGTTAGTGGTTTTAATAATAACATATCTAGGAATGAAATTAATAATTGTAATACTGGAATCCAGATTTCTTATGGTGCAAATAACACCATTTCTGAAAACAATTTAGAAAATAATTCAGCAAATGGAATCAATCTCTATGACACTCAATCTAACAAAATTATTAGAAACAACATCATAGACTCTGGTGAAAGAGGATTATTATTCACTGCATCTCATAACAACAGTTTTTCCTGGAACAACTTTAGCAATAATGTCCAGACTTTCGATAGTCATTATGTTTTGGATTGGATAGACATTTCAGTAAATATTTGGGACAATGGTTCTAAAGGTAATTACTGGAACAACTACAATGGCACAGATAATGATGGCGATGGCATAGGTGATAGCGCACATTTTGTTTATGAAGATAACCAAGATAACTATCCCTTAATGGAACCAGTTGATATTAGCACAATCCCAGAGTTTCCATCATGGATTATTCTACCGTTTTTCATTGTAGCCACTCTGGTTGTGATTGTTATTAGAAATAAAATTAGAAAGAAAGGATTAGAATGAGTAAAATATCAGCTTTCATTTTGATTCTACTGCTTAGTTCAGTTTGGATTACTATTCTAAATATTGGGATAGTGAAGGCACAAGGCACCATCTACATCAGAGCTGACGGAAGTGTTGAGGGAACAGATACAATCCAAAGAGAAGGAAATGTCTACACCTTTACGGATAACATCTATGATTCCCTTGTTGTGGAAAGGGATGATATTGTGATTGATGGAGTTGGCTACTCCCTAGGGAGTCCGAATAGTGGTCTAACTCAATCATCAGAGGGAATTGGAATATTGGTTGATGGACGTGACAAGGTTACCATAAGTAATGTGGCTATTCAAAATTTCCTAAATGGCATATACATCAATAGTTCTTCAAACAGCCTCATAACTAAAAGCAACGTTACTAACAACAATAAAGGAATAATCATTGAACATTCTTCGCACACTATCATCCGTGAAAGCCAGATGACAAACAACTTGAACGTTGGAATTTATGTCTTAGAGTCTCCACACACCGATATTCAATACAGTGTAGTAACAGATAATGCAAACGAGGGCATTAATGTCTTTCTCACCATGACTAATTTTGACGACCATGTCCACTTTGACATTAATTTCTGTGAAATAAGAGAAAATAAGGTTGGTATCCGATTTGTGAGTTCTTTGAACTCTTCCATTAAAACCTATTTTTATTCTAATAACATAACACATAACAGTGTAGGTATCTACTTAGAGGTTTCTTCAGTTAATATTCAATTCAACAACTTGGCAAACAATGGAATTGGTATCCAGTCAGCTGGTTCAGACAATCACATAGACCATAACAACTTCATTAATAATACAAAACAGGTTTACGATAGTGCATGGGATAACCCAGATATGATTTCCTCCGTCAATAATTGGTATGTGGGCGATAACGGAAACTACTGGAGCGACTACGATGGAACAGGAGAAACTCCGTATGTTATTGACGAGAATAATCAAGACAACTTTCCAACTAGTAAACCCCTCCGATTTCCAAATGAACCATTTCCACATTGGGTTGAAGAAGATTTCACAATATCGAATATTGTATGGTCTATGATAATAATAATCGCTGGGCTTGGAGTATTTCTACTGTTCCTTTTTGGAATGACAAAAATCATTAGAAAAAACAAAAAGAAAGGATTAGAATGAGTAGAGTCTCAATGTATATCTTGATTCTACTTCTCGGCTTGGTTTGTGTACCTAATCTTAATGATGGAATAGTAAAAGGAGAATCTAATACTATTATTGTTCCAGATGATTATCCAACTATTCAAGAAGCTATAGATTATGCATCTGAAGATTCGATCATATTTGTTAAACAAGGAACTTATTATGAAACTATTGATGTCGAAAAATCATTGTCTATTGTTGGTGAAAATAGATTAACCACGATAATTGACGGAAATAGAGTTGGACCAATAATACTCATAAAACATGATAGCGTAAACATATCCAATTTAACAATTCAAAATGGAGGAACAATGACAAACGACTCCTTCTATTTTGATACACAAACTGGAATTCATTTGTTGCACGTAAAGCATTGTAATATATCAAATAATGTTTTGATGAACAATGGTTACGCAATATGGCTCTATGGTGCCTCCGAAAATCTCATAGTTGGAAATTATGTTACTACAGGTAATGTTGGTATAAGATTGGATGTTTTCTCCCAACAAAATAGGGTGATTGGAAACTATATAGAAAATATTACTTTAATGGGGCAATATGGTCGTATGGCTTTCGGGTTACATTTTAGTAAAGATTCTTCTGAAAACATTGTTGAGAGTAACAACATTACCCTAAATATGTTTGGAATTTTTTGTCATGGGAGCTTTAATAATTCATTTGTCGAAAACAACATAATAAACAATACTTACGGAATTGAGTTCTATGGTTCTTCAAGAAATAATATAGTTAATAACAACAATTTTATTAACACAACCCAAATGGGTTGGGGTTCTCAGTATGATTACAGTAATACTTGGGATAACGGTTCTAAAGGCAACTACTGGAGCGACTATGAAGGAACAGACAATAATGGTGATGGTATAGGAGATGCACCATACGTTATAGATGAGAACAACAAGGACAACTATCCACTAATGAATCCAATGATTCCAACTACTGACGTATCAGAGTCTTTCCCAACTACTTGGATTTTAGCTATTATTGGAATCATAGCTATTGTTGGAGTAGCTATTCTGCTCTATTTCATAAAATTCAAGAAGATAACGAGTGAGGTTCAATAATACCAGAGTTTCCATCATGGATTATACTGCCATTATTCTTAGTAACCAGTTTAATTATTGCATTAGCTAGGAAGATAGGGGGTAGGCGACATGAAGAGACGTGTTTTGTTAATTGTTGTAGCAGTAGTTTTGGTTTCTGTTCTAGGGATTTATTATTTGATTGAATCTTCTAATACACCTGATTTTGAAGGTCCAAGTTCTGGATATCTCCAAGAGCTTTCATCCTCTTCTGAAACTATGATCTTTCTTGTATCTACAGACAATCCTAGATATGGCTTCTATGAATGGATTGATGCTGAATGGTATGGTGGTGAGGTTAGTGAGGGAGATCCTTGCTTTATAGTAAATGTTACTGTTAGAAATGATTACACTACAGATCCAATTTGGACTGATGAGGATTCGCCTTCTGGCATGTATAATAAATATGTACAATTGACTGCCTATCTTTACAATCAGCAGGGTAGAGTTGACGCAGTTGATGTTACATATCCAATTAATTCGTATAGTGGTTATCATGAATTTCGTGTAGATCCAGAGAAAACGCATTCAGTAGAACTGTACTTAGCTACAGACAACAAAGATATTGAACGATACGAAATTTTCGTTAAATATGTTAGTCCTTTGCCAGTTCCCTAAATGACTTGCGAGCAGTTGATTGGAGTAGTCAATGTTTCTTGACTACTCACTAGTTGTTTTTGGTCAAGGTTTCTTGATAAAAAGGCTTTTTATAAATTTTAATTGTAGAACTTGTTAAGTGAATGATTTGAATAGATCAAGTGCAATCTTTGGGGTATTTATTTCTGCTATTCTGCTAGTACCGACCTATAATCTTGGACTAAATGCACAAATTGAAAATAGCATTATTTTAAGCAATGATCCAGAACCATTCTATGTAGGAGTTACTTATTGTGGAGATTCAGTTTTAGAAGCAAAACAACTTATCGACAAAGTAAAAAGCTATACCAATCTTTTTATTCTTCAATCAGGATCGCTGCAGTTTCGCCCAGAAGAAATGAACCAGATTATTAATTATGCTGTAGAGTATGATCTCAATTTCATAGTTTATTCTGGAATACAATATGGGAACATTTGCAATGATTGGTTGGAAACATTTGATCATCGGTGGGATAACCACTTCTTAGGAGTATACATTGGTGATGAACCAGGTGGAAAAATGCTTGACAGCTACACAGCCTATTCTAACAGCTCTTCCAGACAAACTATAAACAAGCAAGCTAATGGTGGCGTATCTCTCTCAATCCACTACTCAAATGGACATTCTGTTATCTCCTACAATCCTGACGGAACAATATCAGTAACAAGAGGCCAATTTACCGTTAACATTTCTGACTCAACCACAACATACGCAACATATTTTCCCAACGGAACAGTTACATTAGAAGTTTATGATCGTTATGGAACTCCCATTCAATATGAAAATGACACCTACATTCCTTATTCGTTTCAAGAATTGCAGGATCTATATCCATTTAAGAATTATAATGTAGCATCAGATTTTTTCATCAATACACATCAAAACAATCTTGGTAGTCTGATAGGTAACTACAGTGATGTATGTTTGTTTACATCTGATTATGCTCTTTACTGGTTTGATTATCTATCAGGATATGATGTAATACTTGCCCAGTTTGGGTGGAACCACACGATAGAGCAGGATATAGGTTTGGCTAGAGGATCTGCTAATCTACAGAACAAGAACTGGGGAGCAATAATAACCTGGAAGTACAATCATCCCCCATATTTGGACAGTGGAGAAAAAATCTATGAGCAGATGCGGACTGCATATGAAACAGGGGCAAAATATGCTGTCATTTTTAATTATGCAGAAGACATGACAGGCCCTTATGGCATATTGCAGGAAGAACATTTTTTGGCTTTAGAACGATTCTGGAATGAGATTGTTCAAAATTCTGAGGTAAAACAGGGTTCTATTATAGGTGAAGCTGCTTTGGTTTTACCTAAAAATTATGGTTGGGGTATGAGGAGCCTTGATGATACAATTTGGGGACTTTGGGATGCTGACGAAAAAGCTGAACAAATATGGAATTTACGAACTAACCTAATCGAAGAATATGGATTAAACTTGGATATAGTCTATGAAGATCCAGCATTTCCAATTGACGGAAAATATGATCAAACATACTATGTGCCTATAGAAAGAACAGAACCTTTCTTAACAACATGGATTGTTGCTATACTTGTTATAGTTCCTTTAGTCGGAGTAGCTTTTATTGTCTACCGTATGAAACTCAGAAAAACAATGAAATGAGCATGCTGCAGCCAGATGGTAAAAATGGATAGTCAATGTTTCTTGACTATTCACTAGTTGTTTTTGGTCAAGGTTTCTTGATAAAAACCCTTTTCATGTCACGCATCTATGGTATTATTGGTGCCTTTAATGGGAGATAGAAGGGCAGTTCTCATTCTAGTGCTGGTTCTCGTGTTGCTGCTTTTACATGTGCCTAATGTATATTCCGAAGAATCCACTGTTGAAGATAAGTTCTCCGATTTTCTATCAAGTGTTGTTGGACTTGATCTAACAAAATATACTTCGCTCCAGCCTACACCTCCACCTAACTCGGAATATCCTGAAGAATTCGGCGGTCTCGTAGAACAGATAGTCCTAAGCCCTAACTTTGAATACAACGGAACCAACTTTGGTACGATGGGCATCTTCTATAACGGACACATGAGTTCTTTGAAACTCTATTATTACGGTCAAGAAGACTATGTCTATTCAGAGCCGCAACCACCCGATATTCTCAGTCGAGCTAAGGGGATAATTCAACGATACCAAACATTCGCTTCACAAAACTATGACAAGGATACATCATACCTCGTGCCTATGCTGAACATTCTGAATGGCGTTGACGATGTGTCACCTACAGAGTTTACTGAGGGAAATGTAACTTTTCGGATTTCGAAAGACGGAGACAAAACACGTATTGAGTGGATTTACACCGAAGGCGACTTTTTAGTGGATTGGAAAAGAGTGGATATAAAGTTTCGATACAATGCTTTTGAATCGTTCCACGATATGTGGGGTCTTTATAGTATTGGTGGTCTCAGCGCGATTTCCTCTGAGGACTTTGTTCAGATAGCACAGGAAGCGGCTCAAAACTACGAGTTACGAATTGGTCATGAGAATGGTACGATTGAGACTGTCAAGGTTCCTGACCTATCAAACGCATCCTACAGTGTGAGCTTAACCATGGTACCGTATCGATTTATAGACGATTACAATCCTAGCCAAATTGAACGAGACCCCTTAACGCTGTATCCTTATTGGGCGGTTCTTTTCTACTTCAACGAGACCATTGCTGGTGTCGAAGGTATGCAGGTTGGTGTTTGGGGAGACACAGGCGAAATCCTGTACTGCTCTGGTTTCGGCTACCTGATCCCAGAGTTTCCTTCATGGATTACTCTACCTCTTTTCTTAACAGCAACATTGATTGGGATTCTAGTTAGAAAAAGAGTGATGAGAACTCGAATCCTTCAATGAACTTGTACTTTATTTAGTTGAGATAAGGAACAAAAAATAAGACCTCAAACCTAAAAAATTATATCAATATTAGAACCTTAATGGAAGTATTGAAGGAGTTAGGGGGGCTTGTCTGACTCAGACTCTGGTGGACTACAAGGTCGAACCCTTAAAGTTTACTTGTATGTAGTTAAAGAACGAAACCCAGTTGGTCCAAGAGATGTTATGAGAGGAGTGAATCTCAGTAGTCCAAGTGTAGCTTACAGACATCTTCAAAAACTTGAAACCATGGAGTTACTTGGAAAGGACGACAATGGAAATTATGTTGCTAAAGAGAAGACTACCATTCGAGGCTATGTTTGGATGGGTAGACGTCTGGTTCCTAATGCAATTGTCTATTCCCTAGTTTTTTTGGTTATACTGTTTTGGGAGGTAGTTGTTTTTGTGCTTCATTTTTCTGTGGAAACAAATCAATTTAAAATCTTCTTTTTCTTATTGATGGCAATAACTATCGCAGCCTCTGTTCTATTCATGCTAGAGGGACTTAAGTCAGTCAAAAAGATTAGATTTCATAATTCAGGAAATCCCTGATAAATTCTAGGAATCTACTGTTCCGGTAATGGAACAGTTCTGTTCTTCAGGGAGAGTAAATAGTCTCTTTTTTGTTAGTAATAATTAATTAGTGGCTATGATGAAAGAGAAAATTATCCTATTTCTGTTTTTCTTTGGTTTGTTAGTTACTTTCCCAAACGTTGAGTCTGTATGGGCGACTAAGGATTCTGAGGATCCTTGGTTGGTGAAGGCCCCGATGCATGAGGCTCGAAGTAACTTTGGAGTCGCTGTTGTAGATGGAAAAATCTATGCAATTGGAGGAGCATTAGGTGGTTCCAATATATCAAGTACTAATGAAATGTATGATCCAGTAGCTGATATGTGGACTTTTAAGAGGTCTATGCCTACTGCAAGGGCTGGTTTTGCTGTGGCAGTTTATCAGGATAAGATTTATTGCATTGGAGGATCAACTCCAGCAGAAAACGGCACTAGTAACATAGTAATAGGAAAAGTTGAGGTCTATGATCCAGTAAGTGATAATTGGGTAACTATAACCTCACTACCTACGCCTAGAATACACTTGCAAGCAAATGTCGTTAATGATAAAATCTACGTTACAGGCGGTAGAACATACGACATTGGGTTTCCGGACTTGTTTCCGTATTCAAACTTAACTGAGGTTTATGATCCCATATCAGATTCATGGGATAGCGTGGCACAAATGCCCAATGAAACCAGTGCTTTTTCATCAGTTGTTGTTGATGACAAGCTCTATGTTGTTGGGGGACAATCCATTAGGATATATGATCCTGAGATAGATGGCTGGAGTCTAGGAGCACCTTCTCCATTAACTGCAGTATATGCGTTTACTGGTGCAACAACAGGTATTTATTCTCCTAAACGAATTTATGTTTTCGGTGCTGATGCTTCTCAGAACGGCCTTTGGCCTATAACATTAAAGAATTATACTGCTCAAAGTTATGATCCTCAAACCAATAAATGGACTGTTCGAACTTCTATGCCAACAAAACGTATGTTTTCTAGTGTAGCTATCCTAAATGACAAGTTATATGTGATTGGAGGCGTTACTCGTGAACCGCGTGTTGATAGGTTTTATCCATCAACTCCAAGAAGCTCGATTAACGAACAATATGATCCAACAAAAGATGTTATAATAGAGAATATTCCCGAGATTCCTTCATGGATTATTCTGCCATTATTCTTGACGGCAACATTGGTTATTGTCTTTTTCAGAAAAAGCTTGAAGAAACGGATTAAATCGGGTAATTACCTTTAGACGAATACATAAGTGTGAAAAAGGCGTAAAAAGTTAAAGCTGAAGTATTGAAAAGGTCAGATTCTCCCGTTAAAAGAACAAAAAAGTGAAAAGTAAATAAAGTGGGGAGCTGTTTGGGTAAACAGGTTAAAACATTACTTTTGTTAATAGCAAAAGTAGGTTATTACCCTACATAAGTATAAATAACAAGAAGCTTCTGGAAAATAGTAATGAACGTAACAAGGTTTTTTTCAGGATCTGAGCCAAATCGTCTCAGAAGAGACGAAGAACCAAAGAAGAAACAAGAGATATCAAATGGTGAACATTATTGTTCAAGGATTGATGATGCTGACGGTTTTAGGGAAGTTTGGAAAATAGTTCGGGAAACAGTCAAAGTTACTTTAGGCAAACACAGATTGGGTATGTTACTTTTCTTAGATGATTTACCCCTTCACTTGGGTGCATATCACCAGTTAGGAACAAACAACATAGTTCTAAACCGAAGTCTGTTCAACATTGTCGAAGCTGTAACAAAATCAAGGAAGCTCGTAAACGCTTTCGTCTATAGCATATTAACACACGAATACCTTCATTCATTGGGGCACATTTCAGAGACTCAAGTTCGTTCCCTAGTTTATGACATATCAAAACAATGCTTTGGAAAAGATCACATAATTACTACATTGGCTGAAAAGACTCCTTGGTCTCTACTAAAAGGAGTTCCAATAAATGAAATAACTGTGGAAAAGCAACCCATGGAACTCATCAAGGATTTAGAAAAACCGAACCAAGCATACATCGTTTAAGAAAAATAAACAAGAATCCTTTAGAAACTGACCGTTTGGTCAAGATGTTTTGTGTTTCTCTAGAAACTCTAAAATCAAACTCAAAATGTTTTGTTCCACTTCAACTTTTGGTCGATCCCCATCAATGCGTATGAGTTTTCCACTATTCACAAACATCAGATAGACCTCTTGGACTTTCCGTTGTGTTTCAAGCCTTTCCATAACCGACTTTTTCCGTTTTATTCGTTTCACCACAACCTCTGGCGGGACATCAATATAGATCGCTATATCTGCTGGAAGAACAAAACTGTTAATCTCTTTAATCCAATTTAGGTCTAATCCTGCTGACCCTTGATATGCAAGGGACGAATAGATACACCTATCAGAAACTACTATCTTTCCTTGTTGTAATGCAGGTTTGACCATCTTCTCTAGGTGCTCAACACGGTCAACTGCAAAAAGAACCGTTTCCAATACCCTTGGAATACGTTTCTCTCCTTCGAGAACAGAAGAACGAATAAACTTCCCTAATTCTCCTCTGCTAGGTTCAGTGGTATATATTGCCTCAAGTTCTTTCTTTTGCAGGTTTCGTACAAGTCTGTGGGCATGGGTTGTTTTTCCACTTCCATCCAAGCCTTCGATGCAGATGAAAATCCCTTTCTTCTTCACAGTAATTTTCAGCCTCTATCTCTTAATGATCGATTACCTTAATTGTGTTGTGATTACTTTAATTTGTAGAAAAGTTTCCCGCCATCATGGTATTCACCTGTTTCATATTTGAATCCCTGTTCCTTCAGTTTTTTTGCCTCTTGAACATTCAAAGCTATTTCACATACTGTTTCTCGTTGTGTATTTTCGTATAGTTCCTCGTAAAGGTCAACCCATCGTTGGGTAGTCAATATTGATTTGTGGCCTAAGATTCGCTTAACTCGTTGCATATTTAGAGTTTTGTCATATTCTCTTAGAGCTTTACAGTGTCGAAAAGTATGATAGTGCATTTTTTTGAATCTTGTTTGGGTTAAATATTCGGTCATATTGAGGGATGGGGAAGAGAAACTCAAGAAAAGAGTTGTAAACAGTCGATACATACTTGTCTAAATTAGGGGTGCTCTCACCCTGACCTGTGCCATGCCACCCAGGGATTTGCAAATTTTGGATATCTCAGTATGAGATAATAAATTATGGGATTTACGCATGCAGATCAGGCCCTTTTTTGGTGAGAGCACTAAACAATTATGTTAGATTAGAACTAAAATCTTGAATACACAAAGCGGTATATTCAAACGAAACAGGCCTCCAACTTTCACAATAATGAATCTAGCTCCAATTATTTCTTAGTTGGCTGATAAATCTCCAGCTATCATATTAGGATAAAAAATTGTTAAAATTTATTATATGCTTTTTAGGTGAGCTCAATAGGTTTTATCTCGAAAAAGTGTTGGCGAGATAAAGTTTTTATTAACTTTCTTCCTCATTTTTTAGAAGGTTCGTTAAAAGCATTCAGCAATTTTGAACCTTCAAAACTCTTAAAAAAGGGGGAGTCTTGCGGGAGATGATGCCACTAGAGAGAACATTTCAGCAAATGTATGTACTGACTTGGTAAACAGAATTATTTTAACTCGATAACTTTGATTTGTGAAAACTTAGATGTTTTTATCGAAAGAACAAATGGCCGTCCACCAAATACCCTTGTTGAACTTACTGTTATTACTCGACCATTATGAGCATATGCAGGTCCTTTTAATGCATTTATTGGCTCATGACCTCTTATTATTCGTTTAACTCCAATTAAATTACAAACATTTTCTGTTATATCCCTTCCAAACTTGACTCCAGATCCTCCACGTTTCTTATTTGGAAATTCTCCAACTCCTTCAAAGGGATCTGACCAAATAAGGTCATTTTTTATTGATTGGTTTGGATTATTAAGATCTTTGACATTTTTTATTTTACTTGATATTC
>JBHORG010000026.1:0-13209 GCA_042565955.1 Thermoproteota archaeon | reverse complement strand
CTGTTAAAATGGTCTTGAACTGGTTTTAGGATTTCAGTTAGAGATTCAGTGACTCCATTCTTCAGGTCAAGAGGATGTATTTTGCCTTCGCGGTATACGTTTGCAAGAGTCTCGAATCCTTCAAAGATTTCGGGACCACCATATTTAGTTGGCCTTGGTATCTCCAAACAATCCACTTCGGGAAAGATTATGAGTCTAGCCAATTCCAGTATGGGATTATTTGTTACTATTTTTGGAGGACAGAAAGCGTTTTTTATTTTTGAGGCAATTTCTTCGGGAGTATCGTGAACGAGAATGCTACTTTGGGGGATACTTTTAGACATTTTGGAGCTGATCTCCACATTCAATTCCGCATTTTCGTCAAACATTTTTTCTCTTGTCTGTGGTCCCTGAAGCCCAATAAGAAGAGGAGTGTGAATATTAGAAGGTTTTTCCCACTTGAGTTTCTCGGCTGCGTCTCTAGCCAACATATGGGCTTTCCTTTGATCGATACCTGAACAAGCTACGTCCATTTTCATTTCGAAGATGTCCGCGGCTTGCATGCATGGATAGAACACCCACGCGGTTTCGATGTCGGTCATGCTTGTTTCACGACCCATGACAGGTAAGGCGCGCCATGTTCTCTTCACTGAGACATTTTTGGATATTCGAATGACTTTTTCCCAGTATTCAACATTTTCTATAATTTCTGATGCCCAACGGAATTCTACTTTGTCTGGTGTTAATCCTAAAGCTATGAATATTTGTTTCAGGTATTCTCCACAGGTACGGATGCTCTTCATGTCTCCGCCGAGTTTGTTATTAATCCATGAGTGCCAATCGGCTAAAAAGATTGTAAACTTGAATCCAGCGTTTATCATATCTTTGATTTTTGCTGAACACACCAAGCCTATACCAATGTGCAATAACCCAGAGCATTCAAATCCCCAGTATGCTTTAGGGTTAGTATTCGTTTCTAATAGTGTGTTAAGCTCTTGAGTTGTTACAATTTCCGCTGTGTTTCTAATAACGAGATCAATTCTTTTCTGTAAATCCAAAGATATGCCCTCTTACATCACTCATTTTATTTTATTGACTTAAAAGTTCTTGTCATGAGAACCTCTGTAAGAAGAAAAAAATATTCTTTTTGACTTTTACAGTTAAAATCTTCGTCCTAAAAAAATGCATGTATATCGCGGGCGTTGTGTCCCACGTCACTAACTCTCATCATCACAGCCGGAGCTAAAACGCTCTTCTCAGATGAGCTCTCTCAAACGTGGGTTAGTTTTGCCCGCGCCCACCGTGTCCCATGCCTGGGTAAACCCTTCGTCAACGGCAGGTGAAAGCCACCATCCTCTGTCGGGTCCGTCTGCATGAGCCCGCATAAGGTTCCGGCAGGATTGTGCTCCAGCCAACTATCATCGCAAATATACAGACTTACACGCAGGAACATAAAACTTTGCTATTCAATAATTAGCACTTTTTCACTTAGTTATTTCAATAATTTTTTGGATATCAATTTCGAAAGCACATGTCGGATTTTCTAGTTCAAAGTTGTTTAATACTTCAGGGTGGATTTCTCCCACAACACCAAGGTCCATATTTCCCAAGGAAAATTTAGCTACGCGTCCCGGCAGAAAACTTGGATCGTTTGTTTCCTCCACGGTCCAGTCTTTATAGCCAAGGTTGATCAATAAAGATTCAAGAATTGATTTTATTTCAGTAAAGTTAGCTGTTGGATGAGATGTAACTGCGGCTGTGTGTACTCTTCGTTCTGTGAAGGTTTCAGAGTTGTCATTAAGTTTGATTACATCGGAGACCTCAAACATTCGTTGAGGAAAAACATGGTGTTTGCTAACTGCCAAGTTTTTCATTAGGCTTGGCAACAAATCGTTCCGTATAATTGAGTAGTCTGTGGAAACAGGATTCGCTAAAATAACTAGTTCTGTAGGTTTGCGGCGCAACTTTTGATAATGATCAACTTGGTTGGTCAGAACAAAATTCAATGCTTCCACAAAACCCAGTCCCACCATTATTTGTCTTACAATCTCCGTTACTTCACTAACCTTATGTTGTTTCCCGGTAGTTACTGATGCCGGCTTTGTAGGCTCTAACCTGAAAACACCATAACCTATAGCAACTTCTTCAACCAAGTCTATCTCATGCAATATGTCGGTTCGGTATGCTGGAATCGCAACATCCAAAAGTCCTTTTTTGATTATTTTTGCTTCAAGTCTAGACTTTTTTAATGCATCTATGGTTTGAGATTCTGATAAGCTAAGACCTAAACGTTCGTTGGAATAGTTTACACGTAACTCCATTTGCTGAGGAGAAAGATCTGGAGTAATTAAAACTTGGTCAACGTATTTAATCCGAACAGTTTCTACTTTGCCTCCCATGTCTGCTAACGCAGTGACGAGAACATTCAAGCTTCTTTGGATGGCATTCAATTCAGACCCAGTAACATCGATGAAAAGATTCCGAGTGTTTTCATTGACACGAGTCAATTCGCCGTTAATTATGGGTGGAAAAGAGAGAACTTGTCCGTTTTTATCCACAATTATGGGATATCTAGAAGCCCAGTTCACTTCATTTTTGTAAGCCATGCCTTTTTCGTGTTTTTCCAAAACTTCCTTCGGAGTCATTGTTTCTGTTTTATCAAGCGGAACGAATTTGATTTCATTGGGCGCATATGTAACATATGAAAATGGAGGTTCAACCACATCCAAGTTATGCACACCAATTGAGGCTTTTTTTCTGTCTCTGCCAATCATCCAATGTAGAGCTTCTTGTATATCCATTAGCTCTCTAATTCCTTCGTAGTCGATGTTTAATCCTCGGACAATTGCAGAAACAACGTATGGTCGAACGCATTCTACACTTTTATCCACAGTTAATACAGTTGCTCCTTGTTTCACCTCAAAACGCGGTAAACCCGTTTCCCAACCCATAAGCCCCCGAAAGGCTCTGGCAATTCCACTATAGCTACAAAAGTCTACACGATTTGGATTATACTCGATTTTCACGTAATTTGAGCCTACATCTTCTGTATCAGTTCCCAGCCACGGAAGCCATTTTGCCATATCTTCTACAGATATGTCACGTCCAACAAAAGAAGAGAAACGCTGTTTGTCTAAAGTTATCGTTGGCACACTGGAGTCCTCCGTATCCAACCTAAATCGTTCTTATACAAGACTCGAATGTCTTCAAGTCCAAACTTTAGAAGTATCAACCGTTCCAAGCCGCCACCCCAAGCTAATACAGGATGCTTCACGCCAAGTGGGGCCAAAACTTCTGGACGAAAAATACCCATACCACAAAGCTCAACCCAATTATTCAATTCTGGAACATAAACAGTAGATTGTAAAGAGGGTTCAGTATACGGGAAGTAGCTAGGCCAAAATTGAACTTTTTCTAATCCAAGTTTCTGGTAGAATTCTTTCAAAGTTCCCATTAAGTCTCGCAGGGTAACCTTACGGTCCATAATTATTCCTTCAATTTGATGGAATTCCGCAAGATGCTTGTAATCCAGCTTCTCGTTACGGTAAACTCTATCGACTGAAAAAACTTTGACAGGAGGTTCCTTATGTTCTGCCAAGTATCGAATGGTTGTAGCAGTTGTGTGGGTCCTAAGTACAAGTTTCTTAGCTTCTTGAGCACTCCACGAGTATTCCCAACCTCTAGAACCAGTCTTCCAACCATTTTCATGGGTTTTTGCAACTGCATCCACAACGGTTTGTTTGGGCAACTTGCCATGATTTGGTTTAGCCAAATAGAACGTGTCTACCATATCTCTGGCTGGATGATCTTGAGGTTGAAAGAGAGCATCAAAGTTCCAGAAAGCGGTTTCAACCATGTCTCCTCGAATCTCAGTAAACCCCATTTCCAAGAAAATTTCTTTGACTTGCTGAATTATCTGCTGAACTGGATGAATTTTACCAGGATAACTCAAGGGACCTGGTGCAGTCACGTCGAACCGTCTAATTCTTACGTTTCGCCAGTTTCCTGTTCGGATAAGTTCTGGAGTTAGTTGACTTATCTCTTCCTGAACTTTGATTCCTTTCTTAACTAGATTCCACCCTTTTTCAGCTAATTCTAGTTTCCGAATTGTCTTTTCTTCTATATCTATGAGTTTCCGCCCTTTCAGGAGAGAAACAGCCTTCTTTAGATCCTGATCCAAATTCTCATCAGTTATTAATTTCTTTTCCAACAATATATACAGAAGTTTTTCGTCATCTCCAAGCTGTGGCTCATTTAGTGAATTTAGTGTGTCTTGATTTATGGTTGCCCAGCCTTTTCGGTTAATCCATCCCAAAGCGACGGATAGAAACTTCTTATCTAAACCTGCTTCTTTCCCAGTTGCATTAACTTTGGCTTCTCTGCCAAGCTTTACCAATGCGTCGTGGAGACGTCTCTCGGGAAGCCCTATTTCAGCGTAGTTTCGTCCTTCTGGAGTCAACGAAATTAGGATTTGCTGTTGTTCATGTGTTTTGATTAGCTTGTTTTCTGTGAGAGAAAGAGCAGCCCTCATAACTGCTGCATGAGCCAACCCGCTACGCTTGACAATTTGATCAACCGGAGCTTTTCCTTTAAGTTGTTCTAGAGCGAGTAATGTTTTTTGTTCATTTTCTCGAAGTTCAGGCACCTAATTCTCCTCCTTGGTACCTATAGGTTAAGATATGAAATGGAACTTTGTTTAGGTTTATTGGCAAGAAGGCTTTAAAGGTTTCAATATTCGATGAAGATGAATAAGCATCATGAGGAGTTTCGACCTAGTTGACCCCTAATATTTCTCTTGCTTTGTCAATAAGCTTCTCCCGTTTTTGTTGATGATCCTCAACAAACTGTGTAACAATTTTTTTTGTCCGAGCTTTATGCTCTCCACATAGGAGACTTCCGCATTTGCAGCACTTGTAGGTTTCAACTACTTTTTTGTCGTCTTTAACGAAATGGCACATCTCAATTTCGTATATTGGACATATCTCGGGGACTCCACCTAGCTTCTTTTGCTCGCCTACTGTAGCTCTTCCTCCAGTGAAGGCGCTCGAAATCTTTTTCCCGATAGCTTTTGTGGTCTCGGTAAGAGTGAAGTAGCTCATGGGATTTCGTTTAGACATCTTCGGAGACCCATCTAATCCTTTCAGAATTTTGTGATATGTAGAAGATGGAGGAATAAACTTGAATTTTCGGCGAAACTTGTTGGCTAAATCTCGGGTCAAGCGCAGATGTGCATCTTGGTCAACTCCTACAGGAACCACGGTTGGTTTGGGTCCCCCAAAATCTTTGAGTTGGGGCATTAGTATATCTCCAGCTTGCACAAGGGCTGAAAGGTAGAGACCAATGTGGCGTTCACCATATATTGCTTTCATGGTTGCTAAAGTTACGCCAGCCCCGAAATGAATTGCCAAGTCTCGAACACGGAGCTCCTTATATTGTCTGTAAATGTACCCCTTTTTTTGATCAAAACCTAACGCCAACAAGTCAGCAACGTTGCCAACAGAAATTTTCTCTGTCTCTTCAAAAGATAGCCTATTGTCTTCATAAGCCTCGATATCTGCGATTGCATAGAAGGCTTGAGCTCCTTGTTGCTGAAAATAGATGATTTCTTTGGCGGTCATGAGGGTTCCTAAATGAAATTCTCCTGTTGGCTTGATTCCGCTCATCACAGCGAAATCTTTACCTTGCTTCATCGTTTCTAGAACATTATTAAAATCTCTATGTCCAAAAATAACGCCTCGCCTCATGTACATGTTTGGATTTGGCACCTGAGATAAGAGGGAATCAAATTTTTGAATCCCAAATTCTTCATAAAGATGATTGTAGTTATCAACCACCGTTGCTCCCCAAGGATCAATAACAGACTTCTTGTCATCTACAGCAGTCAACTTTTGTTCCACCTTTGCTAAATCGTAGAGTTTACGTGTTTAAAGGTTTTTGAAAGAAAAAGATTCAAACTAAACATAAACTCGAGATCCTTAACTCTTTTAACTCTCCAAAGGTTTAATGAAGTTCGTGTACGAGTATGTCAGTCCCTAAAGAAGAGTTAGAAAAGTTTCAACGCGCGGGTAACATCGCCCTAGAAGTTAGGGAAGAGATACGAAGAACAGTTAGAGAAGGAATGCCAATCATTGATATTTGTGAGAAGGTTGAGGGAATGACTAGAGAAAAAGGAGGCAAACCAGCTTTTCCCTGTAACGTTTCGATCAACGAAATCGCCGCCCATTACACATCCCCTCCAAACGATACTAAAACCATACCTGAACGATCGATAGTCAAAGTAGACATTGGTGTTCACGTTGATGGCTATATAGCGGATACTGCAACGAGCATCTGTTTCGATCCAGAATATGATGGAATGGTGGAAACCGCACAATTAGCACTAGAACATGCAGTAAAGATACTTCGACCTAGACTTTCCATAACTCGCTTTGGTTCAGAAATTCAAAAAATTATCAAAACTAGGGGATTCAAACCTGTTTCGAACCTCACTGGACATTTGATCAGACGATACATAATACACGCGGGAAAGTCTTTACCCAACGTCTTTAACATATCCACATCCAGATTAAAAGAGGGGGAAATCTACGGAGTTGAACCCTTCGTGACAGTTGCGAATGCTACAGGCAGAGTTGAGAACTTGAAAGAGGCCTATATTTTCCGATACTCAAAAAATAAGTCCCTGAAAAACCCATACGCCAAGCAAATATTGAGTTACATCAAAAAGAATTTTCTGACTTTACCGTTTACTGAAAGGTGGCTAAAAGATTTTGCGAATTCCAGTAACTATAGAAATGCATTCTCGGAACTTCTTTCAACTAAAGCTGTGATTGGCTACCCCGTTTTTATTGAAGCAAGCAGAAAATTAGTGGCCCAAGCAGAATACACTATTATGATAGAGAATGACGGCTGCACGGTGTTAACCTAGCGAGTTTACATTTATTTCTTTTTCTTTGCTTCCCGATAGATTGCAGTTATTGTCATTGCTTCATCGCATTTTTGGCAGGACCCTGTTTTTTTGAAGATATAGTCTTCTATCTTGAAGTCGCGAATATTCTTGAAGTCACATTTCTGGCATTCTATCGTTGTTAACACTCGTGGCAGCTCAAAAACTAAATGCGAAGTTTTTCCTCTCGCTTGCAATAACATATATACTGAAAGAGCGAGTCCACCAAAACCGATAGCTAAGAAAGAGTAAGTATCATAGGCTTCGCTCTGGTTAAAGAATGTGTCCGCTGCGATGTAGAGGGCGCTCACAGACAAAATAATGGATATTAGTATTATCGCAAGAAGGAATGGAGAAAATTTTCTAGTAGGTTTAACGTTATCAGTCATCTTTTTCACCTATTGTCCAATTCCTATCGTATTTCCTATTCCAGCTATAATCACACTATCACCCTTCTTGGTCCTTTCTAGAATCAAACGCTTTATTCGCTCTATCACAGGCTCTGCAGCTTCAAAAATTTCTTTGCGCATAGGAGAGACTGCATCTCCAAGATCTTGTTTGACAATGATAGCATTCAAAGGAATCTTGTGTTTCACTATCGCTTCTTCTATCTTGAACTGCTCGACTCCAGGTCCGCCGATAGCCGCACCTATTCCCTCAGCTACTTCTCCAGGTTTTTCTCCTTCAAGTTTCAGCGCTGCGTCTATCATGATGATCGTGCCAATTTTTCCTTTTTTTTCTTTTATTATCTGGCTTATACCTTCTCCAGGCTTACCCACGTTTCCTCCAGGACCTTTAGCTTTCAAAACGTAAGCGGTTCGACCTTCGATGGGTACTTCGGCTACAATCACATCGCGAGCTATTTCTTTTGTTTCATACCCTTGCATTAACTTGGCAGCTACTAGAGGTCCGGCGCCATCACCAATGGGTTGACCAACTGAAAAAGCTCTTAATGCTTGGGCATATGCTTCTGCTTGTTGCATTATGAGTGGCAATACCATCTGGATTTGCATGATAATGTAGAGACTTAAGGTTTTTTTTCCAAGCAGATAGAAGTGACGAATAATCTTGTAAATCATGTGTAATGCCATGGCAGCTTCCAATGTATTCTCGAGATTGTTAATTTGTGTTTCGTCTGCTTTTGGCGCCATTAGCTTAACTTCATCTTTAAAACGGGTATCTCTAATATCGAGTATATGTTCTAATTTCCATACTATTCCAGAAGGATCCATGCTCTGGGGACTTATGGCGATGTATTCCAGAAATTGGTCAATTCGCTCAGTGGGATCTGCAGTTGGTTTTCCGATCTGTTTTATCGTATCAATGGCTACTTTTCGACCATCGTCCTTTATTAATTTGAGGCGACGCAGATGAGTTTCAACTTCTCTAATCATCACCATCATCTGGACGCGTTGACCGTAAAACATGAAAACCACAAAAATACCGGTGAATATCAATTGAAAAATTAGCGAGACAATATTGTCTCCTCCGCCAAGTAATCCTGTAACTTGTGGAATCATGTACATTCACTCTTCCTCAGAGAGGACAAGGTATGTAATAAATTTTGAGTATTTCCAAGAAACTTTTTCTTAATATGTTCAAAGATGCAAATAAAGAAAAATCATTAATAAACCAGTCAACAGTTTCAATGAAAAAAATCGATTTCACAATTGTGATCTTATAAAAAAATTTTTACTCCAGACAAGAAAAGTTGCTAATTTCTATTTATCTAGAACTAGAATTTATATTGGAAAAGTGGATTGCCAGCTTTCCCGGCTTCACGTGGCCGAAGACCACACTAACACCGGAAACGGAGCGTGGTTTAACTTCTGAGTTCGGAATGGGATCAGGTGGGTCCCACACCCTATGGCCGGCAACCCTTACACCTTTCCCACTCTTTGGTTTTTTAAGGTTTCGCTTGTTGTTCAAGAAACGTATATATTCAGAACTTGTGATCTGTTGTGAGAGGGGGCCGTAGTCTAGCCACGCTCTATCTTTCGATATGGCGCTAGAAAGGGATGACGACAGTCGTACCGGCAAACGGTATCAACCGTTAAGGGCTCCAGAAATAAGCAATGGGTTTGCTGACCATAATCTGGGATGAAGAGATTCTGGAGCGAGGAGAAACCCGTAGGGACGGGAATTAACTGTTCCGGGTAAAGGTCGTCGGTTCAACTCCGGCCGGCCCCACCATTTCTTTAGGTTCACCACTGTTAGATATGGGTTACCATACACATTGAAAGGATTTCATAAACACATTAAGGAGATTTTATGCCTTTACCTCCACATAGAAAATCCGCCCACACGCGTCCAGAAAATAATTGTTAGATAGATAATTGCTAATCATCAACATCCATAATTAACTGTGTATAGATCTAGTTATGAAATATTGTTCTGTCTGAAACAATAACTAAAATGTCTAACTTTACATTCAATTATTGAAGGAAAACAATTATGGAAATTCAAGTAGATTCTAAAATTTTAAATCTAGTTTCTTCGTTGGAAAAAGATTTGAATAGTGCTATAAATGAAGCATTGACTCTGTGGTTAAAACAAAAAATAATTGTTTGTCCAATTACAAATCAATTCTGTAAGTTTCCTAGTCATCCATGTAACGATTGCTCAATATCCATTAAGTAACTCGTCAGATAATGCATCCTTACTGTACATTTGTTTCTCGTCTGGGATTGAGGTTTATTTAAATCTCATACTGTGAGAATCATAGATAAGTATTCAGAAATTCAAAACACGAATTATTGGAAATAGATTATTAAATACAAAACATTCAATGTTAATCTTATATATTCTTTTCATCACCTTAAAACGGGAGAAACGAGAAACCTGTTTACGATAAACAGTTATGAAATAATATTTCTTAGGAAATTCATTTCATTATCAATTATTGCAATTCTATTTTTCAGTTTTCTATCAATTATGATTTCAACACCATTATCAAAGCAACAACTAAAAGAAACTGAAACCCAATCTTATATTGTAGATATTCACCAGATGGAATTAAATGAAGAATTTGAACTTCAAGATCGAACCGATACTCCAGAAAACAAAAAGGAACAATTACCTCGAGAATTCATAGGAGATCTACTGCTCCAAAATTTATCAAATGCGATACGCTACGAAGAAAACGAAACATCAACAGAATATGAGATTCCAGAAATTGATCATGGAGAGGTAAGGGCTGTTGGAGTAGATATATTTTCGGATTTTAGTTTTAACAATAGACTGTCTTCCATCAACTGGGGGATCTTGGAGCCAGGGGCAAACAAGTACATCGAATGTTACGTACAGAATACAGGAAAAACTGCCACGATACTTACATTGGAAACAGATAATTGGATTCCTCCAGAATCTAAAAAACATATTACATTAACTTGGAACTATAATGATCAAACATTAAAAATTGACGAAATAATACGCATTACCCTCATTCTATCAGTCTCCAAAAACATACAAGGGATATCTGGGTTCTCTTTCGACATAATAGTAATAGGAAGTAACAGCTAAAACTAGGTCACAAAACATTTGCTTCGAGACTTTTCTATTTATTATACTTGAAACTTAAACTAACAATATATGTTTGGGTTTGGGATTAATAAATAACATCCAAACAAAATTTTCCAAAAAATATAATTTAATTTTTTTCCTGATCTTAGCTAATCTAGATTCACTTGATTGAAACCGTTAATAAAATCTTGAACGTCATTAACAGAATAGCTGAATGGACTAAGGATGTTTGAAGCCGCTAAATAGAGAAGCAAAATGTATTTTCGGACATCAGGATTGGTTCCTTTTTTAATCAGCTCTTTGGCTTTGACTCTTTGTCTATACCGTTTATTTTTTGCATCAGTAAAAAGAAATTTAACGCTTTTTCCCGCAGAAACCTCAAACCCTTCCTTCAGAAGTTGCTCACCAGCAATTCCCTGACTTACATTCTGTGCATAGTTATTCAAGTCTTTAGAAAGCCGTTTAGTTACAAGCAAATCCCATACTGGAACTTCCCCAGCGAGCAACTTCTTTTTATGTTCTTTAACCACATTCAAAGCGTCAGGGATTTTCTCAACAAAACATTTAGAGTCATCAGCAGAGGACAAAATCTTAAACATCTCCATCTGGGCATCATAAACAAACTTTGGAGTATCTCTTCTTCTAACTTCAAGACCTCTGACCTTTAGACTTCCATCCTCTTTAACGCCATAATAACGATTCAAAACCGGAACATTAGGATGTACTTTAGATGGAAGAAAAACTATCCACTTGTAAAGACCATCAAAATCCAAAGGCAAATCTATACTATCACCTATCTCCTGAGACAATCCTTCATAATCTTCAGAAGAAGCACCCTCCTTCTTTAACCACAACGAATCAACAATACCGTGAACAACACTAAATCCTCTATCTTCAGCTACATTCAAAGCCGTTAGTAATGCATCTCGCCCGAAAGCACACACTCCAATATGACCATCCACAGTACCAAACTTAGCATTCTTGTATCCAAGATAACCAAAACATGTCACAAGAATCCATTTCAAAGCAGCTTGTCGCTTATCATAAACTTTCTTCGACTTATCATCTGAAGTTTCTTTTATTAGTCTCTTGTAGCGTAGCCTCTTCGTAACTGCAAACTCCAAAACTTTAGGAACAATTCCTCTTCTCTTCTCACAAATATGAAAACCCAACTCAGGAATCCTCAACCGGGAATCAGGACAACAGCCACAAAGAACCGTCTCAGCCGAAATATTGTATTTCGCCATCAAAGAGGGGTACATAGAAGAGAAATCAACTTCCCCGACTCCATCATGAATCCCCACACGTGGCTCATAAACAAAGCCTCCCCTATCACCAACCAAAAGAGCATATGCAGACTTGAAAGATTCTCCAACATACTTGTTACGAGGAACAAGAAAGCCATCATTCACTGCTTGACAGTTCTGAAGTGAGGACATATTTGTACCAATCGAAGATCGTGCAGCCCTATGCAAAGGAACTCTGCAACTTCGTGCTATCTCAATTAATCCTTCAAGCCCACTTTCTCTTAAAATAAACGTGTTATTTCTGTCAATATGAACTCTGCCAAAAAGTCTTCGTGTAGGTGCCCTGTAGTAAGTTTGACCATAGGAAAAGTAGCTTTTACCTTTCTTTGAATCCGCAAAAAGAGAACCTACATCTCTACTCAAAACAAAATTATTCGAAACTTTGTTAACTGCAGCTCTTCTTGCTAAATAGGGAAAAACAAAAGAATCTCCACCCTTAGTCAAAATTATATCAGGGTCAAATTTCTTGATCAAGTATGCAATCTGCAGCAACTTGTAGTGTTCTGTTCCAGAATCAATCACTACGTCCTGTCCATCAAAAGAAAGTGAAACCTTGTCTATTGGTTCGTTAAATGTTGCATATCTATGCTTTTTGTTTACATCGAGGTGAAGTTTAGCTAATCTGAGCTGGGGAATTTGATAATCGAGATTCTCCACAGAATCTAAAAGCTTGTAACTTAAGCTAAATTTTTCAATTTCAACTTCCACAAAGGCAAGAGGAAAAACGTCTCGTTCATAAAGATAAACTTGTGAAGGCCTCAAATCACAATTGTGTACCTGATACCGTAGATACCTTCCAGCCTGCAAAACTCTACGCACAAAAAAGGAGATATGTTTGTAATTTTTCAGAACAACCTCAAGAACTAGCGACTTTGATAAAGCTGTCGGTGTAGTATATTTAGAGACAAACCTACACGAATTAATTGGCAACTTAGAAACTAAACGATAAAGCTCATGTAATTTTCCATTTTTGCTTAAAACATAAAACCTTGGGTTAAACTCATCAATTAACTTAATTCGTTTTCCATTCTCGGAAATAAACCAGACAATCATTTGTCCCTCCGTCGAAGGATAGAGATCAAAAATCCAGCCCTTCACTCGCCTAAGGCCTGTTGAATTACGTTCTTGTTGCATATTCCTTCTTCAACCTATGCAAAAACTTCTGCTGATCCAAAAGAATACACATCACCATAGCCTCAAACAACACAGGACATGCAGCATTACTTCCCGCCGAAGCATACTTTCGGCAAATATCAATTAATTGATCAAAAGCTTCTTTATCGTCTTTCCTCAAAGCCCTAGCAAAACCGCTCCATCTTTGAATTTCTCGATCTAATGCCATACGATAAGACCATACAGTTTTTCCCAAAATTCAAGCCACCATAAAATCAAGAAGAGTAACATTCCCAGAAGATAACTCTACTTTTCCACTCTTGAACAGCGAATGTTTTTGTAGCA
>JBHORG010000025.1:0-13561 GCA_042565955.1 Thermoproteota archaeon | reverse complement strand
CCAAACATTCCGGACTCAGACAAACAATAATTGTTTTTTCTGGATAGACTTAAAATTCAAGCTAAACTTAATTTTGTTTATGAGAATGTGGATGGTAAATCCAAGAATTATGTGTAGGCAACATCTTCTTGGGGAACATGTGGAAATCCATATGTTTATTGGCACAATTAATGCTAACAAATCAATCAAAGGCTATCTAGAGAAGGGATTAGTTGAAGTGCATAATTTGTACGATCGACATGCGGAACTTGTTGAAGAAATGAAAAGAAGAGGCTACAATCATTGCTCAAAAGTTAATGAGAAATGGAGAATTGTAGAAAAATTAGGGGTTATAGATGGCAAAAAAAATGTTAATGAGCTTATTAATCGATGCATAAACTGTAAAACCAGATATTCTCAATTAAGATATTTGCATTTTTGAAGGAGTCAATGTGAATGGTTTATGATTCCATACTCTCCAGTTATTGGATCTTGAAATGGGAAAAGATTAGGCGGATAGAATTTGAAAACAATAAATAATATCGCTAAAATCGTCAATGAAATAAAAGAAATTCATTTTGAAGTTTTTGGCAAAGTATGACTAGAAGACAAAAGGCAAAAAGCCCTTGAATCATCTTGTGAATACCTATTTGAACCTGATTTTTACCTATGAGATTTCAACTTTTCTACAATTAACTACGGAAGAATTAAGCAATTGCTAAAAAGCAATTTAGTCCCAATAATCATTTTTTACGGTAGGTAGCGTGCGCGGTCTTTGGGATTATTATTTGTATGAAATCGCAAAAAGATTAGAATAAAGATAATATTTAAAAGGTAAGTGCTTAACCAGCTAAATTATGCATTTTAATCTTCAGTTAGCAAAACTCATATCCATTAGTTTTGTGATAGTGCTATTTGTTGCGATATTACTCTTTTCTATAGTCTATGCTCATGTTCCTTTACAGGGTGAAGGTTATGGTATAGAAGACGCTGTAGTTATTAATGAACCATTGAAGTCTTGGGTAATCTATACTGAATATGAAGACGCTCAACCACTCTATTATAAATTTGATCTTTTAGCGAATGATCGGTTGAAAACTGGTTTGTTGACTGTTGATAAGGATTTCATCCCTGACCTAACAATATTGGGTCCAGGATTGCCTGATGATTTTGAGGAACATTTTCATGAGGAATTTGAGATACCTGAAGGATATGGTTTGCTTCACATTCATGGCGAAAAACAAGCGAATAAAATGTACGAACCTTTCACACCTTCTAGTTATTACATGGTACTCGACTTAGACCTCAAAGTCAATGAAGCAGGAACATATTTTCTGGTTGTGGACGCGACTACAGGTAGTGGCAAAGTTGGCATTGTTTTAGGTTATATTGAATCTTTTACATTAGTTGAATGGTTGAAAGTCCCTTTTGATGTAGCTTTTATACATAATTGGGAAGGCCAAGACTACTTGATTATTCTCTTACCGATGATCATAATTGTTGTTGGTGGATTACTGATAAACGGATATTTCTTTAAGCTATCACTTGATGGATCACAAATTCTAGCCTTCGCAGGTTCACTCACATACTTTGGAAGTGGTGCCATTGTTCTACACCAGATGATTATTGCATTGGTGGGCTCAACGTATAATACACTCTTATTTATGACTTTAATATTCATTCTCTTACCAGTATTGTTAGGTTTTTCAATAATTCGAAAAGCAACAAAACGAGATCTAAGTATTGGACAAGAAATTCGATTATTATTATATGGCTTAGTTGGATTATTTTTTTGGGCAGGCTATATTGTAGGACCAATACTTGTAATTATCAGTGTACTGGTCAAAGTAATAAAAAGAAAAAAAGGGAATATGCGGAGAACCGTGGAGATGTCACCATTATAGGTTGAATAAATCTTTTCAGAGCCCTTTTGGAATAAGAACAGAATTTACTTTATGAATAAAACCATTTGAACACTCGGTATCTGATTCTATAAGCCTTGCACAATCAATTTTTATTGTAATTTCAAGTAACCATTTTTTACGGTAGTTAGACTGTCAAAAACTGTTTTATCCTTTGCGATATTCTGCACAGCACAAAGAATCTGTTGACGCGTGCACAACACACTAACTGACTACACACGATAGGAAAAAATTTATATTTCGAGATTACGGTTAAACTAACTTGGTATATCAGAAAAGAAAAAAATCTAACTAAAAATTTGGATTACGGGAGATATTTAATCAGTTGATTAAATTTTAACTCCCAAAACAAAATAATGTTCTTTTACAATTATGGGATTTTTGTTCCAAGGTAAGTCATCGAATTTCAATGTAAACGTTACAGTTTTCGAAGTTATCATTAATTCATAAATATTATATTGTTATTCTTAGTAAAAAGCCCTAAAAGGGACTATACGGGGGGTGATTATTAATTTGAATGAAATAATCAAAACAATAGTCAACACAATTATCCTTGGAATATCAATGGTATTTTTTGGTTTGGGCGTAGACCATATGTTGGCGGGGGACCTTTACAATGGTACTGTAATATCAGTAATCGGAGTGGGCGTTGGAACTTTGGCTCTGTATTTAGTAGAACAAAAGATAGTGAAGATGGTAATGAACCAAGCTTGACATAAAAATACTTCATTATGGGGTATATGTCATACTACTTCCCTATTGACCTCATTGACCAACGTGAGCTTTTGGCATTTGATTAGGTTTAAAGGTTAATCCCAAACCCATGAAAAACAATGTTGATTATTTCTAGAATTATCTACCATAACACTTTATAGTAAAGTTGGGTCAATCCATTATTGGGGAAAGTAGAAATCGGAAGTTAGATTTCGGATTGCGGGAGATTTGATTTAATTAGTTGATTAAATTTTATCCTGTAACTCTTGATTAACTGATTTTATTGTCAAGGTTGTTATTGGGAGTGCAATTTCAACGGGTATTCCGTACATTGTGGTTTTAGTCATATCAATAATTGTTGCGTTTACTTTTTGCACAGTATGGGATTCCAAATCGATATAAATCTCACCGCTATAACGAGTTTCGCCTACAGTTTTTACTTATAATATCGGCATCGGTCTGATGTACATTACATATCCTCCACCCCTTTCATTGAATCCAATAATAGCACATTTTTTTCCCTCGATAACACCCAAACCCTTGAACTCAAGAGTTTCAATCCCATGAAAAAACTTGGAACCTTCAAGAAATTTTTTCCCCAAATTAACAGGACTTTCTAACCCTGTTAAATCACTAACACTTTGGTCTCCAATCTTCTTTAGATTCTTAGCACTTTGTTCAGCTAATTGACTGCAATAACTATGGAAATAGATGAATGCACTGTAAACTTGATATTGTGCTTCAATAGAAATTTTTTTCCCGTTACTATCAATTAAATTCTCAAATTTAGTATGTGGAATACCAAACATCAATCCCTGTCTGTCTATCCCTTCTTTATTGAGTGTTTTTAAACTAAAATTATATGACCAATCTTCAAGTGAAGGAATGGTGACTTTAGTGCCTCCTTTAAGTTGAGCAGAAAACTTGGTACATGTGAATTTATCTGCATCATTTGAATTATTACTGGGGTTTAATGTCAAATATAACTCAAACTTATCTACCCACTTTTGTTTCCCATTACTACTATGATATGCAACCTCAAACTGAGTAATGTAAAATTGAGGTTTGTTAGAACGACTACTCATAAGATTCTACTCTTGCTCAAGCATTTCAACCAATGATTAATCACCATTTTCTATTCAATTTAATCAATTCCTTTTATAGAATTTTTCATCATTTTTTGTACTTTTTGGGTTTGGGCTTAAAATTTAATCCTCAAGTAGAGTGCTTAATTTTTCAATATTTTCTATCGCAGTTTAATGCATTAAATTAATTTTTTCCTAAACAAAACACCGGTTTTTAGCTCCATGAAACGACCAACTAATTAACAAAAGAAGCTTGTTAAGAAGAAAAACTTGGATTCCTAGAATTAATAGCGCTTGCATAACTTAAACCAAACCTTCAAAAAAGTCAACAATTGTAATTATTGCATCTGTTCAATAGAAAAATGTTATATTATTTTCTTAAACATAGTTGATTTTCTAAACTCTATAATGGGGGATAAACGAATACTAGCTGACATATTTATCAGTGGATTAATTTTAGGGGGATTACTAGCATTATTGTCTCTTGGTTTTGCTTTGATTCGTGGTGTTGCAAGAGTATTCAATCTTGCCCACGGAAGTTTATTTATGTTATGTGCTTACTACATTTACTCCCTTCTTTTCTTAGGTTTATGGCCGGCAATAATCATATCTTCAATCCTAACAATTATTACAGGTATTTTGATATTCCAATTTTTTATTCACCCCCTAAGAAAAAAAGGAGTAGGAGCAGCTGTAGTAACCCTGTCCTTAGCAATGTTTATTGAAGCATTAGTTAAACTCATCGTGGGTCCAGGAAGCTTAAGCATACCTTATGTAATCACTGGAAAAACCACGATCCTAGGAGTTCCAGTCGTAAACCAAAAACTACTATCATTAATTGTTTCAATAGTCATTGTAGTTATCCTTGCATTATTTATTAATCGAACACGAATTGGAAAAAGCATCAAAGCAGTAGCTCAAAACATGGACGTAGCTAAACTTGTAGGAATCAACACAAGAAACACCTTCATGATCTCCATGGGAATTGCGGCATTACTTGCAGGATTAGCAGCAGTACTCTTCGCTCCAGTATATCTGGTTTCTCCAGGAAGCTGGACTATCCTTTACCGATCATTCCCAGTAATAATTCTGGGAGGAATTGGTAGCCTTAAAGGAGCTGTAATAGGAGCTTTCATTTTAGCGTTCACTGAAACAATTGTACAATTTACCTTTCAAACAGGATACATTCCAAAAATAGTAACCTTTGCCGTAATGATCGCAATTATTTTTATTAGACCTCAAGGGCTCTTCGGAAAAAAAATTGACGAGTAAAAACAAAATGGTTACAAATAAACAAAATAAGTGGAATATCTCGTCAAAAAATGGTATTCTATTATTTTTTTTAATACTAGCATTAGCTTTCCCCCTTATCTCAAGTGACAACTATATTCTAGGGATATCAATTTCCGCAAACATAGGTGCTGTTTATGCAGCAAGTTGGGATCTCATATCAGGGGTAACAGGTCAATTTAGTTTTGGTCATGCTCTTTTTTTTGGAGTAGCAAGTTATCTTTCAGGGTACCTCAATTTATTCTTTGGATTACCTCCATGGCTAAGCATCCCCCTTGGAGGCACTTTTGGAGTTCTAGTGGGTTTCATAGTAGGGCTACCCAGTCTTCGAATCAAAGGACCATACTTTAGAATAGTATCATTAATTTTTCCAGTAATTCTTGCAGCATTCATATTTACGTTTCCAGAAATAACAGGAAACAAATATGGTGGACTATCAGGATTGTCTCAAATCTCAAATAATATTGTAATTACATATTATGCATCTTTGGTTCTTTTGTTGGTTTCAATATATATCCTATTACGAATACTTAGTTCCGGAATAGGACTAGTTTTTAGATCAATAAGAGAGGACGAAGATGTAGCCGAAGCAACAGGAATCAATACGACCAAATATAAACTCTTAGCATGGTCAATAAGTGGTTTTTTTGCAGGGATAGCAGGTGGCTTCCACATACACCAAATAGGGGCAATAGACCCCTCCATATTTGGAGTATTCTACTCCTTCCAAGCAGTTCTTTGGGCGGTCCTAGGAGGGATTGGAACAATTATTGGATCGGTTTTGGGTTCATACATAATGCGTATTCTAAACGAATTCCTCCGACAAATAGTAGATTTACGTGCATTGGTATTTGCAGCTTCAATGATATTTGTTTATCTATTTCTTCCAATGGGCATATACCGATGGCTAGCAACCAGGTATAATATCCAAATTGGAACTTGGGATCAACTAAAAAAATTAAGGAGCAAAAAATAGATGCCACCAATTCTTGAAATAAAAAACCTAAACAAACGATTTGGAGGCATAACTGCAGTTAAAGATTTTAACCTTCAGGTAAAAAAGGGACAAATAATTGGCCTAATAGGACCAAATGGTGCAGGAAAAACTACCCTATTCAATTTAATTACCGGTTTTCTTAAACCAGATTCGGGAAAAATAATTTTTAAGGAAAAAAACATTACAAAACTTAAACCCCACAAAATTGCCAACATGGGGTTAACTAGAACTTTTCAACTCATAAAACCCCTAAAACGAATGCTAGCAATAGAAAACGTTGCAGTAGGATATTATTCTGACAGATCCAAGAAAAAACGCAAAGGAAAAGATGAAATCGCCCAAAGAGCCTTTGACACTCTTAACCGCGTAGGAATAAATCCCCCTTTTACCTTCAAAATGGCAATGTCTTTATCTCATGGATACTCGAGGCGTTTAGATATAGCTCGAGCACTTGTTCTTGAACCCGACGTTTTATTATTAGATGAACCCTTTGGAGGCCTAGGAGTACGAGAATCTAACGTAATGGCTCCTCTAATTAAAAAACTCCATGAAGAAGAGGGTTTAACCCTAATAATTATCGAACATAAAATGAGACAACTTGTAAAATTAGCAGAAAAACTAGTAGTCATGCAGTTTGGACAAAAAATTGCAGAAGGTACTTGCAGGGACGTAGCTAATGACCCAAAAGTATGTGAAGCCTACTTTGGCAAAGGAGGAAACGAATATGTTACTTGAAGTAAATAACCTATCAGTTTTTTATGGAAAAGCAGAAGTCTTCCATGACGTTAATTTGAAAATCAAAAAAGGAGAAATTGTTGCAATAATCGGACCCAACGGAACCGGAAAAACTACCCTCCTTCGAACAATATCCGGACTACATAGATCTGCGGTAGGAAACATAACATTCATGGGTGAAAGAATTGATGGAGTGCCACCCCACGAAATCCTAAAAAAAGGCATCGCCCATTGTCCAGAAAGATATAAACTATTTCCAGAAATGACCGTACTAGAAAATGTAGAATTAGGAGCCTTTACACGAAAAGATAAAAACCAAATTCAGAAAGATCTACAAGAAGCCTTTTTTCTTTTTCCATTGCTTGAAGAACGTAAAAACCAACAAGCAAGAACTCTTAGTGGAGGAGAACAACAAATGCTTGCCATTGCTAGAGCATTGATGTCTAATCCCAAACTATTGATGCTGGATGAACCATCTTTAGGTTTAGCTCCAATAATAAGGGAGAATCTTGTTGAAGCCATACGGGAAATCAGGAATAGAGGAATTACAATAATGGTGATTGAGCAAGACGTAGCATTGGCATTAAGCCTTTGTGACAGAGGCTATGTCTTTGAGGAAGGAACTGTTTACATGGAAGGTACCAAGAAATTTCTAAAAGGAAATCCAATAATTAGAGAAGCATATTTAGGAATTGTTTAAAAATTTTAAATCATTGAAATAAACTCTGATTGTTAATAGATATAATCGGGAATATTAGTTCAATATATCTAAAGTGTCTTATAGACTGAATTAAGCAACCTGTAATCATACAAATTCGTCAGTACCATGGAATTAACAGGAAACTTAGGATTAATTCATTTTTGATTTGTTAAACATATTGAATTTTTAATATAATCCTGATTTCTCAGTTTCTCTACTCGTATGAACTTCTTACATTCCAATGGATCCTTGGTGTGAGTGATGCTGATTTCTCCATCAAAGAGATTTATTACCGCAGTTGCTTGGTCAGCAGGATGCATACCTGGATCCATCACAGCGAGCATTGTGAAGCTTTTTGAACTAAAATCCGTGATTAATTCTGAAATCCACTTCCTAGTAGCATTTGCATTGAATTGGAGTAAAACGTCAGAAACAATCTCTACACAAACCCGCTTCTTTCGTGATTGATCAATAATACGATAAGCCTTAGTAAGTGCAATGCTAAGGTTAGTTAGATCTGTTTTTCCTCTAAGTCTATAGATGTTAGGAACATTAGGAACCTTAGTCTTAGGCTTTGGATTACACAAGAACAAATAGAGATTAGGTTTTTCAAGAAGATTTTCTAAACCAATCGGTTCAGAAGTTATGTAAAAGATTGTTTGTTCCTCTTTAATCCCAACCTGCAAGAAGTTCTTAATTATCATTTCTCGCTCATCGCTTGGAGGTCCAGTTAAAGCAACAGAGTACTCTTCAGGAATGCCTCCCAACAATAGACAATCTAGTTCAGCGGTTCCAGTAGACATTCGACCTTCATGACTGACTTCTTCAACTTTGATCTCAATAGACTTCAATTGGAGAGATTTGTTTTGTCCAAGCTCATCTAAATAATGAATCCTAGGATTAAGTTGATAGATCCCTTTCTTTAAAGGTTGAAGAGTAAGCTTCACTTCTACCAGCTTTAGGGGAGCAAGCTGTTTTCCCTTCATATTTAGGGTGGTATCTTCTATTCTGTAGATTTCAGGTTTCTTAACTACAATGAAGTCTGGAGGAATAAACTCTTCGACTCTAGTTAATAACGCTGGTTCTTTTCCAGCATTAACAAATTCTACACTTAAACAGAAAGATTCTCCAACCTTAACTTCATTAACATGTGTGATTATGTTCGCTTGGATATTAGCATGTTCAAACTGCTCCAAACCAACAGATACTTCACTTGTCGGATTTGGAGATGCAAAAGATAGAGTACTTGAAGCTATGGTTGGTGCTTGCATAACTGCATTTAATGATGTAGCCAGTGCTTTTTCTTCTCGAACAGTAACTAAGATTCTTTGAACTTCAGTTGTTTTTTCAGGCTGTTTAGCCTTCATAAAAGAACCAGCAGCAATCTGCAACAGTTGCTCAGCTACCTGGAAGTACTTGGTTTTCTTCTCGGGGTCAATTTCGTCTTCTGCACTATTCATATACAAATATGCATCAAAAAGCCGCTGAGTAGCCTTAGCATATTCAGATGCAGACTGAAATCCAGCTCTTGTATAATAGTCTGCAGCCTGTTTCACATGCTTATTCGCCATAAAATAAAATGATCTATCAAGAGTATTTTGAAACTTATTCTTGGTAGCTAATCCTTTACAAAAACTGCTGTTGCCTAACGCCCAATATCTTGCTTCCTTAGTTGGGCTTAGGTCTTTTGCCTCCTCAAAAAGCTCAGCAGCCTCCAAATAATAATTAAAAGAAGCTTCTTCTTCGGCCATTGCCATCTTCTGCCAAGCTCGACACAAAACTGTAATTAATTTTAGTTCTTTGCTTTCAGCATCAGACTTTAATTTCTCAATAATTTCATCAATGTTTTGTGCTGCTTCACCGTAACTTTTTGAGCTCTGCACGTATTTGCCTTCCTTATCTAATAGTTTTGCATCTTCAAGAAGGATTCTAGCCTGACAGAATTTACGTCTAAGTGCGGAAGCATCGAAAAGTTTGAGTGCCATTTCTTTTTCGTCAACTGATGTGATCACCTCGATTTTTTGCTTGATGGATTTTTGGGCTTTACCAAATTGTTCATATGCTTCTTGGAATGTTTGTTTTGCGTTTTGCGTGTTCTCTTTTCTGCTTTGACTTTCAGCTTCTTCAACTCTAGCCCAAGCAAAATAGTTTGGAGTCAGATAACTCCAGGGTTCAGATGATTCATGTAGTTTTGCAGCTTTTTCATAATGTTCTTTGGCTTTAGTGTATTGCTCAATTGAGTGGCTATATTTTGCTTGTTCTATTTGACTCCAAGCTAGCATATACTTTGAGTAATTGTTATAGAACTCTGCCAATTGAGATATCTTTCTTGAACTTAGATCATATGCTTTAGCTGCCAATTCATAGTTTTTAGAGGCTTTTCGGTATTCACCTAGCTCATCTTTAAGTTGAGCTATATGCCACTGCGTCTCGGCTATATGTGTGGGCATTTCTGCTTTTTCAAAGTCCAGAGTTGCTTTTTCGTACGAATCTATGGCTTTGAAAAGCGTATTCTCTTCCTTAGATAACAAATTAATTTGTACTAAGAGATTACCAAGAAAATCATAAAACATTCCACCAAATGTCAGTAAAAATTTGTGACTAAAAAGGATAAAAGTATGTTTTTCTGCTATTCCGATAGCCTTTTCTATGGACTTAACTGCATGCTTTAATAGTTTAATTTTTGAATTGTCATCTGTTTCAATAGTAGCTAAATCATTTTGCACTTGAGCCAATTGATAATAGCCACGTGCTCTAACATCGTATTGCATAGGGAGCGTTTCTTTGTGGACAACTAAAAAATTCTTTATATAATGTTTAGATTTCTGAAGAAGCTTCCTTTTTTCTTCGATTTCACTTTTAGTTTTTGAAATTAATCGCAGGGATTCACTCATAGACGCTAAAAGGAAGACAGAGAGCATTTTCCAGCCCTCTAATCTTTGCATCCCCTCTTGGTTTAATTTAGTTGCCAGCTCTAAGAGTTCTTGTTTCTTTTTGAGATCGGTTTCAATTGAAGCTAAATTGTTCAATGCTCTATTGTAGTCCCGATAAACAAGCCAAAAATATACTATGTTTTCAGCAATTTCAGCTAGATGTTTAGCTTTCTGAATTAACTCAATTGCACTCTTTAAGTTATCTTTTTGTTCGACCGGATCCTCCAATACCAAAGCTTGGTTTAATAATAAAAAGGCTGCATTTACACGCCCACCCGTAATAATGTAATTACTTTTTGCGATTTTTCCATATTTTATGGCTTGTTTATAATCTTCTATCGCTGAAGTTGAATCCTTTAATGTAGGTCCGCGTCGGACTGCCCAAGATTTTGACCTTAATGATTCTCCAATAAGGTAAGGATCTCCAATTTTGTGAGAGAGTTCTAAAGCTTTTTTTGAATATTTTCGAGCTTTTTGATGGAATTGTTCTTTCATATCTTCAGGCTGTCCAAGTCCTAATCCAAAACTATGGTAGTAGGTAGCAAGAAAATATGCTCTAGCTAACTCATAATCGTCATCTAGTTGAGAGAATATCTGGATTGCTTTCTCAGCCAGATTGATGTATTCTTTTCTGTTCTTTTTCCATTCTGAATGACTTAAAACAAGCCAATAACGATGTGAACGAGTATACTCTAATAGTTCATTACACACCTTTCCAGCAAAACTAAGATCGCCACTTTTTTCCTGGGTTGATATTACATGGTTTTCAAGAGTCCACCATTCATCCAGTAATTTTTTCTTTTTCAAAAGATTTTTTTCCAGCACAGCTTCAACATAAGTAATCAAAGCTTGAGCATGGGTGATTTTTATCTGCTTGTTTTTTACTGCTGCTTCCTCGAGAATTTTTAATTCTTTTCTATATGCCTGGACAGCCTGTTTCATAAGTTTTCTAAATTCTTTGTTGGTATCTGCTTGATCTGCAGCTTTAATGAAACAAAAACCTAATCGCTCTTGAAGTTCAGCTGCTTTAAATGAGTCTTTCTCTTTTAAAGCTAAATCAGATGCTTCGTCATATGAGTTTGTAGCTTGGAGCCATTCGAATTTTTTTTCTTGTTCTTTTGCTTTATTCAAAAGAGACTCTAAGTTACTGTTCTGCAAAGTTATCCACAAACCAATTATTATCAATGAATGTATTCAAATAAATTTCTTATACTATAACCATTCTTAGAAAATATTATTACCATCTTCTAAACAAATATACTTGTTTTATGGAGATATTGGTTTTGGCAAGTTCTATGGCAATAACAAAGATTCAATCAATACTTCTGATTTCTATTATTATTGTTGCTGCGGTAGGTGCAACTTATGTTTTGTTGAGGGGAGATGAGTCATCCATTAAGATAGGTTTCTTAGGTGATTTAGATGGTAATTTGCAACATCATCCTTATCAGAGTGCAATCTTAGCTGCTGAACAGCTTAATGCTGAAGGAGGTATCCTTGGAAGACAAGTAGAAGTAATCGGAGAGGACACTGATGAAGAAGATGCTAGAGACTTTACTGTAATAAGTTCTGCATTAACCAGATTAATAACCTTTCATAAAGTTGATTTCGTTATTGCATCTGGGAGTGGCCCAAAAGGGTATATGATTCAGGACATTTGTGCTGAACATAATATGACCCTAATATCATATGGTGGAAGTGAAGATGGCTTGACTCAACAGGTAATTGATGATTATGATAAATACAAATATTACTTTAGGTATGCACAAGCGAATACTACTTATATAGTAGCTGATACACTCAATAAACTTTTACATATTAGAGAGATTACAGGTTTTAACAATGTCGGTTACTTAGCTGATGATAGTGGGTGGAATGCTGAAATCAGAGAAGCAATGGAATATATGTTACCTGAGCATGGTTTTAATCTTGTCTATAAAGGTAAATTTCCCCCTTTTGATACAATAGATTTCTCTAGTTACTTTGCAGCTGCCGAAGCAGCAGGAGTAGAAATTCTTTTTACTTTAAGCCTTTATGATAGTGGAATACCTCTAGTAAAAGAATACTATGATAGGCAATCCCCAATGCTTATTAGTGGAATTATTACTGGAGCAGGTTCTATGGAAAGCTGGGAACAAACAGATGGCAAATGTGTGTACACGGTAATTAATATTGCTGGAGCGACAGTTGGATATCCAATAACAAATCAAACCTTGCTATTTCATAATTCGCATATTCAAAGATGGGGTGAAGCACCAGTCTTCCATGGTGCATCTACATATGATATTATACGTTTTGTTCTTTCTGAGGCTATTGAACGGGCTGGAACGACTGAGACTGAAGATGTGATAAAGGCTTTGGAAGAGATAGAGGTTGAGACGACTAGAGCAAGAAAGTTTGCTTTTACATCGTCTCATGATGTTTTGTTTCGAGAAGGTACGATAGATAATCCTAATGACTATGGTCATATTTTTTCATGGTTTCAATGGCAAGAAGACGGATCGTTAATTCCTATTTATCCAAAATGGCTCATGGAAGAAGCAGGAGTAACAATCACTTTTCCACCTTGGAATGGTCCATGGAATTAACTCGGCTATTTCATAAAAGATTAGTTGCCTTTTTTCTGGTTTCTCATCCTATGGAAGGTTCTATATCCTATAGTTGAAGCAAAGACTAACAAGATTGCACTTACTAGGAAAGGTGTAGCTATTCCAGCATATTCAAATAAAAATCCTGCAATTATGGGACCTAAGATTCTTGCCAAACTATCTACTGATTGTACAATACCCATAACACTTCCCTGTTCTTTCTGGGAAGTGTTTTTTGAAAATAAACTAGCAATAAACGTATTTGTTAGACCATATCCTCCAGAATTTATCGTTATAAAAAGGACAAAAAATGCAATGTTGGGAGAAAAAGGAATAAAAAACATCCCAAATGCTTTAATTAGTAAAACAACGGAAATTAGTTTCTCTTCCCTAAAATTTTCTGGTAATAAATCGATTACCACTCCCTGCATAAAGATGTGAATTAAACCAATATACATAAAAAAATAGGAAATCTCAACAGAACCAAATTCGTAGAGAGATTGACCAATCAGAGGCAAAACAACTGGTAAAGCTGAAGACGCAAGAACAAACAAAAAGGAGATAATGAAAAGATTCTGAATCAAAGGTTTGCCAAAAGAAACTTTTATTCTTGTGAAA
>JBHORG010000024.1:0-15710 GCA_042565955.1 Thermoproteota archaeon | reverse complement strand
ATATATTAAAAGTTAATATTTGATCTCAAAAAAACAACGAGTTAGTCAAAATTTTTTAGTCCCAATAAAACGTCACAATTTCTTTTTTCTTCGGTTTAGGTTCTAATAGTGGAAATTGGAAAACCTAAAATACTCCCAAAAAAGCAGAGTATATGTTCCTTGAAGGAGATTCAAGCATATGTCTAGCTCCATAGTTCAAACCTCAAGAACTATAGTAATTCTACCTTGGCTAGCTGGGGAACTGGAAAAAGAAATTCCTGACCTAGATATTCACGGATCGGAAAGGAAACTTTTAGACTTTGCTTATCAAGATCTAGAAACCTGTTTAATCGAGAAACTGAATGACAAAAACTCAAGTGATATCGAAGAAGCTTTAAAGGATGAAAGCCGTCAAGATGAAATTCAGACATTTTTGAAAATATGGACAAAGAAGTGGCTAGAAAAATGGAGAGAACGCGTTACACTCTGCCAGAAGATTCCCTATTTTTCTCTTGAGCAACTTAAAGCTAAAAAGAAAGCCAAAAAGATTTTCAAACGTATTAAGAAGGGCCCAGAACTAAAGAAAATGATTATAAAGCGTCTAATTAATAAAGGTGAAATCTGCATGGTTGATCTGATAGCAGAGAACTTGATAATCGAGGAGATAGCCTTCCGGCTGAGAATGAACAGTAGAAAGATACCAGCAGACAAGATTATTTTAGATCCATGGCACATCCTTCAGGCTGTATCGCCGCGTATAAAACGTCTGGTAAAAAGAAAGACTCCACTTGTTCATCTGCAGCTCTTGACCGACAGCTAATCTTCAGGATTGTTCCATTTTGCAGGTAAACTAAGAACTGCTTGTTACATCATTTCGTTCATTGTTGTTGTTATATTCACGTTTTCTTTGGACACTTTTGTAAGCTGTGTATCTTTTAAGTGTGGAAGATTATCGAGGTATGTATCTCTTTCTTTCTTGTAGAGTATTCCAATGGGTATCCTGTCGCCCCACTCAAAGGCTTTTTCTAAAGCTTTCTCGCGGTCTGTTACATCATGGTTCTCTGTTTCCAGTTTGTATATTCTCTTACGGAACCAATCGTACGTGTTCATGTAATTGAAACTGACGCAGGGCTGGAATACATCAATGAATGCAAACCCCTTGTGCTTGATTGCATCTACCATCAAGTCTTTTAGATGTGGCATGTCTCCTGCGAAGCCTCTTGCAACAAAGCTACCGTTACTTACTAAAGCATGCGCTAATGGATTCAACATTGGAGGTATGACACCAAAAGGGGTTGATTTTGATTTGAATCCGGGCTGGCTCGTGGATGTTGCCTGTCCCGTAGTTAATCCAAGAACCATGTTGTCATGCACTATCAAGGTCATGTCTATGTTTGTTCTTATGGCATGAGCGAAGTGCCCCCAGCCTTCGTTGTATTGGTCAGCGTCTCCTGCAAAACCAATCACCGTTAAGTTTGGATTTACGAGTTTTATCCCCTGTGCTGTAGGTAATACTCTGCCGTGAATGCCATGGAATCCGTTAATATTTACGTAATTGACCATTTTGCCGTGGCAGCCTATCCCTGACACAAGAACTGCTTCTTCTCGTTCAAGATCTAAATCTATTATGGCTTTTTTGAATGCCATTAGTATTCCGAAGTTACCACATCCGGGGCACCAAGTGTTTGTTTTGGGGGTCTTTAAATCCTTTAAATTTAGCATTTTAAAATACCTCCTTTATTCTTAGAGAAAGTGCTTTTGGGTTGAAGGGTCTCCCATCATACTTTAGGATCTTGTAATCAACGGTCCTGAGAAGATGTTCTTGAATCAGGCTGGTTAGCTGGGATGTCTTATTGTTCTCAACTATAATTGTCTTCTTTGCTGATTCTAGTATTTCCTGAACCTTATGTGTTGGGAACGGATATAGGTACACGATTTGTAGATAATTAAGTTTGATTCCCTCCTTGCTAAGAAGTCTAATTGCATCTCTTATAGCTCCCTTCGGGGAGCCCCATCCAAGAATTGTTGCATCCGCTTCCTTTGGACCGTAAAGTTTCACAGTTTCATATTTTTCTAGTTCTTTTGTTAAGGCTTCTAGTTTCTTGGACCTTTTGTTAGCCATTCTTATGGTCAACACGGGATCTTCGGTTGTGAATCCAAGTTCGTTGTGTTCATCCGCATTTGTTCTTACTATGGCACCTTTATTTCCAGGAATGGCTCTAGGAGAAACTCCATCCTCTGTGAATTTGTGTCGCATGTATTCTTCTTTTCTATTGTATTCGTTTTCGGGTAAGTTTTGTCCATGATCAATTCCAATTATGTTCGAATCAAAAGGCTCAGTGGTACCGTGGCTTTCAGCCAGATACTTGTCTAAAATAATTATCGCTGGAATCTGAAATTTCTCTGCCAAGTTAAAGGCTTCTAAAGTATTGTAGAATGATTCTTTGATGTCTCCAGGTGCGATAACAACTCTAGGAAATTCTCCTTGACTTGCGTGGATTGCAAATCTGAGATCTCCCTGTGCAGAGTAAGTTGGAAGACCTGTGCTTGGTCCAGGTCTCTGAACAAGCACTATGACCGGCGAGGTTTCTGTCATCCCAATCATACCCAAGCCCTCACTCATTAGACAGAAGCCGCCTCCAGATGTGGCCGTCATTGTCCGCACTCCGGCATATGATGCACCTGCGACCATGTTTATGGCGGCTATTTCACTTTCTGTTTGAATTACAACCATTCTGTATTCTCTATCTAGGGGAGCCAGAAAATGAAGTATTGAAGTGGCTGGTGTCATAGGATAAGCTGCATAGAATTTACAGTCTGCGTTTAAGGCTCCTAATCCTATTGCCTCGTTTCCTGTGAGAAAAATTCTTTTTTTCCCTACTTTGTCATTTTTTTTGAGTTTGTATCCGAAACTGTTTATATGATGTTCTTTTGCGTAGTTATATCCCTGTTTTGCGGCTTCTATGTTTTGTTTTGCTGTTTTTGGTTTGAATGTGTCTTTTAGAACGCTGTTTAGAATTTCTAAGTCGTAGTTTAAGATGGCGTTTGCTGCGCCAACTGCGACAGTGTTTTCCATGATTGTGGGTCCTTGTAAATCTTTGACTATTTTTCGTAGTGGAACATGGAAGAGTTTTATATCTTCTCTTTTCAGTTCCTCATTGGTTATTGTGATTTGGTCTTCGTCGTAAATTACTCCTGCGCCTAAAACAAGCTCTTTTTTGTGGAGGATTATTGTTTCTTTGTTTAAGGCTATGAGTAGATCATATGTGTCGGATTGACAGTAAACCTCTTGATCATCTGCTCTGACTGTATAAAAGTTGTGTCCTCCACGAATTAGAGATTGGTAGTCGTTAGCACCAAAGACGTAGAGTCCTCCTCTTAGACATGTTTTAGCAAATAGAAAACCGGAGCGGTTTATTCCGGCTCCAGCCTCTCCGCCGACCAATAAAGAAAGCTTGTTAACTATCAAGTAAACTACACCCAGAATCTAGTTGAGATTCTCCTTCGTTTCCAAGTTAATGATTTGAATTGCCTTGTATGGGCAAGCGTCGGCTGCTTGTTTGTGGCAGGTTAGTTCGTCTAGTTCTACAGCTTCTCCGTTGGATTTTTTTTGTGCGCCTTCAACATGAGACTTTCCATCCTCATCAGAAAGTTCGAATTTGGAGCATAATTCAACACATGCTCCAAATCCATGACATAAAATGTGATTTATCTCGATTCTAAATTTAGCCATAGAATCACCCTAACAATATACAAAATATCGTCTCATACTATATTATTTACTACATCAATATATTCGTGCTCATTTTTTTGAAAGTTTAAGTGCGCTGTTTCCCTTATATTTTTTGAGTGGAGGGCTTCTATGTTGAAAGAAGCGATGTTTTATGAGAAGTTAGATGGTAAACGGATTAACTGCAATTTGTGTTATCATCGTTGCTCTAGTATTGCAGTCTCTAGGAAGGGAATCTGTGGTGTACGGGAGAACATTGATGGAGAATTATATAGTCTCGTTTATGGCAGAGTTGTGGCATGCGCCGTAGACCCCATTGAGAAGAAGCCACTGTTCAATTTTCTTCCAGGCTCTAAATCATATAGTATAGCAACAGTGGGATGCAACTTTCGATGCGATAACTGTCAAAACTATGACATTTCTCAGCTTCCCAAAGATCAAAACATAATAGTTGGACAAGAAGTGTTGCCAGAACAGATTATATCTCTCGCTAAACGAAGCAATTGCGTCAGTATAGCTTACACTTACAGTGAGCCTACAATCTTTTTTGAGTATGCGTATGATGTAGCTAGGATAGCCAAAAAAGAGGGATTAAAAAATATCTTCGTAACGAATGGTTACATCACCCCTGAAGCGTTACATGAGATTGCACCTTACTTGGATGCGGTCAACATTGACTTGAAGAGTTTCAGTGATGACTTTTACCGGAAAAGATGTGGAGCTCGTCTACAATCAGTACTAGACTCAATTAAGTTATACAAGAGTCTAGGAATCTGGACAGAAATTACAACCCTGATAATTCCCTCACTAAACGACTCGGAAGAAGAGCTACGGAAAATCGCAGAATTCATCAAGGACTTGGGAGAGGATATACCTTGGCACATCACCCAGTTTCATCCCACATACAAGCTCATAGACTTACCCAGAACACCTGTCAACACGTTACGCAGAGCCAGAGAGATCGGATTAGAAGCGGGATTAAGATACGTTTACGAAGGAAACGTACCTGGCGAATCAGGAGAAAACACCTACTGTCACAACTGCAAAAAAAATTTGATCCACAGATTTGGTTATCAAATACAAAATAATAAAATCAAAAATTCAGTATGTACATACTGTGGAGTAAAAATCGATGGCATATACAGTTGATGGTTTTATTATACTCAACAAAATCAGACACGTTGCAAAACAAACCATCCAATAACTGTTATTTTTTGGGGAAAGGGCGCACCCAAAAAAATTGGGTAAAACGCCGATCATGTAAATTGTCCATACTTTTTGATATGTAGTAGGAACAGCATGCGCTTTTCAACATTACATTGTGTGCTACAAATTTTGGGTTTCAGAATCTCCAATTTATTAAACTAGCTAGTTTGGCCTCTAGAATCCTAGTGCATCGATTAGAAAGGAGAATCCAAAGTAGATAAGAACTGCCCCAAAAATTGCTATCAATACACGATACCACTTGAATCGAATAATCTTGGCGCCCCTCTTTGCAAAACCAGAAAGGAAAATTAACCATAAGTAATCTATCCAAACATGGCAGACATACATGAAGATGACACCACCTAAATCCGCGAACTCAAGCGAGAAAAGAATCAGGTTTGCACCGATAGTTAACCACCAAACAATAAAGTAAGGATTCAAACCTGTTAATGCCAAGCCAACCAAAAAGAGGTTTTTGGAAGCACCTTGACCTGTTTCAATTTTTTCGGATTTGTGTAATGAACCGCGTATTTGCATGCCACCGAAAACTATTAGTGCTGTTCCTCCGATGGTTCCAACGACGAGTTTGACTGTGGATTCGTTTGCAACGCTTAGGAGTCCTAAGGCTAATAGCATAACAAGGGAAAACTCGATTATTCCGTGGGCTATTGAAAATATTATTCCACTTTTTGTTCCGGTTTTTATCCCATGAGTGATTGTTACAAAGAATAGTGGTCCAGGAGCTAATGCGCCTGAAGCGCTCAAAGTGATAACTGTGATCGCAAAACTTAGAGGATCCATGAATGTAGGAAATTAGTTGTGAATAATGAATGTTCTGTATATCAAGGAGTATTCACTTGAAGTCTTGAGAATATTGGTTATAGTTTTGTTTTTCGTTTTCGTGGATTGCCTGGTGTGTTTTAGTATGTATATATACGAAAACATTTATTATGTATCAAGATTCAATATATAGATTAGGAGGAGTCAAAACCAAAAACATAAATGAGGCGAAAACATGAGGGCAACACCAATTTTCTTCGCCTTTTTCCTACTATTCACAGCAGCATCAATAGCAGTCCCAATTTCATTATTTCCTGGAAATTTGGTTACCACATTCTTTGAAATACAATTCTTAGAATACATAATTTTCATAGAAGCCATAACAAACGGGTTAACCTACGGCTTCGTTACTTGGTTAGTGTTCTTTTTGGTTGACAAGAAATTAGAGAAATCGATGTCAATAACTTCCAAGAAAATATCCAGTTAGCAAATCGAAAAAAAAATGACAAGATTTCACATTTTCTTATTAATTTAAAGGGGGTCTGCCAGCCTTATAGTCTTCATTCCGGTTAAGGTCGGTCTGGGACGGCTACATCATCCCCCGAATCTGCTACAGCGTCCCAGACTATTAAACCATTACCAAACGAACACTGCAACATACCAAACGTCTTATGGTTTATGAAAAAGAACGGATATGCAGACACAACAATCAAAGGAACATGCAAAAGACTAAGACACCTACAAAAAAACTGCAACCTCCAAAACCCAGAAAACGTAAAAGGATTCATCGCAAACAAACAATGCAGTAACGCCTACAAAGAATCACTAATCGAAGCATACGCATTACTAATGAAATCAATAAACAAAACTGATATTAACAATATATATAACGAACTTTTAGCCCTCAGCAACAATACATACGAGATTATAATATTCCCCGAAGTTAGAGAACATCAAAATTTTACAGCAGAACTTGAATGGTTAAACAATGACTTCATGGGCAGACAAGGAATCCCAATAATGTACGAAGCATTCAGTGGTAGTGAAGAAAACTTATCAATCACAAAACGTTCTCTTGAAAATATCACAACAGCATTAACAACGAATAACATAAAATATCTAAGAGTTGCAGAAGTCAGAAGTTGGTATATGGAAAACAACGAAACGTTTCCAGAGGAATACGTTATAGAATTGCTTGAGTTTTGCAGAACAAATAATTTGAAAATATTCTGGACAGAATGGAAAATAGACTACCCACCCGAAGTAAAAGTAATCACTTATATTGAAAAACTCATAGAAGGATATGAGGACATAGTAACCGTATCATTCTCAACTAACTCAGGAGAAGCACAACCAGCAGTTGGATTCTTAAACTTAGATGAAATGTTCCAACATTGGGGTGCATCAATTCAAGCATGGTACTGGGACACGCGTTATGACGAAGACCTTCAAAATATGCCAGAGTCGCTACTAGCACTACACGCTTCAGTAGCAAAAAGCGCAGGCACAGAAATTATACAATTTGAACCCTATTGGTACTTCTTTAACTTTGAAACCGGAGAAATAACAGAAAAATTAGAATTATTATTTCAAATGCTAAAATAAAAAAAGTGGAAAGAGAGGAGATTTTATTCCTCCTTTTTACTCTGGCGGCTTAACCAGATAAGTCCTATGATAATTGCTGGAATTCCGAAGATGATTGCTCCCCAGACTAGTATTGTAATCATTGAATCTACGACGTAGTCCAGAGTCCAAGATCCAATGGGAACATCCCATTTTTCGTCAATGTAAACCTTGATACAGAACGCAATAAAAAACAGAAACGATATTCCTTCTCCACCGTTTTCTGTACGAGAGCGTTTAAAGAACTCATATTCTTTTCTTTCCTCGTCAGGTATTCGTTTCCACCATAACCAACCTACTATTGCTGCGATAGCTACAGGGATTCCAACGATTAAAAGTTCCCAGAATACTAAATATAAAATGAATGTCAATGAATGTCCCATTGTCCATTGACCTAAAGTCATAGGCACCATACTGGTTGATTGAGCCTCTCCTACGAACCATAAATAGACTAGAATAGACCCAATTGCTGCGAAAATGGCAGCTATCATCCAATAAACAAGCATATTCCAATGTTTTTTTGAGAATTTTTTCCAACCACCAGAGTTATTTTCGGTCTCAGTTTCTTCTGTCATAAATTATCACCTCCCATAATACTATAAAAACAATAACAAATGGTACTTGCTTTGTGTATATAATTTTGTTTACAGTTGTAAGGTTTGGGTTTGGGGCTAAAATTTAAAAAGAATATTATGATTGATAAAAAAGGGGAATTATTTTGGGTATAATTGAAAAGACCATTGAAATCAAAGCCTCTCCTGAGAAAGTGTGGGAAATGTTAGCTTTAGATAGACTTTCGGAATGGATGTTTTTCGAAAGAGTAGAATACACTACTGAGATGAGCACTCCCGAAGATAAATATCGAGTTGGTGCAACTGCTCATGGAACACCCAATGGAGGGGAATTAAACAACTGTCATTTTGAGATAACTGATAGTCTTGAAAAGGAAAAGATTACGTATCGATTATGGGAAAAGGTATATCATGGAATATCAGGTGGTCTTATAACATCTATTTTGGAACCTATAGAAGGTGGAACTCGATTCACTTATGAATTTAACTTGAATGAAATACCTTGGGGGATTCTCGGTAAGATCATTTCACCATTGATTATGAGAATGGGTAAAAGGGATTTTGACCGATCTTTAAAGAATTTAAAAAAAATTCTGGAGAAATAGATATTCATGAGAATAGTAAACGTCAACAACTGTTTGGATTTGGGGCAAAAAATTAACTTTACAGTAATTGACTACGAATATAGCCTTGAAGCTTGCTCAGGATTATTTGGGAGCGCATCAGAAAGAGAAATTAACTAGAAGGAGAAACTAGATGGAGAGCTCAACGAAATTTTGCGATAGGAAATGCGAAAATGAAGTGTCCTAAATGTGAATCAGAAATGATGGAAAAGAGGCATAAAGGTCATAGAAGGTCATTCTATGAGTGTCCAAATTGCCACTACAATATAACCAAAATGAGATAATTGAAGTCATAGTCCATTCTATTTAACTCATAAATGACCAATTGAAATACGCGGAAAAATTATTGAGAGTTCTTGATCATCGATTATTAATGGAAACAAATTTGGTTCCGTATGCGCCCTTATATCGTGATATTGGACGAAGAAGAGTCATATCTGAGTACTGTTCCATTATGTGATTGGCCCACCCTGTTATTCGGCTTGAGGCAAAAAACAAAGTGAAGTATTCTTTGGGAATACCTAATGCATTTAGAACTGTAGCGGCATAAAAATCTACGTTTGGATAAATTTTTATCTTTTTGTGAACAATTGCTTGAATCTTTCTGCATTTCAGGTAAATGTCCATTCGATCAATTCGTTGACACAAAGATTTACTTACTTTTCTGAGATGCCTTGATCTGGGGTCATTTGTCACATAGATTCTGTGACCAAATCCCATTATCTTTTTACCATCAAATAACATTCCTTTTATGTAAGCTTCTACTTCCGCAATGTTATCAACATCAAGTAACATGTTCATCACTCTCTCACTAGCTCCCCCATGCAGTCTGCCTTTGAGGGTTCCAATTGCGGATATTAAGGCCGAGTACATATCTGATAATGTGCTTGCCGTCACACGAGCAGCAAAAGTAGAAGCGTTGAGTCCGTGATCCGCATGCAGAATCATATAACGTTCAATTGATTCTTTTTCTTCTTCATCTACGGGTTTTCCTCGGAACATATATAGAAAGTTTTCAGAAAATCCATATTCTTTCTTTGGGTCAACAAGCTCTTGTTTGCTCCGCACTCGATGAATCGTTGCCACTAAAGTAGGGACTTTAGCTATTAAGTTAAGGGCTCTTCTTGTGTTGGCGGATTCAGAATCGTCATTGAGATTTGGATCATATTCTGCAAGATGCGAGATTTCAGTTCGTAATATTTCCATTGGATGACTGCTTTTTGGGGCATCCATAATACTTTGGATTATTTGTTTGGGTAGTTTCATCTCGGAAATGAGCGATGATCTGATATCATCTAGCTCGTTTTGGTTAGGAAGTCTCTTGTATAAGTAAAGATGAACCAATTCTTCATAGCATACTCGTCCAAGGAGACGATCAATGTCATATCCAACATAATAAAGGGCACCAAGAGGATCAACAAAACTTAGTTGAGTTTCACAAGCGGCAACGTCTCTCAAACCGCGAACATATTCTTTTTCAGTAGACAATAAAATTCAACTCTAATGCTTTACTTGAAAAGAATAAATTATCAAAATTATGTTTGTATTTTTTTATTATTTCAGTTAATTTTTTCATCTATACAATCCTCATATACTTTTTTAGTCTCGATTATTTATTCGCCAAATCCGTGCAGTAACCGAATTTACCTTTGTTTCAATTATCCTATAGATATTCCTTCCTATGTCAAAAATGAAAAACAGAATAAATCCTAAGGATACATAAACAGTAATTTGGTGTAGTAAACTATCGATTGTCGAAATGTGATTTAATATTGGAAAAAATGCAGCCATCACCAAAAAGATAGCAATAATGAATATTATGTCTTTTAATATTCTTTGACCTGGCAAACCTTGGTTCAAATTAAGGCGTTTAAGAACTGATCTGTTAATTTTATCCAAAATGGGCAGCGCATTAAGTAAAGTTCGCAGTAAAAATATTCCAGCAATAATAAGTAATCCGATTTGAACCAAAATTAAATTTTGAGAATTTAATGTATTTCCTGTTGCTAAAAATATGTAAGAGCAAATCCCAAAAAATAATGCTATACTCAAATTAGACATTATTTTGGGCAGTTTATGAACGATTTCCTTCCGTAATGTTTCCATATATTTCCAATCCAAATGTTCCAAATTGGTCGTATCTAATGCATTTTGTTTGCGCACTGGCAATAAAACACAGGATTACGCAGACTATTATGATCAGATATTGTGGTTGAGAACAATAACCACTTAAGAATTCTCTGAATCACTTATAAAGATACACCAAGAACAGGAGAGGCACAATCATAATGACTTCCATTTTCTCTCAGTATGTGAAATAGGATTGTTGAATTCACATCACTACATGTAACCTATTGGGTTTGGGAATAAAATTTAACCTTTAACAGATAAACTCTCAATAGAAAGGAAAAAATGGCTAATAACAAAAAGAGTGGAATAGGAGTACTAATCACAGTAGGAATCATCTTTTTGCTTATAGGTGCAATTTTGTCATTTTATGAAATAATGACGTTATTCACAAACTCTTGGCCATATAATATTGTACATTTATTCAAATATCCATACCAAATTGTTGGATTAGCTTTGATTTTGGCCGGAATAACCCTCTTAATTATAGGAATTTATCTGTGTGACAAATTAAATATACGAAACAGGAACATAAGTAATTAACAATGGAGATCCTAAAAAAAATGAGAAAACAAAAGAAAACCCAAAAACAAACAGGGGATAAAGAATTACTAAGCACTAAGGCTGGGACGACTACATCATCCCCTAGTTTCTCGTGGGGGACTCCTCTTTAAATGCTTTCACAATTGTACACTAAATAAATCTGTATAGCTAAGCATAGCTTCGTTACAACCATGATATTTTAATTATGTTCCGCTTCTCTAAACGCCTTATTGCTTCAAGAAACTCGCTTTTCTGTTTCCCGCTCAACTCAAAATGCTGCATCATATCATGCACGGGTGTTTCAGTATATCCACATCTTTGATGTCGGCGCTGCAAATAATTCACAACACGTCGCTCGATCTTTCCACACTTCCAAGTTGTGTTTCGAAGGAGCGTGGCAATAGACCTGAATGTCTTCTGAGCTTCTAAACTTCCTCGTTTAACCAGAATCTTTCACCACTAAGACCTTGCCTTATTCCGATGGTGTTGTTATAATTAATTGTTTTTGTTTTTTTCCTAAACACTTATAAATGCGATCTGACACCAACAGGAATTTTTTGCAGTTATTGAGTCTACCAAAATTTAATGATAGCATAGCCATGATCTTATTGGATTTATAAAATAGGAAGTTCTTGAAACTATCACTTACGCTTAAACCGTTTCTAATTCAAATGTAAAAGATGCGTCACCTTATATTCCAAACATAGAGGATCTACACTTACAAGAAAAGATGCTGCACCGATTTGACTTCAGGTTATTTAGTGAAAGAGTTTCGTTATTATAGACCCAGAAATACCGGTGAAGAACAGCAAATATTCCATTCTAGTTTGTGGTGTTTTGTTTTCAAAACTTTTTTTATTTAGTCTTTTTTTATATCAAAATTCGAGGAAATTTGAATGGTGCAACTTGATTTTTGAGTGATGTATTCAATAAAGCTTGAAAGAAAAGGTAAACCTTTTTATGTGGGTGTTAATTGTTGGGTTGTATCGTCACATAGTTCATGCTTACTCGAGAAGCTTTGGAAGACTTTTTGGACTTTTGAAGACTTTTGATTACCGCGTGTCAAAATTTTGTGACAGGAGGAATAAAACAGATGCAAATACGAAACTTTGAAGACTTACCATTAACTACAGAAGTCATGAAAGGGATAGATGAGCTTGGATTTATTGAACTTTTTCCAATACAAGCTCAAGCAATAATCCCATTACTTGAAGGAAAAGACGTTATTGGGCAAGCACAAACAGGAACGGGCAAAACCGCAGCCTTCGGAATACCGATGGTTGAACGCATAGACCCGAAAAATAAAAGAGTACAGGGCTTAGTACTAGCACCAACACGTGAACTTGCAATACAAGTTGCACAGCGCATAAGCCGATTCAGCAAATATACAAAAGTGAAAGTTCTGCCGGTTTATGGTGGAGAATCAATCAACAGACAAATTCGAGCACTAGACAGAGGCGTACACATCGTTGTTGGCACGCCCGGTCGCACAATAGACCATCTGAGAAGAGGAACATTAAATCTATCATCAACAAAAATCGTTGTTCTTGACGAAGCTGACAGAATGCTTGACATGGGATTCATCGACGACATAAAATTCATACTTTCAAAAGTTCCCCATGACAAACAAATGAGCTTATTCTCTGCAACAATCGACAAATCAGTAATGAACATGTGTCATCGCTACATGAAAAAACCTGAAAAAATACTTGTAAGTAAAGACGAGATCGCTCTTGAACAACTAAATCAATACTATATGGTAGTAAATCCAAGAAACAAACTTGAATATCTGCTTACCATGCTGAAGACAAACAATGTAGAAAAGTCAATCATATTCTGTAACACACGCCGAGGAACCGACTGGTTAGCTCGCAAACTTCGATCACACAGATATTCTGCGGAACCGATGCATGCTGGATTTACTCAAGCGCAAAGAGAACGAGTTACCAACGCTTTCAGAAACGGAAGATTTGACTTTCTTATCGCAACCGACGTTGCCGCAAGAGGTTTAGATATTCAAGGAATAACCCACATAATAAACTATGATGTCCCAGTTGAGGCCCCAGTATATTTCCATAGAATCGGGAGAACCGCCAGAAAAGGCGGTGAAGGAACCGCAATAACCCTTGTGGGCTATGGAGAAGTCGGAGAAATCAGCAAAATTAAAAATCTAACAAACACCCACATAGAAGAGTTAGAAGCACGAAACCCACAATACTGCTAGAGAGTTAGTTACTAGATACGTATCCAAAACGTATCTATTCTCCTTTTTTCATTTTGGTTAGTTTTATTTGAATATAGAACCCGATTTTTTTCAAAAAACATAGAAGTGACACCACAATGTGGAACTTTATCGCAATTGGGAAAATAAGATTTACAAAAGAAGTTGTTTTTGATGCTGTTCTAATAATAATTTATATACTGATTGTATTCGTGATATCAATCTATTGGAATACAAACTACATAATCAAGACGAACCATGAAGCCTAAAAGATGAACTGTAATTGTTGCATTAATGCGTCTTGGCGAAAAGACTCAACATGTCACCCCCCCAAAAAAAAAGTATGATGCTTTCTTTCAAAAACAAAGGAATGTCTAATCTTGATCTTTCAAGAATTTTTCAACGGTCAAAAGAAACCATTCATCGAACACTAAAGGAGGTAAACCCATGACTAGCCTAAAAACTGCCGAATGTTCTGAATGTAATATTGAAATCGAAGAATCAGAAAAAGATCTATGTGAAGTCTGCGGAGAAATAACAGAACTCAGAGAAGAATTAACTAATAACCTTTCAAATCTATTTACAGATGAGACAACACGAAACAATTTTCTAAAAAACATTAACAATTTAATCGAGTTATCAAAAGAGAGTCAATGGCGTCAGGATAAAGACCGTCTCATTAAGACTATACTTTCTGAACAGCTAGAAATGAAAACTGCTTGGAGGTTATTTGTCGTTCTTCAAAGTGTCAAAGATCAAAGTCAACATTTAGAGGATTTGGAAAGGGATCTGCTTCCAATTCTTAGAAACGAGTTTAGGTATAGCCTCAACACGATAGGCCTCATTCTTGGACGGAGCAAAGAGACAATCCATAGACATGCTGGAGCTGCTGAAAGATTATTCAACCAACCAGCCGAACGTGTAAATATATAATTACTAATAGAAATATAATATATATAAAAAAGCTCAATTTGGGCTTTTTTTATGGTAAAACAACCCTGACTTTAACTTCGTATCAAAAGTTAAAGTCAAAACAATATTTTTACAATAAACTCGAAAATAAACCCAAATAAAGTTTCCTAAAATAAAAAACAACTACTCTTTCTTTCCTTTGTAATCATACCACTTCAAAATTTCGTTAATAACTTCGCAAGAATAGTTATTCTTGGAAAGAAGTTTTTTACATTCCTTAATGTCTTTAACTTCTTTCATTTTCTTCACATACCCACGCGCATTTAATTCCAGACTGAAACTAATTAGAATCGATTTGTGAGTAAATAAGACTTAAAAAAGAAAAAGAAGGGGTATTTATTGGCCACCTCTGAAACCAGGTTGGCCTGAACTTGAACTTCCGCCATATCCTCCAGCATCTTGTCCAAAACCACTCCCTGTTGCCGATTGTCCATGTCGTGCCCGATAACGACCTACCTCTTCTGTAAAGTTTTGGTCCATTTCTCGGATGGTTCTACCTATTTCTTCCAAGTCTTCAATGTCCTCTGTTCCTTTCGCATTTTCTATCATTTCTTGAAATCTTCCCATGAAATCATCTTCATTCTGATAACCTTGGGTTTGAAGAAATCCATTAACATCAAAACCCTCATCCCATCCACCTCTAAACTGTTCTCTAAATCTTTCCCTGTATTGTCCAGCTTCCTCACAATAATTTCTGATTCTAGAGGGAGTCAATTCTTGAGCTACTTGCTTAAGATATTGGCTTACTTCGCCAAGTAGAACGTTTGCTTTCCTCAAGCTAGACTTAGCATCTTCCACATTGTCAAGTAGTATGAATTCCAGTGCACGGGTTAAGTTTCCTTCTGCATCCATCAACTTCTCATATATTGGTGCATCCTGTGAAATGAGTCCTTTAAGTACCTCTACGCGATCTACTGATCGCTGTATAGATTCTTCAAGTCCATCAACGTCAACTAATGGTCCGATTTGGATATCGTAATTGTTTAGTATGATTTGTAGGGATCTGTAGACTTCTCTGAATATATTCAATGCTTCTGTGGCATTAGCAATCGCTCCTTCATAATCACCAATTCCAAGAGCTGTATCTGCATTCGTCACATTAACCACTCCTTCACCATAAAGTGTGACGTTGCCCACAAATTCGATAGTCTCTATTAATTCTGAAGCATCATGATCTGCACGAACAAGTTCAATAAAATTGCCAACTTCTTCTGCAGCGTTATTGGCAATCTCAACGAACCTATTTGCTCTATTTTCTGGGCTTTGTCCAGTTAAGACAGCTGAAACAGAACCAACAGAAATTAGCAGTAACATCAAAGCGGCAACTGTTGCGA
>JBHORG010000023.1:0-15870 GCA_042565955.1 Thermoproteota archaeon | reverse complement strand
GTATTTCTTTACTTGCGGTAATTATGTTTGTTGTACCAGCAATGGCCAAGGGGCCAATAAATGCTGTGGATAAAAATCCAAATGCAGTCTTAGATACTACGACAAAAATAGTTCCTCCACCGGGGGTACCCGTGGTGGATCTTAACCTTCCAAGCGAAGTTACAAACAGATGGTTCGGTGATGAAGTACATGTAACAGTAAAGCCTGTAGGTAAGTTCTATAATCCAACAACACTTGATGCGGGGGATGACTTTTTGATGTGGTTAATGAATCCAGATTACCGAGGAAAATGGGTTAAAATGTCTCAAACTGGATATCTAGGCTTGTTTGACTTTTTTGGTCTTACACCACCCATTAATGTGCCAGCAGCCGGAGTCTATGTCTGGGGTAGTAAATAATTTAGGATAAACTACAATACCATTACAAGTCTTTAATTGATGACAACTGAAGAACTCAGAACTACCCTTATTTTTTTTATCTTTTACAGAATCAGGAGGATTGTATAACTTGAGTAAAGAACGAATAATTAAAGCCCTGAAGGCTCTTGGATTTACATGTTCTGATATTCAGGTTTATGTTTTTCTTGAAAAAGAAGGACCATATACAATCAAAGAAATTGCAATAGCGCTAAATCTTCATGCGAGAAATATTCGTACAAGTCTTAGGGAGTTGCAAACCATAAGCATCGTGGAAGAGTCAATCGAGAATAGACTCGAATTTAGTGCAATGCCCTTTGAAGAGGTTATAGACCTATTCATAGAAGTCAAGAAAGAGCAAGCAAAAACTATGAAACAAAGCAGGAACGAACTACTCTCAACCTGGAAAACTCTAATAAAGAAAAATCCCACAAATTAACCTCATTATTCTAATTAACTCCAAGAGCTTAAGGTTCGATTTTATCCGTAGAAATGACAAAATTAAAAGAAGATCATAACATATCCCAGTTTTAAAAGCTTCTTTTTTCGAAATAAACATAATTTAACGCTGTTTTAATAAAAAAGGTTCAATTAAGGATTTTTATTTATTTGTTGGTTATGATTTGGTTTTTATTTCTCTTGAACATTTGAACCCTCATACTAACTCATCAAATTTGCTGTTCCCATAGTTGGGTGTGAATTATCACTAATCTAAGATTATATTTGACTAGTATCCAAGTTTGTACAAAAGATAATCTAGTGTTACTGTTTTCTGTTGAGAAAAAAAGAACAGTTTGGGCTTAAAAGAGAGTAATATGAAGTGTCCATTCACTGGGCAATCAACATAGTTTTATCCAATCCTTAGGTGGATTTCTTGCCAAGAATATCTTTTGCAGAAATTCCTAGTGCTATGTACATAAGTGATAGCATGATTATGTCTATGGCTACAACAGGTGTCTCCCCTAGCATATATACAGCAAATGTATCAAAAAGGAGACCGAAACTGGTTGCAAGAAGGGCATACCAAGACTAGCGCTCTCCTTTTCTAAAACTCTTAAGGGTTATGGTTATGGCTAGAATTGTGAGAACAAGAAGGTGGACTCCAAACATTCTGCCAGCAGTTAACAAAATGAAATCAGTTGTTTTAGGACTAGTGGCGGTAAGATTACTCCAAGTCTGTCCAGTAAACACCCCAAAGCTACCACTAAGCACAGTTTCAGGAATAAACGTAAAGATAAGACCAAACAGCGAAAAAACTAGGGTAGGAATCATCATTATCTTCCAAGCAATATTCACAAAACGAGAATTCAAATTTACTTCACCTCCTTCAACTTGATTTTTTATCCTATTTACGAATGAAAAAAAAGAAGAGATTATGGTGTTATGTTTGTTTTATGTTGGTATTTTGCCTACAATATCTGCTTTATAGTAACAACCTAATGGATCGAATGGTGCACGAACCATGTTAGCGAAGCCAGGAGGCATTCCAAATCCTCGTAGAAGGTTATACATAGCTTCATAGTCGAAATATACCCATCTTGTTTCAGCCATAAGCAACTTTACAAAAGTTGCTGATGGAGTCATTGGAACAATCACCCAATCTGATGCATCCTCAGCATTCCCTATGTTAACTTTGGAGGCATCCAATCGCATAAGACGGATTTTTAAACCAAGTGCATCGACATTCCATTCTTGAAAAACACGATCTCCATGCTTCATCCACACTTGGTTTCCATCCTGAAGAACTAGATTTTTGTTATTTTTAGCATTTGTAGGTCCAATAGCCATTACTGGGGTAACCAATATAGCAACAAATAGTAAAGTAATAGTAACAACTAAGATTTTTTTATTCACTCTTTTTCACCTCCCCTTCTTTATTTTATCTTCTGATTAGGGAGTGTCTTTGTTTGCTTCTCCCCCTAGAGCAGAGTTATGTTTGCGTGTTTTGGTTGATAAGATGTTGTGTGTCACCAAGGTTAGTGACACCCTTCAGAAAGTCGTGTGTTTTCTGATAATTACCTAGTGCTATTATCCACTGATCTAGCAGTGAATTTGTGAATCTTCCCCGCTGCATTATTGATCTACATCTAGTTAATATTTGCTGTGAATGATTCCATAATCTTCTAGATTTTTATTCTATTCGAAATCCGAATATTAGTTTCCTTAAATCTGTTCTGTTAGGAAGTCTTTGATTGTGATTTTATTCTGTAATAATAATTTTTTGTATATCGATCCATTCTATGAGTTATACGATTTGATTTAAGATTCTTAGAATTGAACGGTTTAACTGAAGAACTCATATATCCTCTATTCTTTGTATAAATAAAGTATAACATCAAAATGTTATAAAACGGTTACAAAAAAATAAAACAAATACCAACTGAAATAGAAATTAATGTGCGTAATAGCTTAAAAATTGATCTAAAATAACAATAATGTTTAGAATATGATGAAAAAGAAACAAGGCTAAAAGTATCCCCCTATTTTATAACAAAAAACACACCACAACAAAAAACGAAAAAGGAACTACTATCAAGATGGCGAAACTCAACCGAAAAGAAATTCCTTAGAATAACTTCCAAATTATCATGAAACCTAAATTTTGGGATTCAAGACACTCGAAAAATTAAAGTGAACAACCACTAAACGCACCAATTTTTTCAATTCCCTACGCGTGCTAAGCCTGCAATTAATATGAATATAAAAAAGAGAATAATACCCGCCTCGAAAAGAAAAGGAGGAAATTGAATTTCTTGTCCTACAATATACTCAAATGTTTGTTCTGAAGTAAACTCTTCATAATCTGTTACATAAACGGTAAATGTTACTTTTGTTCCATCAGGTTGTTTTGGTATTGTTGCTTCATAATATAATCCCGTTTTTATCATTTGAACTTCCTGAGAATTACTCCCAATTTTGTAACTAAGAAACACTGTATTGATAGATGAGGTTGCACTTTCTATAGAAGCTTGTACAATAATATCGTCTTCTTCCTTCGGATTTCTTGGTGAAAATTCAATACTGAATTTAGAGTATCCTAGCAAGTACGTATTCCAGTCTCCATCAGAATAATCTGGAGGTGTCCAACCTATCGGATTGACTTCACCAGTTGATTCAACCCATATCCATCCATAATCTCTCCCATCGTCGGGAATATCCCAATAGTAGTTAGCATTATCATATTCTGGCAACCAAATTAGTAACGCAACATGTCCTGGTGCATCAATTAAGGCCACATCAAATCTTGCTGCAATATAAATTGTAGCACACAAGAAAGTCATGTCCTCACAATCACCTACTGCTAATGAATTTGTGGTTTCATTAAACATATGAGCCATTTCGTCTGCATTCCATGCCCATTCTTCTTGAGCTATACCACTTTTGAAAACATTATCTTCATCATATCCATATTCTGTCCATTTTTGCACATAATCAAGGATTGCTTCAGCTCTTTCTATTCTATTATCATAATTTTCTTCAAACCATCCCCCGATTTCATAGGCTAATTCTTTGTCAACACCAAGAGATTCATACGCAACATTTGGGAGAAATCCATCCTGATCAGCATAATAATTTCTGTTGTAATCCCAACTATCATACCAATATCCGTTTCTAAAATTGAATTCGGGGGGGTATACTCCTCCACTAGGGATTGCATAAACATTATCTAATAAACAAAGTAGTGTAAATGTGAAAATCGTTAACGTAATTTTTCTGGAAAATCTCATTTAATTTTCACTTTTAACCTAGGGGTATCATAAGACTGCCATAGACTAATAATCCAAGGAATACTTCATATCCGAAAAGAAATGCACCCACAGCTACTGGAGATTTGTTAATATCGTCCAAATCAACTCCAAAGAGAGTCAATTTTGCAAACACAACATAGAATATCCAGCCGAAAAATAGACTTACAAAGAAACTTAATCCAACAACGAAGAGTCGTTGTAGATTGAAAAATGAACCAAACAGAATTGATTGGCCTAGGAAAAAGGGATTAACCATTGATCCATAAACCACGAGTCCAGCGAAGATTAGAAAACCACTTACAAACAAACTAGTTGCAATTGGATTTCCTTTAATGGTTTTAAATTCGTTGATTTTTGTTGTGATGTGAGTTAGAGCTTTTATCGAAATAATCCCAATTATTAAACAAATGAAGCTTGAAATAAATGCTCGAGTAAACCAAAGCAGTAATGTAATAAAGAATTCTGATGCTATTGCCATATTCATTCCCTTGAATCTAATTATTCTATATGAAAATCATTTAAGGTTAGTGCCAACGTATCCCAAAAACCACGCACTCCCCATTTTCCAATAATGGGAAACCTAATTTACAGATTCTATTACTCTTCTTTGATGAAACTCTCTAATAGGTTACTATCTAATCCAAGTTGAATTAACCGATTTTTAATATCCTTTACTGTTCTATTCTGTCCTTGAAATCTTTCTAAAATTTTATTAACGCTTTCTTTTATTTCCCATGGAAAAATAATCCAGAGCTGTGTTTCTTTTTGATAATACTCTGGGATAACTATACTCCAAGGTTTATAATATACTGAAGCGATTTTGATCGATGACGCCCCATTATTTCGTAAATGGGTTTCCACAAGTTTGACACTCTTTCCTGTATCTACCACATCATCAACAAGAAGTATCTTCTTGTTTCTGACCGAAATGGAGATCGGCTGTTTTATCATAGGTTCACTTTTTGTCTCCCCAAGATTTTCATAAAATTCTACTGAAACATTTGCGAGGTTTGGATTTCCCAGACAATCTGAAATTATTCTAGCGGGAACCCATCCTCCTCTAGACATCCCAACGATTATGTCTGGCTTAAAGTTGCTCTTTTCAATTTGGACAGAGAGTTCGAAGATTGATCTGTGAATTTTTTTCCAAGAAGGTATCTCAAAATCTAGTTTCTCCAATGAATTGTTAACAGCCTTTCTTTTTTTCCCTTGATTCGAATTCTCCATAATAACCCTCTTTCATGTCATTTTTTGCGCGAGTAACGGGGTATTTATCAATTCCTAATTAATTGCATTTAAGTCTAAATATATTCAAGATAGCTTGATAAATACAATTCATAATATATATTTCTTAAACGCTGAGAAGTTTTCCTAATCGAGTTGAGAACAAATGAAGAAACGAATTCAGCCTCATATTATGTGCGGTGTTGGAGACATCGCTAAATCTGTTCTAATTCCCGGGGATCCAAAAAGAGCAGAAAAAATTGCCACTTTCTTTGACGAATGCAAAAAGGTTGCTGATTATAGAGGATATACTACATTCACCGGAAAGGTCGGTGAAACTGCTATCTCGACCTCTTCTTCTGGAATCGGTTGTCCATCAGCAGCCATTGTAGTGGAAGAATTAACAAATATTGGTGCTCAGAATCTAATTAGGGTTGGAACCACTGGAGCTCTTCAACCTGAAATCGGTATAGGCGAAATCATAATTGCAACTGCTGCTGTTAGAGCAGATGGAACAACTAATGCTTTTGTCCCTGCAGGATATCCTGCAGTGGCTAATTTCCAGATTGTTAAGGCTCTTATTGAAGCAGCTGAGAAATTAAAGAAGAGTTATCACCTTGGGATTGTGGTGAGCTCAGATGCCTTTTATGCAGAGAACCTAGATTTTGTAAGATCTCATAGTGAAGCAGGCGTTTTGTCAGTTGAAATGGAAGCTTCAGTGATTTTTACTCTAACAAATCTAAAGAAATTAAGGGGAGGAGCAATTTTGGCTGTGGATAGTAATTTAGTGACAGGAATAAAGAAGGGTGAATTCAATGCAGGTGAAAAAACAGGAGAACTAGATCCGCGTGTTCAAGATGCAATTGAAGATGAAATAGAAATTGCCATAGAAGCAGTGAAGATCCTAGAAGGATAATGAGAGAAATTGTGACATTTCTATTCTCTTACATATGGTTTATAATCGCTTGGAGGCGTGACTTTTCCTATAACACCTGCTAAAACTATTATAGTAAGAATATAAGGAATTGTCAAAATTATTTGTGAGGGAAGTACTCCTAAGATTTGAAGCCTCATCTGTAATGCATCTGAAAAACCAAACAAAAGACTAGCACCAAAAGCTCCAACAGGCATCCAACCACCAAAAATCATTGCAGCTAAAGCTATGAAACCTCGACCTCCAGTCATTCCCAAAGCAAATATGTTGAGGTGACCTAAGGAAAGAAATGCTCCACCAAATCCTGCAAATATTCCACTTATGATACAGCAAAGATATTTGATTTTGAAAACATTTACTCCGGCAGTATCTGCAGCAGCTGGATGTTCTCCTACAGCTCTTATCCTCAGTCCAAATGGAGTTTTGAACAATATGATATATGAAATTACGACTGCAATTATTAGAATATAAACAAGAGGGGAGTGCTCTCCAATAACCTCACCAATTAATGGTATGTCTTTTAGTATGGGAATTGATATTGGATCGATTCCCTGAACAGCATCAGATGCTCCCCTTGATCCCCATATTACTTGACTCATATACGCAGTGAATCCTAGAGCAAAAATGTTTATTCCTGTTCCGCTCACAATTTGGTTTCCAGAGAATTTTATTGTTAATAATCCGTGAAGAAGACCCTGTAACGCACCAATCAATAAAGCAATCAGCACTCCTATCCAAGGATTACCAATAAAATGAGTCGCTGCAACTGCACTAAAAGCACAAGTTAACATCATACCTTCTAATCCAATGTTTACAATTCCCGCTCTCTCTGAAAATATTCCTCCAAGTGCAGCAAAAGCAATGGGCGTTGCCATTCTTATAGCAGAGGCAAACAAACCAACAGTGATTAAATCAAAGATTTCAGTCATTTATTTTGCTCCTCTTTATTAGGTACTTCATTATTACTGGAGCCGCCACAAACAGAATAACTAGCGCTTGGAGAATAGTCACAATATCAATAGGCACACCGGTGACTCTATTCATTGTCATTCCCCCACTTCGTAGTACTCCAAATAGAAGTGCTGCCAATAAAGCGCCTATTGGATTTAATCCTCCTATCAAAGCCACTGCCAAACCATCCCATCCATAACCCGGAGAGAATCCATCAATGAAGCGTCTATGAACTCCCAACACTTCACCTGCTCCTCCCAAACCAGCTAGTATCCCACTAATTACCAATGCAAGAATCAACCCTTTCTTAACATTAATTCCTCCATTTTCAGCTGCTAATGGGTTTAATCCTATTGCCCTAACCTCGTAACCTAAAACAGTCTTTTGAAGTGTGAAATATGTTAAGACAACTAGAATAACTCCAATAAATATTGAAGCTGAAAGTTGTGTGGGCGGTAATATCCGTGGGAGTTCAGCTGACGCAAAAATTAATGGGGTTTGAGAGACCCACCCTGGTGCTTTGAAGATATCATTTACAAAATATCCAGTTACATATAGTGCAACGTAACTTAACATCATAGTTGTAATTACTTCGTGTGCACCAAGTTCTGTTTTCAAAAGTGCTGGAATCAAACCCCAAAGTCCTCCAAAAAACGCTCCTGCTAGGAGTGCTAATGAAACATGGATTATGCTTGGAAAACCGTTTAAAGATATACCAACGATAGTCGCTGCAAGAGCTCCTACCAGAAATTGTCCTTCAGCTCCTATGTTAAAGAGACCTGCTTTGAATGCAAATAAAAATGCTAATGCAGTAAAAATTATTGGAGTAGCTTGAGTTAAGGTTTGACCTATGCCATAAATATCTCCAAAGGCTCCAACGATAAGAGCACCATATGCTTCTATTGGTGAGAAGCCAGTTGCTAGAAGAACTATTGCACCTACAATAAATGCAATAAATATTGCTACTAACTGAGGCAATATTGTCATAAACTCTAGTTTAAATCTATCAAGAAATTTTCGAACAAGTTCTTTGTTAATTGAATCAATTTTAAGTTTCTTAATCAAGCTGAGCTCCTGCCATTAATAGCCCTATCTCTTGTCGATTTGTTTCTAAGAGATCTCTTATAGCAACGATTTTTCCCTCATATATTACCGCTATTCTATCGCTTAGCATCCATATCTCATCAAGATCAGCTGATAGCAATATAATTGCGGCTCCTTGATCTCTCATCTCCATTAGTTTATTATGGACATATTCTGTGGCTCCAACATCAAGTCCTCTTGTAGGTTGAGAAGCAATAATCAATTTTGGGTTTCTACTGAATTCTCTAGCTACAACTACTCTCTGTTGGGTTCCTCCAGATAAATAACGAACTTTCGTGTCTTTAGTTGGTGTTTTAATAGAGAAATCTTTTATCAATTTCTTAGCAAAATTGGTTGCTTTCTTATAGTTAATTCTAATTTTATCCTCTGAAAATGGAGGAATATCTTGATTTCCTAGTATTAGGTTTTCCATGACTGAAAAATCTAATATTAGTCCTCTTTTTTGTCTGTCTTCTGGTATGTGAGAAATTCCCATGTTTATTCTATCTTTGGGGGATATTCCTGTAATGTTAATACCGTTAAGAACAATTTTTCCTTCATTGGCTTTTCTTAATCCAGTTATTACTTCTGCCAATTCGGTTTGTCCATTTCCTTGAACACCTGCTAATCCCAAGATTTCATGTTTATTAACATTCAAATTGATTCCTTTTAATGCAGGAATACCTCTATCATCACGAGTTTTTAGATTTTCAATTTTTAGGACAATTTTATCTTTTTTTGTTTCTTCTTTTTGGTAGGATAATTTGACCTTTCTTCCCACCATCATTTTTGCCAGTTCGTTTTGGTTAGTCTCAGAAGTCCTTACAGTGCCTACCACTTTTCCTTTTCTTAAAACCGTAATTTTGTCACATATTTGTAATACTTCTTTTAGTTTGTGTGAAATGAAGACAATAGTTTTTCCTTGATCTTTTAGAGCTTTGACTGCTTTAAATAACTCTTCGGATTCTTGAGGAGTTAATACTGATGTAGGTTCATCTAGAATTAAGACATCAGCTCCTCGATATAATGTCTTTAGAATTTCAACACGTTGTTGCATACCTACGGGTAACGTATAGATTTGGGCATCCATATTTATACAAAGGTTATATTGGTCACAAAAAACTGAAACATTTTTTAGGGTTTTTTCCATGTCTAAGAGAATTTTATGGTTTGTCAGTTCTCGTCCCAATATTATGTTTTCTGCCACGGTTAAGTGGGGGACGAGCATAAAATGTTGGTGTACCATCCCTATGCCTAATTTGATTGCCGTAGATGGGCTATCTATTTTCTTTTCATTTCCATTGACTAGAATCTTACCTTTTTCGGGGATATGCATTCCGTATAGAGTTTTCATTAAAACTGATTTTCCAGCTCCATTTTCACCTAGTAGTCCATGAATTTCCCCTTTTTTAAGAGAGAAATAGATCTTATCATTAGCTATTACGCCCGGAAAAGCTACTGTAATGTCCTGCATTTCGATAGCTAGTGTCATTGATCCTCAAAAAAATGGGGGTGGGAAAAGGATTTAACGTTTATCCTAGTAGGCTGTGGGTACGGCTATTTCTTCTGAGATAATTTTATCCTTTGCTTCTAGTATTTTGTCTTCAACGTCAGTTTCTAGAGGTGGATGAGTGAAATTAAATTCAGTCTCCCAGAAGCCTTCTTCCCCAGGAAGTCTGCAAACTCCAACCCATTCATCCGCAAGTCCTTTACTGTAAATTCCTCCTTCAAAATTGCCTTCAATAGCTGCTTCTATCATCTCGTAAACTGCAACATCGACTCTCTTGGTCATACTAACAGGTATGTTTTCCGTATAGAGATAACATTGACATGCATCTACACCAAAACCCAAGACGCCCTCTTCATTTACACCGTTCAATGCGCCCAAACCGCTCTTTCCTGCTACACTATATATTCCGTCTACTCCAAGATCAACCAGTGATTTTGCTAATTCTTTTCCTTTGGTTGGATCTCCCCAGTTACCAACATAAACAGGTTCCAAAATTGTAGCTTCTGGATTTGCCCATTGTACTCCCGCTTCATATCCTACAAAGAAATCGTTGATGAGAGGTATATCCATACCTCCAACAAATCCTACTTTTCCAGTTTCAGTCATCATTCCTGCTGCTACTCCAACAAGAAATGACGCTTCGTTAGTCCTGAAAAGAAGAGAAGCAACATTAGATTCCCCTACGACCATGTCAACTAGAGCAAAGTTTTGAGTTGGGTATTCTTGTGAAATAACTGTTAATGCGTCTGCTTGATCGAAACCTACACATATGATTAGCTCATAATCACCAGATTTTGCGTATTCTCGTTGAAATCCTTCATATTCAGATATTGCAGTTGGTTGAACAAAATCAAAGTCAATTCCTAACTCTTTTTTCGCTCGCTCAACACCTGCATAAGATATATCATTAAATGATTTATCTCCCAAACCACCGGTTGCAATTATTAGGCCAACTTTCTTTCCTTCTCCTGGTTTTGGTAATGTCAAATAATATGTTGTAACTGCTGCTATTCCTATTATGATAATGATTACTACGGCAATAATTGTGTTTGAAATCCCTTTTCTATTCATTTTTATCCCCTGTTAATTGAATTATATGGAAATCTTTTAAAGTCTTTTGTATGACCTGAAAATGATTAATTACCATAAGAAAATAATATTGGGAGAGCTATTTAATGGAGAAAATGAGGCTTTTTGGAACTTCAGGTATTCGAGGACTAGCCAACTCAGAAATGACACCCCAGTTGGCAGTAAAACTTGGATTAACTTTTGCTACTTTTCTTGGAAATGATGGTACAGTTATAGTGGGAAGAGATGTAAGATTAACCGCTAAAGCATTATCTGATGCATTTATTTCTGGCCTTTTATCTGGAGGTATTGATGTTGAAGATTGCGGTATAGCTCCAACTCCAGCTGTTCTATGGGCTCTCAAGAAAAAAAAATTAGATGGGGCCGCTGTAGTCACAGGGAGTCATACTCCTAAAGAAATAATTGGGTTTTTATTTTTCAGGAATGATTCATCTGAGTTTTCTTATGAAGAGTCTCTGCAATTTGAAAATATGTATTTTTCCAAAATTAATCGAGCCCCTTGCAATCATGTTGGAAAACAGGTTGAGGTTGACATTTCCAATCTTTATCTACAAAGTGTTCTTGAACATATTAACGTTAAGAAAATATCTTCTTTGAATTTCAAAATTGTTTTGGATCCTGGAAATGGGGCGTCAACTTTTTTTTGTTCTGAAATCTTTGATGCTGCCGGCGTTAATACAATTATCATTAATGGTAATCCTAATGGATTATTTCCTATTAGGGATCCTTACCCCAGACCTGAAGTTTTAGGAATTTTATCTAATAAAGTAAAGGAGTTAAATGCGGATCTTGGTTCTGCGTCAGATGGAGATGGTGATAGATCTATCTTTGTTGATAATAACGGCAAAGTACTTTGGGGAGACTTATCGGGAGGTATCTTCGCTAAAAAAACATTGATGACGTATGGAGGAGGAGTTATTGTTGCGCCAATCAATTCTTCAAGATTGATAAATTGGGTATGTGATAATAATAGGGGAAAACTTGTTTTTAGTAAAATTGGTCCACCTGCAATTATTAGTGGTATGAAAAAAGAAAACGCAGTTATGGGTTTGGAAGAAACTGGCAAGAATATTTGGTCTGATTCCATTCTTTATGGGGATTGGGTTCTATCCACTCTCAGGATGCTAGAAATTATTGGAGAAGAAAGAAAATCACTTTCTGATATTGTGAATACTTTCCCTAAATTCTATATGAAAAAAGAAGCTTTTTATTGTCAAGAAAATTTAAAACAAAAAGTCCTAACTCAAGTATTAGAAGAATGGAGTAATAGGAAAGAAAAATCTGAACTTGTTACGCTTGATGGAGCCCGAATCAATTACCCAGATCGTTCCTGGATATTATTTAGACCAAGTGGTACTGAGCCCTCATTTAGGGTCTATTCAGAAAGTATGAATCCGAATAGAGTTAAAGAACTCGTAAATATGGGTTCAATAATTGTTAAGAAAATCATAGAGAGCAGTCATTTGAAATGACCTTCAAAAGACAATGAACTACACATTTAAAAAAAAGGAAGGAAAAAAATTTGAAAAATGTAGAAGAATTGGCAAGTTTAATTGATCATACATTACTTAAACCAAATGCTTCAGAAGATGAAGTGACACAGATTTGTCGAGAAGCCATTAACTATGGATTTTGGTCAGTTTGTGTTAATCCTAATTACGTTTCTTTCGCTTCTCACCTTGTTAGTGATAAAAGTGTTAGGGTGTGTAGTGTTGTAGGTTTTCCCTTTGGAGCCAACACAAAAGAAGTCAAGATCCATGAAGCAAAAAAGGCTATTCAAGATGGAGCAAATGAAATTGACATGGTGATCAATTTGGGAGCATTAAAATCGGGCAAATATGAACTAGTGAAAAATGAAATAATCAATGTAGTTGAACAAGTAAAGCATCAAAAAGATACGATAATTAAAGTGATTATTGAAGCGGGATTACTAACTGAGAAAGAGAAGGTTTTGGTTTGTGAATTAGTAAGAGATTCTGGGGCAGATTTCGTTAAAACATCTACCGGATTTAACACGTCAGGAGCTACTACTTCGGATGTTAAATTATTAAGGGATGTTGTTGGCCCAGAATTTGGGGTGAAAGCTTCTGGTGGAATACGTACCTATGATGACGCACTAAAGATGATTAATGCAGGAGCAAATAGACTTGGTACTAGTTCAGGTGTAGAAATAATAAATGAAATAATTTGAGAGTAAAGTGGGCGGTTCCTGATGGAAATTATTAATGGTGAACTATATGATTTATGATTATGTAATATTAGGCAGTCGAAGATACAGAGATAGAGCAAATGAGATTGGACAGCGAATCATAACTAAAGGCTTTGATGTCAAACTCATAAACGAATCAGCCCCGAGAATTGAAACTGATGGGGTGGATGTTTTAAGAAAACTAAAAACACAATATCAAAACCAACACTTTGAAGCCATAAGATCGTGTAAACGTGGTGTAATTCTTTGTAACTTTGATGGATATATTGGATTAAATACAAAAGCTGAGTTGATTTTTGCTAATGCTTATGATATACCCATATTCTCTGTTGAAGCTGTCAAATCTCAGGAAGAAGAAATAAGAATTCTGAATGTTGAAAGATTAAATCTGTCTAATCTTGTCAAAAAAAACATGAACTTGTAAAAAAAAGAAGACGGCGAATTGTATGTTCATAGTTAATGAGTTAAAAATGGGTGAAAAACAGCCCTATCATTATAATATCAATCCAGCACCTAAATGCAAATGTTTTATTCTAAGTACTTGAACATAAGCACGGGGTACATCTAATTGAAGGAACCTTTCGCCGAATTCGTTAAAGCCGAACTAAGCCCCAACATTCTTTTAATCACATGCGGACTTCCTGGAAGCTGGAAAACAGAAACATCCCAAGAAATCTCAAAAATCAAAGGATACCCAATTCTTAGAACCGACATAATTCGACTAGAAGTCCTAAAAAACGAAGATATCTTTGATGTAAAAGTTGCAGGTGATATGAACAAACGAAAACTTGTATACGACGAAATGTTTAGACAAGCAGAAATACATGCAAAAAAAGGTAAAGGCGTAATTCTAGACGCCACATTTGTGACTCAAGACCTACGAAGACGGGCTGCTGAAATTGCAGCAAAAACCAAAATACCTTTTGTTATCCTCCAGACCAGCTGTTCCGAAGATGCTTCCATCACCAGAATTTTACGTAGAACTAAAGAGAATTACGAATCAAATGCCCTAACCAAAGAAGCCTATGTTGTCAACAAGAAGAAGTTTGAACCCGTTAACCTAGACGACCTAGAAAAGAGACACCCAGATCTTAGGATAATTCACCTGACAGTCGACACAGAATGTGATAACCCCGAAGATTGGTACATAATCGGAAAAGAACTCAGATAATTGGATTCTAGCTGTATGATAATCGATTTACATATCCACTCAAAGACTTGTTCCGACGGAGACCTCTCTGTCGAAGAAATTATCAAAGAAGCAAAAACCAGAAACCTAGGTCTAATGTCGATTACAGACCACGATTCTATTGGTTGCCAAAACCAAGCCATGAACTTAGCCCAAAAAAATGGAATAAATTACCTTCATGGTGTTGAACTAAACATATCATTTTTACATCCCACCTTAGGTAACGGTAAACCTGCCTCACTAGACCTACTAGGATACCAATTTGACACAAACGACATGTCCTTACAGAAAAAAATTAATCAAATCAGTCAACACAGAGAAGAGAGAGCCGTAAAAATCATAGAAAAACTCAATAAAGAATTCAGAAAAGAAGATTTTAAAAACTTCACGAAAAACGACTTAACAAAAATCCAAAACTCTGTAGATGGTTCCTTAGGCAGACCTCACATAGCGGATTATATGATTAGAAAAGGAATCGTTGCAAATAGGAAAGAAGCCTTCGAAAAATATCTTGTAAAATGTAACGTTCCCAAATATCCCCTTTACCTAAAAGAAGCATCGACTCTGCTAAGAAATGCTGGCGGAAAAGTAGTGTTAGCACACCCCAATGACCCCTACGGAACTTCACTAGTCAAATTGACTGAATCATTACGAGAGCAGGAAAAAATAATCGAAGACCATATGCTCCCCTATATTGATGGAATCGAATGCTGGCACTCTAGAAACTCAATCAAAACAACAAAACATTACATAAACTTTTCAAAAAAACACAACCTGATTATGACCGGAGGAAGCGACTGTCACCAAAAACCCATAATCATGGGAACAGTTAAAATTCCCGCTTTTGTGGCACAACAGTTCCCTAAATAAAACGTTTTTATATCAAAACTGTTCTACATAGGTAGCGGCTAAGTTAAAATATGCTTTTGCCTCTTTCTTTATTTCTCTCTTTTCTTGATTACTAATATTGGAGTCATTTAGTTTGAAACTAACAACTTTTCCTCTTACATAAGCTCTGTAGCATTTATAGAATGAAAGCAGTTCTTTCAATTCTATATCTTTTGAATACTCAATATATCTTTCAATTAGAAAACTAGCAAGTTCAGGTCTTTTTTTATATTCCAAGTCCATAGCTAAGAAACCGATATCCGCAGTAACGTCTGAATACCTTATTCTATCATTAAATTCAATTGCATCAAAAATATAGATCTTATCGGTAACGAAGATGTTGCCTGAGTGAATGTCACCATGGCAATATTTTACTTTTCCATTTAACATTCGGTTCTTAAACAAACCATTTTTATTTTTTATGAAATACTCAATTCTTTTTTGGATCAAAATGAATTCTTCTGAAGATATTGTTTTTTCAATAAATGGTTTGGTTTGGTCAAAATTTTCTTTCCAATTAATTTCTACTATTGGGTCCAATTTAGCGTCATAACCCAATTTGGCAGCGTCACATTTATGTTCAATTTTTGAATGGAATTCAGCTATTATTCTAGCAATTTGATCAATT
>JBHORG010000022.1:0-17829 GCA_042565955.1 Thermoproteota archaeon | reverse complement strand
GAGATATTTATGGTGATATGTCACTGAAATGTTACTTTATAACACTATTATCTGACAATTTCTTTAGTGACGTTTTCATTAGTTACACAAATAGTAACTAATATCGCAAAAATAGTAGCAATATGTAATTATTTTCTTTAAATCAATAACGAAAAGTAAACAATTATTGGGTCTTTCCTGTTTCTAGAATAAATTTACTGCATTCCTAGCTAGCAATTGTTCCAATTGCTATTGTATTCTATTCAAAGAGTCTTACTTCTTTTTGAAAGCCCTTAGTCGCCAAGCATCAGGAGTCTGATATTTTACTTTTGGGAAATCTTGCTCTAACATCGCTTTTAGGTATGCTTCAAACTCTTCTCTTGAGCGTTTTTTCTCCGGCATAGTAACTCTGGTTACATTAGAATATTGCAAGATTATATACTGCTTATTTCAAGCATTGATACATATCTAAAAAAGAAATCTTTATCTTTTTTCAAGTTCATTTTCGCCATAAATATCTCCCTCCACGGATGTAAACTTTTAATCAAATTATTATTATCACATTTCAGGAAAAAGAGATGCAAAAGCCTGAATTCGAGTGCTGTAAAAAAATATTTCAAAAAACATAGAGAAAGAGTTCATAGAGAACATTCCTATTTGGTGTAGAGGCATTATGGGGTCTATGTGTAAACTGCGGTGGCGGCGTCTAAGAGCCAATATTTATAATGAGCCTTTTAACTCCGAGAGGAAATTATGGCGGAACATCTAGAGTTTCTCAAAAGGTTGAATTTTTAATTTCTTACATCTATAAAAAAAGGTTGTTTCAACATTTCTCTAATCAATCATCTGTTTAACGATTTTTTTCCAAACTCTATACTCTTAGGAAGTTCTCCTACTGTAATAGGACCTCTTACGCCCCCAACTTTTACCGACAAACCAGGGGTAACTAACTTCAATCCAAGAACCTTCTTGTTTATTCTTTTTTCCATTTTTCTCACACCCTTACCAACGTTTTTCTTTACATAAGCATCGAAAACAGCACCCTTTTTCTCTGCTAATCCCAGCGTACCAAATTTATCGATCAACTTTTTAATACCTCTAGTTGGACCACCCATATGATTTGGAGAACCAATCAGAATCACATCATAATCAAAAACTTCCATTGGTTCCACTTGTTTGATTTCCTTCACTAAAACTTCCCAATTTTCAATCCTACTCATACCATCCCTATTGATTCAGCCACTCGTTTTGTATTAACAAAAATTGAATCATAAATAATGATTTTTTTTTCAATAATATCCCCAACCAATTGATTCTAAGTTAAATCGTAGTATAATTAAATCTTTAGGACTTGATGTTTATTATGAAAACATACGACTTCATATTCCATATTAAATAAACGATAATGGAGAGAAACACCTACAGGTTCAACCACGGAACATATAGAATCTTATACCCTTTGAATTCATCACTAGAAGGGTCATTCGAGATTTTCTATCGGGGAATCGCACATTTCGAAATAATGCATATGAAAATATTGCGAAACAAAATACCTGAAGATGAATTATCACCAAGATTGAACCAAATGCATTTCGTTCTTACTAGAGATCAGATACGAAGACTGGAATGTCAATTTGTAACTTATATGGTCTCCCCAAGTTTCCACCGATGGAATCAATAACCTTAGTCCTTTAATATGCACAGTTTCTTTTGTTGAGGGTTTTAATTCATTTCTTCAATCGATTGACTGGGCCATGGTGGCGCAGTTTCAAGTAAACTCCAATGATAACAATTATCACTACGAAGAGTGAAAAATACAAAAAGATATTCATAACATGAAATGTTGATGTTGCACAATTTTCTCCTCGCAAGTCTTGAGTGTCAGCTTGAAGTGTATACTCCGTATAGGGACTCCATGTAGCTATTTCACTAATGTAAACTCCTGGTTCGACCTCTTGGCAAGCTTCTCCATTAACAATGGTAGTTGCCCCCGTTACTGGAATATCATCAAAAGCGTACTTTAACCTTATCCTTAGCTTCAACATCCCTAACATCAATACGTCAACTTCTACGTCAAGTATAATCTTGTCCCAGATGATGCTTGGAATTTCATGGATTATTTTGTAACTAGTTACTTGGGGGTGCTCAATGTTTGTGATGACCCATTCTCGTTTTCCTACGGAATCATATGACACGGTGAACCTTGCCCATCCGCTGCTGTTTGTTAAGTATTCTGTTCCGTTCACATAAACTCTAACATCCGCCACACTATTGCCATTATTTTCCCAGCATACATGAAAACCTACAGATTGTACCTCGTTTATGTTACATTTCTCTACGCTAGTGAAAGATTGATCTACAAGGGCAACCCTTCTATCCAAGGCATACCATTCGGTTATGACATTTTGGGCTGGCTTATTCTGCGGCGTATGATACGAATCATTTACGCCCCCTATTGAGGGATCATGTATCCATGTCCACCAATAGAAACCAGAGAACCAGTTTCTGTTCCATAAGACCTGAAAGGCTGCTTCATAACATTCGAGTTGTTCTTGGAGATCAACATCCATATCACTCCAGTAATTTGAGGGCGCCATGTTTGTTCCGTCTCCACTTCGATAGCCAATTTCTGTAAATATTACTGACTTGTTTACTGCTGAAAGCCATTCCTCAATATCATCCGCACGATGGGTCCAAACCGTCTTCAGCTCATTAAATGTGGGATCTGTTTTAAAGAGCGACAAAGGAAAATAGGCATCTATTCCAACATAGTTCAAAGAGTCCCACCACTCAATGTTTTGGTAGTTTGTCCAGTCAGCGGCATATGTTAATGGACCGGAATAGTGATCTCTTACTCCTGAAATGACGTTTTTCCATTGTTCTGTCTCACCTGTTGTTGCTTTAAATTCACATCCAACACAGAAAAGTTCAACACCGTTTTGTTGGGCAAACTTGGCGAAAAAATTAATGAATTCAGAGTAGCTTTCAAACCATGCTTTGGATGGCTGAATTTCACCTCTCCATACGGTTGAGTATCCTTGGGTTTTTTCATCCTCCAAAGTATCCACCATAGGCTTTAGCATGACCTTTAAGCCTAAACTGTGGGCTACGGTTATGGCATGCCGAACAGAGTCTATGGTTGGTGTGCGATTTGGATCAGGACGAATGTCATGTGATGTGGTATTAGATTGAGCCCAAGAGAGACAAACTGCTATCCACTCTGTCTTCGTTTCAGTTAAGAGAGCTAATGATTCATCAGACTCAGAAGTTTCAAATGCATCGCTAGACCAGGCTGAAAAAGACAGCCCCTTCTGAAAAACTGGTACAAAATCAGATATCTCAGGTTCTGGCGCAAGAAAGTAATCTGAGGCTCCATTTGTGTTTTCCTTTGATTCAAGAGGAAAAACATGTAAAACAAGAAACTGTGAAGCAAGAATAAATATTAACGACGAGAAGATTACCGATTTTCTCATTTCGCCCATATTTCATCCCTCAAAATGGGGTAACATTTCTAATCTAACTTATTTAAAGTCAATTCCAGTTGTTTTTTTGTTGAGAATTGTTATGGCCTCAAGAAGATTCTTTACGATGTCAAAAAGATTCACAGAGACAATCATTAATAAAACGATGCTGATGTCAACTGATACGTTTATCATAATTTCTGTTACAGGTATTGTTAAGCTGAAAATTCCGCCTTCTGAAATACTAAAAAAATAAGTAATTAGAACAAGTGCCTTTGCTACACCAAAGCCACAACCAATAATACTTCCCGAGAAAAGCTGACCTACAACCGCAAAGAAGACCGATATCATTGCGAAATCAGCAAGTGGAGTAATGTATTCAATCGGAAGAAGGTCTTGGGGGAAAATCAACATCGGCAGGTAATATACAATAAGAAAAGTTAATGAACCCCACACAATAGCTTTGAGAACCCGCGGAACTATCTGATTCCAAAAAAATTTTCGGGTTATTTCAACCATAAGACTCCCACCAATCCACCGTAAACATTGGAGTCTCGAAAACCAAGTGTAAGTCTCCTGTACCTGACAATCCGGCAATGTCTTTCTGCGTAATATCCAAAGATACGTTATCAGTAAAACTATATCCCGAGGGAACATTGATAGAAGTTACTCCAGTAGCTATAAGGTCTTGGGAAACATTATAGACTTCCAATTCCAGGGTTCCGGATATGTCAAGCACAGCATGATTCTCAAAACTCACAGGTATTGTTGCTTCTATTTGTGTGGTATTTTGAACAGAAATATCCAGGATTCCAACCGAAAAGTTGGCAAATGGTGCCCCCCATGGTATAGTTGTATTTAGAGATAGCCGCACTGGAACGGCTCGAGCGAAATTGAGACGCACAAATATCTCTACATTAAAGTCGCTGTCGTTCAATAGTAAGTTTTCAGTATCCAGTGCTAATATATCATCAAGAGCTATTTCGATCGTATGAGATGAATTAACAGTGGCATCCTTTGGAATTGATGGAACAATGGTTTCGGTCACATCCATCACTATTCCATTGGTGTCCGTGACACTAGTTGTCAGATTTAAATCAGCTAGTTCATAGTAGCCACCATTGATTATAGAGAAGGGAAAAGAAAGAGTAATACCGTTACTGGAAGGTAGCATTTGAACTTCCCCCATGGTTACCCCAAGATTCAATACTGAGTAGACAGCAGTGACAGAGAAAAAGACGATTACAAGCCATAAAATGATTGTAGCTATACCGAGCATCCTTGAAGTGATATTCATCTAATTATTTTCCTTCACTTTTGTCTCTGATTAACGAGACTATACTTTTTTATTTTTTTTAGCTTCCTTGACTCTTATGGGCTCCATTGAATTCTTTGCTGTGGAATTCCTTGATCTATATTCAGGTGTGGCTAGTCGTTTGAGTTGACTAATAAGCTGGACTCCTCGTACGGTTAGCCCCGAACCTATCCAACCCATGACGCCTAGATACATGATTCGGATGGATGCATCAATTAATGGGGCCAAAGAATTTCCAAAAACATCTAATAAATCTGATGATCCTGTGATGGATGGATTATTGATGAGGAAGATATATGCGCTTATGAAAGTGAATGCTAGGAAGCCTATGCCTGTGAATAGAATAATGTATGCAATTACCATTGTTTTATCTTCCATGATACTGCCTCCAAGATACAGCAATAGATGATTACATATAATATTAAATCTTCTGTCCTAATAAACCAGATTGCTTTTAATTATGACTCGTCCATAACCCTGACAAACAATAAATGCTAATTAAACTCTTGTTTTCTTGTTTATATTACGCTTCAAAGCACGAAGATAGTTTGAGGCTTCGTGTGCAGTCCTTAGGCGTGCCACCTTTCTTGATTTAACTAAATTTAACCGCGTTTCACAGTATGGACATTTTCTAGTTTTCTGAGCATACTTTGCGAAAAGAAATTGCCCACAACCATAACAAACGAGCACAATGTACATCCATTACACAACCACATGAAGGAAAAGCTTTTTGTTAGAATCTAGTTAAATGCTGTAGTAGGATGCAGATAAATGAGTCGACTATCATTAGCTAATCTAGCGGCGAAATATTTTCGCCAGAATGGATATCAAATCGAGAAAGACGCAGTTCTAGAAGGAGTTGCTGGGATTTCACGCAAGTTTGATTTGATTATTCAAAGAGGTAAAGAAAAACGTTCAGTTTGGATTAAAGATTGGAACCGAACGGTAGGAGTTAACATGGTAATAAACATCGACACAGCAGCAGAAGACGTGGGTTTCCCAAAACCCATAATTATTGCTGAAAAATTTAGCGGTCATGCAAAGGCATACGCCAACCGACGCAGCATCACTTTGATATCAAAACAGCAGATTCAAAGACAACTCGGATAAACTAGAATTTTCTCAAGAACTCTTCTAGTTGTCCCGTGCTCTCTAGTTTTCTTAGCCAATCAATGGTTCCAAAGTAAAAATCCTGCTTTTTCTTCAACAATAAAAGAATCTCTTCAACTACTGCATTTTCATCCTTACCGCTAACATCAATCTCACAAACCTTATCTTCGTTACAAACAGATAGAGCATCGCAAAGGCAAACATCCAAAATTTCGGCGGCTAGATTTTCCCAGATTTTCTTTTCTGTGTATCCACGCTTGTCTAATACGGTCTTAAGTTCGCGTGGATCACGCCTTAGAACAAAAACTATGTCAACATCTTCTTTTGTCACAACATCAATAACGTAATGTCCCTCAAGGATTATGGTATCTTCAATATTTGAAAGGGTTTCCTGTAAATGGTCTGAAACTTTTTTTGTGTCTGCGATTAAAGTTTTTCTTTTCTTGTCCACACTGGTCACTAATTTCTTTGTTTTAACAAGGTCAGTTATGTCAATGTAATGTGCATTCAACTTAGTTGCTAAATTAAGGGATACAGTTGTCTTTCCTACACCAGGAGTCCCTGTTACCAAAATTATTTTCCTGATTTTTTTCACTCCCTTTTTATAATTTATAATTATTTTACAAACGTTATTGTGCCATTTGACAGCAGGTACAATGCTTTCAGTTGATGCTGCTTTACTTTTTGCTGGGTGTTTGGATATGTGAAGTATAAAGTTAAGTTATTATTATACACGGTTCTAATAATAGGTTAGGATCTGATGGAGAATCCAATATTGAGTTTTCTAAAGATTATTGATAGAATCACATCTAAAATTGCACTTGGACCTGCTCCATCATTTAATGAGGCACATGTAGTTAAGGTGTTAGAGTTAATTGGTCATTATGGAAATATTGGTAGAATAAGGCTTTCCAAAGAGTTGAGATTAGGGGAAGGCACAACGAGAACACTTCTAAAACGCCTGAGAAATGAAGGAATAACTCAGAGTTCAAGAAGCGGAATCTCGTTCTCTGAAGATGGAAAGAAATTATTTGATGAAATACGCAATAAAATCAGCAATTGTATTGAGGTCCAAAGCAGTCCTCTAACGGTTGGTTCATGTAATATTGCAGTTCTTATAAGAAACTCGGCACAGGTTGTAGGAAACGGATTGGAACAACGGGATATTGCCATTATGAGCGGAGCAACAGGAGCAACAACTTTAATTTTTTCCAATGATATGCTATCATTACCTACAGGCGAGGAGAATCTTTCTGAAAGTATGCCAGAATTACACGATGAACTAGTGAATCAGTTCAATCCAAAAGAAAACGATGTCATTATTGTGGGGTGTGGAGAAAACCGAGAGAATGCAGAAATGGGAGCAAAAATGGCAGCCATCAAACTGCTAAGCACTAGTAACTAAGCAGTTTTCCTGAAGAAGTTATTTTGAACTTAGAATTATTAATTGTTTCCTAATAGAAGACGCGCTTTTTATAATTATTATAATGTCTTTTATGTGATTTGTTCTTCGAGCTTTTCATAATAAAAAACAGTTTAAAAATAATATTCGTTTTTAGATCATATTGAATTATAAACTGAATAAAAAGATTGGAACATTAAAATTAAAAACACAACCCATTATTCAAGAATTATTCAATTATCAATCCCTTTCCTAACTACAAAATCTGTATTGCTAAGTCATAACAATTTAGTGTAACTAAAAAGAAATAACCAGATAGTTGGTTGGGAATAAAATAGCTTCTGTTTATGAAGACATGACTAATGCTGAAAAGAAAGCTGCCAGTTACTTGAAAGAATTGAATCTTTGGGGGATTTACGAGTTTCCAGTATTTATTTATGATGATAAGAAGAGACCAAGAGTATGGACACCTGATTTCTACATTTCCAAATTCGGAATGTATATTGAAGTCTGTGGTAAACAACGACAAGACTATGAATATAGAGAAAAAAATATACAAAGAAAACGGTTGCTATGTCATCTTTCTTCATATTTTCAAAGAACAAAATATGTGGAAAAGTATCTAATAATGAGAATTATGGAAATTGAAGATCTTAGACATTCTGAAATTGAGAAAATGGTAGGACAATTAGCAAATCGATTTGAACCAAAAAATGTTGGCAACCAAAAGCCTGATAAGAAAATTAAATCTTGCTCCATGGAAGAAATCAGAAGAATCTATACTAGAGAATATGAAAAATGGACGATCGAAGAAGACCAATAGCTAATAGACGAATATAAACAAGGAAAATTCATCCCTCAATTAGCAATATAGCATCAAAGAAAGACGGAGACTATTCGTTCAATATTGAAGAAGTTAGGATTAGTGACAGAATAAAGAGGGACTGTTATTTTCACTTCTCTCTCCCAGTTCTCCTAAGTCTAATCAACACCAGTCTTAACTCTAAAATTGGCATACTAGTCAAATACTGATAGGAACAATCTTTGAATGGAATGGAAAACAAACACTGACAATTACAGAACCAAATCACATTCAAAGACTTCCTAACAGACACAAATTAATGAAACTTAATGTTCAATTGTCTGAGCATTATCGTTGCAACTAGCTTTTCTTGTTTGTTATCACTATATTTAGGAGAAACGGTTATTTATAAATGAATAAAATTGGCAATAAAGAATTAATAGGTGATTTCCTCAATTAGATTTGGTACCCCAATCTAAAACTAGCTTTATCTCCCCCTGATGGCTCAGTTTTATTTTCGTTGGGGTACTGCTTTTTCTCTCATAGAAATATCAACATTAGATCATATCCAACTTATGGGAACAACATATTTTGTGAGAAGTCTTAACGTGTATACATCTGTATTCACCGATTGGGTACATATGTATATTCATTAATCACAGAAACATCTGTTTCAAAGGGATCAAATTCATGGATGTGTTTTTCCAATTATGTACAATATTTCCATACTTCTTCAGCAACCAGAAATTAGTGGTTTTATATTAACTCATTAAAAATGATCTGTAAAAACAAAACTTTTTATTCCATAGTTTATCATTTGTTTATTAATCATAGATAAAGGATTTTTTTACACAAAATTTTGAAATAAATAAATTAAAAGTAAACTAATAAATGGTTTACTGTGATTTAGAAATGTTTAATAAATCCAGTAACGCAAAAGATGTTAAGTGAGCAGAAAATGCCAAAGAAAATATTCATGTATCGCGGACATTCCATTGAGGAATTGCAGGGCATGTCCATGGACGAGTTCATCAAGTTGCTTCCATCGCGTCAACGTCGAAGCCTACAAAGAGGACTCAATCCGGGACAAAGGACACTTCTAGAAAACGTCAGAATATCCAAAAAGAATGTAAAAGAAGATGAAAAAGCATCCGTAAAAACCCATGCTCGCGATATGATAGTCCTCCCAGAAATGGTAGGCGTAACTCTTCTAATCCACAACGGAAAAGAGTTCACTCCAGTGGATATCGAACCAGAAATGATTGGATGCTACCTAGGTGAATTTTCCATCACAAGCAAACCTGTAAGACACGGATCACCAGGTATCGGTGCATCCAGATCATCAATGTATGTGCCACTAAAATAAGAACATAGTCGGTACAAAACAAATACCCTTAACTTTATTTATTGTTGATACAAAAACCTGACCGATAATATATAGGTTAATGTTTTAGAAAATATTTTCCAAAAAAAGTCTAGTTTAGGCTCTGTATGTAGGTTCAGCCCGTTTCTTCTGGGTTCCTGTGGGAATTTTTGGGAGTGGAATAGGTGGAGGAATATTTAATGTTCGACATAGGATCACGGATTCCAAGAAAACAACATTAGATATTGATTGGAGAATAATAGGTGGAGGCTGCTTCTTATCTTTATGGTCCTTAATTATTTGCTCAAGTTCTTCTTCTTGTCCTGTTACGTGACTTGTTCCTTTAAAGCTAATTTGAGCCACAGCAGGAGTATAGTTTATGGTGAAAACAAAAGGAACCTCCAGCATGTTTTCACGTTTCTGGTTGATTCCAACCACATTAAGATTAGTGGCTATCTGAATATGTGGGATGGTTTTTCCAATATCCCAGAAATTCTCTGCAGAGATGGTTTTCACAAAAACTCTTACATTAACCATCCTTCAGATCGCTCCTCCAATCTTATTCCATATCTAATACTTGCATGTTTATTCTTGTTGCTTGTATCGGGTTAAACCACAATGACCACATGTGAAACGGTCAGCATGATCGGCCATGAAGTATCCAGATCCGCACCTTTCGCAACTGGGACGCAATCTTTTGAGTCCCTTTTCTTCGATTTGGTAATATTCTCCGATTCCTTTTTGTTTCTTTTTACCCTTTTTTTCTCCAGCTTGTTTAGACATCTACTTTTTTCTCCTCCTTTTCTTCTGATGGTTCTTCTGGGGTTTTTGACTCCTCAGGCTTTTCTGAGAGTTCATTTCTAGCGATTATATATTTAGGTTCCATAGACTTGGCTTGTTTAGGCGTTTCGTAAACGTTTGCTTCACCAATAGCAACAGTTGTGCCTCTTTTCGTCTTCATGTTTTTAACGTAAACCAAATCAAATTTGGCGTTTAATACTAATGCAAGTTGTCTACTAACCTCACCACGTGATGGAGTGCCCCCATTCTGGGCATGATCAACACTAAATATTACTTCTTTTCTTTTCAGTAGACGATTCTGCTTTTTAGAGATGATATTAACCTTCAATGTTACACTTCCGCAGGTTGCTGTTGAATTGACACATCCCCCTTACTTTAGCTTTTCGAAGGTTCTTCCATCAAATCAACGATACGACGCATTTTTTTTCTTTTTTCTTCCGTAACCTTAACTACCACAATCCCCACATTAGGCTGCCCATAAACCACAAAGGCATCTTCAGGTGCACATAACACAGTTACGAGTGTAAGCAAATCCTCTTCTCCCTCAATAATCACTTTTGTTTGTCCCTTGTATTCAGCAGCTTGTTTAATTACATTCCAAGCCTCGTCAGTTATTGTTCCTGGTGGATTCTTCGAATACAAGGTTTGGTCAGTATCAACTTTTATGGGTTGGATTGGTTTTCGCATCGTTTTATTATCAATTATCAAAACATTCAGAGAGAGCCCACACTTAATCATGTTTTGGGTAACAATGTCACCTACAGAAATAACTGCTGAGGGCTTTTCTTTCTCAACAAGCTCTTTTAGTATCTCCATCGTTTCTTCAAAGGGACCTTCTATCAATAGTCCCTGAGGTTTCTTTAATTCATTTCGTAGTTGTTTAGTTAGGCTACGTATTATGGTTACCTACCTTACTCGAAGCGCGTAGTGCCCCTTCTGCTTTACATTCATGGCTCGAGCTATCGCCGAACCCTCAGGATCAATAATTACAACTACACCTGAGAAATCATCACTTAAATTCGACTCATTACAATTAGGACATATAGAACCGTAAGATATGAAATGGCATATTCGACATGCTTTATCTGTCATTTCGCTGGTTCTCCTGCCTTAACCGCACCATTCGCAACATCATCAACGGCATTTATCTTCTCAACATCCTTTCGTATCCACTCAAGCTTTCCGAGGAACGGCTGCCTAGCAGTTACACCTATCTTTCCAGAACCGCCACTACGACCCAAGGATACGGCTGTTATGCGAACTCGAACACGGTCACCAGTACTGAGTTTTCTTTTCGTTTCTTTGCCCATAAGAACTCCTTGTCTTTCGTCATAGGAGATATAGTCATCCATCAGTTGAGACACATGAAGTAAAGCATCTACAGGTCCTATACGAATAAAGGCTCCGAATTCCGCTATTTCTACAACCTCTCCTTCTATGACTTCCTGAATCTTTGGGAAGAACGTGAGCAACGAGAATTGAACTTTGTGGAATGTAGCTCCGTCTCCAGGGATGATTTTTCCGAATGGATTAACTTTGAGTTCTGTAACACCGATAACATAGCCAAGCTCTTCGTCTACCATGCCGTCATACTTCATTTTTAGTTGTTCATAACCTACTGTATCTATGTCTTCTCCAAACCTTTTTGGCGGTATCCGAATTGCATCTTCTAAAGTAACAAATTTAAACACTCATCTCACCTATCTTAAACTGGCAATATTTACATGAAAGCATCACGTGAAGCTTCCGTTTCCAAATAAAAGACAGCCCCATTTATAAGCCTATACTGCGCCCTCTACCTCTAAACGCTGTTTTTGCCTCATAAAAATGACTGGTGCGCCAATTTTTCGTAACCTTTTTCTAAGTTCTCTATCGTTTGTGCACACAGGAGATTTCCAATCTAATGCTACCTTAACAATCACGTCATCATATGATTCACTTAAATTCTTATCAACACTAACAAAACGACATTTTTTAGACAACCTAAGAGCCATTAATGCTTGTTTGCGAATCTTTGGAGAAGACGATTCAGCTAGTCCTTCAAGTTCCTTTTGTGTCGAGGAAAGAAGAATTGGTTCAAACCGCTGATTTAGTAGGTTTGATAGTTCTTCAAAAATGTCGACTGTAAACTGGGTAGGAATAAAAAAAAAGTTTGCGTCTAAAACAACTTTCATAGGAGTTTTTTCTGAAGGATTCAAATCTATGTTCTCCCACAATGGGCTTTTCTATTCTTTCACACTAACCCAATATTTCCGGTGTGGCTTCCTGAGCAATTTTTTCCTCGCTAACAATATGTTATTATTCATAAAAAGAGAGCAATCTCCTCTTTTCTAAAAAGACTAGCTTTGGATTATTCCATACCCTATGAGACGCCATCTGCTCGCAATTTTTCGGCTTAAAGCCACTCTCGCGCCATCTTCTGCACAGATGGATCTTGACAACTTGAAAGTAGCCGAATCCTTCTTTAAAGATACAACAGTTCCAATAGTTATGGTCGTTCCAACATCAAGGAGAAGACGTTCACCCTTTATTATTTGCTCAACCTGCACAAGCTCCTTAGTTCCAATAGCACGCTTCAGAAGGTTAGTACCCAAAACAATTTCAGATCGGGTTGGAGGAAGCATGTCAGGTTTTCCTACAAGATTTCCTGTAAGACCATCAGCCTTAGTTAATGATGGATCCAAATAAGTTCCAATGCCAACCAAGCCTCCACTCTGGGCTTCTTTGACATCTTTTCCTCCAGCACTCAAACTTGTAATCTCGGTAAAGATGGATTCGTAAAATGTCTTTCCATGTTTTTCAACTCTAATTCCAGGTCGAATCTCAATTTGGTCTCCAACTTTGAATGTTCCTTGGAAAATACTTCCACCGATAACGCCTCCCTTTACTTCATCCATGGAAGCACCGGGTTTATTCACATCAAAAGAGCGCACAACAAACATTCTGGGAGACTTATTTCGGTCACGCTTGGGTGTGGGAATGTTTTTTTCCATTGCTTGAATAACCACATCAATGTTTACCATATGCTGCGCTGAGATAGGGATAATTGGCTTACCTTCCGCTACAGTTCCTTTCACAAAATCTTCAATTTCTTTGTAACTATCTAATGCCCGTTTTTCGTCAACAATATCTATCTTATTCTGGACAATAATGATGTTCGTTAATCCTGCAAGTTCAATAGCTGCTAGATGTTCACGTGTTTGTGGTTGAGGGCACCGTTCATTGGCAGCTATTATCAACAATGCGCCATCCATAACTGTTGCACCAGAAAGCATGGTAGCCATGAGAGCTTCATGACCAGGAGCGTCAACGAAGCTAACTGCTCTAACAAACTCTCCCTTAGAACCGCAAATTGAACATATAGTGGTTGAGGAGTAACATTGAGGTGCATCACAGTTTGGACACTTGAATATCGGAGCGTCAGCATAGCCAAGTTTTATTGTTATGCCTCGTCTTAATTCCTCGCTGTGTTTTGCTGCCCACACACCTGTTATAGCTTCAACTAATGTCGTTTTTCCGTGGTCTACATGCCCTATCGTTCCTATGTTTAATTCTGGTTGACGAGGGAAGGTTACACATGGTTTGTGTACTTCACACTTGACTTCTTTTGCCATATTAATCGAGATTCCTTAAGGCAAAATATGAGAGCCCATATATTAAATCTTTCATGTCTACATCAACCCTCTAATTTGATGGACGATAATACAATTAATAATCTCTAGATTATTTCTTGGTGAATGTTGTACCCAAATGCAATTAGTTTAGTTTTTACAAGTTATAATCTAAAGCTACTGTTTTTTTTGGTAAGAAAGTAAACAGTACCCCCAACGAAAATAAAACTGAGCCATCAGGGGGAGATAAAGCTAGTTTTAGATTGGGGGAACACTCTTCTCCAAAGAGACTATGAAACAAAGTGCTATTTGATTAATTTAAAATCAACTAGATTCTATACAGTTTATATTAAGCATTCTCCTTAAGACATCAACTAGTTTCGGGAATGGAAAAAATGCCTTTAACATATCTAGAAGCTCCAGATGTCAAACTGTTAGTTGATGAGATTATAGACCGGTTGGGCTTATCTTACGTTGTTTCACAATATGTTTATTGTTACCGGAGTAATGGCTCAAAATCTAAGCGTATAATTGCTCGAATTCATGGATTTGGAAAGATATGGCAAGTAGCGATTGGGATTCCACCAGCATATGTTATTGAAGTGCTTTCTGAACGGTACGACCGATTAAGTCAAGACGATAAAGAGAAAACGTTGATCCATGAACTGCTACATGTTCCTAAAGGTTTCAAAGGAGGCTTTCTACCTCACAAAGGAAACATCAGTAGAAAAAAAGTGGACTGCCTTCACAAAGAATACAGAAAAAAGAAACACAACTCTTCATGGCAACCTGAGTATTAGTTAACAACTCTAACATGATACTAAACAAATCATAATATGATGGTTTATTCTATAAGCAAACCATTTCTAGATTGTTTGGTTATGGAGTACTCAAACCAGCACTTTACATAAAATTAAGGTGTTTCAGGTTTATTGAGAAATTTAGAGCACTGTGTTCGATATTTGTGCTTCTTCTTTTGGCTTTTCTACCTTTTTGCTCTTCTTTGGTTGCTCGAGAATCTTCATATTTATTTGAACGATTGCGTCTGTTATGACGTTGCCTCGAAGTGTTTTTCGTTTTCTTTCTCCTTTGTTGGTTGAATGAAAGCCTACTCCTTCACTTAATATGGCACCCACACGGACTCCTCCATGTATGTTCGGTCTCATAGGGAAGCCATCCTTGTCAGAACCGCCAGTTATCTTTAGTTTATAGCCTGACAACTTAATAGCTGCTCCATCTATAACCTCTCCTAGTTTCCTACCAATCAGAGGAACAGCTTGTGTTTCCTCTACTTCAACAGACTGTGATTTTCCAGTTTCAGGATCTGATACTATTATCTTGAATTTTGCCATGAGCGTTTTAACTCTCCTGATGAATTTATCTTGACGTTACCTGAATTGGGCTCAGCTATTTATTAAGGATATCCTTTACTTGACATAGTCCCTACTGGTCCGTGGTGATTTAGGGTTTCTATAAAAATATTAATCATTAAATTGTTCGATGTATTAATGATTCTTTAACTTTTTTGAGAAAGATTGACTTCTTTCTTTGAATAATATTTGGGTTCTTCTAAATGATGAAATGAAATTCCAGGTTAGGTGTAACAAATTACTCGTACAGAAATCAATTTTTCAGATGTTCGGGGTTAAAATTTATCTCTATCTTAAATTATTATAGGTTAATAATAAGAACAATTGAAGGAAGACTCAATATATTATGAAAAATGATGATTACGGTTCAATAAACACTAAATGTTTTGAGTGTGGTAGAAATTGTTTTAGATTAACTAGGATGGAAAAAGGTCAAGTTTTAGCAGAATGCATACATTGTAGCCATGCCCACATTCTCGATGCGGTTTTAGGGAAGAAACCGCATGCTCTTTTGTTGTATTGGTTTTCAGCTCCAAAGAAGATTGAAAGATGCGTTGATTGTAGGTCAGAATTGAAAATATGGAATGTTAGCTATGATGGAAAAATGGCACAAAGTAAATGTGCCAAATGTGGTTTATCTCATACTTTTAAAAAACCACGTATGAGGGACTGGCGTTTAATCAGAGTTACACGAAGAGTTGATGATGAAGTTTCAAATTTAATAACTGCTTCGGATTTGACTGAGATAAAGGGAATCGGATCAAAAAGGGCTAGGATTCTTGATCTCGCAGGGATAAAGAATAGTTCAGATCTAGCAAAATCTTCAATTCCTATGTTATCATCTAAAACTGGAATTCCTGAACAATTCTTATTAAATTGGATTAAACAAGCCAAAGATTTAGTAAATTAATAATTGCTAAATTTTGATTTCAGGATTCAAGAGTAAATGTTCTTTTGTGAATTCGAAGAAGTGAACATTAACAATTTCCTATTATTATGGAAAATCAGCTTTTAGTAAACCCTAATACTACTCCCACAACAAGACTACCTAAAGCTGGAATTTGAGATACAACAGGATAAATAAAGTTCAACACAGGAGTGGCAAGTTCCTCTACTTGAGAGACTATTCGTGTATAATCTATTTTGATGGAACTTTCGTATACAAAATATGCTGCGATAAAAGCAAATACACCAATTATCAACGCAAATTTAACAACTTTTTTAAGCAAATATCCAACAAAGAAACCCCCTATTCCTCCGAGGCCCAATTGCATCATGATTGGTGTAAAAATATCAGTCATATTACCTTCTCTTCTGGAATTCTTCTAGAATATTATATCGGATGATTTAATAAAGATTTTTCATTATACGTATGGATTAGAGATTAGTCAATTTTTAACCATTTTGTCATTATCAATTATTTGATATTGATCATTTTGTGAACATTAACAAAACCTTAATTCAAACTCTTTCTTTTCACTAGCCTGATTAATATTTTGGTTTGGCATAATATTTAACATCTAGACTCAAACATTTAGGTTTGCTTTTGCTTTCTCTATTTCGCTTAATGACTCACCTAAAAAAAGCACACATGCGTCCGTGTACATTTGTGTTTGGGATTAAATTTACTCCTCTCTTTCTCCTCGTTTATTGTCTGGACCTTTTTCGATAACAATTAATTGTCCACCTTTACCGATCCTTAATTGGAGTTCACCATTAAATGTTTGAACACGGGCGTTCTCAACTTGGATTGTATCTCCCACAGCAACTGTGTGTATTTGTTGGTTCCATAAAGGTAGTTCAATTATTCCAGTGTCATCTGTGATTTTTGCGTTTGCTACTGTACTTAATTTTCCTAGCCTAGTGAAAACGGTTTTTGGCTTTGGAATTTCAAAGACTTTTGCTTTTAGGTTGATTCGATTCATTCCAAACTTCAAATCTTTTATCTGTGGGTGCTCAATTTTGACCATATCTGATATTTTTCTAATTGACGACTTTGTGATAGCAAATTCTTTGAGTGGATTAGTTTCTTTAAGGATGTAAACAGGTAAGGGGAATTGCGCAACCACTTTGAAACCTTTGGTTATGAGAAATACTGCTGTATCTCGAGTTTCCTTACGGCATTCAATTGAAAGGTTTTCACATGTAGATTTTTTGTGTTCCCAAGCTTCAACGAAGCTATTTAAAAAAACCTTAGAATCAATTCCATACTTTATTGAAATAAGACAGAGATATTTGAGAGACATAAAATCGGCATGCTTGTGATGCCTGCCACGGGGTCGACCTCTTTCCCGTGACCCTTTCTTTTGCATAATACTCGATCCTATCTTCGAGGATGCCTATGAACCTATTTAAGGATGTCTGGAAGAAGAAACCAAAATATCATAACATATAAATTTCGAATCTGAAATTTGATTTTTTATTAAATTCTCTGATGTTTTTAAATTTATCTTAATAATTTGGTTCTTGAGGATTTTTCTAATTAGGTAGTTTGGATTTGGGATTAAAATTTCAATTTTACAGTATTCAATTCTCGCTTAGGATAATATCTGGGTGAAATTAGGAACAAGTAGCAAATTACCGATCAAAAGTTCCAAAACTACTAGGGAATATAT
>JBHORG010000021.1:0-19338 GCA_042565955.1 Thermoproteota archaeon | reverse complement strand
CCTTAGTCCATCTGCCAATTTTGATTCCACTCCCAATTATGACTAGCTCGAACTCGTTTATACTTTTAACTTTATCATTTTTGGCATCAACAACTCTAACCTCAAATCCTTCTTGACGAAGAACATCCGAAATAACTTCAGATGTATCTGCAGTTGCTCCATAACGAGTTCCATATACAACCAAAGCTTTAATCATGCAATATTGCCTCAGAAATTGTATGTAATCATTTATATTTAATAGTCAGCGCACGATTTGGTTTCATTAGCCTGTTATTTTCTCGCAACTCACACTTTTATCTAAGATTAAATTCATACTTAAACCAGAACACACATAATTCTACCATTTGTCGAAATGAACTATTTCGTTTGATGGTTTCTTCGGAGGTTGATTTGGATTTTCATTAGGTATTCCAAATGCAACCTAATGAAAACTAATTGCTTTTCAAATTGGAGATAATATTTTGTTATCTTGTCCTGAATGTCATTCGTACAAAGTTTGGAAAGATCATCTAAAGGTATATTGGTAGTATGATAAGCCAACGGTTTTTATGTAGAACGTGCGGAAATCGCTACTCTAAGAGTAATGTAAAGTTTAACATCATTGCTAAGGGTATTAGTGTTGATTCTAGTTCGGATTTGACGAAGCTCAGGGTTTCTTAGGGTAATTTTTCTGTCAAGAAAATCTTGGATGATTGTTCGTTCCCTTTTAGTAAAAATGTAAGTTCGCATATAATTACTACTATAGGAAAACAATTAAATACTTTTTGTTCCTACAATAGTAACAACCAACCTCGCAAAAAACATTAGATTATTTTGTCCAAAGTAATAACACTGACAGAAAATTTGCGTTCGGTTGATTGCATTTATCAAAAGCTATTAATAATCTCTCCCTTAATGTTTAACCTTAAGTGAATAGTTATGATTGAACAGAAATTCTATACTCCGCTAAAAATCGGGTTGCTCACGGTTACCGTGGCTTACTTTCTCTTCAACTTACATACTATGTTCACTTTGGAGTGGATAGGTGAATGGGCGAGAACTCCAGGAGTATTCAACACTATACAACTAATTGAAGATATTAATGCAACAATAGGAAATTCTTTCAGAATGGCAGGAAGCTTAATTGCAATTGTAGCTTTAGTCATTTATTTTGTTAATAAGAGTTTTTCTAAAAACAAAAGCTATCTTATCGCAAGGGTTGTTCTGATTTTTGAAGCAATTTACTGGCTTGGGCTTCTAGCATCAGGCGCATCCGGTGTTTATAGAGTGTTTACAAGTTCACCCAGTTTGACCTACTCGTTAGGATATGTTTTACCAGCAGTTCTTGAAGCTACAATTATTCCAATTACCCTCATTATTTTCGCTTACAAGTTAAGCCCAAACAAGCCTATGAATAAGGCAATAAAATGGGGCTTGATTTCGGGAACAGTTTTAGTTCTTGTATACTGGCTGCTTAACACAGGTATATGGACATTAGTCCTGCCTCTAAAAGGTACAGAATACTTGACATACACATACATGATGGTTGCCTTCCTTTCAACAGCAATAGGATTACTTGCGTTATCAATATACTCAGTCTACGCCACAAAAAAACACTCTAGAACTGAAAGTCTCCAGGATTTGAACCTAAAACCAGTGGGGATCATAATTCTTGGTTTAGGGTTGTTTTACTTGTGGAATTATCTTACTTGGATATTCTTTGGCGGCGACCATGTTTGGAGCACCTGGTATGCTTGGCTGTTAGGGCACAACATGGATTTGTGGATGCTTTCGTTGCCGCTGGTTGGTTTGCCGCTGCTTTTCAATACCAAGAGCATACCAACGGGGTTCAACCAAAAACATGGAAAGCTCTTATATGCAACTCAAGGCGTAGGAGCGGTTTTTGTTGCAGTTTTTCTTGCAGCTTATCTAGGCGGTTTACCGTCAACGGATGTTCTGCATTCCGAGCCAATCTTTAGAATTCCACTTATTATTTTTGGCGCCGTACTTCTAATATTGATACTTGCCACTGTAATTATGGCTACTTACCTGAGGAAAAGATGAAGTAACGCTTAGAGACTATCTGACTTCTCACATGGAAAATATACGCCCAACAAAGAAAAAATAAAAAATAGTTTGGGTTTGGGGTTAAATTTTAATTCTAAACCCAAAATCTAAAATCTTATATTTTGAGTGAAAATAAAAGGTATTGACTTTTATTTTTAACGGGTGACCAGAAAGTGATCGAAATTATCTTAGCTGGTTTTCTCTTTTGGTTTATAATAATTACAAATCTTGTAAGTGAGAGATTTGGTTATGAAACAAAAACATTTAATGAAATAGACCCAGATACTACACTGCAAAAGATTAAAAACGATCCAAAAGAATTTCAAATAAGCTTCGTGTTGATTCTCATAGAGCATGTTAGTATAATTTCTCTTGCTGTGATGTTGTTTATTGCATTTAGTCAATTTAACATAATGCTTGCTGTCATTTGGACAATCTTTCGGGTAGGAGAAGGTTTGATCCAAATCTACAATAAGAAAGACTATTGGGGACTGCTAAAAATAGCAAGTCAATACTCAGGAACTAGTGGTGCTGAAAGAAATGCCTTAATTGACTTAGGTCGCAGCATTATCAAAACAAAAAATTCTATTTTCACATTTACACAAATCTTATTCTCCATTGGTACGCTTGCATACTCAATCCTGTTTGCTACTTATAGAGTTGTACCGGATTTTATTGGATGGTTTGGGATTATTGCAAGTATTATCTATAGCTTCGGTAACGGGATACAACTTGTAAAAACTAATAAAGTCTTGTGGGGTTTAGGGGGTCTATTAATTTTGCTTTTTGAAATAGTCTTAGGAGGATGGTTATTATTTTCTCCACTCATCTAAAAATAGAAGATAATCAAATATGAAAACGATTGTATGCACAAAGTCCGGTCCTCCGGAAGTTCTTCAGTTTAAAGAGGTGGAATAACCTACTCCCCAAGGACAAAGAAGTAATAGTAATAATATATGCGACAACAGTAACACTCGGGGACTTTAGTATTCGAAGTTTCAATTTCCCTCATCTGTATTGGATCCCTATACGTATCACAATAAATAATAAGGTAATCGATTTTACTTTCCAAGAAAAATCGACATAAATGTTTCTCCCTCTATCAAACCAACATCTCCATTTTTGGCAGAAGCTTCGTCAAACTGCCTCACTTCATCTCCTTTAACAATTGGAGAATAAATTGCGAAAGGTACTGGGTCTCTTGTGTGTGTACCAACCTTAATGGGTGTTGCATGATCAGGTAAAACTGCAATAACACACTCTTCCTTTATTCCATCCAGTAGCCTTCCAAGAAGCCGTCTATCAATGTCCTCTATTGTCTTCTCCTTCAACCAATAATCTTTGGAATGTCCTGCCTCGTCTGGAGCCTCAACATGAACAACCACCATATCATTTTCTTCAAGAGCTTCCAACGCATAATCTGCTTTTGCCTCATAGTCTGTATCATACAAACCAGTCGCACCTGGAACTTCAACAACCCTCATTCCAGCGTAAACTCCAATTCCTTTAACCAAATCAACAGCAGAAATAACCGCAGACCCTATACCATACTTATTCTTGAATACGGGTATAACTGGCGTTTTACCGCCACCCCAAGGCCAAATCATGTTTGCATGCCTTTTACCAGATTTTCTTCTAGCAACGTTTACTGAATGATTTTCCAGAACCATCTTAGAATCAAGAATCATTCTGCTCAACAAGTCTGCTGTGTTTTTCGAGTCTTCTGTTTTAGCTTTTGGTAAAATCTCTGAAATTTCTATTCCTATGGAATCGTGTGGCGGTATACAACTGACGATTTCGGAGTGTATGTTGTTTCTCATGATCAAGAAGTTCCTGTAGCTTAAACCAGCAAAGAACTCTATACTGCTTGGTTTTTCCATTTTATTTTGAAGAGCCTCCATCAGTTCCTCAGCTTCGCTACTTGTTATATGATCAGCAGAACTATCAACTATTTTGTTGTCTTTTTCTGTTATTAAGTTGCATCTGTATGCTACGTCATTTTCTGCTAGTTTGATGTTTCTTGCAACGGCTTCGAATGGTCCTCTTCCTGTATAAAATCTTTTGGGATCATAACCAAAAATAGAGAGGATTGCAGTACCTGAGTCAGGAGGCATCTCATTTGGTACCGTTTTTAGTAGTCCGTTTTGTCCTTTGGTTGCGATCATGTCCATGTTTGGCTTGTTTGCCGTTTGAAGTGGAGTCTTATCGTTTAGTTCTGGAACAGAATAGTCAGCCATTCCATCTCCAATAACGAGTAAATACTTCATTAATCATCATCTGCCCCTTTCTTCTTCATCGGTTGAATGATATTGAGTTTGTTATCAAGTCTAACTGTGCCTCGCCATATTCATATACTTTCGAAACTAGATTTATTCGGTTTATACAACACAGAAGATATATCTGTTATTACCGAAGTGTTCAAATGTTTTTTCTTCAGGATTTCTTTGTTAGAATCTCAGTTTCTTGGACATGCTCAACCATTGATAGAAAGGTTCAATATACCAAAATACCAACAGATGACGCACAAAAAGCAGCAAGATTAATCAGCGGATTACTTTAGTCGAGGACAAATGGAGACATTACCCGTTTTCTTCCCGTAAACTCCCCCTTTTTTCTAGGAATAATCTTTTGCATAACTAACAAAAGGAGAGAAAATGGTAAAATGTGCGCGTCAAACCAAAGGCTTTTCTGATTGGGAATGAGTGTTAAGCGTTATGGGCTTCAACACGGTGTTCAAGACATATAAGTGTGTATCTAGAGTCAAGTATTGGCCTTATTGCCTGTATTTTCTTTCTCAGTCATTGAATGTTCCTTAAACAATATAACGCCTGCTAAAGAAAACATCACTCCTAAAGTGCAGACTATGAAAATAATCTGGTAAGAGAAGAATTCGTTTCCAGTTTTGTATGTTGAATCAATTATGAAACCCATGAAATACTGAAAGAATCCCCCACCAATAAAGTTGAAGATGTTAAGGCTCGCTATAGCTGAACCGGAGATTTCCAGCGGAAACAAAGTTGCAGGAATCGTTAGAAAAATGCAGGTAATACCATAAGAAATACCCAAAAAGATTAGTAATGCAAGGAGTTGGTAACTATTAAGCGCTCCTCCAAAGATTGCCATCACTAGCCAATGAAGCAAGCTGAGGATGATACCCACCAAAAGAACCGGTTTTTTTCTACTAATCTTGTCTGAAATGATGCCTGCAAGTGGAAATGCAACTATAAAGCCTATGCTGATGAACATAAAAAAGAGACTTGCAGTAGCCTTGCTCATTCCATAAACATTCATCAAGAAAGGACCAACCCAGAGTCCTTGAAAACTTACGAAACACCCATAGACAAAAAACGGAACGGGTACAATTTTTAGAAGCTGGGTGTTCGAAAATATTTTTCCAAGATCGTCCTTAATGCTTCTTTTACCTTTGAATACCTTGTCTTCGTTATCCTTGGTGACAAACCAGGCAACTACGATAAAGAAAAACATTAAGAGAAATATAATCAGAAATGCTTCTCGCCAATTTAGAGACAAGGTAAGAAGCGCTAATGGCGATGATGCAGCTATTCCCCCGATGTTCCCGATAGATGTCAGTACACCAGTCAGAGTTGCATACCTCTTGGGGTCATAACCAACAGCCAGAGCTTTGAGGGCAGAAACATAGAAACCTCCGACTCCAAAGCCAACAAGTCCTCGTCCTAATGCTAGAATAGGAACTGTTGGACTTAAAGAGAATATTAGATTGCCGCAGGAAGCTACTAAACCCAGTATTGTTAAGGTCTTACGTGTCCCTATTTTGTCGAGCATGATTCCCACGGGTATCTGTGCCGCCGCATAGGAATAGAAATACATGCCGGACATCAATCCGAGGACTGAATTATCAGTGTTGAAATCAGTTACTAAATTAGTTGCAATAGATGCAGTTCCAACTCTATGAAATATTGAGAAAAAGTAAAGAATGGACAACGTAATGAAAACGACAAATCCACCTTTATCTCTAGTTATGGAAGGCATTTGAGTTTTTCACCTTTTATCGAAAACTTGTCACCCAACCATGATTTATTGTCCAGACGACAAATGTAACCGATCATCCCAATACGATCTATATAGTTTTCTAATATCCCAAGTGGCTATTTTGATTTTATCCCAACGCGCGCCAGCGGTTGACAAAGAAAAACGCCTTCTTAGAATTATTCCTCATGATGTTATCCTTCAAATATTCAACGAAGTCCGTGAAGAAGTTATCAAATTTGGTGGAATATTTTATCTATCCAGAAGTAAGTTTGAAGGCGCGCGCATGTAGATTCGTATTGATTAGCATCAATTTCCCTAAAGTTATTTTAAAAGGTATTGCATATCTGTGATAAGGAATGTAAACGGAAATTGGTAGAGATCAACATTATCGAATGGGAAGATGATTATGCCATTACGTAACGATATTAAAAAAATTATGATTATCGGTTCCGGACCAATTGTTATTGGGCAAGCTTGTGAGTTCGATTATTCTGGTACTCAAGCATGTAAAGCCTTGAAATCGTTAGGTTACCAGATTGTGTTAGTTAACTCAAATCCGGCAACAATTATGACTGATCCCGATATGGCTGATGCCACGTATATCGAGCCCCTTAATCTTGAGACGATGATTAAAATCATCGAGAAAGAACGTCCGGATGCCTTACTACCCAATTTGGGTGGACAAACCGGACTTAACCTCAGTTCGAGTCTGGCAAGTTGTGGAGCCTTAGACAAATATAATGTAAAGGTAATCGGTGTAGATCTGGAAGCTATCCGTCGCGGCGAAGACCGTTTGGCTTTCAAAGAAACAATGATAGAACTGGGTATCGCTACTGCTCAGAGTAAAATTGCTTACAGTGTTGAGGATGCCGAATTAGTTGCTACCGAGTTGGGCTATCCAGTCATTGTCCGGCCGGCCTTTACAATGGGTGGTACCGGTGGAGGTCTGGCATATAATGTCGAGGAGTTACGCGTAATTGCAAGCCGCGGTATCACTGCCAGTATGGTTGGCCAGGTGTTAATTGAAGAATCGGTAGAAGGCTGGGAGGAACTGGAACTTGAAATCATCCGGGATGCCAAGAACCAGATTATTACTGTGTGTTTTATTGAAAATGTAGATGCTATGGGTGTCCATACCGGTGATTCTTTCTGTACTGCTCCTATGCTCACTATTAGTGAATCGCTACAAAAACGGCTCCAGGAGTATTCTTACAAGGTAGTAGAAAAGCTCGGGATTATCGGCGGTACTAACATACAATTTGCACACGACCCCAAAACAGGAAGGGTAGTGATAATTGAGATTAACCCGCGCACTTCACGTTCTTCTGCCCTGGCTTCGAAAGCCACCGGCTTCCCCATTGCCCTAATCTCAGCCAAATTAGCCGCTGGTATGACTCTGGACGAGTTACCATACTGGCGAGAGGGTACCCTGGAAAAATACACTCCTTCCGGTGGTTACGTAGTGGTTAAGTTTCCCCGTTGGGCTTTTGAGAAATTCCGTGACGCAGAAGACCGGCTTGGCACCCAAATGCGCGCTGTCGGCGAGGTTATGAGTATCGGTAAAAATTATAAAGAAGCTTTCCAAAAGGCTATCCGGTCTCTGGAAATAGGACGGTTCGGGCTGGGATTTGCCAAAGACTTCAATGAAAAACCACTTGAAGAATTAATGAAAATGCTTACTTACGCTACCAGTGAACGGCAATTTATTATGTATGAAGCCCTGCGCAAAGGTGCAGACATTCAGGAGCTTTACCTGAAAACTTTTATTAAGCCTTGGTTCATCCAGCAAATGAAAGAACTGGTGGAAGAAGAAAAGAAAATCATTAGTTATAAAGGCAGAAAACTACCAAATGATTTACTTGTTCAGTCTAAGAAAGATGGCTTTGCTGATAAATATTTAGCCAAATTGCTCGCCGTAGATGAGGCGGAGGTACGCAAGCAACGTGTTGAGTTAGGATTATTGGAATCATGGGACTTTGTTCCAGTTAGCGGGACAGAAAATGCTAGGTATTACTACTCTACGTATAATGTACCAGGTAAGACCTTTGTAAGCCAGCGGCCGAAGGTGATGGTTTTAGGTGGTGGGCCTAATCGGATTGGTCAGGGTATCGAATTTGATTACTGCTGTGTCCATGCCGCCTTTGCTCTGCGCGATATGGGTTACGAGACCATCATGGTAAACTGCAATCCTGAGACGGTATCTACAGACTACGATACTTCAGATAAACTATATTTCGAACCGCTGACCGTTGAGGACGTCTTGAGTATTTATCAAAAAGAGAAACCTATTGGAGTTATCGTCCAATTTGGCGGACAAACACCTCTAAATATTGCTGCTGAACTGGAGAAATTTGGTGTAAAAATCTTGGGTACATCGGTTAACTCGATTGATATCGCTTCTGACCGTGGTCGTTTCAGTCAAATGATGCAGAAATATGGCATTCCAATGCCGGAGTCGGGTACCGCCATAAATCTTAAAGAGGCATTGGTGGTAGCGAAACGTATCGGTTACCCACTTATCCTTCGACCTTCCTACGTGCTCGGTGGTCGCGGCATGGAGATAGTCCATGATGAAGATGAGTTGACATTATATGTAAGTGCAGCTGTGGGTGTTAATCCTGACCGTCATATCCTCATCGATCGCTACCTAGAGAACGCTATCGAGGCTGAGGCTGATGCCTTATCTGATGGAAGTAACGTCTTTATTCCTACAGTTATGGAACATATCGAATATGCCGGTGTTCATTCCGGAGATGCAGCTTGTGCAATTCCATCGGTTACTATAATGAAGAAGCATATCGATACTATTGAAAAATATACTCGGCGTATCGCTAGCGAACTAAAAGTAACAGGCGTAATGAATATCCAATATGCTATCTGTGAGGACATAGTCTATGTTCTTGAGGCAAACCCGCGTGCCTCCCGAACCGTTCCGTTGGTATCTAAAGTATGTAATATACCTATGGCAAATTTGGCAACGCGTTTGATGATGGGAAAAAAAATAGAGGATTTGAACCTACAAAAGCGGTTAATTTCGCACATTGGAGTTAAAGAAGCTGTATTTCCTTTCAATATGTTTCCGGAAGTCGACCCTGTACTTGGTCCAGAAATGAAATCTACCGGTGAAGTGCTCGGCATTGCTGAATCATTCGGTATGGCTTATTGGAAAGCTCAAGACGCAGTAATCTCATTACCGACCAAAGGAACTGTACTGATAACTATCGCTAAGCCTGATCGTTCTTCTTTGGTAGAAGTAGCCAGACAATTCATTAAAGTGGGATTCAAGATAAGGGCTACTGCGGGTACACATGCTTTTTTGGCCAGTTATGGCGTCGTTTCTGAACCTATTCTCAAGGAACATGAAGGGCGACCTAATATCACTGACGCTATAAAAAACAAAGAGATACAACTTGTGATAAATACCCCTTCAGGTAAATCGAGCAAATACGATGATTCTTATTTACGTAAGGCGGCAATTAAATATAAAGTCCCATATATCACGTCATTGACAGCTGCTATGGCTGCAGCCAAAGGTATTACCGCTTATTGTACGGGAAAATCAGTTGTCAAATCCATTCAGGAATACCATGCCGCAATAGGGCCGTAAGTGTTTTACTAGTAATCTGTGTTGCGTTTGGCTTATCGGATGAAATATCCCATTCTTAGAAAAAACTAAAGAGATAAAAACAATAAAGCTCTATTCTCAGCTTTTTTTATAAAAAAACTTTTAATTAATCCTTATTTGGTAAAATAGGCTGTTTGGTGGGGTCACGGGGATTTGCACCTGGGACAAGTGGTGACATCACCCGTTTATTATCCCACAACTCCCCCTTGTTCTCCATACATTTCTGGATAATCCTCAAACCAACCAAATTGAATAAAAATAGAAGGATACGAAAAAGCTTAACTGTTTACTGGTTCACTGTTAGAAGGGATTCACTACAATGGATATTGATCCTCTAATATGGTTAGCTGTACCATTCCTATTCTTGGTATTATATGTGGTTTTGGTGAAATCAAGACCGAGTGCTTTAAAACTAAGCAGAAAAAGCAGCTATGCAGTAGTAATAGTCATTATTGTTCTTGTTATACTCTATACTATATGGAGTGAATTTTTCCGTCAGTAGAACCAAATGCACGCGCGCACACTGCTTTAATCATGCGCGCTCGCACCATTCAAGGTAAATTGTGATATCTCTAGTAAAAGCATGAGACTTCACCCGTTAGTTTCCCGCAAACTCCCTTTTTTTAAAAAAAAATAAATTATGTTCCCAAAATAAAACGAAACAAAGAGTCAAGTATCACACATTTTGATATATAAAAGAAAGTTATGGCGTAGCAACTCATATAATTAAACTATAATATTATTGCTTAATAGGGATAGGTCTTGAGGAAAGTTATTGTTTTCTTATTTTTTGGATTCTTTATCTGTATTCTTTTATTAGCCTTCAATTTTCAAGAATTCTCAGCTAAGGGACAAACTGTCTCAATGTGGAACCAGACTTATGGTGGAACAGGATCCGATAGCTGTTTTTCAATGGTTCAAGCAGAAGATGCAGGTTTCACACTATTAGGGACTACCTACTCTTTTGGTGAAGGTGATGCAGACATTTGGTTGGTAAAAACAGATTCAAATGGTAATATGCAGTGGAATAAAACCTATGGAACCCAAGGCTATGAAGTCGCTCAGGATCTATTAGTTACATATGATTCAGGCTATATTCTTCTTGGGCAGACAGCTTCTTTAGGATCAGACGATACCGATGTTTGGTTAGTGAAAACCGATTCAAATGGAAACATGGAGTGGAACAAAACCTATGGCGGAATTGGTGGCGATAAAGGTTGGAAAATAATTGAGACATCAGATAATGGATTTGCCATAGCAGGTATAACTAATTCTTATTGCCTGGGCGGTAATGATTACTGGCTATTTAAGACAGATTCCATAGGAGCCCTTCAATGGAACATGACTTTTGGAGGAACAGAAGATGAGAGAGCCCGTGGCATAATAGAGACTGCAGACAACGGATTTTTGTTAACAGGATGGGGAGGCTCTTATGGTGCTGGAGGTCTCGATTATTGGCTAGTGAAAACAGATCCTGATGGAAACCATGAATGGAACCAAACATATGGTGGAACAGAAAACGAAAGAGCCTTAGCCTCAAGATCTACGGTTGATGGAGGATATCTGATAATTGGAAACAGTGCTTCCTTTGGTCAAGGAGAAACCGACTTTTACTTGGTAAAAACAGACAATTCAGGAAATATGCTTTGGAATAAAACCTATGGAGGGGCAGTAGCGGAAACACCTTTCTCAATGATAAAGACAATGGATGGGGGTTACGGTATTGTCGGTCGAACCTACTCCTACGGGGCTGGAGAACAAGACTTTTGGTTCATAACAACTGATTCAGCCGGAAACATGCTCATTAACCAAACTTATGGAGGAGAATTCTCCGAAATCGCCCACACCATAATTCAAACTTCAGATGGAGGCTATGCAATAGCCGGTATCACAGCTTCATTTGGCCAAGGGGAAAATGACTTCTGGTTAATAAAAACAGACCAAAATGGAATAATCCCAGAGTTCCCATCATGGACGCCAATTGTATTTTTCACTATTTTTCTAACTGCAACATCATTAATTTTCAAAAGAAAACTCAAGAAATAAACAGCATTTTCAACACTATTTAATAAAATATCCTATTATTAGGCTTTATTTCTTAAATTAGGCGTTTTGATGGGGTCGCGGTAATTTGAACCCCGGACAAATGGAGACATCACCCGTTTTTATCCCGCAAACTCCCCCTTTTTTAGGGTTAATTATTTCTCTCCTACTCCCATCGATAACTGAGGGTTAATTTTTTAAACTGACTAAACAAACAAATCATGTGGTTTTAAAAAAAATGGGTATTGTAAAAAATTTCATTGATGAATTGGCGAAACATAAAATGCTGGCATATTTTGTCATACTTTGGGGGGCTATGCTGTTCTTAAACACATTGTATGGCTTTATCGAATGGGGTTTTCACACAGATCTATTGGGTATTATTGACCTGTTCTTCCATCTGTCAGAGCTTTTTGCTGGATTATTATTGGTGCTATTTGGAATTAAACTATTGAACAGTAATTTTCTTGAAGGAATAAGAAATGATAAAATGCTGATTTACTTCCTATTTGTGTGGGCTGCATCATTCTTTTTCCTTGGATTGTATATAATTGCTGATCATGGACCGCATATCTTAGAATACTTGGAATGCTCTATAATATTTCTTGGCGGTTTAGGTGCATTATTTGCCGGAGCTACCTTGGGACTATTCAGCTGGAAGATGCTAAACGAACCAGAGCCAGACACACCATAATCAAATAACAAATCCTTTGAAACTCCCTTTTTTTCTAGGAGTTATATTTTCATCCCAACCTAGACAGAATATTAGTCAATTTACACTCCATCAGCTCAAATAATCCCAATTTGAGGTTTAACTCGCAAAATAGGCTGTTTGGTGGGATCGCGGGGATTTGAACCGGGGACCAGTGGTGATATCACCCGTTTATTATCCCGCAACTCCCCCTTTTTTAAGAGTTAAAATTTAACTCACATTGATTAAAAATAAGATATAGATGATTTTTCTAAAAGTTGCCTTAAAGCATATAATCTAAATATTCTATGAGATAATAGCGCATATTCACCATTAGGAAAGGGATAGGATTGAAGGCTCCACCTGAAAGGTTAGGTTCTTTTTATTTGGGGGCACAATATAGCCTCAAGAAAAATCAGATTACCGAAAATGTGGTTAATTATGATGCTAGGGATTTGACCACTCATGCTGTTTGTTTTGGAATGACCGGTAGTGGAAAGACTGGTTTGTGTGTTGGTCTTTTGGAGGAGGCTGCTTTAGACAAGGTTCCTGCTATTATTATTGATCCTAAGGGTGATATTACAAATCTAATGTTGCAATTTCCTAATCTTCAGCCGCAAGATTTCAAGCCTTGGATTAATCCAGATGATGCGAGAAGAAAAGGAAAGAGTGTGGATGAGTATGCCCAATTTACTGCTGATCTTTGGCGGAAGGGTTTGGGTGATTGGGGAATAGATTCCACGAGGATTGAGGCTTTGCAGGGGTCTGCTGATTTTGTTATTTTTACTCCTGGTTCTGATGCGGGAATTCCCGTTAGTCTGCTTAGTAGCCTTACTGCTCCCAAGTTAAGTTTTGATGATAATTCTGAGATTATTAGAGAACAAATAACGGGGACAGTAGCGGCTTTGTTGGAATTGGCTGGAGTAGATGCTGATCCAGTTAGAAGTCGTGAAGCGATTTTGTTGGCTACTATTTTTGAGTATTTTTGGAAAAAAAAGCAAGATTTAGATTTGGCTAAATTGATTTCTTCTATTCAAAAGCCTCCAGTTCGTAAACTTGGGGTTTTTGATGTGGATACTTTTTATCCGGAAAAGGACCGTTTTGAGTTGGCAATGGCCTTTAATAGTTTGATTGCTTCGCCCAATTTTCAAAGTTGGCTTAAAGGTGAATCCTTAGATATTGATGGTTTACTTTATGATGAGAAGGGAAAGCCTAGGCATTGTATTTTTTATCTTGCCCATCTTTCTGAACGGGAAAGAATGCTCTTTGTTACTTTGCTTTTAGAGAAAGTGTTGATTTGGGTAAGGGGCCAAACTGGAACTACTAGTTTGCGGGCTTTATTATATTTTGATGAGGTCTTTGGTTTTATGCCGCCGGTGGCTGAGCCTCCATCTAAAAGACCTTTAATTACTCTATTGAAGCAGGCTAGGGCCTTTGGTTTGGGGTGTATTTTGGTTACCCAAAATCCGGTGGATATTGATTATAAGGGATTAACTAACACGGGCACTTGGTTTATTGGTAAGCTTCAAACAGAAAGGGACAAAAAAAGGGTCATTGATGGGTTACGGGGAGTTGCTTCCCAGACAGGGAGAGATACTAAAGACTATAGTGATTTGATAAGTGGCCTTTCTAGAAGGGTTTTCTTGTATCATAATGTTCATGAGAATGAGCCTGTGGTGTTTTACACCCGCTGGGTTATGAGTTATCTTAGAGGTCCTTTAACCAGGCCTCAGGTAAGACAGTTGATGGTTAATCGAAAAGTATTGACAACCAAGTCTGAAACTCCGGGTTTGCAGTCATCCATGAAGGTTAAGGTTTCTGGAGTTGATGAAGGAGAAGATCTTTCAAGAAGTCCTCCCACCCTTTCTCCAAGTATTCCACAGGTCTTTCTTCCTTTGGGGGTCAGTGAAAATGAGGCAAAACAGTCCTTGACCCAGAAATTTGGTCCGAACGTATCTGTTGAAAGTGTTCAGCTTCGTTATAGACCTGCAATTTTTGGTAGTGGGACTGTGCGTTTCCTTGATCGCAAACGATCCATCGATGAACAGACCGAAAAAAGTTTTGTTATTGAGGATTTGGAGAGGACCTCTTTTGTTGATTGGAAAGCAGCTAAGGAGTCCCCATTAAAGCATAATGATTTGTTAAATACTAAAGATCAGGTTTCTGGCAAAGATGCATTTTTTGATTTGGCCCCAGAGTTTGCCAATAGTCCAAAGGAGTTTAAGAAGCTAAGCAAAGACCTAAACGATTTTCTTTACTATAATAGTGCCTTGAAGCTAAAAAAGAACAGGGATCTTGATGTTATTCAACTTCCAGAAGAGTCGGATAGAGATTTTCAGATTCGTCTTTTGCAGCGGTCCCGGGAAAAGAGAGATGTTGAAGTTGACAAACTGAGGGGAAAGTATGCTAAGAAGTTGGATAAGCTCGATGATAAGTTTAGTAAGTTGGAGTTTGATTTGGCTGATGATGAAGCAGAATACAAAGCCAGAAAGCGTGAAGAACTTGTGGGAGCTGGGGAATCGGTTTTAAGTATTTTTATGGGGAGTAGACGAACATCAAGGGCTACTACTATTGCAAGAAGACGTCGAATGACCTCCAAAGCCAAAAGGGAGATAGCTGAAACCAAGGAAGACATTGTCAGAGTCAAAAAGGATGCTTCAAAGTTAGAGGCGGAGCTAAAGAAGGCTGTTGACCAAATCGTGGAAAAATATGAGAAGGGAGCGGAGGATTTGAGTGTTGAGGAGTTTAAACCCAAAAGGACTGATGTTAAAATCAATTTTGTGGCTTTAGCATGGAGGCCCTATTGGATAGTAAACTATAAAGAAAAGGGTCTTTTGCAAAGAACTGTCATAGAAGCCTAAATTGTAACCCCAAACCCAAACTAAAAAATGGAATTCTATTTGTTATTGGTTCTCCAGTTGGAAAGGAGATCTGCGCACGTGCAACGATAATATAGAAAGGATTGAAAGTAGGTATTCATTTTTTAGGGAACATCCCATAACATTGTTTTGGAGTTCGCTATATGATTTCGGCTTTCGTAATGGTTAATTCTGTGCCGGATCAATCGGAATGGGTTCTAGATAGAATTGGAGAGATTCAAGGAGTCGAAGAGTCTTACAGGATTTGGGGTGTCTACGATATTATTGCAGTGGTAAAAACTGAGACAATCGAGGAACTTAAAGGAATAAATTTGAACATCCGGAAAGTGAAACATGTGTTGGCTACATTGACTCTGATGGTTGTAAAGTAAAAAGACACATAAAAGATACGAAGTAATGTTACCTCTCAAAATAAACAAATTGAGATATCTCTAGTAAAAGCTAGAGACTTCACCCGAAAAGAATCCCGCAACTTCCAACTTTTTCAGAAATACGAATAACAATTATTTTATTTTGAAGAAAAAAGGAAATCTCAAAGAGAAAGAACCAAGCATAATACAATGCTATTTAAAAAAATTGGTTTATACTATTTGGTTCTAGTAGTTTACCCCTTGAAGTAATACAACTGACCAGCAGGCTTCTTTACGCTAGCGATAAAGCTTCCACCAAAATAGGGCAGCCAAAACTGTTCTTGCAAATCTAGGTTAGCTGCTGTAAACTGTACAGCAGTCTTCTTTGAAATAGCTCCTACTTCCTCAAATTTTCTAATAATCCGTTGACGCATTTTAAATTCAATCCCAGACATAGACAATTTTTTAATCTCTCCTGTTTTCTCCATATTTTTTCTTAGAATAATACTTAAATTAATGATAAATCACGACAAATCTTTTGTCGGCATTAACTAATAGAATTCTATTACATAATATAATGCACGACTACTTATATAGTGTACGGGTATGCAATTAGATTTTAACCCCCAAACCATGTTCTGCTATATCTACGTTATCTTACCTTTAAAAAATATGTAAAAAAAAGTTCAACTCATTTTTTGGTAGCTACTCTTAAATAAGTGATTGATGGCTATTGAAAAAAATCGAGTTTAGAGCAGGGATTTGAATGGAATTCTGTTCCAATTGTGGTACAATATTAATCCACAAATTTATGGGTAAATTGCAATTGTATTGCCAAAAATGCAGAAAAAAATCCGAGTCATCAGGGAAAACATTCATGAATATTAAGTCAAGGAATATTTTTTTCCAAAAATGTGATTCTCCAGAAGATATTGTTGTAATAGATAAAAAAGCTATGAAATTGAGAACACTTCCCCAAGTCGATTTCAACTGTATTAAATGTAAGGGAAAAATAGCTGAAACATGGACTTTGGATTTAGGGTCTGAAGATAATTCTCAAGCAACATTCTTTCGATGTATCTCGTGTGGACATACATTGCGAGAAACAGAATGAAAAGGTCAAATTAACCCCAAACCCAAAAATGAAGATGTCTCTAGTAAAAGCTTGAGACTTCACCCGTTTATTATCCCGCAAACTCCCCATTTTAGTGATATTCATGATTTCTGAGTTTTTCCCCCTAAAAACCCAGACCCAAAAAAATTTTTGGTTTTACACCCAACAAACATTGGTCCATACAGGTAACATGCGTGTCCTTAATCCAATAAAATAAATAGAGTAAAAAAAGAAAGAAAAAGTTGTAAAAAACACTTTTTACATATCATAGACTAGCTTCTTAAGCTAATATCTACTTCTCGCAGGACGTTTACTACTGTAACATTCTCTGCAGTATACTGGTCTACTTTCGTCTGGTTTGAAAGGAACTTGACATTCCTTTTTACATTCAGCGCAGACCGCATTGTGCATTTCTCTTGGTCCACCATAAGACATTCATTTCGCACCTCCACTTCTACGATAAAACTAGATTAATAAATCACTAATTCAACAATGATAAACTCAAAGATGCTTATAAACATGCATATTAACAATGAACAAAAAAATCAGAACAGGAAAGTAGAGTTTTGAGAAGGAAAAAATTTTAATCCCAAATCAATACAGTTATTTTACACTTCATTCGCCTAAATAAGCCTGAATTAAGCTTTAATTGATAAAAAAATGGGTTTGGTGGGGTCGCGGGGATTTGAACCCCGGACCAGTGGTGACATCACCCGTTTTTATCCCGCAAACTCCCCCTTTTTTAAAAAAAATCTAATCAGGGAGATTTCAGGCCTATTTCTTGTGTTATATTCTCGAGTTTAATAGCAACTAAGGAAATGTTTGAAGGAGTTAATGAGGACCAACCGTCTTCTTTTTTGAAGCCATGTGCAGGAAGGAAGTTTGGAGAAAGTTTCTGTTTACCTTCTTCTGAAAGTTGAGTCAGTGCTTGGGCTCGTTCTTTTTGGTCAGTAATGACTTTGAGGGTTCCCCTCAGGACAATAAAACTGTATTCGCTAAGGTCTTCTTTGTATTCTTCAATTTCAACACAGACATGTTTGTCGTTCTCGATTAACTTCATCTTTTTTCCATAATCTGTAAAATGAAAATACAATACTCCATTTAAAACAACATACTGGAATGGTGCCATATACGGATACTTAGCTCCTTTGAAGGCGATACGACATAGCCTCTGTCTTCGAATTAATTTCCACATCTCTTGTTTAGTCATTTTAGGTAATTTGAAAACAACCATTTAACTCCACAACCACTCATTTTTGTCTTAACTTGGTAATTAGGATTGAAGAAACTAAAGTAATCAAAACGATAATTGCACCCACTTGAGTTAATGTAACAATATTTTGGTTTCCACTTTGTCCTACTGAAATCCCTACAAAAGCCCAGATAATTACCAATCCATATGCAATGTCTTTCCGTGTGACCAAAACTAAAATACTAATCAACAGAGCAATGATTACAATAAGAGTTGCCCATGTTTCTAGATTTATACCAAAACCATCCCAATCTAATGAAACTAAAGTAACAGATACATTAGCTATAGAAGCTATTGTTATCCAACCCAAATATGTGCTAAAAGGTATGTGAATAGCCAGTTTCTCAGCAAGTCCAACTTCAGATTTACCAATATCAAGTCGGAGATAAATTGCAATCAGGCTCGCCAATATCAGGAACATAAGAATAACTGAAAAAACAAGATACTCAAACTGCCAAAGAAAGAGCCATGTGATGTTAAAGACGCTACTGAGAACAAAAAACCAACCAATTTTCCCATGATATTCCTTATCCCTCTCCCTTGGCAATGCTTGAAAAATCACAAAAATCCCTAGCAAAACATAGATTATTCCCCAAATTGAAAACACATAACCTGCAGGTGTAATAAGAGTCAAGTTGGCATCAGAAATCTCTGCAGTATTTTTGCCACCGAGAAGTGTCGTGCTTCCTGCTAAACCATTAACTAAAACCATTAAAATGAAAGAGAAGACATTTGACCATTTTAATAATGAAGAATTTTGAAGTGTCATAATTGTTCCCCATTTCTAATTTCATATTTTAGGCATATAAAACCGATTGTTGCTTGAACTTTTTAGGGGCAATTTAATTGAAAGCTAGTGTAAGTGCTTGATTATTCCATAATCTCCTGTAACTGGGTCTTGGAATAATGGAATCTGTGGTGGATAAAACGTGAAAACTACAAAGGCAATACCTAGGATTATTAGAGCAACAATAGAAATCAGTCTAAGATTCTTAGATAGTTGTTTGAAAGTCATCATCTTGTAACTAACAAATTGTCCAACAATTATCGCAAACATGAAACTAATAATATCTATAGTGAGGTTGTGTTCAATGAAAATAGTGTAAGTGTAGAAGATTACAGGAATGATTACCATTATTGTATAAATTCCAACTGCTTTTGCCAAAAAGAAGTTGTTGGCTCTTTTGTATAAGTAACGATATTCGAGAATCAACCACAAAATACTTGGCATAAAAGCAATTTTCAGATGCTCCCATACGCTCTCATTTACTGCAGAAAAAACACCAACTATCTCTTGAAAACCAGACCATTCAAAAGTAAAATGAAG
>JBHORG010000020.1:0-21225 GCA_042565955.1 Thermoproteota archaeon | reverse complement strand
GTGTTGGAAGCACGCCCACATCAGTTACGTTGCTGCGAGTAACTAAACCAGAAACTAGGGCATCTCTAAGTTTTTCTCCGCTGAGTCTGACATCTCTTCCTACTACAACAGTTTTGCCATCTAGGAACTTTGTGAATGCTGCACCTATTTTGGTTGCAACTTCTTGTGTCAAGTCTTTTCCAAAGATTCCTCTTATGTCATAAGCTCTGAATATGTGATCAAAGTCTGTCTCTGAAATGGTCAAAACTTCTTTCCTCTGATTCTATTTTCAGTTAACTACCTTAAATCATAATCGATGTTGGAATCAGGAACCAGAGCACATTAGCGCTATTTTTTTTCGTTTTCTGTTTCTTCGTAGGTTTTATGGATAACGTCTTTAACTTTCTTTGTGATTTTTGGTCCCAAACCATTAACATCCCTTAGCCACTGATCTATATTTATAAGGGCGTTCAATGGACACTGGTACGCATTCAGAAGAGATACGGCTTTTTCTCTCCCTATGTTCGGGAGACTAGCCATGAAAAATATTTGAGCATCGGCCAAAGTACTATGCTTTTTTACAGGATGCACAACTGGATGTCTTTTCTTGACATTTTGTTCCTGTTTTGCAGCAGTGTACAAGAAGTCGACAGTTTCCTTGTAACTGTTTGTGTGCATAAGATTGATTCCCTGTTTAGCTAATGCAAACATTGCTCCCCAAACCGAGCTTGGCTGAATTTTGCTGTATTTGTAAACAATGGGCAAGTATCCTTCGATTAGGATAAATGGTTTCTCATAACACTCTTGTAGTGTATATAGCTGATCAAAGAGATATCGTCGGGTGAGCGTGTAAACGAAGTCACTGACAGTTTTTCTTTCAAAGGCGCAGATGTTAGAAATGACATAGAAAGTCGCCCTTTTCGAGGTATCGAATGCTGATGTCTGCACCTCGTTCTTTTAGTCCCTTGACGATTTTTGGTGCTGATTTAGCCTCACGGCTGTCTATAATAATGGTTGGTTGGTCTTCTTTTCTTGTTTTTTTGAGAAATGGAAGAAGTGTTTCAGCTCCAGACATAAATTTCTCCATCCATCCTTTAATTGATGGAAAGGTAATAAATAGTGGGGGTTAATGGGAGAATTGAGTAAACAGAACTATGCTTTGTTTGGTATCCTCGGACCTTTAAGTGCAGTTATTTTCATAATCATAGCAATAGTATTGTCTCCATGGTTCAGTTGGGAAACCAATGCTTTAAGCGATCTTGGACATCCTGTTAATAGTGATGTCGCATCATTGTTTAATTTTGGTTTACTTCTATGTGGGTTTCTCACAATCTTTTATTCTATAACAATTTTCAGGAATTATGCCAAATACACAAGCTACTTGTTGGTGTTTGTCGGGCTGGCACTTCAATTGGTTGCCACTTTTGATGAAATTTACGGTGCTCTTCATTTTCTGGTTTCAGTGTTGTTCTTTATGGGGTTAGGCTTTGTTTCAATAAGCTACTTCATAGAAAAAAAATCTGTGTTAGCTGTTGTAGCTTTCATTTTTGGTTCTTTTTCATGGATGCTGTATGGGTTAGAAATCTTCGGGATTGGGATTGCAGTGCCTGAAGCAATATCTGCGTTTGCTGTCGCTTCATGGATTATGTTGTCCGCTTTGAGACTGTATTGTAATAAGTCAAATACATGATAACAAGCTTAAGCAAAAGGCGTTTCGCTATTTTCAGTAAATTCTGATTTCTTGAAGATTTTTCGGATCAATAATGAAGGATGAATTAGTGGATGGGTGTATGTATTAGAGTTCTAAATATGCTGAAAAATGAAACAATATGAGCGAGTTAATAGGCTGAGATAGCGGCGAGGTGGTATTATGGATCCTTTTTTGTGTGCCAGTTATGTTAATCGTTGTGGATGTTTTAGGGCGCAGTTGTTCTGTGTTAAGGGTATTCTATTTAGTCCTATACTGGTAAGTCTTCTACATATGTGGTTAAGTGATTCTTCTGTACCGTTTAGTAGGTTGCCACCCTCAGGGGTTAGGGCATAGACTTTTCTTGGGCGATCGCTGTTTAGGTCCCATTGACTCTTGATGTAGCCTTTATCTTCTAGAATTCCCAGCATAGGATATATTGTGCTTGGGCCAAAATAGACTCCAAAGTTTTGGCGGATGCTGGTGATTATTTTGTATCCATGCATGGGTGTTACACTCAGGAATTGAAGAACAACAAGATCCAATAATCCTCTCATGAGTTTGATTTGGACTTCTCTGAGTTTTTTCCTCATTTTATTTTCCTCTTGTATATGTGTTTTACACTCATACAATATGTACGTTTATTGACATATTACAATCTTCATAAAAGATAAAAATACGATATAAACGTTCGTGTGACCGATAAACATAGAGAAGAATATCTGAGCATACAAAAAATACAAAAAATCTCGACAACTTAAATAAACAAAGACATCCAAATACATTATTATCCCAAAAGGAAACAAAAAACGTTGACCAAAGACCCAAAAAGACAAATTGTTCAACGCGTCACCAGAAACTTTCTCGACATCCTAATTTTAAGGCTTATCCAAATAGAGCCAATGTGGGGATACAAAATCCTCAAAAAAACTCAAAGGCTCTTTGGAATAACCATTAGACACGGCGCCCTTTACCCCCTTCTCAACAAGTTAGAAAAAGACGGATACGTTCGAAGCCAAAAGATAGGCAACAGAGGGCGGATAAGAAAAGTTTACGACATCACAACAAAGGGAACCCAACTAGTTGACGCTTACTACAATTTCCTAAAAGAACAACTAGAAAAAATTGATATTGAAGATGCTTAACATTGAAGGATACCATCAGTGAAGAAGAGATGATTGAACAAGTTCAGGCAATTCTGGAAGAAAGAGGAAGAACAGTCATGGAAATGGCAAGAAAAACTGTTTTGGAAGAAAAAATTGAATCCAAAGAGGTCCGCGAAGCCCTAGAATACTTCATGAATGAAAAGGTAACTCCAAGTTCAATAACCCCCGCATTTCTATCTCTTGTATGTGAAGCCGTAGGCGGCGACCCCAAAATAACTACATCAATAGCCATTCTGATGTCGTTGATAAATGGAGCTGTAGACATACACGACGACATCATCGACCAGTCCAAAAGTAAACGGTCACGTCCAACTGTTTTTGGTAAATTCGGCAAAGATGTGGCTCTCTTAGCGGGAGACGCCCTCCTATTCAAGGGCCTCACACTAATACATGAAGTAGTTGAAACAGGAATTCCAGCAGAAAAGGTAGTTGTCATCAGCGACATAATTAAGAAAACATTTTTTGAATTGGGAGCTGCAGTAGCAACAGAACTCCAATTCCGAGAACGCATAGACGTCTCATCAGAAGAATATCTTAAGGTGGTTAGAACTAAAGGCGCAACCATGGAAGCACTAGCGCGTATTGGCTCGATTCTTGGCAATGGTACCCAAAAAGAGATTGAAGCTCTAAGTGCATATGGCAGACTCTTAGGAATGATTCATATCTTGAACGACGATTTAGCTGATATGTTTGACTTTGAAGAGTTTGTAAATAGAATTAAGAATGAACATATTCCATTGCAGGTAATATATGCTTTAGAAAAGTCCAGAGATAAAAGTGAAATCAATTTAATTCTTCAAAAGAAGAAAAAAACAAAAAGTGATATTAAAAAAATTGTTAAATTTACGAACAAGGCTGAAGGACCAGTTTTTGTTGCAGAAAAAATCATGAGCATTTCTAATGAAGCTACCTATCACTTACAAAGCGCCAAATATAATAAGATATATTTGAAAAAATTAATAGATGTATTTATTCCCCTAATTATAGAGAATAAAAAAGAGTCGGTTACCATGGACCCCAAGGTCTAGCTTCAACTTTACTTATTGTTCTCATGTTTGTTCCTCCGATCTGTATATGTGTTCTACGCATGTGTCACTATATAAGATTTGTTCAACACATCTACACAATTAATTTAGATTTATAATCGTAACCATTAATTCTAAATTCTTAATTATTTGTACACAAAACTGTTTAGATGAGAGCAGTGTTAGTTGTGCTAAGAAAATTCTTTGATAAATCAGGTATTTCAATTAAAGATTTTTGCATAATTTTCGTTTTACTAGTCAATGTTTTGGCATGGGGCTTCATGTCTCCAACAGTAATAGCCGGAATTCTAGAAGGGATTAACGTCACCAACAATCAAGAGGTTTTCATATGGTCAGCATATTATGGCGGTATAGTAATATCAAGCATTATAGGTTCAATAATTGCCAACAAAGTTGACAGATTTAAGTTCATTTATGCATGGATAGCGATCGGAATCGTAACATCAATTGTACCAATTCTCTATAGCAGTTTCACATGGATAGACTGTTTAATCATCAGCAGTCTTCTAAGTAGTTCATTTGGTTTAGGAATTCCTTCTTGTTTGTCATATTTTGCAGATATCACACAGGTTGAAAACAGGGGAAGAATTGGTGGGATAATATTGCTAACTGTTTACATAGCGACCTCCATTTTAGCCATAACATTTAGAGCAATCGACGTACCAACCAATTTAGTAGTTTTTGCAGGATGGAGATCATTAGGATTAATCGTATTCTTTTTACAACCTAACCAAAAAATTTCTAGTTCAGAAAGAAAATCGGATGGCTCGTTCTCAGGAATTATTAAAGAAAAAACTTTTGGTTTCTACATTCTTGCTTGGATGATGTTCAATCTGGTTGACGTCATAGGAGGACCGATTGTAATTAATTCGCTGGGTGAGATTTCAGAGATTTTAATAATTACAAATCCAATACTTGCTAGTATTACTGCGATAATAGCGGGAATAGCAGCAGATAAAATTGGGCGAAAAAAAATTGTGCTCTATGGATTTATCTCCTTGGGAGTTGCTTATGCTATATTTGGAATCGCCCCAAAAGACCCGTTTGTAGGGTATTTTTTTGTAGTTATCAATGGCATAACAATGGGCTTGTTTTTTCTTACATTCATATTGGTATTATGGGGAGACATATCACAATCGGGTTCCAGAGAAAAATATTATGCACTTGGAGTTCTCCCCTTCTTTCTCACATATATAATAGGAATGGCGCTAGAGGATTACATCTTGGAGATACCGGATACAAGTATTTTTTCAGTAGCCGCGTTTTTCTTGTTCTTAGCGGTTCTTCCTTTATTGTATGTTCCTGAGACTTTGCCTGAAAAGAAGATGGAGCTTAGACGACTTAGAAAATTTGCCGCTGAAGCAAGAAAGGCTAAAGAAAAATATGAACGAAAAATGAATTATTAGTTTTTTTCGATTTTTATGGTTTTTTTCTATGGTTTCTGTGAATGGGTGCTCTGATTTTTGTTCTGAAAATATGAAGTCTCCTGCTGATCGAAGCACTTAAAATAAGAATGGAATTGTTTCTCAGACTAGGAGGACTTGGAATTTCTTTTATGTGTTTATTAAATATCTTTTTTTCTTCTTTGGATTCAACCAATGTTACAGAAAAATAGGAACGAAAAATAATCTGTTAGAATTTTTCGACTTTTACTGCTAGGTTATCTATTATTTCTGTGAATGGGTGCTCTGGTTTTTCTTCTGAGAATATAAAGTCTCCTGCGGCTCGAAGTACTTCGCAGAAGCATGGAATTGTCGCTAAGATTGGAAGACTATGAATTTCTTTTAATCTCTTGTTGAATTTCTTCTGTTCTTCTTCGGATGAGAGGTAGTCCGCAATTACTTTGTTGATTAAGATTCCTGTCTTCTTCTCGAAGAGGTCATAAAGTTCACTGGTCATCCGTTGGCTTCCGTTGATGTCAGATGCATCTAAGCTTGTAACGACCAATACAAGATCGGCTGCAACAATGGCGTTGATAGATGAGTATTGAAGTCCAGGACTAGTGTCAAATATAATATAGTCGAAATTGCCATCATTTAATATTGCAGATCTAAGTGCCAGAAGTCTTCCTAGAGCTTTCATTTCCCACTTTCTATCTTTTGCTGTCATGTCCCTGATTGCTTCGGTTGACGGGTTTGCCAGTGCAACCATTAACTTTCCGTCGTTTCCATGATTGTTAGTTGCTTCGACTAGGACTTTGTCAATTTCGCATACACCATTAAGGTAATCGTTTAGCCAGTAATCACTATTCTGTTTTTTGAATATGGCATGAAGGCTTGGCGCACGAAAATCTAAATCCATAATGCAGACTTTTTTGCCTCTTCGAGCATAGGTTGCTGCCAAGTTAACGGAAAGTGAAGTCTTTCCGGTTCCACCTTTGTATGAGTGAACTGCAATAATTTTTCCCATTTGTTTAAACCTCCTTATTTACGAAGAAATATGCCTTTCTACCTTCCCTTTCTTTTTTCATATATCCCATTACTACTAATTGATTCAAGTAACCACTTTCTACCGCTCTTGCTCTTTTGGTTTGCTTAGAAACCTCGTCGGCTGTTGCTTTCTCTAGTTTACAAAGTGAAACTGCAGTTTTTCTTAGGTGATCAGGGAGAGATAGTAGTGTCATTACATCTAATGCTTCTGGAAGGTTTTCTGGAATTCTCTTTTGATCGTGTTTCTGTATTTCGATCATTACGTCAATCTTTTCGTTTAGCTTTTCAAGATTCTCTCTAATCTTTTCCAAAATTATTGTTGATTTTCCTTCGAACTTCCGGTATACCGACATGCTCTTGATCCTAGAAGTGTTTTCCACATCTACACACTGGTAGTATACATTATTTATTAAATCTTACGATATATTAGTCTGTATTGTAAATTTAACATCAATCTACGAAAAACTAGAACAAAAAAATTGAATGAACAACAATACACGAAAAAAATTTAAAAATATGCCTCTAATATAGGGAGGCAGGTATTCTAGCCTGACCATCTTCAATGATGGGCAGCATGATCTTCAATTCTCTAAAGTATTTCAGAACTTTGATTCCTTTTTCCGAGACATCATAAACAATTCTTTTCTTGCCTATCGTCTTTTCCTGTACAAGTTCTTGAACTATGAGAAAGTCCAAATATTCCTTTAAGACACTGCAGTTCACATTAGCTTTGTACATGATATGTGTTAGCTTGAGTGGTCCTCGTTGGGACAAAACCCTGAGGATGTCAATATACATTTCCAGTTTTGATCTTCGCATGTTAACGCCTCTTGAGCTATTTTCATACAGTTTTATATATATCATTTATGGATTTGGAGTAAAGCTTTTTGGCAAATCAATTCTTAGACAGTTGTTTTCGCTTGGATTCTCTGGAAGACAACAAGTCGATTCTGAAAAGCTGTAACCATATCAGCCGCTAATATGTTTTTAAGTTCAGGTGTGAGCATATTAATTTCGCTATTGAATGCTTCCAACATCATCTTCTGGAGTTTTTTACGGTTTTGAGTGGAGAACAATTTTTCCATTCCATATTTCTCCTAATAGTTAATTGGCGTAATTTCACTGTTGGTATTTAACTAACTTATGAATTCAGACTATAGATTGAAAATAGTCCCTTTCAACTAAAAAGTTAGCATTGTGGGGCCTCCCGGATATGAACCAGAGATAATTGATGAAGTTCTAATCCTTAGTACGATTTTTGGAAAAACTGATACCATTTTCAAAATCAACGATTTTGCTTAGCATACCATTGTTAGAATATGTTCGCATTCATTTTCATAATGTTGAACAAGATATTTAATAGATAGTTGTAAAAATAGTTTGTTTGAATGCTTACAATATTGAAGGATTGAAAAAATTATTGAAACTAAATAAACGTAGAGCCTTCTTTTTGGCTTTTGGTATAACCGCCTTGTGCAGTCTTTTGGTAATATATCCACTGATGTACCCTTCGTCGGACATATCGACCCCGCCAGACTATTCGCATGCAATAGCGAACGCGATCGACTTCTTTGAGGATTCCCGCGACCCGTATGCTCTGCTGTTTCTCGATGTAATTTATCGCCGTTTCGGAATCGTAGAATTTGCTGATGCTTTACATACCTTCGATCAAGTGTTAGCCGAGCGTCCGCTTATTATGAACGCAATGTCAGTGTTTCGTCGCATAGCTGATCACAACAACTACCCAACAGATTCGGATTTTTTTGAGGCAAAGAAGCAAGGAGAAGCCAACCTTTTCACTATCCCTGCCCTCTATTGTGATCGACTGGGGCTACCCGACGATTACCCAATGATGCTCGACGAAGCGGTAAACAGGGGAGATTACCAACTGACTCACGTACTACTTGCCTGGATATGGATTCAGGAAAATGATTGTAAACTGGCATTACCAGACGGATTTATTGATGATATGTACCATTCCAATGCTGCATTGATAAATTCCGACCCATTTGTGACCGATCTCGAGCTCGAAGCCGCGGCTTTTCTCTACCTAGCGGGGCAGGGCACGATGGTCGATGATGCATTTATCAATCGCGTTATTGATGACCAGAATATCGACGGGAGTTGGGACCCCCCGAATGCATATAAATGGCACGCCACAGTCTTGGGGCTTTTGTTATTGTTGCATGTGGAATATCCTGCCGACTTTTATCCGCCGATGTTAGCTCCCGCGTCGAAATGAATGGATATCGTTAACCAAGCCAGCTAATGGTGTAACCTCATTTCATGCGGCATAGATTTCCTTAATTAGTAGATTCTTGGGTGACTTTTTTCTACTTTGTCATGATAATTCTGTTTAACCAATCAGACGATGTGAAGTTATTATAAACAATTAGGCGTTTATGTAACCAAGATTATCGCTAAGAAAAATATGACTTTACTATTAAGGGACTGTTTGGACATAAAACTCACGAATATCGAATTTTATTCATATCTAATCAGCTTAGGAAGCAACGGTTAGCACATATATCCACTGTATATAACTTTGACGAGGAAAACAACCTAATAGACGCTAGATGTGATATGTGGGATACAACAAAAAAATGAAATTGCTATCAGAGGAAGCACAAATGAAGAAAAAAATAATGCTTGTAGCTCTGGTTTTTGGTCAGGTAAAATATGATTGACTCTTGAATAGTCCACTTTTTTTCGAATCCCGCCCGGAGCTCCACAGAACCTTTTTTTTGGATATTTTCACTATATTTATGAATAGTTTATGGCAAAATTTTATATTCTGAACAATTGAAACAATATTTCGTTGATGATTGGTCGTTCTCAAATACCAATAAGCTGTAACCAAAATAATTTGGTTCAGGGGGAAAACAAAATAACAAAACTGATCCAGTGCTTAAAACACGTATGTTCTGAGATTTGTTACTTAAGTTTGACAACTTTTCAGCATAACAGTGACCCTCATTTCTTATCTTTTTGAGACGATCAAAACTCATGAAAAAAATGAAAAACAAAAAATAAAAAAAGGAGAAAAAAATGCAAAATTCAATAAACAAAACTAAATTAACGGCTACAATCATTATGGCTATTTTGATCATTTCTACTTTTGTTCTAATGACAAATGTTTCAGTGCAGGCTCAAGATACTGGAGAACCAGTTTCTGGACCACTGGCACCAGGTATTACACCAGATCACACAATTAATGTCAACGCGCATCTTAGCTTTAGACCTAATCCCGTAGGACTAAACCAAATATTTTTGGTTAATCTATGGACAACACCTGCACTCCATAGATCTCGACATCATCCAGATTATACGATAACAATCACAAAACCCAGCGGACAGGAGACTACTTTTCAAATTGATTCTTATGAAGCAGATGCAACAGCATGGTTCGAATGGATTGCTGATGAGGTTGGCGAATGGACCATAAGGTTTGACTTCCTTGGAACATACTTCCCTCCGGGAGAAGTACCTGGAGGATTCTTCGAACCACCTGTAGTTACCCTACCATCGGCCTATTATCCTCCTGCCACATCTGGAGATCTAATCCTCACTGTACAAGAAGATATAGTGTATTCTTGGCCTGAACCTGGACCTCCAACCGGTTACTGGACTCGTCCAGTTCAGGTAGAACATAGAGACTGGTGGCCTATTCTAGGAAACTATCCCGCTACTGGTTATGTTGGATATGCAGACGCTAATTGGAATGAACTCTACCCCGATACGAACCCACGCTGGAGTAGCCAACACGAGTTTACTCCATGGGTTACAGCACCGAACTCAGCACATATTGCATGGAAACGACTAGGAGATTTGGGTGGTATGCTCGGAGGCCAAACAGGAGCAGGGGGAGGCATGACTTCTAGTCCACCCTATCCATCTGTAATCTTTGCTGGAAGAGCATACGAAACTTATACACAAGCTGGAACTGGAATAGATTTATGGCGATGCTATGATGTTCGCACTGGTGAAGTATATTGGGAAATGGAAACCCCGTTAGTTGAAGTACCCGGATTTTTCTTTGGAACATCATTAGCTCCTCTGTCAGGTGATTCAGTTCTATATGAAAGCCCAACACAATCGGAAGTTGGGGGCGCAGTTGCTGCTGGATCTTGGTCAGTATCTCTATTGCGAATCGCTGGTGATAGGATGTACAAGTTCGATCCATGGGATGGTAGTATCACCACAAATGTTTCGATAGCACCATTATCATCTGCAACATTCTATCAAAGTTCTTATGCTCGTGATACAGAACCCTGTGCCTTGAGTATACAGAACCTTGGTGGCGGTGAATATCGTTTGATAAACTGGACTCTACGCGGAAGCACAAGCAACTTCCAAAATAGAATATTAAGTAACACTTCATATGCAAGGAGCAGCTTACCCAGCTATATCGACTGGAATACTGGATTAGGTGCTAACCTAGCTATGCTATCTGAGGCAGGAGTCTGGACTACATACGGGCTTACAGGTTTTGACGCCTATACAGGTGAAGAACTATGGGACATCATAGTTGATGAACCCCTTTACAGTCCGGTTTGTACTATCGCTGACCAAGGAAAAATTGCCACTCGATCAGGAAACGGGTATTACGTAGCACATGATCTGGCAACAGGTAACTTAGCATGGAAAGGTGAACGGATGGATTATCCTTGGGCGGCTGCTGGATTTGGAGCCTATTCATCAATGTCAGCGTACGGTATGCTATTTAGTGAATCTATGGACGGTGTTTACGCTTATGACTGGGACGATGGAAGCATAGTCTGGAAATACGAAGCAGTAGCTAGAGCTGTATATGAAAGCCCATACACTGGTAGAAACGAGGAGACAGTATATCCCTTCTATTCATTCTCTGTAGGTGGACAAATAGCTGATGGGAAGTTCTTCACATGGAACTATGAGCACACAGTAAGTTGGCCAGTTACCAGAGGATGGAGTCTACACGCTATCGATGTCTTTACAGGTGAACAGGTATGGTCTGTTTTGGGCACTATAACACCTAGAGCAATGGCTGACGGATACCTAATAGGTGACAGTGACTATGATGGATACACATATTGTTTCGGTCCAGGTAAAAGCGAAACAACCGTTACAACACCTGACTTTGCGATTCCAAAAGGAACAGGCATTATGATCAAGGGAACAGTTCTTGACATGTCACCTGCTGCACCTGGAACTCCATGTGTTTCTGCAGATTCAATGCAAACACAAATGGAGTATTTGCATATGCAGATGCCAATTGGTGGGCTTTGGGGTGACGAAATAATTACTGGTGTTCCGGTGTCGTTGACTGCGATGAAAGAAGATGGTTCGGCAATTAACATTGGTACGACAATTACAAACGGATATTATGGCAATTTCGGTTTTCTATGGACTCCAGAGGAAGAAGGAACATACGAAATTATTGCCTCTTTTGAAGGTGACGAATCTTATGCCAGCTCGGCAGATGCAATATTTGTTGGAGTTGGTTCAGCACCAACACCGGGACCACAAGGAGAACCAGGACCTACAGGAGCTACAGGACCTTCAGGAAATCAAGGAGCACTAGGACCTACAGGACCTACAGGACCTACAGGAGATACAGGATCAACCGGACCTCAAGGAGATCAAGGACCACAAGGACCTGAAGCAGAAGCGACCTTAATTACCCCAGAAATAGCCCTCATAGCAGCCGTCGTTATTGCAGCTCTCATAGGCTTAGCTGTCTATATGCTGAGCAGAAAACAATAAAAACTCAAATATTTTCCCTCCCCTTTTTTTGGGAGTAAACATTTAGAAAAATAAGGGACTGAAAAGCCTAAGAACAACGGATCAGAAATTCTCATCCCCCTCGAATGGTTGAGACGACCTGAACTCATCAACCGTTGGTCTAAAGTCTCAGAAATCCCTTATTCTAATAATGATGCCATAAAAATGTGAAAGGTAATTAAGAAATAATTAGGGGGCTGAAAAGGACTAACATAAGGAAGGATGAAGATTAATCCTCCCAAGGTTTTTATTTTCATCTTATTCTCCTCAATATTTTCCTGTGTTTTTCCTCAGGAAACCCCTTTTATTTTACGATTTCCCCTTTCAGCATTTTCCTAAATGTTCTCTCCAAAATTCTTGAAAAAATGTATTGGTGCTGATTAGGTGAGAAACAGACTTACAATCTATCATAGATTTCAATAAGATTAAATAAATAATTATGCATAATATTATGTATGGGATTGTATTATGGGAAAAAAGGTAAGAACCACTCTTTACATCGATTTAGAAGTTCTTAAAGAAGGACAAGAATTAGGTTTAAACATCTCAAAAACCTGTGAAAATGCCTTAAAATTGGCAATATCCCGATTAAAACCACTTTATAAAGGTTCTAATTCCAAAATTATCCCCCTAAACTCTAAAAAAGTAAGCTTGGTGGGGCCGCCCGGATTTGAACCGGAGTCCCGAGAGTCCAAGTCTCAGAGCCTGGACCAAGCTAGCCGACGGCCCCTCTCTCTGCAAAACAGAGAAAACCAGATTTCTACACTCTATTAAGTTTATCATGAACAACAATATAGTATAAAGTTTTTACTGTTTAGTATAAAGTTGAAATTATTTGAGTTTCCTGAAATACCAGTCCTCACCGTCTTTGTCTACAATTTCCCATCCGTCATTGATTAGAATACAACGGTCTTTTTTGGTGGATGCAATTTTAGTTATGAATTGGTTTGGGCCGTCGTTGCTGTATAATTGTTTGTAAAGCTCGACATATCTCATAGTGGTGTTGATACTTCTGTGACCTAGGACCATTTTGACATGAAGAATATCTCTTGTTCTATGATATTCCCTTAATGCCTTGCAATGGCGAAAGGTATGTAAATGTATTTTTAGGAATCTTGGGTTTTTATGAAATTATTAGAAAAATAAGGGACTTGTACATAAATACATTAGGAATATCTATTCCGGATACAATTCTCGAACTCAAGAATCCTTGGACAAACGAAATAGAATAATTAATGATGATGTAATTCGTATCCAAAAAAGGGCTGTTCATTTCTGTTTTTATTTGTACTAAATTTAACAATAAATAGTAAGTTGTAACTTAAGTTTAGTTAAATAATTATTACCATATCTTATATATTGGTTTTTTTATTTAATTTAGAAAAAACTTACTTATACCCTTTTTTTACTGAGAGGCTACCTAAGTGTTATGTGATAGTATTCCATTTCTGAGATTTTGAGGTCAACAGAATCAAATGGGGATTCTTCAATAATTTCTTCAATCCATTCCCAAATTGAACTTGATTTAGAAATAATAATTGGTCCTGAGTTTGCCGATTCTCTTGACAATGAAATTATTTCATACTTCAGAGGCAATGTCGAGACTTCAATATACTCATTTGGAGCTGCTCGTTCATCCCATCTAACAGCTTGAAAATAATATGTTCCCTTCTCATTTCCTTGGCTAATATGGAGAATAGAAACTATGGTAGAAAGTGAAATCAGTAACACAACTAATAGCATAACATATTTTTTCAGAAGTGCTTCAGCCCCCAAATGTAATAGAACTTCTATTTTCTCTAATATAAAAAGCCAAATACTCAAATAAAATTTATGGAAGATATGGACACAAAGAAATGAGTTACTCTGAGTGCAGAGCAGTAATTGAGCTTGGGGAAGTTTTCTACAGCAAAATAACCAAAAGGCATGGAGAAAATTTCATCAGACACTTTTGTGAAGACTGCTACGAAAAACAGTTTATCACCGCTTAAGCATGTTTTATAAATAATTTTTATCAAAAAATCTCTAAGATACAGAAGTTCGAGTTCTCGTTAATTTTTTCCTAATTAGAATCCCAATCAAAGTTGTACTCAAGAATATTGGAAGTAATAGCCATGATGGAAACTCTGGGATAGACTCTAAGTTTTGTTCAATTATTATTACCTAAGTTATACTTACTTTTTTTTGTTTAAACACTCTCGGTAGCCCATCTTTGTAGTCTAGGAATAACATAATAGTATGTTACCAACATGACGCAGTTTGTTATCATGATAATACAGAAGATTATGAAAGGAAAATTAAGCATTGGGGGGACAACCATTTCAACCTCTGTGGGAGCATTAGGAATACGATGAGGATATACAAAAAAAGGAGTCCAAGTGCTTATGTGACTCCAATCATGCCAATTATTTAGCTCTTCCCAAAATAAATAACTAGAAAAAACGTAAAGCAAACTCAACAATACATTAACTAAAATCAATGACAGCTTAAACTGTTTTGATTGTTCATTCATTTTTTTCTCCATTGTTTCAAACCACGTTTGTAAATTACTGATAACAATGTAAGGGTCAAAAGACCAACAGTTATAATGAACCATGAAGGAAACTCTGGAATATATCCAAGTGGTGTGTATCGTTCATTTTTGTTGCTTATCGGTATGCTTTCATAGTATCCTCCTGTTGCATATAATAAGTCGTTTATTGTTGCCAAACCTAGGCTACCTCGAGGTAAAGATAGAGCGGTGCCATTTGTCCATGTGTCTTGAATAGGGTCATAAATTTGATGTGCACTTTCACCTTCATGACCATCATAATGAACTCCTAGAACGTGTATTCTTTTAGGAGCAAAAATTCCAGAGGTTAAAACAGCACTTGCATAATCAATCATAATTGGAATTGGAGCTCCTGAACTCCAAGTATCAGTTTCTGTATTATAGATTTGAGTAAAAATACCATTTCCTTCACGTTCACCACAACTAAAAACGTATATTTTGTTGTCAACAACCACAGATGTAATATCAGCAAAACCTAATCCTTCAAAATTTGGCATATAAGCACCAGTAGTCCAAGAATCGGTCAAAGGGTTGTAGACTTCATTTAGAGGTGAAAGCACAGGAAAAACGCCATGTCTGTTTCCTCCTATGGCATAAATTAAATCATCAACTGTTTCTAGGCACAGCCCCATTCTATCTGTGGGTAAAGATGCTTTTGTTTCCCATGAATTCGTTTCAGGCTCATAAACCTCATTCTCTTCAAGTGGTCCTCCACTGCTTGAATCTCCTCCCATGACATAGATTTCATTTTCGAAAACAGTTATTCCAAAATTTCTCCTAGCAGTCGGCATCGGCTCTTTTGTAGTCCAAGTATCAGTTGCAGGTTCATACATTTCGTTGTTTCCTAAAGAAGGGTTTGGTCCTGACCTGTCGCCTCCTATTACGTATATCTTCTCGTCTACAACAGCAACTCCAAAATCATATCTTGCCGTAGGCATTGGCTCCAAGCTTACCCAAGAATCCTCAGTTGCGTAAACAATAGGTATAGACAGAGCTGAGAGAAATAGACAAAGAATCAGAATTATTGTAGGAACTCTTTTCATTCTAATCCTTTCTTCCTAATTTTAGTTCTAACAACAATCACAACCAAAGTTGAGACAATAAGCATAGGAAGAATTGTCCATGAAGGAAACTCTGGGATTAATCCAATATCGACTGGATACATTAGTGGATAGTTGTCTTGGTTGTTTTCGTCTATGATGTATGGTGTATCGCCTATACCGTCATCATTATTGTCAACACCAATATAGTCATCCCAATAGTTTCCTTGGACACCGTTGTCCCAAGCATTACCATTATCTGGAAAGGTATCCACTTGAATGGTGTTGTTGATGAAATTGTTATGGTAAAACTCGATAATATTAGAGGAAGTATAGAGCCAGATACCAATGTCGTTGTTTGTTATATTGTTTCCAACCATACTGCTATTACGAAGATTACTCAATAGGATGCCAGCATTGTTGTTTGAGCTTATTATATTTCCGTATATGCTGATGAAATCAGAGGTAGTCCATACTCCTATGCCATCACGATTATTTATTATCAAGTTTCCAACTATTGTGTTGTAATCACAGTAATTACGGAGTAAGATGCCATCATAGATTTGTTCTGTTATGTTGTTGTCAACTATGATATTATGAGAGGAATTATCGAGGAGCCTGATGCCATTAACGTTGTTCAGAATGTGATTTTCAGCTATGATATTGTGAGAGGAAGACCTAACATAGATTCCATAATCGTTTACTGTCATGATATTCCCAGATATATTGCAGTAATTTGCATTGATTAGAAGAATTCCCGCTAACCCCATTGGCATTAAAGGAGAAGACCTAGCATTTTGCATTGTAAAACCTGTCATATTTACGTTGTCTTGAGTACTTTTGACAACGTTTTCAGTTTCATTTTCACCCACATCAATTATCGTTGTCGTCTTGTCTTCACCCATAAGCGACAAAGATTTGTCAATCTGTAAAGTTTCATAGTATGTTCCTTTCTTCACGAATATCGTATCACCTTCAGAGGCGTTGCCAATAGCCCATCCTATCGTGGGATAATCGTCTGGAACAATAATCGTTCTAGGCTCTGCTCTTACCAATACTAGTCCCGAAAAAGAAACAACAGTAATATATACACTCAACAATAGAATGAGTACTGAATAACGCCCCCTCATTGTTGTTACCTATCATATACCGTAATTTGTAAATAAAAAAGGATTTTTATCAAGAAACCTTGACCAAAAACAACTATTGAGTAGTCAAGAAACGTTGACTGCAAACTTTTTTTGAAACAGAACCAAAAATAGAAAATTATGTTTTTGATTCTACTCAACTACTCTTATCATAAGAGTTGCTCCTATGCCTTTGTTTCCATCATTTGCAGACAAAGTTACAGTGTATAGACCTATAGGAGCATTATCCTCGGCAGTTAATGTTGCAATCACACTTTGAGGTTCTTTATATTTCAAGATTAACTGTTCAGGTTCAAAGATTGTTTGAAATGGAAAGGGATAATCTGAGCCAACAGGCATATTGTTGTAAGCCCCTAACTTCAAAGAAAAAGAAACAGTCACTTCCTCTTTGGTATACAGCAAACTTAAGGTTATGTTTGTATTTGTTGACTCACCTTGATGAACTTCCATATCCCAATTTGTTCTATCAATTGTATATGGGGGCAATCCTTTACAGGGGTTAGAATAGATTTTGACTATTTCGTCTTTGTCGAGATCAACCATTATATTAACTGTTTTTCCTGACTCATAGTAGTCTGAAGGTATCCTAAAAGAGGCAGTTGGATAAGTGTAGACTGTTTTCCCTTCCTGTGTATATTCTGTAACCGAGCTATTTCGGACTTTACCATTAATGCTATAGTCTGTGCCATAGTTTTCCTCAATATAGTCTACAGCTATTTTCATAATCTTTTGTTCATCAGTTAAGGAGTTATCTTGTGATAGTAATCCAAAAGATACTGAAATAATTACTAAAAGACTTATAATAAGAACAAATAATGATGTAGATTTTTTCAATGTATCCCAGTTCCTTGTTTCTGTTTTCTTTTATGGTTTAGAACCAAGAATAATGACACAAATATTATGGTAACAATCAACATCAGAGGAGCTAGCCCTTTGCTTATGTCATCAATGAAGAAAGAGAAGAAACTAGAAATTGGGTCTGAATCTTCAAGACCATTTTTTGGTTCATATCTTGGTTGTGAACTAGTGTCAATGGTGAAATATACTCTGCAATCATCATATCCTATATCGGTATTTGCAGTATAATTTCCATACACTACTAGGTTATGGCTACCTTCAGATAATCCTGAAAGAGTTGCTTCTCCATTGAGAATAAAAGGAACATTTAATGTTGAGTTGATAACAACGATTGTGCCATTCTCATAGGTTCTTGTTATCTCTCTAGGTTCTTGTGTTCCTGTTAAGGGAATTGTGATATTGTTTTTTCCATCTATACTGTAGCAAAGATTTGCATAGTCTGGACCCAATAAGTAGGTCGTACTTACATTCAATATTAGAATGTTTGAAGTATAGGTGATATTTGTAGGAGAAATAATGTTTATTGGTCCAGCAAGAATGAAATCTTGTCCATCTGAAGTATAAGGGGCAATAACTGGTTGAATTCCAACGATTGATGTTAACACGGTTAGGAATACTATTAATGCAAAGTGAATTCTCATACTAACCCATCTCCGTTTCTTTGTATCTTGTCTGTTCCTTCAACGCTTCCATCAGCTCTGATGTAGATTGTGCTTTGTGCTTTCACTATCCTACAATTCAGAATAGTAATTGAAAATGAACTAAGAAGTAGAATCAAAATGAAAGCCGATAGTTTTCTCATTATAATCCATTCTTTCTAATTTTATTTCTAACAATAATCACACATATGCTTGAAGTGATGAACAGAGGCAATAAAATCCATGATGGAAACTCGGGAATTGGATTCTCTTGAATTTGGGTATCGATAGTGAAGTTAACCGTTGAGGGAGTTTCTATAGAGTAACTGTCTTTTGCATAAATTGTTAGATTATGAGGGCCGTCACTTATTCCACTGATGTTCATTGTTATCGTAATTTTTTGTGCCATTAATCCATCGGCTAAATGATAGAAGATTCGTTCTGTACTTTCCATCCAATCAGCTTTGTATAGGACGCTTCTTATGTAGTGGGTGTTTCCTGTTTTTCCCTCAGTATTCATCGGTTGTGTACCCACATTAACTAAGAGAGCTACATTGTTTGTGGTATAGGTTCTGTTTTCTTCTGGAGAAACTATGATAATTGTTGTAGGATCTGTTATTGCATCTGGTGGTGCATCCCAAGTAGTCACTTTAGCTTTTGTTTGTTCAATATTAAAGCTAATTACAATTATCAAAAAGAGAATCAGAAGTACAATTAGTGTTGCCCTTTTATCTCCCAATATGGGCACCACTATTACCATGGTTAATGATGGGGAAAAGGGTTTTTATCAAGAAACCTTGACCAAAAACAACTATTGAGTAGTCAAGAAACTTTGACCAGATTAGTTTGTTTGGTTCCAATATATGACATTTTCATACTCTCTTTCTACTGGAAACTCAGAATCCTCATAAACTATGTCTAGACCTAAATCATACTGTTCAAGGAGATTGCGTGATAGTTCCCAGATTTGAGGTGATTTTTCGTCAGCTTCCCATAATCCCCAGATTTTATCATCTGGTCTTCTCATACCCCATCCATAGTTTTCGGGCAAAACTAGAACTGTGTCAACATTAACTGAACCGTGTTCTATTTCAGAGGAGTGCACTACATCATTCCAGAACTGCTCTAACGCAACAAAATGCTCATCTTGTAATGTTCCATATGGTCCTTCCATGTCTTCAGCATAGTTAAAAATCACAACGTATTCTGCCCCTGTCTCATAGGCTGTGCGCATTTGTTTGTAAATTGCTTCGCCACTATCCAAGTAAGGTGGATGATTATATTTCCAAGTGATAATTGCTCCCCATTTTTTGTTCTGCAGTTTTGCGGCTCCTCTTGCTAGAGCTATGTCTTGGGCTAATGTATGGTTCCAACCGACCTCTGCAAAGACTGTGTCATATCCTGCTTTGTAGTCAAACCAGTAAAGAGCGTAATCAGATGTAAAAGCCCTAATTGAGTTCTTATTTAGATATTCCAGCTTGCTCTGATGTTCATTAATAAAGAAATCAGCGATTGATTCGTGGGTGGGGAAGGGATGTGAATCCCAAAGGTCTTCATAGGATTCCACTTGAGAGAGGTCAACAGAACCTTGATGAGACGTCCAGTTGGTTGGGTCTTCAGTAGTATTCGAAGGGCCAAATGAGGGCCTTATGTCAGGCACCTCATTCACTCGAATTTCTCCATTGGTTTCGTACTCGATGACGGTACCGTTGGTTATCAATATAGCCCTGCCGTCGACAAAATAGAGGACCGTAATGCCATCTGACCTAGATACGGTTAACACTCCAGTGTCTTGGCTTATTGTTTTGTTTAGCTGTACGCGACTGTCAAGCATTTTCCCTCCTGGTTCATCAGCGTAATACACGCCCAAGAAGTGGTCATCCCACTGGTCTTTACCTGTTTTAAGCCAAGTGTCTAGTTCCTCCTGGCTATTGTCACCGAAAAAAACCATAAAATTCATTCCAGAAGAAACAGCGTAATCGATAATCTCATTAATAGTGTCTGGAGCTATTTGTAATGGACCAGACTGCAAAACAAAAAGATTAGTATAATCTTTTACTCTATCAATAAGCAGTTTAGCTTCCTCTACCGATTCTCCACAATAAGAAACACCCACATAGAATGTTTCTGAATCAGAACTTAGATTCAATAAAACAGCTCCAAAAGAAAGTAATATTATCGCCGAGGCAAATATTGCAATAACTCTAATCCTATTCAAAACAGCCACTTTATGCCTCTATTTCTTCTGATAATTAAAAGGATTTTTATGAAGAAACTTTGACTAAAAACAACTATTGAGTGGTCAAGAAACATTGACTAAAAACAGAATATTTGTAAGGAAACACTTACTGTTTACTATTACACCAATTTACCTCAACAGGTTATAAGATTTTATTCTTTAGCTGACTAAAAATTTAAGGAATTTTTTTGGTTAAATTTTTACCCCAAACCCACAGAAAACGCGTTACGCGCACGCACAGATAAAATTAATTCATAGAGGTAAATTCATAACGGCAACTGTAACTGGAAGAGTGTCTGGGTATGTAACGTGGAGAATAATAATATCAGAGTCACTTAAGGTTGTGAACTCCATTTGTGTGACAACCAGTTCCTTTGTGTCCATAGGGCCGATGGTCAATGGATTCAGCATATAGTAGGTGAAGGCAGACGCTACAAGTACGGCGAATATTATAAGATGAATATAGATGTCTCTTTTGTCTATTTCGTTGTTCATGAGAAAAAGTATTTTCAAAGAACCTATTTCAGAATTGTTAATCCAAAATATATAGCATAACTTAACGACGATGGCAGCCTCGAACCTCGCTCAGGATTATTTTCGCCGGAGACTGTTTCCTCTACTGTCGAAAGGCTTTTCGCCTTGTTCCCACTTTCTGAATACAAAATAGTACACTATTACAAG